>JBAXYD010000008.1:0-106455 GCA_037127635.1 Betaproteobacteria bacterium | reverse complement strand
CACACCCCGTTCGCGCTGAGCGCAGTCGAAGCGCTCACACCCCGTTCGCGCTGAGAGAAGTGGACGCGCTCACGCCCCGTTCGCCCTGAGCGAAGTCGAAGGGCTTCGACAAGCTCAGCCCGAACGGGAGTGGTTCGGGGCCGGCTGAGTATGGGGACAAGTTCGGGGCCGGCTGAGTATGGGGACAAGTTCGGGGCCGGCTGAGTATGGGGACTGGTTCGGGGCCGGCTGAGTATGCGCGAGCAGAAGGCGCTCAGCCCCGACCGAGGATGTCGGCCAGCACCGGCGCCACGCGCTGCTCCACCTCAGCGTCCATGCGGATGGTGCGGCCCCACTCGCGCGTGGTCTCGCCCGGCCACTTGTTCGTGGCGTCCAGGCCCATCTTGCCCCCCAGGCCGCTGACGGGCGAGGCAAAGTCCAGGTAGTCGATGGGCGTGGAATCCACCAGCGTGGTGTCGCGCACCGGGTCCATGCGCGTGGTGATGGCCCAGATCACCTCCTTCCAGTCGCGCACGTTCACATCGTCGTCCACCACCACGATGAACTTGGTGTACATGAACTGGCGCAGAAAGCTCCACAGGCCGAACATCACCCGCTTGGCATGGCCCGGGTAGGCCTTGCGGATGGAGATCACCGCCATGCGGTAGCTGCAGCCCTCGGGCGGCAGGTAGAAGTCTGCGATCTCGGTGAACTGCTTTTGCAGGATGGGCACGAACACCTCGTTCAGCGCCTCGCCCAGCACGGCGGGTTCGTCCGGCGGCTTGCCGGTGTAGGTTGAGTGGTAGATCGGATCGCGCCGCTGGGTGATGCGGTCGACCTGGAACACGGGGAACCAGTCCTGCTCGTTGTAGTACCCGGTGTGGTCGCCAAACGGGCCTTCCAGGGCGTGCAGGTAGCCGCCCTGTTCCTTCAGGCGCACGCCAGCCTCGCTCTCGCCCACAAAGCCTGGAGCCGCCACCGGAATATGCCCCTCGAGCACGATCTCGGCGCTGGCCGGCACCTGCAGCCGCCACTCACCCTCGCCCACGCCCGTGTCCGCCACCTCGGTGCGGCTGCCGCGCAGCAGGCCGGCAAACTGATACTCCGACAGCGTGTCGGGCACCGGCGTCACCGCGCCCAGGATGGTGGCCGGGTCGGCCCCCAGTGCCACCGCGATGGGGAAGGGCTGGCCCGGGTTGGCCAGCGCGAATTCGCGGAAGTCCAGCGCCCCGCCGCGGTGTGCCAACCAACGCATGATGACCTGCCGCCGCCCGATGACCTGCTGGCGGTAGATACCCAGGTTCTGCCGCCGCCGCGGCTGGACCACTCCTTGTGGGCCACGCGTGACCACCAGGCCCCAGGTGATGAGCGGGCCCGCGTCCCCCGGCCAGCAGGTCTGCACCGGCAGGCGGGCCAGGTCCACCTCGGCGCCTGCCAGCACCACCTCCTGGCAGGCCGGGCGGCGCACGGTGGCCGGCTTCATGTCCCACACCGCCTTGGCCATTTGCAGCAGCTTGCCGGCGTCCTTCAGGCCGCGCACGGGCTCGGGCTCCTTCAGGGCGGCCAGCAGCCGGCCCACGTCGCGCAGATCGGCGGCGGACTCCGCACCCATGCCCAGCGCCACGCGCCGAGTGGTGCCGAACAGGTTGGCCAGGCAGGGCATGGCCGCACCTTGCGGTTTCTCAAACAACAGCGCCGGGCCACCGGCGCGCAGCACGGTGTCGGCAATGGCCGTCATCTCCAGCTTGGGCGACACGGGCTGCGACACGCGCCGCAGTTCTCCCAAGGCCGAAAGACCGTCCATGAACTCACGCAAGTCCCGGTACTTCATAAGAAAACCATCTTAGTTATGCGATTCTTATGATTGACCGGTTATACCGGCATCCCTAGAATCCGCGCCGATTGCATGAGTTGAGGGTTTTCCCTGAACGTGTCCGGTGCCATACCTGAGCGCAGGGCCTTCAACAGACAGTGACGAGCGCTGGCCCGAAGGCCGGTGCCTGCATGACAAACGATTATCACTGTCGCTCTTGCGGCGCCCTGGTCGGCGCCGCCTTCGCCCCAGTGACGAAAGGATGAACATGCCCGATACGCAAGAAGCACCCCGCAAGCCCGGGGGCCCGCAGCCGAAAGGGCTTGCCGACTTGCCCAGGCTGCTGGCCCGGGTGCTAATGGCCATCAGCCATCATTCACTGGCCGCAGTGGGCCTGGTCGTGGCGGGCGTCCTGGCGCTGGGGTTGAGCCAGCCTGAACTGCGCGCCACGGTTGAGGCCCACACCCTGGGCTGGCTGCAAGGCCGGCAGGAGGCCCGCGCAGAGGCGCACGGGGCGGAGGATGCCGCAGAGGTTCACGAAGCCCTTAACCGCACCACCGCCTCCGAGCCATCGTTGCTGACGGGCGAGCAGGCGGCCGTGGCCGAGTGGATCGCCAAGCGCTACCGCATCGCTCTGGAGCCGGTGTCGCGCCTGGTGCTGGAAGCCTGGTCCATCGGCCCGCGCGCCGGCCTTGAGCCCACGTTGATCCTGGCGGTGGTGGCGGTGGAGTCCGCCTTCAACCCGTTTGCCCAGGGTAGCGGCGGCGCCAAGGGCCTGATGCAGGTGGTGGCGCACGCGCATTACGACAAGTTCGAACCCTTGGGCGGGCTGCGGGCGGCGTTCGACCCCGTCAGCAACCTGCGCGTGGGCGCGCAGGTGCTCAAAGAGAGCATCATGCAGGCCGGCAGCGTGGAAGGCGGCCTGGTCGCCTACGTGGGCGCCTACAGCTCCACCGGCCAACCCGGCTACCCCCAGCGCGTGCTGGGCGAGCAGAGCCAGTTGCAGAAGGTGGCGGGACTGGCGGCAGGGAACCCGACAGACAAGGCCGTGTCCGTGCAGGCCGCCAGCGCGCCGGCACATGCCCCCAAGACCCCAGCATGGCGCGCCGCCGCCTCTCAAGACGCCTCCTCCTTGGGCTTGCTGGCCCAGGCCACCCTGCCCCGGCCTGTCCCAAGGCCATCCGGGCTCTGATACAAAGCTACAGCCGCTCTGGCTGCCCAAGCCCCTCCATACGAAGACGACCGCACAGCATGTTCGACCGCCAACAGCACACCATCGCCCACGTCGACCCCGAGATCTGGTCTGCCATCCAGGCCGAGACCCAGCGCCAGGAGGCTCATATCGAGCTCATCGCCTCCGAGAACTACACCTCCCCGGCCGTGATGGCCGCCCAGGGCAGCCAGCTCACCAACAAGTACGCCGAGGGCTACCCCGGCAAGCGCTACTACGGCGGCTGCGAGCACGTGGACGTGGTGGAACAACTGGCGATCGACCGGCTGAAGGCGCTGTATGGCGCGAACTTCGCCAACGTGCAGCCCAACTCCGGCTCTCAAGCCAACCAAGGCGTGTTCTTCGGCCTGCTGCAGCCGGGCGACACCATCATGGGCATGAGCTTGGCCGAGGGCGGGCACCTCACCCACGGCATGCCGCTGAACATGAGCGGCAAGTGGTTCAAGGTGGTCAGCTACGGGCTGGACGCGAACGAAGCCATCGACTACGACGCGATGGAGCGCCTGGCGCACGAGCACCGCCCCAAGCTCATCATCGCCGGTGCCTCGGCCTACAGCCTGCGCATCGACTTCGAGCGCTTCGCCCGCGTGGCCAAGGCCATCGGCGCCCTCTTCATGGTGGACATGGCGCACTACGCCGGGCTGATCGCTGCGGGCGTCTACCCCAACCCGGTGCCGCACGCCGACGTGGTGACATCCACCACCCACAAGAGCCTGCGCGGCCCGCGTGGCGGCATCATCCTGACCAACGACGAGGCCATCGCCAAGAAGATGAACAGCGCCATCTTCCCCGGCATACAGGGCGGGCCGCTCATGCACGTGATCGCCGGCAAGGCCGTGGCCTTCCAGGAGGCGCTGCAGCCGGCGTTCAAGGTCTATCAGCAACAGGTGCTGGACAATGCGCGGGTGCTGGCCGAGACCCTGATCGGGCGCGGCCTGCGCATCGTCTCGGGCCGCACCGAAAGCCACGTCATGCTGGTGGACCTGCGCCCCAAAGGCCTGACTGGCAAGGAAGCGGAGGCCGTGCTGGGCCAGGCCCACATGACCTGCAACAAGAACGGCATCCCGAACGACCCGCAAAAGCCCATGGTCACCAGCGGCATCCGCCTGGGCACGCCGGCCATGACCACGCGCGGCTTCGGGCAAGCGCAGGCCCGCCAGACCGCCCACCTGATCGCCGACGTGCTGGACGCCCCGCATGACGCCGCCAACATCGCTGCCGTGCGGCAGAAGGTGGCGGCGCTGACCAGCGCCTTCCCCGTCTACGGCTGAGGCGCAGGCCAGCGCCCAGCGCATGCGCTGCCCTTACTGCAGCCACGAAGAGACCCAGGTCGCCGAGACCCGGGACTCCGAGGAGGGCTTCACCCGCCGTCGGCGCCGCTGCCTGAAGTGCGACCGCCGCTTCACCACCTACGAGCGCCCCGAGGTGGCCATGCCCACGGTGGTCAAGCGCGACGGCGGCCGGGTGGAGTTCGACCCCGCCAAGCTGCGCTCCTCCATGATGCTGGCGCTGCGCAAGCGCCCGGTCAGCATCGAACAGGTGGATACGGCACTGGACCGTATCCAGGAAAAGCTGCTTTCTGGCTCGCTGCGCGAGGTGCCCACCACGCGGCTGGGTGAGTTGGTCATGCGCGAACTCAAGCGCATCGACAAGGTGGCCTACGTGCGCTTTGCCAGCGTCTACCGCAGCTTCGAAGACGTGGACGAATTCCGGCAGTTGATCCGGGATATCTGAAACCTGAGGGGCAGCCCTGGGGACATTCCTCAGGCAGCGCCGGCGGCCGTCAGACACGGCCACCAGGCCCGAGGATTCACCCCCCCTTCCGGGGGGCCCGCCGGGGCGATGACGGCGCAGGGCCTGCATTCGAAGATGGCGGCCTGTGCTGTTGCGGAGCCCGCGATGAACCACCTGCCCTCGACCGTCACCCGCCGTCGCCAGCGCGGCATCACCTTGCTCGAGTGCGGCGTCTGCCTGTGCATCCTGTGCATTCTCGTGGGCAGCGCAGTGCCATCGTTCACCGACATGATGGAGCGCCAGAGGCTGCACGGACAGTCGGCCACCTTGCTGGGTGATCTGCAGCACATGCGCAGCGAGGCGATCATGCGTAACAGCGACATGCGCATGACCTTCCATGCCACCGCTGCGGGCAGCTGCTACGTGGTGCATGCCGGGCCGGCGGCCGCCTGCAGCTGCGACGGCAGCGGGCAAGCCCAGTGCAATGCGGCGCAGGCTGCACTGATCAACGCGCGCCACTGGCAGGCCGGGGAGTCTCGGCAGGTGGCGGCCAACGTGACGTCCATTCTGTTCGACCCGCGCACCGGGTTGGCGGCACCTGGCGGCACCGTTCGGCTGACGGACAGGGCGGGCCGCGAGATCCGCCACATCGTCAACCTGCGCGGCCGTGTGCGCACCTGCAGCGCGCAGGGCCTGCTGCCAGGGCATCCAGCCTGTTGACCGCCGCATCCAGCGGCGCCAGTAGCAGGCAAGCCTCAGCGCACTGGCGTCGCAGGCTGGGCAGGCGACCCTGCCGCGTGCGAAACTTCATTTAGTCGTTTGGTCGTTCGGGCTTTGGCGTTCTGGCCTGAACGCATCTTCAAGCGCCTCAATACCCTCCACGGCTGGGCCATGCACACCGGGATCGAATCCAAAGTTGACAACGACGGCCTGCCTGCGCCCCAGGGCGTGAGTTTGGTGCCCGTTCGAGCCGACAGGGGCTTCACCCTGGTCGAGTTGATGGTCGTGGTGGCCATCGTCGCCATCCTCGCCGCCATCGCGCTGCCGAGTTACCAGCAGTCGGTACGCAAGTCCCGCCGGGCCGACGCGATGCTGGCGTTGCAGCAGATCCAGATCGAGCAGGAAAAGTTGCGCACGCAGTGCACCGGCTATGCCGGCACCCTGACCGGCACCCGCGCCTGCGGCACTTTGGGCTACCCCAAGAACACTTCGCCCGACGACTACTACACCCTCGCGCTGTCTGGCGCATCTGCCACGGGCTTCACCGCCACGGCTACGGCTGTGTCTGGCAAGTCGCAGAACGACGACGCCGGTTGCACGGCCATGACTCTGACAGTCTCGGGCCTGGCCATGACCAAGACGCCCGCGACATGCTGGAGTCAGTGAGCGTGCCCGCCACGCCTGGTGGACCGACAAGGAGCGGCCCTGGAAGGGGCAGACTGGGCAGCAACCAGCGCGGCCTGGGTTTGGTGGAGCTGCTGATCTCTGCGACCATCGGCCTTTTCTTGCTGGCTGGGCTGACCGACTTCCTCGGCCGCTCGCTGATCACCGCTGGTCGGAGCTTCCAGGACGCACGCCTGACCCAGGATCTGAACGCCGCCATGGAGCTGATGACGCGTGACCTTCGGCGAGCGGGGTACTCCAGCGCAGCGCAAGGGACGTTGACCGCCTCCGATGCAGCCCCCAACCCCTTTACCCAGGATGCCGTGGCCGGCGCTGGAGACGGCGGCATCAACCTCACCACTGCAGGGTGCGTGCTGTATGCCTATGACCTGCCGAACACACAGAATGGCACCCGGGACAGCACCGAGCGCCTGGGTTTCAAGCTGCAAGGCGGCGCCGTGCAGGCCGGCACTGGCGTCACCACCTGCACCGCTGTGACCGGCTGGCAGCCCGTGACGGACCCTGCCATGTCGGAGATCACGGCGCTCAACTTCGAGTACCTGGACGGCACCGGCGCAGTGGCCGACCCCCAGCAGCCCTTTGCGGCATCGACCGGTGCGGCCTGGGTGGTGTGCACCCGCCTGATCCAGCTCACCCTCACGGGCCGCCTGGTCAACAACCCGACCGTGACCCGCACCCTGACACACAGCGTGCGGGTGCGCAACGACTGGTACCGCAACGCCAAAACCACATGCGCATGATGTACAGCACAAGCCAGCGCATTGGCCAACCGGGAAGGCGGCTGCTGGCCGGCACCCGGCGACAGGCCGGCGCCGCCACCCTGGTGGTGGCCGTGATCATGCTGATGGTGGTCAGCGTGCTGGTGTTTCACTCCCATGCCGCCAGCTGGCTGGAGCAGCGCGCCACTGCCAACCAGACCCGTGCCAAGCAGGCGCATGCCGCGGCCGAGGCGGGGCTGGAGGTGGCCTTGTCGGTGTTGAATGCGGACACGGGCGCGCCAGGCCGCACAACCCAACTGGCCCCGGCGCCCACGGCAGCGGGCCGCTTCACCATCACCAATGCCACGTTGACAGGTTCCCCTGGCGGCGAACTGACGTACTCGGTCACCCTGTCGATGCTGGCCTCGGATACCGCTCCCGTTGCGCGACTGCAGCTCACCTCCAGCGGCGGCAGCGACTGCAGCAACGTTGCCGATCTGAGCACCTGCAGCGGCCGTGCGGCGGTCGCTCAGGTGGTTGAGTTGACGTCCATCTTGAGAAGCCCACCGACCGTTGCCATCACGAACCTCGCCACCTTCGAAAGCCTGTTCGGCGCTTCGCAGCCCGCCATCAAGGCGCTGACCACTCCCGTCACCAGCGGTGCTTCTTTCGGCACCTCCACGTCAGGCCTCGTCTGGCACGAGGGCAACCTGACGCTCAGCGGTGGCGTAGGCAGTACCGCCAGCCCTGTGCTGCTGGTGGTGGAGGGAAACTTGACCCTGCCGGCAGGCGTCGCCGTCCAGGGCTTCGTTTACGTCACGGGTGATGTGAACTGTACGGATTGCAGTTCCCCCAGCATCCGGGGGGCAATCGCCGTTGCGGGCACCCACAACCTCAGTGCTTCAAACGTCGAGCTCCCCGCTGACACAGCCAACGGACCCCTCGCGAGGGTGCGCACCACCGCCCCCCGGTTCGCAAAGGTCATGGGCACCTGGAGGGACTGGTGAAGACCCCCGCAGCGAGAGGCGCTGCGGCAGGCGTCGGGCTCATCGAGGTGTTGATCACGCTGGTGATCATTGCCGGGGGTGTGCTGGCGATGAGCCGGTTGCAGGGGTCCCTGACGAGCAGCGCGGCAGCGTCGCGGCAGCAATCCGATGCCAGCTTCATCGCCCAGCGGGTGTTCGAGGACCTGCGCTCGCGGGACTGGGGTCACGCCTCCCTGGTGGCCGGTACCCCGGCTGCCACCCAGGTGGCCGGCACCACCGTGAACTACAGCGTCCAATACACCGTGACAGACACGGGCGCTGACGGGGCGATGCAGTTCAAGACCGTGCAGGTTGCGGTAACGTGGACCGACGCCCAAGGGCAGGCGCGCACGCACTCGACCGCCACGCGCTTGCAAAGAAGCAGTGCCAGCTTCTCTGCCCGCCTGCTGTGATAAGACCAGGAGCATTCATGGTGACATCGGACCGTGCGGGCCCCTCTTGTGAGGTCGGTCTGCGAGGCAGCAGCCCAGCCAGCACCGCGCTGAAACTCGCCTCATCGGCCATCGGCCTGTCCGAACCCAACCCGCGCGTAGGGTGCGTGATCACCAGCCCGGATCAGGTCGGTTGGTGGGCAACGGGCCACACCCAGCAAGCCGGCGGGCCCCACGCAGAGGTCATGGCGCTGCGAGCGGTGCGGGACGCCGGACACGACCCCCACGGCGCCACCGCCTGGGTGACCCTGGAGCCCTGCGCCCACCATGGCCGCACGCCCCCCTGCTGCGACGCCCTGATCACGGCCGGGCTGGGACGCGTGGTGGTGGCCCTTCAAGACCCCAACCCGCTGGTGGCCGGCCAGGGCATCGCACGCATGCGTGCCGCAGGCATCGAGGTGCAGGTGGCCGGCGAGTTCACGGGCGCGCTTGCGGCCCGCTTCGCTGCCGATCACCCCGAAGACACCGAAGGTCAGGCCTGGGCGCGTGAGGCCTTCGAACTGAACATCGGCTTCTTCTCGCGCATGGTTCGCCAGCGGCCCTGGGTGCGCATGAAGATCGCCGCCTCGCTGGACGGGCAGACGGCGCTGGCCAACGGCGCCAGCCAGTGGATCACCTCGGCCGCCGCCCGCGCTGACGGACACGCCTGGCGCCGGCGCGCCGGAGCGGTGCTGACGGGCATCGGCACCGTGCGCGACGACGACCCGCGGCTGGATGTGCGGCTGGTACCCACCCACCAGCAGCCCCTGCGCGTGGTGGTGGACTCGCGGCTGGAGATCTCGCCGCAAGCGCGCATCCTGCACCCCCCGGGTCAGGTGCTGGTCTACGTCGGGGCGACGGTGGACGCGGCAGCGGCGCCGCTGCGTGATCTGTACCCGAATCTGGAGGTGGTGCGCGTGAGCGCCGATGAGCGGGGCAAGACCGATCTGGCGGCGGTGCTGGATGATCTGGCCGCCCGAGGCATGAATGAACTGCACGTGGAGGCCGGGCAGCAGCTCAACGGCTCGTTGCTCAAGGCCGGCCTGGTGGACGAGTTGCTGGTCTACTTCGCGCCGCAGATGTTGGGGGCGGGCCGGGGCATGGCCGCCTTCGGCCCGCTGGAGCGGCTGACGGACGCCCTGGCGCTGGAATTCATCGAGTGCACGCCCATCGGCCCGGATCTGCGCATCCGCGCACGGCACCCAGGCCGCAGCGCCTTCTTCAAGGGGCTACCAACCCCCAAAGCACCAAGCACGCTGGCACCCTGAGGGTAAAAAGGCACTGAAACTGCGCTGAAGCTGCGCTGAAGCCAAGGAGAACCGGCTCCGGCGCCGGCTGGCGAAGCGCCCAGGGCCGGGGGTTTGACCCCGCCTCCTACAATCGCCAGATGCCCATTTCCCCGATTCCCGAGCTGGTGGCCGAGCTGGCCGCCGGGCGCATGGTCGTGCTGGTGGACGAGGAAGACCGCGAAAACGAAGGCGATATCGTCATTGCGGCAGACCATGTCACACCCGCGGCCATCAACTTCATGGCGCGCTTCGCGCGCGGCCTGATCTGCCTGACGCTCACCCGCGAGCGCTGCGAGCGGCTGCAGCTGCCGCCCATGACCAGCCGCAACGGCACCAAGCACGGCACGGCCTTCACCGTCTCCATCGAGGCGGCCACGGGGGTGACCACCGGCATCTCGGCGGCTGACCGGGCGCGCACCGTCCAAGTGGCTGTGGCGCGCGACGCCAAGCCCAGCGACCTGGTACAGCCCGGCCACATCTTCCCGCTGCAGGCGCAGGACGGCGGCGTGCTCATGCGCGCGGGCCACACCGAAGCCGGCTGCGATCTGGCGGGCATGGCGGGCCTGACGCCGGCCTCCGTGATCTGCGAGATCATGAAGGACGACGGCACGATGGCGCGTCTGCCCGATCTGGAGATCTTTGCGCAGCAGCACGGCCTGAAGATAGGCACCATCGCTGACCTGATCAGCTTTCGCAGCCAAAACGAATCCCTGGTGCAGCGCGTGGACGCCCGCACCATGACCACGGCGCAGGGCACCTTCACCTGCACCTCGTACCGCGACCGCAGCGGCGGCCTGCACCTGGCCCTGAGCCATGGCCAATGGGCACCGACGGACGAGGTGCTGGTGCGCGTGCACGAGCCCTTCACGGCGCTGGACCTGCTCAATGCCACGGAAAGTCACCATTCCTGGCCGTTGCCCCAGGCCCTGGCGGCACTGCAGGCCGCGCCCGCCGGGGTGGCCGTGCTGCTGAACTGCACGCAGGAGCCCGACGCCTTGCTGGACCAACTGGTGCCCGGCCGCACCCTCGCCCAGGCGCAGCGGCCGCAGATGGATCTGCGAACCTACGGGGTGGGCGCACAGATCCTGCGTGAACTGGGCGTGGCCCGCATGAAGCTGCTGGGCAGCCCGCGCCGCATGCCCAGCATGACCGGGTACGGCCTGGAGGTCACGGGCTTCCGGCCCGTGGCGCAATGAAACGCTCCCTTCACCCCCATCCAAGGACTGCCACCCCATGAAAGACGCCAACAAGGGCAGCGCCACCGCCCTGCGCGGAGAAGGCCTGTCCATCGGCATCGTGCGGGCGCGCTTCAACGACGACATCACCTCGCGCCTGGCGCAGGTCTGCATCGCCGAACTGAAGGCGCTGGGTGTGGAGGAGGAGGACATCCGTCACGTCAGCGTGCCCGGCGCGCTGGAAGTGCCCGTGGCGCTGAAGGCCCTGGCCGACAGCGGGGACCATGACGCCCTGGTGGCCCTGGGCTGCATCATCCGCGGTGAAACTTACCACTTCGAGCTGGTGGCCAACGAGAGCGGCGCAGGCGTGAGCCGCGTGGCGCTGGACCACGGCCTGCCCATTGCCAACGCCATTCTGACGGTGGAAGACGAAGCCCAGGCCTGGGCGCGTACCGACGAGAAGGGCCGCGACGCCGCCCGCGTGGCCGTGGAGATGGCCAACCTGCTGGAAGACATCGGCTGACCGGCCGCAGCCACCTCGGCCCGCGCCTCTTCCGCCTCTTCCGCCTCTTCCTGAACAACCCGCAGACGCCGCCCAGCGGCGGCTGCCTGACCCCCGCATCAACGCCCCATGAGTTCAGAGACTTCCCCCCCAGCCCCCCGCAAGAAGCCTGCGGGCCGGCGCCCCACCGGCAAGTCGCCCCGCCGCCGCTCGCGCGAGTTTGCGCTGCAAGGCCTGTACGAGTGGCTGCTGTCAGGCAGCGAGCCCGGGGTGATCGACGCCCACATGCGAGAGCAGGAGGGTTTCGACAAGTGCGACAGCGCGCACTTCGACGCCCTGCTGCACGGCTGCATCCGCGACGCCGCGGCGCTGGATGCCGCCCTGGCCCGCCATGTGGACCGCCGCACCAGCGCCTTGTCGCCCGTGGAGCACGGGGTGCTGCTGATTGGCGCCTGGGAGCTCTCGAACTGCCTGGAGATTCCCTACAAAGTGGCCATCAACGAGGCGGTGGAACTGGCCAAGGAGTTCGGCGGCACCGACGGCCACAAGTACGTCAACGGCGTGCTGGACAAGACCGCAGGTGACCTGCGGGCGGTGGAAGTGGCCGCCGTGCGGGCCGCGCGCCAAGGCGGTGCAGGGGCATGAAGCTCGCCTCCCGCGTCGAGCGGATCGAGCCCTTCTGGGTCATGGAGATGGCCAAGACGGCGCGCGAGGTGGCCGCCGGCCCGGCCTGCGACCCGGCCCGGGGCGGCGAACCCATGATCTACCTGAACATTGGCGAGCCGGATTTCACGGCCAGCGCGCCGGTGCAGGCCGCCGCCCAGGCCTGCCTGCAAGCCGGCCAGACCGCCTACACCCAGGCCACCGGCCTGCCCGCGCTGCGTACGGCCATCAGCGCCTGGTACGCGCAGCGCTTCGGCCTGGACATCGCGCCCGAGCGCATCCTCGTCACGGCCGGGGCTTCGGCGGCGTTGCAGCTGGTGTGCCTGGCGCTGTTCGAAGCCGGGGACGAGGTGCTGATGCCCGACCCCTGCTACCCCTGCAACCGGCATTTCGTCACCGCCGCGGGCGGCCAGGCCCGGCTGCTGCCCTGCGGGCCCGCGCAGCGCTTTCAGCTCGACGCCGCGGGGGTTGAGGCCGCCTGGACACCCGCCACGCGCGGCGTGGTGCTGGCCTCGCCCTCCAACCCCACCGGCACCTCCATCGACCCCGCCGAGATGGGGCGCATCGTGCAGGCGGTGCGCGCACGCGGCGGCGTGACGGTGGTGGACGAGATCTACCTGGGCCTGAGCTACGAAGCGCGCTTTGGCCACAGCGCGCTGGCGCATGGTGACGACGTGATCTCGGTCAACAGCTTCTCCAAGTACTTCTCCATGACAGGCTGGCGCCTGGGCTGGGTGGTGCTGCCCCCGGCCCTGGTGCCGGCCGTAGAAAAGCTGGCACAGAACCTCTACATCTGCGCCTCCAGCCTGGCGCAGCACGCGGCGCTGGCCTGCTTCACGGACGAGTCCATCGCCGAGTACGAGCAGCGCCGCGGCGAGTTCCAGCGCCGGCGCGACGTGGTGCTGGCCGGGCTGGAGCGCATCGGCCTGCAGGTGCCGGTGGCGCCAGACGGTGCCTTCTACGCCTGGGCCGATTGCAGCGCCTTCTCCGCCAGCAGTTGGGATCTTTGCCACGGCCTGCTGCACTCGGCCCATGTGGCGCTCACGCCCGGGCGCGACTTCGGGCCCGCTGCGGCAGAACGCTACCTGCGCCTGAGCTACGCCAGCGCGATGCCTCAGCTCACGCAGGCGCTGGCGCGGTTGCAGCGGGTGCTGCACGCGGGCTGAACAAGGCGTTGTTGCCGAAGCGGCATCTGTACGCACGCATGACACCGGACGCCGCCCCCTTCTGCTGGCCCATTCGGGTGTACTGGGAAGACACCGACGCGGGCGGCGTGGTGTTCTACGCGAACTACCTGAAGTTCTTCGAGCGGGCCCGCACCGAATGGCTGCGCCACCTTGGCCAGGCTGGTCCAACTGGTCGGGCTGAAGGCGGCGGCGGCGCCGAGGTGGGGGGCATCAGCCAGCAGTCCTTGCGCGAACAGACCGGGGCCATCTTCATCGTGAGCCACACCGAGGTGCGGCACCTGGCGCCGGCCAGGTTGGACGACGAATTGCGCATCACGGTAAAACTGACAGACTGTGGGCGCGCGTCCATGAACTTCTCGCAACAGGCCTGGTGCGGATCTCGGCTGCTGGCCGAAGGCACCATCCGCGTGGGTTGCGTGGATGCGTCATCATGGCGGCCTCGCCGCATCCCCGAGCTCGTCTTGGCGCTGATCGATCCCATCTCCTCCTCTGCCGCTCCCCAGCCTCACCCAGCACCATGAACCAGGACCTGTCCATCCTCCATCTGGCCCTGAACGCGAGCCTGGTCGTCCAGCTCGTGATGGCCGGGCTGCTGCTCGTTTCGCTGGTCAGCTGGGCAGTGATCTTCGGCAAGGTGCTCGGCCTGCGCAAGGTGCGCCACCGCAACGACGAGTTCGAGCGCGAGTTCTGGTCGGGCCGCAGCCTGACCGAGCTGAACGACGGTGCCGGCAAGAAGGCCGACGCGGCCCCGATGGAGCGGCTGTTTGCCAGCGGCATGCGCGAGTTCCTGAAGCTGCGGGAACGCCGCATGGACGCCACCGCCCAGCTGGACGGCGCACGCCGCGCCATGCGCGCAAGCTTTCAACGCGAGCTGGACGTGGTGGAGCGCAACCTGAACTTCCTGGCCTCGGTGGGCTCGGTCAGCCCCTACGTGGGCCTGTTCGGCACGGTGTGGGGAATCATGCACGCCTTCGTGGGCCTGTCCAACCTGCAGCAGGTCACGCTGGCCAGCGTGGCGCCCGGCATTGCCGAGGCGCTGGTGGCCACGGCCATCGGCCTGTTCGCCGCCATCCCGGCGGTGATCGCCTACAACCGCTTCTCGCACGACATCGACCGCATCGCCACGCAGATGGAGACCTTCATGGAAGAGTTCACCAACATCCTGCAGCGCAACGCGGGCGTGGCGCCGCTGGCCGCCGGCGCGGCAAGCGGACCGAGCGGGCCACGGTAAAGCGGCCATGCCCGGCGTTGTCTCCCGCAGCGGCTCGCGCCGCAGGCGCGCGATGAACGAGATCAACATGGTCCCGTTCATCGACGTCATGCTGGTGCTGCTGATCATCTTCATGGTCAGCGCGCCCCTCATCACCACCGGCGTGGTGGACCTGCCCACGGTGGGCAAGGCGCAGCAGCGTGCCACCCAGGTGATCGAGGTGGTGCTGGGCAAGGACGAGAAGCTGCGCCTGCGCGTGGACCAGCGGGAAGACCCGCTACCGCTGACCCTGGAACGCCTGGCCAGCCGCGTGCGCGAGAAGCAGGCCGGCAATGCCGACACCCCCGTGGTGATCAGCGCCGACCGCACCGTCACGTACGAGAGCGTGGTGCGCGTGATGGATGTGCTGCAAAAGGCGGGCGTCAAGCGCGTGGGCCTGTCGGTCAAGCAGTCGGGGTGAGAGCGCGCGGGTTGTCCCTTGACGCTTGACGCATGAACCCGAGGCCGGACGCTCCCGCGCATGGATCTGGGCAGGAACCTGGTCCAGGATCCACGCCTGACGCCGCCCCTGACACGCTGATGCCCCGCCCGCCCGGGGGCACGGCGCAGGGCGCTGCGCTGTCGGTGCTGGTGCACGGCGGCCTGGTGGCCGCGCTGGCCTGGGGCGTGGCCTGGCGCGCGCCACCGCCCGTCACCGTCTCTGCCGAACTGTGGGCGGCCGTGCCGCAAGAGGCGGCACCGCCAGCGGAACAGCCTCCCCCGCCTGCGGCACCAGCACTGGCGCCTCCGCCCCCTCCTCCACCCCCTGTGGCGCCAGCACCGGCCCCAACAACGCCTGCGCCGCCGCCGCGCGAGGCAGACATCGCGCTGGAAAAGGCGAAGCAGCAGAAAGCGCAGTTGGAGATGGCCGCGCAGGACCAGCCCGAGAAGGCTGCAAAGGCGCAGAAAGCCGAAAAAGCTGCGCGGGACAAGGCGGAACAGGCCGAGCGCCAGAAGGCCGAGAAGACCGAGCGCGACAAGGCCGCCAAGGAGAAGTTGGCCCGCGAGGCCCAGCAACGCCAACGCGAGGAACAGGCACAGGACAAGCGCCTGGCCCAGCAGCGCGAGGAAAACCTCAATCGCATGATGGGGCAGATTCCCACCGGCTCGGGCGTCCCGGGCAGCAGGGGGACAGCCGCCGTAGATGCAGCGCCCTCCAAGAGCTACGGCGGGCTGATCATGCGCGCCGTCAAACCCAACATCGTGCTCACCGACATGGTGACCGGCAACCCCGAAGCCGTGATCGAGGTACGCGCAGCGCCCACCGGCACCATCATCGGCCGCCGCCTGGTGAAGTCCAGCGGCTCCAAGGAATGGGACGAGGCCGTGCTGCGCGCCATCGACCGCACTGGCAGCCTGCCCAAGGACACCGACGGCCGCGTGCCCGGCACGGTGGAGATCGTGTTCAGGCCGAAGGACTGAGAGCCTGTGAAATATTCCCGCACACCCGCTCGTACGCCCCAAACGGCGTCACTCGTCGTTGCAAATGCTCGCCGTAGCCCAAGCTACGGCTGTGCTTTGCGCCTAGATCGACACCATCTGGGACGCCCGCTCGGGCGCGCCGGAATAATTCACAGGCTCTGAGCTTCATGGCGCCGGCACCGTTCCACTGGAACCGTTCGCGCTGAACATGAGCGATCCACACTGAACATTCGTCCTTTGCACTGAACATACGGCGTTCGCACTGGACATACGCCGCTCGCACTGAACATACGCCGTTCGCACTGGACATACGCCGTTCGCACTGAACATACGCCGTTCGCCCTGAGCCTGTCGAAGGGCTTCGACAAGCTCAGCCCGAACGGAAGTTCACGCCACCGGCGGCTCAAGCCTCAGCACGTTACGCCAACGGCCCTGCGAACCGCCGGATGAAGCCGCGGTCGATGCGGTCCTTCCACCACCAGGCCCAGCGCCCCTCGGCCGCCCAGGCCCCCCAGGCCATGATGGCGCGGCGCTCGCCGCAGGACAGCAGGTTGAGCGTGCGCGACGGCGGCATGTAGGGCTGCAACTGTCCGGCGCCAAGGAAGCGGCGCAGGTTCAGCGCCAGCGGCGGGCCGGCGCGCACGGCGTGGACGCCACTGCGTGGGTGCGGGGCGTCTTCGCGCACGGCCACATCGCCGGCGGCAAAGACCTCCGGGTGCGAGACGCTCTGCAGCGCGGAGCCCGTGCGCACGAAGCCGCGCTCGTCCAGAGCCAAGCCGCTGCCGCGCAACCAGGCCGGCGCCACCACCCCGGTGGCGATCACCGGCACGTCGCAGGCCAGACGCGCGCCCGAGGCCAGCACCAGCGCGCCCACCTCCAATGCCGCGCAAGCTTCACGAAACAGCGTCACCTTGTGGCGCGCCAAAGCCTTCAAGCCGTGAGCCACGACAGCAGCCGGGTAGCCGGCCAGGGGCTCGGGACCGCCCGTGACCAGGGCCACCCGCGATGCCCCGTCACCCACACGGGCCAGCCCCCAGGCAAGGGCCAGCGCCAGCTCAAAGCCGGCGGCACCCGCGCCCACCACCACCAGATCCAGCGCACGCTGCGCGGCCTGCTCGCGCAGTCGCTCCACCAGCCCGACAAAGGTTTCGATGGGGCGCACGAACAGGGCGTGTTCGCGAGCGCCCGGCATGGCAGTGCGGTCCTGCACCCCGCCCACGTCCAGCGACAGGGCGTCGTACTCGGCCACCCGACCGTCGCTCAGGGTCACGGCGCGGTGCTCAACGTCCAGGGCGGTGGCCTGCGCGGCGATCAACTGGACTCTGGCGCTCTCGCACAAACGCGCCAGCGGAATCCGGGCCTGCTTGGGCATGTAACACCCCGCCACCACACCGGGCACCATGCCCGAGTACGTGAGGTGCGCGTGCGGCGTGATGAGCACCGCCTGCGCACCGGCCAGCGGCTCACGGGCCAGCGCCTGCAGCACGTGCAGGTGGGCGTGGCCCCCTCCGAGCAGCACCAGGCGCTTCATGGGCGCAGAGCGAGGTCCTGCAGCCAACCCAGGCCGTGGCCGCCGGTGTTGTCGGCATCCGCCCCCACCAGCACCGCCACCAACGGCGGCACCGTGGCCGTCTCGTCACCGAAAGCGCGCAGGAAGTCGGCACGCAGGTCGCGCTGCTCCACCTGCCAGTTGCCCAGCGGCGACTCCGCCCCGCGCAGCACCATCCAGCGCATGCGGCGGGTATGGGCGTTGGGCAGCACCGTGCCCGTGGGCCGGGAGGCATCGGTACCACCCGCGGCACCAGCCGAGACCAGAGGTGCCCAGACGTAGCACAGCGTGGCCGCGGGCAGGGCCTGGCCCGAGGCGGCCCGGGCCACCCGGAGCAGTTGCCGCTCCACAAAGGGCACGCGCTCGGCCGGCATGTCGAACAGCGCGCAGACCTTGAGCGCTGCATCGTCGCCCGCCTTGGTCTGCAGATCGGCGCGTTCGATGGCGCGGTCCAACCGCCAGCGCCAGGCCATCGTGCGGGCCTGCGACGCGGCGCCCTGCACCGCATGCACCAGGTTGCCGTAGCTCGCGGGCGACTCCACGCGCCAGGCCGGGCGGCCGTCCACCTCGCGCAGGTCGAACCTCGTGGGTGGCAACTTCTGCGCTGGCAGCGGTGCGGAGACCCAGGCCGCCGCGCCGGGCGGCGCCAGCAGGTGGCCACCGCTGGCAGTGCTGTCACCCGTGGCGGGCTGCTGCGCCTGTGCGATGCAGCCCCCCACCAGCAGCACTGTCAGGCCTGCACGCTTGAAACACCTGTGTGCCGCCCAGTCACCGACCTTCCACCCCATCCTGGCCCTTTCTCCGGCTGCTGGCTCCAGACCCCGGCTGCGCCCAAGGCGCTGGAAACAGCCCCTCATCCGCGCCTCCACGCATGAAACCGCTCCACCCAGCGCAGCAACGCCTGCGGCTGATGCGCCCGCTTCCAGGCCCCTGCGGCGTACTTGGCCGACTCCGCCAGCGTGGGGTAGACATGGATGGTGCCCAAGACCTTGTTCAGCCCCAGGCCGTGCTTCATGGCCATCACCCACTCGGCCAGCAATTCGCCCGCATCCCGGCCCACGATGGTCACGCCCAGGAGGTGGTCCTTGCCCGGCACGGTCAGCACCTTGACCCAGCCCTGCGGCACACCCGGTGCCCCACCGTCCACGATCACCCGGTCGAGTTCGCCCAGATCGAATCGCGTCACCTCGAAAGGCACACCCTGTGCCGTGGCGTCCTGTTCATTCAGCCCCACGCGGGCGATCTCAGGGTCGAGGAAGGTACACCAGGGGATGACACGCACGTCCACCTTGAAACGTCGGAAGGCGCCGAACAGGCCATTGACCGCGGCGTACCAGGCCTGGTGCGCCGCCATATGCGTGAACTGGTAAGGCCCCGCCACATCGCCGCAGGCCAGGATGTGGGGAAACACCGTCTGCAGGTGCTCATCCACCGGCAGCGTGCGCCCCGTGGTATCGAGTCCCAGTTCCTCCAGGCCGAAGCCGTCCAGCCGCGCGCTGCGGCCCACGGCGCACAGGATGCGGTCGAAGGCGATGCGGTGCTCGAGCCCGTCTTGCTCGGTGACCAGTTGCCAGGCGGGGGCCGAAGGCTGATGCGCCTGGGCCTTCTCGCAGCGCACCGCGCGGTGCCCCGCCAGCACCCGCACGCCGTCAGCCTCCAGGCAGCGGCGCGCATGGGCGGAGACCTCCTCGTCCTCCTTCGGCAGCAGCCTAGGGCCCATCTCCACCTGGGTGACCTGCGAGCCCAGGCGGGCGAAGGCCTGGGCCAGTTCGCAGCCAATGGGCCCGCCGCCCAGCACCAGCAGGCGCGGGGGCAGTTCCTGCAGACCCCACAGGGTCTCGCTGGTGAGCACGCCGGCCTCCTGCAGCCCGGGCAGCGGCGGCACGACAGGTCGTGCGCCCGTGGCAACGACGATGGAGCGGGTGGACAGCGTGATGGTCTGCCCGTCGGCATGGGTGATCTCCACATGCCAGGGATCGACGATGCGGGCTCGGCCCAGTTGCACGTCCACCCCCAGGCCGCGGTAGCGCTCCACGGAATCGTGCGGCTCGATGTCGCGCACCACCTGGGCCACGCGCGCCATCACGGCGGGGAAGTCGACGGTCACCGGCCCCGCCGTGACGCCGAAAGCCTGCCCGCTGCGCATTTCGTGAGCGATGCCGGCGGCACGGATCAGCGCCTTGCTGGGCACGCAGCCGGTGTTCAGGCAGTCGCCACCCATCTGGTGCGCCTCCACCAGCGTGACCCGGGCCTTGACGGCGGCGGCGATGTAGCTGGCGACCAGGCCCGCGGCCCCGGCGCCAATGACCACCAGGTTGCGGTCGAAGCGCCGGGGACGCCGATGACGCCATGGGGCCAGGGCGCGGCGGGCCTTCAGCGCCGACACCAGCCAGCGCCCGGCCAACGGCAGCACCCCCAGCAGCGCGAATGCCCCCAGCAACGAGGGTGAGACGATGCCCTGCAGCGAGCTGATCTGCGCGAGCTGCGTGCCCGCATTCACGTACACCAGCGTACCGGCCAGCATGCCCAGCTGGCTGACCCAGGCGTAGGTCCACACCCGCATGGCCGTCAGGCCCATGAGCAGGTTGATGGCAAAGAAGGGCAGCACCGGCACCAGGCGAAGGGTGAAGAGATAGAAGGCGCCGTCGCGGGCGATGCCGCGGCTCATCTCGGCCAGCCGCGCGCCAAAGCGGGCCTGCACCGCCTCGCGCAGCAGATGGCGCGACACCAGCATGGCCAGCGTGGCCCCTGCGGTGGAGGCAAACGACACTACCAACGTGCCCAGGCCCAGGCCGAACAACGCGCCGCCGGCCAGCGTGAGCGGCACGGCGCCGGGCAGCGACAGGGCCGTGACCGCCACGTAAATCCCGAAGAAGGCCGCGATGACCGGGCCCGGCCGTTGCGCGTACAGCCCGGCCAGATCGGCCTGCGCCGCGCGAAGCTGCTCCAGCGACAGGAAGCGGCCGAGGTCGAACGCGACAAAGCCTGCAACCGCGGCAGCCAGCACCAACGCGAGCAGAAGCCGCGAGAAAGTGCGGGGAATGGCGCGTGAGGGGCTCTTGTCGGTCATCGGTAGCGGCATGGTGCCACGACGGCGAGCTCACCACCCGACGTGCGGCGCGGTGCATCAGGGCATCCTGCCGTCACCACCGGACAACACGCGCCAGCCGAACCACAGGCGGGTCAGCACGGTCAGGCCGCACAGACCGGCAAACGCAAGCGCCAGCACCGGGAACGCCTGCGGCCACAGGCACATGGCGGCAAAGGCGCACAAGGTCTCGGTGGCCTCCGTCAGCCCGCCCAGGTAGTACAGCCCCTTGGTGGGGTAGGCATGACTGGACAGGCCGCATCGCTCAGCCAGCACCGCAAAGGCCAGGAAGGTGGACCCCGTGCCTACAAAGGCCGCCAGCAGCGTGGCTGCGGCCAGCGCGTTGCGCGCCGGGTCGGCCCAGGCAAAGGCCAGAGGGATGCTGGCGTAGAACAGGAAGTCCAGCGTGATGTCCAGGAAGGCACCCCTGTCGGTGGGCTGCGTCAGCCGCGCCACCGCGCCGTCCAGGCCGTCGAGCAGGCGGCTGATGAGCAGCAGCAACAGTCCGGCCACAAAGGCCTGATGGGCGATGCAGGCTGCAGCCGCCAGCCCGATGGCAAAGCCCGCCCAGGTGACCGCATCCGCGCAGATGCCCACCCGCACCAGCCCCCGCGCTCCGGCCTCCAGGCCCGGGCGCAGCAGGGCCAGGGCCCAGCGGTCCATCATGGTGTGGCTTTCAACGGCAGGCCGGCACTGTGAACCGCCCGGTGCAGCCCTTGGCCTGCCCGGCCGCCATCACGAAGCGCCACGCGCCCATCACGCGACCGCCCCGCCGGCCACGCGCAAGTCTGCGCCCTGGTGCCTCAACGCCACCTCCAGCACCAGGCGCACGGCGCGCACCTGTTCTTCCAGCGCCAGCACGGGCTTGCCGGGGTAGCGGTCAGCCTGCTCTGGCAGCAGGGGCACATGGATGAAACCGCTGCGCATCCCCGTGCCGGCCAGGCGCTGCTGCAGGCCGTAGAACACGTGGTTGCAGACGAAGGTGCCCGCGGTCTGCGACACCGAGGCCAGCACACCGGCCTGGTTCAACGCGGCCACCATCGCCTTGATGGGCAAGGTGCTGAAGCAGGCTGCGGGCCCGTTGGGCACGATGGGCTCGTCCACGGGCTGCACGCCTGCGTTGTCGGGGATGCGGGCGTCATCCACATTGATCGCCACGCGCTCGATGGACAGGCCCTCGCGCCCGGCCGCCAGACCCAGGGCCACGGCCAGTATGGGACGCGTGCGCGCCAGCGCCTCGTCCAGCACCGCCAGCGCCCGGTGGAACACGCAGGGAAGTTCCACAGCCACCACCCGCGCCCCGGCGATAGTGTCGCCATCCAGTTGCCTGGCGATCAAGAGGCTTGGGTTGACGGGGTCGCCGCCAAAGGGCTCGAAGGCGGCCAGGAGGATCTGAGGAACGGTCATGGGGCCATGGAGTCTAGAGCCCCCGGGTTCGCTTTGGCTGATGAGGGCCCTACGCCCTGACCGCTAATGCCAGCAGCCAGGCTGGTGTTGCGCCCTTGACGCCCGCCATCCGGAACGGCGGCCGCCCAGCACGCCCGGGGTTCAGCTGTCGGCAGTGAAGCCGATGCGCTTGACCAGGGGGCCCCAGCGTTCGAACTCGGCGCGCTGGCTGCGCGCCATCTCATCGATCGTCGAGCCCTGGGCGAGAAGTCCCACCGTGCCCAGGCCGTCCACCAGGGCCTTGTCCTTCAGCGCCGAGTTGATGGCGGCATTGGCCGCCGCCACCGCCGCCGCAGGCGCGCGTGCCGGGGCGTAGAAACCGAACCATTCTTCTGTGGTCAGGTCGCCGAAGCCCTGCTCGGCGAAGGTGGCCACATCCTGCGCGAAAGGCAGCCGCTTGCTGCCGCTGGTGGCCAGCAGGCGCAGCTTGCCGGCGCGGTGGTTGGCCAGCGGGTCGCCGGCGGGGCACAACATGCTGGCGATCTGCCCGCCCATCACGTCGGCCAGGCCCGGCACGCTGCCGCGGTAGGGAATGTGCTTCAGGTCCACGTTCTGGCTCAGGCCCAGCAGCGCCCCCAAGAAGTGCGGCGTGCTGCCCGCCGCCGGTGAACCGTAGTTCGCCTTATCCGGGTTCGCCTTGCACCAGGCGATGAAGCCTTTTACGTCCTTCACGCTGTCGGGCACCATCGGGCCCACCGAAAGGCCATGGTGCATGATCGCCGCGATGCTGACGGGCATGAAGTCGGCCACCGGGTCATAGCCCAACCTCTTGTAGACGTGCGGGTAGATCGAGGTGCAGGAAAACGGCGTCATCGCCAGCACCGAGCCGTCGGTGGGCGAAGCCTTCAGCGCGTCCAGCGCGATGCGGCCGCCAGCACCGGGCTTGTTCTCGACGATGCCGGCGTTCTTCGCATAGGACGTGCCGCCCACGCGCTCGGCCACGCGGCGGCAGGCGATGTCGCCCGAGCTGCCGGCCGGAAAGCCGTATAGAAATTTCGGCTGCTCGAAGCCCTGTGCGCTGGCGCGCCAGGGCAGACCAGCGCCTGTGGCCATTGCGGACAGGACCAGGGTTTGGCGGCGGGTGATCGTCATTCTTTTGTCTCCAACGGGGGCTGGGTCAGGGGCTTCGGATGCGTGCACTCAAGTGCACAGGGCGGAAACATCTTCAGGCGTGGCGATCGCCTTCACGCGCTCGGGGTTCTCTGGGTTCTGGAGGCATGCTGCGCGCACACACGAAGCGCGCACTTTGGTGCCTTTGCACAGCACGGTGGGCCGGAGCATAGGAAAAACAACAGCCCTCCACAAGCCCTGCAAACCCCGGGTAAGCAAGGCCTTCAGCGCGCTGAGGCAGCAGCTGGAGCCGCTGACGCAGGACGCATGCTTGTTCCATGAACACAAGGTGATGCTCGCCGAGCAAGGCGGCGCCGTGAAGTTCGAGGCCTCTGCCTGCGGGCATTTCGCCCGTGCCTTCGACCAGACCCGCGCTGCCATCCACCAGAACCACGGCCACTTCACCGTTGGCGCTCCGCCGTTGGCTGGGCGCACTTTCAACCGCTGTGGCAGGAGATCTGCCGCGTTAAGAAGATCGATGAAACAAGATTCCGCCCAAGCGTAACGGCTGGATTGCTCAACCTCAAGGAGACGCCAAAGGCCAGGTGGCCGGGCTTGCTGCCCCTGCTCCGTCGCAGTATCTTGAAGACCTGAGGACGGTCCGATCCGCTGGTGTGGATCGGGGCAGCCTCGCGTCATTCGGGAGAGAGAACATGAACACGTTGAAGGTGGCAGGCATCGCACTGATCGCAGCCGGGATCCTCGGGCTGGCGTACGGCAGCTTCAGCTTTACCAAGGAGACTCATGAGGCAAAGATCGGACCGATCGAGTTGTCGGTCAAGGACAAGCAGACCATCAACGTGCCGGTCTGGGCCGGTATCGGTTCCATCGTGATCGGCGCCGCCCTGCTGGTCTTCGATGGCAGGCGGAGCTGAGCAGCCCTCGCGCCATGGGTCGGCCCTGTCAGGTCGTCAGATCATGGGGCTGCGGTGGCGTCACGCAGAGCGGCATCGCACCGACCGGATCGGCTGGCTGCGCGCCGCCGTGCTGGGTGCCAACGACGGCATCGTCTCGACCGCCAGCCTGGTGGTCGGGGTTGCGGCAGCGAACGCCAGCCCGGCCAACATCCTTCTCACGGGTGTCGCAGGCTTGGTGGCTGGTGCCATGTCCATGGCATCGGGCGAATTTGTCTCGGTTCATTCACAGGCCGACACCGAGAAAGCCGATCTGTCGCGCGAGCGCGCCGAGCTCGCGACGGACCCGGCGGCGGAGCACCGCGAACTGGCGGCGATCTATGTCAGCCGCGGGCTTGAGCCTGCCCTGGCAGCACAGGTCGCAGAACAACTGATGCGGCATGACGCCCTCAGCGCCCATGCACGCGACGAACTCGGCATCTCCGAGGCACTCAGCGCACGGCCGGTGCAGGCGGCGCTGGCGTCCGCGGGTAGCTTCGCCTTCGGGGCCGTGTTGCCGCTGGCCGTGACAGCAATCGCGCCTGCGCAGTCGCTGATGGTCTGGGTCTCGGGCGCATCGCTCCTCTTTCTGGCCCTGCTGGGTGCGACGGCGGCGTGGGCCGGCGGCGCAGGCCTGCTGGTGGGGGCATGGCGGGTCACGTTCTGGGGCGCGCTGGCGATGGCCATCACGGCGGGTGTGGGGGCGTTGTTCGGCGCGGTCGTCTGACAGCCGGGCGCATAGAGAACCGCCCGAGGACGCCGCCCGCAAGGTGCGAAACGCCGCAGCAGTCGCTGACAACCCAGAGAGGCCCTGACGTCGTTGACCGCTCGGCCCTGGGCACGGCGTGACGCGGTGTCAGCCTCTGGGCTCGCCTTGGCGATTGACGGTCACGGTCGGCCCGGGCGGAGCGGTCATTTGAACGCTGTGCTCGATGCCGCGGAAGGTGTAGGTGACGTCCCAGTAGTCCGGATGCGCCTGGCTGGGCACACTGCTGCAGCGTTGCACGTTGCGCGAGATGATCTGCTGGCCGTTGCGGTCGCGCGCGATGTTCGCGCCAACCGCGGCGCCGGCCACCGCCCCGCCCGCCGTGGCGACATCGCGGCCACTCCCTCCGCCGATCTGGTGCCCGAGGATGCCGCCTATGACGGCTCCGAGGATCGCGGAAGGAACGCGGGCGTCGCTTCGATCCTGCTGGACCTGCTCGCGCTCGACCCAGCAGCGCTGCTCGGGCGTTCCGACCACCGCGCGCACCGCTGTGACGGGCGCCTCGAACAGGCGCTCGTTCTTGCGACGACGGTAATCCCTGTCCACCACTGGCGGCGGCGCATAGCGCTCGTCGTCGATGCGCGCATCGCGGCTGACCGTGCGCGCCGAGGACACTCGGT
Source organism: Betaproteobacteria bacterium (assembly GCA_037127635.1). GTDB lineage: Bacteria > Pseudomonadota > Gammaproteobacteria > Burkholderiales > Burkholderiaceae_C > Rubrivivax. The sequence continues at coordinate 81,181 of JBAXYD010000008.1, read as the reverse complement.
CGTTCAGGCCCATCGCCGAGAGCGACGGGTACTGGCCCTGGCGCAACACCACGCAGCGGCCCTTGAATTCGGCGTCCTGGCACACCTCCCAGCGGTCGCTGCCCACGATGACCGATGAGGCTCGGTCATTGAAGCCGAAGCGCTGGAAGTCGGTAACCGCCCGGCTGGTGTTGAAGGATCGTCCTTGGAAACCATCGTCTTCGTAGAAGGTGATCTGGGCACATGCGCAGGCGGCCAACGCGAGGCCCGCCAGCGCGACTGAGGATTGCGAGAGTGCATGCATGGCTATTTCCTTGTCAGAGGGGCAAAGGGAGCCGCTGGGCGGCGATACGACTCCTGTGGTGTCGGCCGTTCCTCGGTTCCCCTAGGAACGTGCGCAAGACCGAATACAGCATGGGCCATCGGGCTGGAGATTTCTGTTCGCTACTGAACACAGCAATGTGCAGGCGCTGATCAGCATCAATGGACAGCCGGGCTGCTCGCTTACAACGGGTCTGCATGACCCACTTCAGCGCAGGTTCCTGTTGAACCCTCGCCAAGAACCCACCGCGAATCGCTTGCGGGCAGCGCCTCCTGGCGCCGTACTTTTCAACTTCCAGAGGTTTTCCATGATGACGTTCCCTGATCTGCGCGCCGCGGCGCCGACCGGCAGTGATGCCGGATGCATCGCGTCCGCGTTCGCGTCCCCGAATCCCACGCTGCCCGGCGAGAAATCTCTTCGCAACATCGGTAGCGTGGCCGTCAAGTCGGACCCTCGCGCCGGTATCACGGCAAGGGGAGCGCGGTGATGACGCAATCTTCGATGTGGAGTACGTCTTGCCACGGGGAAGCCGCTGACGCGACTTCGGCAGAGCTGTCGGCCTTGGGTGAGCATCTGGCGCTGTGTAATGGCGATGGGGCGCGCCGGGTGGCCATGCATTGCGGCGTGCGTCAGCTGCAAGGCTTGGTTCTGGGCCGGCTGGTCAGTGCGTCGGCGGTGGCAGCAACGATGATCGGCATCACCTGGCTGGTGCTGTAGTTCATGGCGGCCGGGGCCCTGCAGCGCCTGCTGCCTGAGGTGCCGCAGGCGCTTGCTCGATTTCTGGATCCGGCGGCCGGGATGCTGGCTGAGCCGATACGGGCCGAGATCTTCGGGCCGATACGCTTCGCCCAGCATGGGCGCAGCCTCGGCGCGACCCATCGCGCCGAGCGGCCGGGCATGCTCCACGCGACCTTCTTTCCTCGCCTGCAGGACAACATCCGCATGCTGCGGCAGGCCCACACGGTGATCGGTGACCAGGTCGCGGCGGGCTACGACATCAGCCCGGCGGCGCAATGGCTGCTTGACAACTTCCATCTCATCGATGCCCAGCTGCTGGCGATCCACGAGGGGCTGCCGCGCAGCTACTTCCGCGCCCTGCCGGTGCTGCTCGACGAGCCGCTGGCCGGCCTGCCCCGCATCTATGGCGTGGCCTGGGCCTTCGTCGCCCATACCGACGGTGCCCTCGACGAGGATCTGCTGGTGCCTTTCCTGGTCGCCTACCAGGAGTCACGCGAGCTGCGTCTGGGCGAAATGTGGGCCCTGCCGACCACGCTGCGTGTGGTGCTGGTCGAGAACCTGCGCCGCCTCGCCGAGCGCCTGGCCACCCACAAGGCGGCGCGCGAGGTGGCCAACCTCGTGTGCGATCGGCTGCCGGCCTGCAGCGTGGAGTGGCTTGAGGCGCTTCGGTCCCTGCTGGAGCGGCGCGGCGTGGCCGTTTCCTTCCTGGCCCAGATGACGCAGCGTCTGCAGGAAGGGGCCCTCGAGGTCGACGCCAAGGTGCCTGTTGAGGTGCTCGACTGGCTGCAGGACGCCCTGCCCAATCTGGCCAGTGTGCACGCGCAACAAGCCATGGAACAGACGGCTGACAACCTGAGCGTGAGCAATGCGGTGACCTCGCTGCGCCAGATTGGCGACACCGACTGGCCGGACATCGTCGGTCGCACCAGCGCGCTGATGCAGCTCATGCTCTCCTCGGCCTCGTTTGCCGCGGAGCACAGTGGCACGCGCGACAGGACGCTGCACGTGATCGAACATCTCGCGCGCCGCAGCCGGCGCAGCGAGATGGAGGTGGCGCAGGCTCTGCTCGGTCTGATGAAGGCACCTCCTGTCTCGGGTGAGGTGGACACCAGGGCCGAAGCGGCCGAAGCACCTCAAGCGGCCGAGGCCACGACGGCGGCCCACTGGCTGGTCGGGGGCGGACGCGACACACTCCATCGCGCTCTCGGCTTGCATGCCAATCATTGGTTGGCGTGGCAGGCGGCGCTGCGCCATGCTGCGCTACCGCTGTACCTGGGCGCGGTAGTGCTGAGCACCTTAGCGCTGATGGCGTGGGTCCTGCCCCCTGATGGTCCCAGCAGCGCGACCGGCTACGGCGCCTGGATCGCGCCGTTGGTGGCCGTGCTCGCGCTGTTGCCGGCCTCGGAAGTGGCAGTAGCGGTCATCCACCGCCTGGTCAGCGAGTCGACGCGACCGCACACGCTGTCGCGTCTGGCGCTGGTCGACGGCATTCCTGTGGAGCACCGGGTGATGGTCGTGATCCCCGCGATGATCACCGACGCAGCCACTATCGACCGCCTCGTGCACCGGTTGGTCCTGCACTGGCTGGCCAACCCCGAGCGCCACGCGCAGTTCGCGCTGCTGAGCGACTGGGCCGATGCTGCCACCGAACATGCGGCCGGCGATGAAGCCTTGCTGGCGTACGCGGTGGAGCAGATCCGTATGGTCAATGCACGCCATCGGATGCCCGGCAACGGGGAGCAGGTGCCGCGCTTCGTCTTGCTGCACCGCCAGCGTACGCACAGTCGCAGCGAGCAGGCGTGGATCGGCTGGGAACGCAAACGCGGCAAGCTCGAACAACTGGTGGCTGCGCTGGCCACGGGTGACCATTCGGCCTTCGCCGACCTGGGCGAGGCCTCATTGATCGCTGCGGGCACGCGCCATCTCGTCACCCTGGACAGCGACACCCAACTGCCCCCTGGCCGCCTGCGTGAACTGGTGAGCGTGGCCGCGCATCCGGACAACCAGCCCCGACTGAATGCTGCGGGCACACGCGTGGTCAGCGGCTACGGGATCCTGCAACCGCGGATCGTCACGCCGCTGCCGGCACGGCACGAGGACACGGCTTTTCACCGCCTGTTCGCCGGTGAATGCGGTATCGATCCCTACGGCTCGGCCAGCTCCGAGGTCTATCAGGACTTGTTCGGCGAAGGCAGCTTCACCGGGAAGGGGCTGCTGCAGGTGGACGCCGTGCATGCGGTGCTCCACGGACGGCTGCCTGAAGGATGGGTGCTCAGCCACGACCTGCTCGAAGGATCCATCGCGCGCTGCGCCGCCGTGACCGACATCACGCTGATCGAGGACGCGCCGGGCCATGCCGAGGTCGCCGCCTCGCGGGTGCACCGCTGGACGCGGGGCGACTGGCAGTTGCTGCCGTTCCTGCTGCAGCCGTGGCGCTGGTCGCTCGGTGCGGTCAACCGCTGGAAGTTCACCGACAACCTGCGCCGTTCGCTGTTGCGGCCAGCGTCGCTGGCGTTGCTGACGGTCATGATGGTGGCCCCAGGGCTGTCACCCTGGCGAGCGCTGGCCCTGGTGTTCGCGGCCTTCTGCGCCGGACCACTGCTGGGGGCGTTGGCCGGTCTGGTACCCACCCGATCCGCGGTGGCCAGGGCGCACTTCTACCGTCAGGCCGGGGTCGATCTGGTGCGCGCATGCGGAGCCGGTCTGTGGCATTTGGCCATGCTGCTGCAACATGCGGCCGCCGCCGTCGACGCGATCGCGCGTGCCCTGTGGCGGATGACGATCAGCCGCCGCCGCCTGCTGCAATGGACGACGGCCGCGAGCGCGCAGGCGGCCGCACGCGTGGACTTCTTGTGGGCCGTGCGTCGGCACCCGCTGGTACCGCCGGCCGCGCTGCTGCTGATCGCTGCGCTGGCGTTGACCGGCACGCCCCACCTGGTGCTGGGGATCGCGCTGTGCCTGCTCTGGGGGGGGGCGCCGGTGTGGAGCTGGTGGGCGAGTCGCCCAGTGCCAGCACCGGCGTCAGCCACCGTGCGCGAGCAGGATCGCCCGTACCTGGGCGTGCTGGCGCGTGACACCTGGGGCTACTTCGAGCGCTGCGTGACGGCGGCCGACCGTCACCTGCCGCCAGACAACCTGCAGACGGCGCCGCATGAGATGCTGGCGCGGCGCACCTCGCCGACCAACATCGGCCTGTACCTGCTGAGCGTGGCTTGCGCGCGCGAGTTCGGCTGGATCGACACGCCCGAGTTGCTCCGCCGGTTGCAGAACACCCTGGACAGCGTCGATCGCCTGCAGCGCCATCGCGGCCACCTCCTCAATTGGTACGACACCGCCAGCGGCGAGCCGCTGCTGCCGATGTACGTCTCCACCGTCGACAGCGGCAACCTGAGCGGCCACCTGCTGGCCGTTGCACAAGCCTGCCTGGCGCTGGCCCACCGCGCACCGCAGGCGGATCTTTCGGGCCGCCCGGCGCCACCGACTCACGACGACGAGACGCAGCGCAGCCTGCGCAGCATGGCCTATCGCTGCGAGCAGCTGGCCTGGCAGCCTGACTTTGCCTTCCTCTACCACCGCAAGCGGCATTTGCTGCACATCGGGTGGCGTGTCGCCGAGCAGCAGCTCGACGCCGGTTTCTACGATCTGTTGGCTTCCGAATCACGGCTGACCAGCCTGCTGGCCATCGCCAAGGGTGACGTGCCGGTGCGCCACTGGTGGGCCCTCGGCCGCCCGTTCTACGCCGTCGGCGCGGCCGCCGCCTTGCGCTCGTGGTCGGGTTCGATGTTCGAGTACCTGATGCCAACGCTGATGCTGGCCGAGCCTCGCGGCAGCGTGCTTTTCGAGGCGAGCACCGCGGCGCTGGTCGAGCAATGCCGCTATGCAGCGGCACATGGTGTGCCCTGGGGAATCTCGGAATCGGCCTACGCGGGCTGCGACCACACCCTTGCTTACCAGTACGCGCCGCAGGGTGTGCCGCGACTGGCACTGCGCCGCACACCGCCCGACGAGCTGGTGATCACGCCCTACGCCACGGCGCTCGCGGCGCAGATCGCACCGCACGACGCCTGCCTGAACCTGTCTGCGCTCGAAGGCCTTGGCGCACGCGGCAAGCTCGGCTTTTTCGAGGCGCTGGACTTCTCGCCCGCCCGCCAGAGCAGCCGGCAGGTGGAAGGCATGCCGCTGATCCGGGTCCAGACCTTCATGGCCCACCACCAGGGCATGACGCTGGTGGCGCTGGCCAACGTGCTGCTGGACGGCGTGGTGCAGCGCTGGGGCATGGCCAACCCGCACATCGAGGCCGCCGTCTCGTTGCTGCACGAGCGCGCCCCGCGCGAGATCTCGCGCCTGCATGCACCGCCGGCCTACCCGCTGCCCGTCACGCTGCAATCGCGAGCGCCACTGCTCATGCGCGTGCTGTCACCGGGTCAGCATGCGGTCGAGCCGACGCAGCTGCTGTCCAACGGCCACTACAGCGTGAGCTTGCGCGCCAACGGCGCAGGCACCAGCCGCTGCGGGCGCGTGAGCATCCACCGCTGGCGCGACGACGCGCTGCGCGATGCCTGGGGTCACTTTCTCTACCTTCGCCGATCCGAGGGCGGCCCGCTCGTCTCGCTGACCCAGCACCCGGCGCCCGACCCGGCGGCACGCTACGAGTGTGTGTTCCATGCCGACCGTGTGTGCTTCGAGGCCCATTGGCCCGACCTGTGTGCCCGCATCACGGTCTGGGTGAGCCCAGAGGACGACATCGAGTTCCGACAGGTCGAATTGCACAACCTGGGCGACGCGGCACTGGCGATCGAGATCGTCTCGGCCTTCGAAGTCACGTTGGCAGACGCGCGAGCCGACGAGACGCATCCGGCCTTTGGCAACTTCTTCGTCAGTGTCCATGCACAGCCGGCCCAATCGGCCCTGCACTTCGAGCGGCGGCCGCGCCTGGCCGGTGAGCCGGGATTGCAGGCGGCGCACTTCCTGTCCGACGGGAGTGCGCAGGTCCAGGGCTTGCGCCAACAGACCGACCGGCGGCGCTGGCTGGGCCGCAACCGCGATGCCAGCGCACCGCGCGCCTTGCTCGACGAATGGCCCACCGGCACCGAGGACGTCGCCCTCGACACCGGCCTGGACCCGGTGTGCGCGCTGTCGGCGCGGCTGCTCCTGGCGCCACAGGGGCAGGCCGGGCTGACCTTCGCGTCCGCGGCGTCGGCGCACGGGCCCACGCTGCAGGCGGTGATCGACAAGTACCGTCAGCACAGCCATGTCGAGCGCGCCTCCCTGATGTCGGCCACGCTGGCTGGCATCCGGCTTCACGACCTGCATCTGGTGGCGGACAACCTGTCCGCGATCCAGACCCTGACCACCGCCCTGGTGCAAAGCCTGGCGCGGGCGAACGCTTTGCCAGGCGGGCCCACCGCCTTTGACCGCCGACTGGTGGCGCGGGCGATCGTCTTGCCGGGCGCGCCCGCGGCCTTCGACCGCCGGTTGCTTTGGCGCTACGGCATCTCCGGGGACCAGCCGCTGATCCTGGTGTCGATCAGCACCGAGCCGGGGCTGGGCCTGGTGAAGGCGCTGGCGCAGGCGCTGCGCCTGTGGAGCTGGGGCGGCGTGGCCTGTGATCTGGTCATCGTCAACGCGGAGCATGCGTCGTACCTGATGCCGTTGCAGCGCGCCCTGGGCGCGCTGCGCGATCGCCACGACGCCGACGCGGGTGCGCGCGCCGGCGGTGGCGCCGTCGGGCTGCACCTGTTGCGCGCCGAGGACCTGGAGAAAGACGCTCTGGCCACACTGCAGGGCCTGGCTCGAATCCGCTTGCTGGCCGACGGGCGCCCACTCGCCCACCACGCACGCGAGTGGGCCGAACGCCACGAGGCGGCGCGCACGCTGCGCCAGGAGGACGTGTCGGTGGTTGCGATGAAGGTGGAGGGCGGTGGTGTGGACGGCGGCGAGGGCCACCCTGGCCGCGACGCCGGGGACGCCGCCAACGCGCCTGGCGACGGGCGGGCGGGCGTTACCTTACCGAACGGCGAATTCGTGCCCGACAGCGGCGCGTTCAGCTTCGAGGTGCGCGGCGCGCAGCGCCCGCTGCGGCCGTGGATCAACGTGCTGGCCAACCCGGTCTTCGGCGGCCTCGTCTCCGAGTCCGGGAGCGGCACGAGCTGGGCGGTGAACAGCCGGCTGAACCAGCTCACGCCCTGGTCCAACGACGCCCTGGCCGACACGCCCAGCGAATGGCTGCTGCTGCAGGACCTGCGCACGCGCGAGGTGTGGGGCCTCACGCCATCGGTCTGGGGCGACCCGGCCTGCGCCTATCGCGTCGTCCACGGCCCAGGCACCACCACGATCAGCCACCGGCGCGGCCCACTCGAGGTCTCGGCCAGCTGGTGCGTGGACGCGGAGGCGGCGGTCCGGCAGGTGCGCATTCTCATCGTCAACCAGGGGCCACGACCGCGCTCGCTGCGCCTGGTGGGCATCGTCGAATGGCTGCTTGGCGCGTCGCGCAGCGACCGTCGCACGGTGCACACCGCGCTGCACCGCCAACGCGCGCCGGGCGCACCGTTCGCGGCGCTGATGGCAACGCAGCAGGACAACAGCGCCGGCTTCGGCGGCGGCACGGCGTTCTGGGCCCTTTGCGGTGGGACAGGGGTCGATGATTCCCCGGACTGGACTTGTGACCGGCGCGAATGCTTCGACGCCCGCGGACGGGCGGTCCTGCCCGACCACTTCGGCCGTCGCCAGGCTGGCGGTGGCGAGCCCTGCGCAGCCCTGGGCACTGACCTGACGGTGGCGCCGGCCGGGTCGGTCGAGCGCGTGTTCCTGCTCGGCTGGGCGGCCAGCCCTGCGGCAGCCAGTGAACTGGCCGATACGTCGGCGCGGGTGCCCGCCGCGGACCGCCTGCAACGCACTCGCACGGCCTGGGACCGGCTGTTGGGCGCCGTCACTGTGGCCACGCCCGACCCGCTGTTCGACGCGCTGGTGAACCATTGGCTGCTCTACCAGACCGTGGCCTGCCGGTTGTGGGGCAAGGCAGCCTTTTATCAAGCCGGTGGCGCGACCGGCTTTCGCGACCAGTTGCAGGACGCCATGGCGCTGGTCTGGGCGGCGCCGGCGATGCTGCGCGAACAGATCGTGATGTGCGCCTCGCGCCAGTTTGCCGAGGGTGATGTCCAACATTGGTGGCACGCCCCGCTGGGCGCCGGCGTGCGCACCCATTTCTCAGACGACCTGCTGTGGCTGCCATACGCGCTGGCCCACTACCTGAACGCCACCAGCGACGCCACCTTGCTTGACCAGAGCGTGCCCTTCATCGAGGGCCAGGTGATCCCCGAGGGCGCCGAGGACCACTACGGCACGCCGCAGGAGAGCACGCAGCAGGCGACGGTCTACGAGCACGCGGCGCGGGCCATCGACCACAGTCTGCGCGTGGGTGCACACGGCCTGCCGCTGATGGGCAGCGGCGACTGGAACGACGGCATGAACCGCGTCGGCATCGAAGGGCGTGGCGAATCGGTGTGGCTGGCCTGGTTTCTTTGCCGACTGGTGGCCGACTTCACGCCCATCGCACGCCAGCGCGGCGATGTCCTGCGCGCCGAACGCTGGGCTCTCGCGGCGCTGGGCTGGCGGGCCGCGTTGCAGGGCCCGGCCTGGGACGGCCGCTGGTACGCGCGCGCCTTCTTCGATGACGGTCAGCCGCTAGGTTCGCAGCACAACGCGGAGGCGCGCATCGATCTCATCGCGCAGGCCTGGGCCGTGCTGTCGGGCGTGGCGCCGGTCGAGCGCCAAGCTCAGGCTATGGCGGCGGTGCAGGCGCTGCTCGTCGACGACGAGGCCGGCCTGATCCACCTGCTGGCGCCGCCTTTCGCGCACTCCAAACCGAGTCCGGGCTATATCCAGGCCTACCCGCCGGGGGTGCGCGAGAACGGCGGCCAGTATTCGCACGCGGGGGTCTGGGCGCTGATGGCGCAGGTGGCCTGGGCCAAGACGCAGCCCGATCCCGGCCCCGGCCTGGCGCGGGCCTGGCGCTGGTTTGAGCACCTGAGCCCGGCGCACCGCGCGGCGGACCCGGCGAAGGCCGCGGCCTATGAGGTCGAGCCCTACGTGATGGCCGGCGATGTCTACACCGCACCTCCTTATGTCGGGCGCGGCGGTTGGAGCTGGTACACCGGTTCGGCGGGCTGGATGCACCGGGCGGCGGTCGAGTCCCTCTTCGGCTTGCAACTGGGCCCCGACACGCTGTCTCTCACACCCGGCCTGCCGCCGCACTGGCCGCGCGCGGAACTCACGCTTCGCCGCGATGGCCGCACCTTGCGCTTCCTGCTGCTGCGATGCGACCCGGCCCAGGCGTTGGCGCAAGCCTCACCCTGGCGGGCCCCAGAATCCCCGACGCTGCTGCTGCCCGGAGTCAACTTGCGGTGGCGCGCGCTGGCGAGCGACGGCTGCTACGTCGTGCCGCTGTCGGCCGCCCCGGATCTGCGGTCGCCGTCATCCTTTTCGGAACCACCACTCCCTTGAGACCATGGCCGCCGGCCAGAGTTCGGCTTACGGTTCGCGCAAACACTCCCACCAAGTTCAACCTGCTACGCGATGAAGAAAGGGCAGCAGGCAGTGGGCGCCATGCTGCCGCCCATCGCGGTGCCAAACCACCGCTTCAGCGACTTTGCACGGGCGGGTGAAGCCCGGCTCATCGCTGAAGGACAGCTGGGCCCCATAGCTCAGTTGGCGGCGAAACAGTAAAGGCGGCCCGAGCCGCCGGTGCGCACCAGCGCCTCCTGACTGCAGCCCGCCGACTGGTGGGAGAAGTTCCAGCTCTTGGCCCAGTTCTCGGACAACGGGCCGGTCCGGTCGTGATGGCCGACGATGGCCGATCCTTCGGTGCTGCTCGTCCAGGCCTTGCAGGTGGTGTCGGTCTGCGGCGCGAAGGCGGTGCCGTCGGCTCGCGAGCCGGTCAGGATGTCGTGCTCGTTCGGGTTGTCGCCGCGGCCGCGGACAACGTTGCCCTTCTCGTCGAGCGCCGTCTCCTTGCTGAGGTTGTTGCCGTTGTGCATTTGGGCCACGTCTCGCGCGATCAGCACCCCACTGGCGTTGTACCAAGGGCCGGAGCCGATGCGGTCGCGCGCGTTCACCGAGGCCACGCCCTGCGGGTTGGCCTGGGACGGGAAGGCACCGGGCACGCTGAGGTAGGCGCGCCAGGTCTTGCCGCCGGCGCCAGCCGAGGTGGCCAGCTTCTGGCACAACGCATCGGCGCCTGCCAGTCCGCCCAGGTCGGCCCCCTTGCCGCTGCCCGTGCTGGAGACGAAGAAGCTCATCGGTTCCTTGCCCGTGATTGACGCACAGGAGGCAAGCAGCAGGGTGGCAGCAGCCACCATCGTCAGGACACGCATGGTACGCATTGGGATGGCTCCAAAAAAAGGTTGTGTGGAACAAGGCTACGCATGAAAGCACCGTTTCATGCCTCAGGATTCTCAGGGGTCAATGCCGGCTCGCCGCACCACGCTGCGACGCCGCGATGCGTTCCAGCAGCCATTCGCTTGGAGCCGACCAAGAAGAACGCGACCCGCCCCCCGCCAGATGCCGGCCGGAGCAGTGCTCGCGCCTCGGCCCCCCATGGCCTGCGCCGACAGAAGTTGAGCCAGGAATTCCAGATGCCCTCCGCAAGCCCGTCACGACCTGAGTAAACCTGATGGCGCGCAGCGCTGCCCCGGCAAGGTAATGTTTCGTGGCCTCGATCTGTCTTCGGTGGGTGCGGTGCGCTAGCGCTGGCGCCTCGAACCCCGTTCCACGAGACCAAAGCCCTGGCAGGTTCAGTGCACCCAGGCCCCGCCGATCTCGCGCGCCCGGCCTCGGGGAGACGGCTGCGGCCTGGCACTCAGAGCCTGTGAATTATTCCGGCGCGCCCGAGCGGGCGTCCCAGATGGTGTCGATCTAGGCGCAAAGCACAGCCGTAGCTTGGGCTACGGCGAGCATTTGCAACGACGAGTGACGCCGTTTGGGGCGTACGAGCGGGTGTGCGGGAACATTTCACAGGCTCTCAGGCCAGCAGACGCGGGATGTTGGTCATGGCGGCCATGGCCTGTTCGCGGAAGGCGGCGATGACGGCCTGCTTGTCGCCATCTTCCTTCGGCGCGTTGGCCATCAGCTTGCCGAAGCCGTCCAGGCGGCTCTCACGCACCCATTGGCGCAGGGCCTTGTCCTGGCCCCATTGCGCCTGGTTCCACATGCCCACCATCATGCTCTTGGGGTAGTCGGCCAGGGTGTGCGGGAAGGGGACGGAACCACACAGGCGGTTCTTCTCGGCGTCGCTGTCGTAGTGCGCTTCCACGTAGGCCGTGAGGGCAGCGCTGAAGGCCGGCTGAGGCAGACGCACCATCTGCAGCACGATCTGCTGGCCTTGGAAGATGGGCACAGGGGGCCGCGGCTCCACCGCCGAGGCCGTGCAATCGATGAAGAGCGTGCCCGGCTCCACCGCCACACTGCCCTGGTCCATGACCATGCGGGTGGGCTCCAGGGCCTGCACGCGGCCTTGGCGGATGACTTGGTGGACACGCCGCAGTTCGGCCACCTCGCGCTCAGACACCGTGGCCAAGTGGAACATGCCGGGCATGCGTGAAGGGTCGATGCGCAACAGCGTGCCGCAAGCCTCCAGGCGCAGGAAGAGATCCTCCACCGACCGGGCCTCAGCCAGCGCGGTCATCTGACGCACCTGCCCGCCAATGGCTTCATGGAAGAACTCCGGCCCGTTCTGCGTGGTGACGCGGTTGATGAGCCAGCTGTCGCGCGGCACCACCCACTGGATGCTGTCGGGATCGGCGCCGGACTGCAGCAGCCAGATGCAGACGTCCATGGCGGTCTTGCCTGCGCCCAGCACCACAAAGCGCCGCGGCAGCGGCCGGGCCTGCGGGCCTTGCGCACGGGCCCACAAGCCGGGCAGTGCGTTGGGCGGCACCAAGTCCACACCTTCGGCCACGCTGAAGCGCGGCACGTGCGTGGAAGGCACGGGCGGGCTGTAGTAACGCGCGTCCACCGTCTTGCGGCGCACGTTGATTTGCGTCTGGCGGCCTGAGAGCAGGGATTCCACCCGGCCGTCGCCCAGGTGGTTGCTCAAGGGGAGGTAGCTGACGCGGCCGCTGGGCAGCAGGCGGTGGTTCATCACGCGGTCGAAGTAGCCGCTGATGTCCGGGCCGCAGGCCAATTCATACAGCCCCGCGTTCAGACCGTGCGTGTCCTTGCGACCGCTGCCCAGCACCATGGAATTGACGCCGTAGAAAGCCGAAGGCTGGTGCAGCGTGACGAAAGGGTATGCGTCGTTCCAGTGGCCACCGGGCTTGCCGTGGCGGTCCACGATGGTGATGTGCGCGTCATCTTCGGCCAGCAGCGTGTCCACGAAGGCCAGGCCCGCGGTACCGCTGCCGATGACGAGGTAGTCGGTGTCCATCTGCTGCATGGTGCCCCCAGGTTGTAGTCAATCCAGTTTAGGTGCAGGGGTGGGCGTCCCCGGTTATCGTGGTTCATTGTCGAACGAGACGCGCCATGACCACCCACCACCTGCCTGCTTGCGTTGACACCTGCCACTGGGGCCAGTTCGACCCGAGTCTGCCCGCGGTGCTGACCGTGCAAAGTGGCGACACCTTGATCGTGGACACCGTCAGCGGCGGGCCTGAAGCCCTGCCCAAATCGGGCTTCCACATCCCACCCGAACTGCACGAGATCCACGCCCGCACGCCGCGCCACCTGCCGGGCCACATCCTGACCGGCCCGGTGGCGGTGATAGGGGCGGAGCCCGGTGACACGCTGGAGGTGCGCATCGTGGACGTGCAGTTGCGCCAGGATTGGGGCTACAACGTCATCCGCCCGCTGGCCGGCACCATCCCTCAGGACTTTGACGAGCGCATGCGGCTCATCCACATCCCGCTGCACGCGGCGCGGCAGACGGGCCGCATGCCCTGGGGCCTGGACCTGCCGCTGCACCCCTTCTTCGGTGTGATGGGCGTGGCACCGCCGCCGCAGTGGGGCCGCATCAGCACCATCCAGCCGCGCGCGCACGGCGGCAACCTGGACAACAAGGAACTGCGGCCCGGTGCGTCGCTGTACCTGCCGGTGCACGTGCCAGGCGCGATGTTTTCTTGCGGCGATGGGCATGCAGCCCAGGGCGATGGCGAGGTCTGCACCACAGCCATCGAAACGGCGCTGCAAGGCACCTTCCAGCTGGTCTTGCACAAGGCCACCGGCCTGTCCTACCCGCGCGCCGAAACCCCCACGCACTGGATCACCATGGGCATGGACCCTGACCTGGACCGCTGCGTGGAGATGGCGCTGCGCGACATGATCCTGTTGCTGGGCCAACTGGGCGGCTTGTCAGGCGAAGACGCCTACACCCTGTGCAGCCTGGCGGTGGACTTCCGCGTGACGCAGACGGTCAACGGCCACAAGGGCGTGCATGCCATGCTGGCCAAGAGCTTGCTGGTTTGCGGAGGCTGAGAGCATCGCGGGCTACTTGCCCAGCCCCATCTGCTTGCGCCCCTCGCTGTAGATGCGCGTCTTCTCGCGCATGAATGCGTCGATGCCTTCGGGGCCGATGCCCACCAGTTCGAAGCCCATCTTTGCAGCCAGGACCTGATCTCCGGGCCGGCATTGAGCGCGGCCCACAGTTCGGCGCTGCGCTTGCAGGCTTCCGGCGGCGTGTTTTCGGGCACGCCAATGCCGCAGTAGACGCCGTCCACCCAGTCCACGCCCAGTTCCTTGAAAGTGGGCAGGTCCGGCAGCACAGGGCGGCGCTTGTCCACCGCAATGGCAAGGCGGCGCAGTGCCGCAGGGCCTGGGCGTAACGCACCTGTATGCCGAATCCAGTAGGCGCCGGGCGCCCGCCGATTCCCCCTACAACAAGTTCCCTCGCCCACCCCAGGCAGCCGGATGCGCCCCCGCGCGCGTGCCGGGGCTTTGCATGTGGCCGATGCCATAGCGCGACTGGCATGCGCACGCCGGCCGTGCAGCACATTTGGATACGCTCACGCACACGCGAGGGCCGCGTAACATGGGTCGCAGCAAATGGTCGTTCCGGTGTCTGCGAACTTCCTATGCTCTCGCTCTTCATCCTTCTGTTGTTGGTGGCTTTCGTCCCCGCGCTCAGCCTCGCCCACCTTTGACCCGGAGAATATCCATGTCGGCAAGCACCGGTTTCGAAGACAAGGTTGCAGTCGTCACGGGCGGCGCCGGCTTCATCGGCCGCGCCATCGCGCTGGCCATGACGCAGCGCGGCGCCATCGCCGAGATCCTCGACCGCGTACCTGCCGAACTCACCTTGGCGCAGGTCACCGCCGCAGGCGGACGCGCCGCGGGAATGGTCTGCGACATCGCGGACTCGGCCGACGTCAACCGCGCGATCGCCGCCATCCTGGCGCGCCACGGCCGCATCGACATCCTGGTGAACTGCGCGGGTGGCAGCGAGCGTGTGGGCTTCGTCGAGACTACCGACGAGGGATGGTTCGCCCAGATCAATTCGAATCTCAGCGGCGCCTTCTACACGATGCGCGCTGTGCTGCCCGGCATGCTGGAGCGCAAGAGCGGCGCCATCGTCAACGTCGCGTCGATCTCCGGCATCATCGGCGGACTGCCGTCCAGGGGCACACAGGGTCGCTCAGGTCCAGCCTACGGCGCCGCCAAAGCCGGGCTCATAGGCCTGACCAAATGGGCCGCGCGCGAGTTCGGCACGCAGGGCGTGCGCTGCAACGCCATCGCGCCCGGCCCGGTCCTGACCAGCCAGGTGATGCACGGCTACGACTACGGCGTCGACGAGTATCCGATCCCGCGCATGGGCACGCCCGAGGACATGGCGCAGGCCGTCGTCTATCTCGCCTCGCCCGCCGCGTCCTACGTCACCGGCGAGGTGATCAAGGTCACCGGCGGCACCGGCATGTGATGGCGCCGCCATGAGGGCCGACCCGTCTTTTCGCCACGGCGTCGCCTTCGTCGACGGAGCCTCTGTGCCTGTGCACGTGGATGGGGTTTGCCCGCTGTTTGCCGGGCTCTGCTGAGCTTGCGGAGGGCGTTTGAGTTTCCTGTGCTCCGCCGGGGGCCGTCAATGCTGAGCGACGGCCCCGCGGCAGAGGTTCAGTCGCTGTGCGTCAAGGCACCACGAATACCGCCACCGAACGCGCCGGCACCGTGAAGGCCCCGTTGGATGCATAGCTGGCCCCGTTGGCCACGCGCCGATCGGCCGCCGTGGCTGCAGACTGGGCCGGGTGCAGCACATAGCCCTTGCCGGCCAGCGCAGCGATGTTCAAGGTCTGCGCGGTCGTGCCAGCGTTGAGGAAGTAGACCAGTTCCTTGAAGTTCGCCCCGGCGTAGCCCGCACCGTCGATACGCGCGGCGAGCACTGTGGGCACCTGGCTGCTGCCCAGGTTGTAGAAGGTCAGGCGGCTCTTGATGTCGTCGGCGGTCTTCAGGCGCAGCAGCGTGGTGCTGCCGCGGATCTTCAGCAGGTCGCGGAAGGCGTCGCGCATCCAGGCGATGTCCCCGGGAACCGGCTTCAACGCGGCGTTGGCCAGGAAGGGTTTGAGCTGCGACCAGTCGGCGCCGTTGGCCGGCGCCTGCGGCGCACCGACGCCGAAGTTGTTGTCGGCATAGGTCCAGTCCAGACGGTTGAACCAGTCGCCGCTTTCGTAGCTGTTGCGGTCCAGGCTCTTGCTGCGCAGCGTGTCCATGCCGGCGTGGAAGTAGGCCGCGCCCTGCGCCAGTGCCACTGTGGCCACGCCCAGCAACTGCACGCGGGCGCGGTCTTCCCTGGTGGTGGCCAGCGGCAGCTTCATGGTGTTGACGTCGAACAGCGTCAGGTTGTCGTGGTTCTCGACGTAGTTCACCACCTCGCCCGGCTGCACCGCGAAGCCCATGCCACCCAGGTCCTTCAGCTGCACCTTGGCGTCCCAGTGCGTCAGCAGCGTGTAGTCGGCGATGCTGCCGGCCAGTGCACCCTTGATCAGGTCACCGTACCAACGCAGGTCGTTCAGCGGGCGGGAGCCGGCCTGAGGGTTGGGGTCGTAGTACAGGCCGTTGATCCAGCCCTGGTTGCTGACCAGCTGCCCGCCGTTGTCGCAGCAGCCGCCACCACGCACGGCGTCGCGCATCTTGTCGCCGAAGCTGCCGATGCTGGTGCCGTTCAGACCACCCTGCACAGCCTGCGGGAAGCGCGCGCCGTTGGCCACTTCGCCGAAGTTCCAGCCTTCGCCGAAGAGCTGGATGTGACGGCCGGTGGCGGCGTTGACCTTGGTCTGCACGTCTTCCAGAACCGCGCGCGGCAGGTGGCCCATGACGTCGAAGCGGAAGCTGGCGATCTTGTATTCGCGCGCCCACTGCACAACCGAGTCGGTGACCAGCTTGCCCATCATCGCGTTTTCGGGCGCGGTGTTGTCGCAGCAGGTGCTGGTGGTGACCACGCCAGCGGCATCGAGCCGGTGGTAGTAACCCGGCACGATGCGGTCCAGCACGCTTCTGGCGTTCTGGCCGCTGGCCATGGTGTGGTTGTAGACCACGTCCATTCCCACGCGCAGCCCGGCGGCGTGCAGGCCCATCACCATCTGGCGGAATTCCAGGATGCGCTTGGCGCCGTCGCTGGGGTCGCTGGCGTAGCTGCCCTCAGGGGCGTTGTAGTGCCAGGGGTCGTAACCCCAGTTGTAGCAATCGTTGGCAGCGCTGGCGACGATGGCGGCCTGCTGCGCTTCGCCATCGGGCGCGCCGCTGACCGAAGGCGTGGTGCAGCCGCTCTCCTTGACGCTGCCGAAGTCGTAGGTGGGCAGCAGGTGCACATCGGTCAGGCCGGCGTCGGCCAGGGCCTTCAGGTGCTTCATGCCGTTCGAGCCGGCTTCGGTGAAGGCGCCGTACTTGCCGCGGCTGGTGGCGCTGACGCTGCTGTCGTTGCCCGAGAAGTCACGGATGTGCAGCTCGTAGACCATCAGGTCGGTGCTGGCGCTGACCTTCGCGGGAACAGCCGAAGCGTCCCAGCCCGCAGGCTTCAGGTTCGCGGCCGACAGGCTGGCGATGTAGCTGCGGGCGCTGTCCGTGGTCAGGCTGATGGAATACGGGTCGGTGAGCAGGTTGCGCACCAGGCCCGTGCCGCGCACGAACACTTCCACGCCGTAGCGGTAGTACTTGCCGGACAGGTCGCCGGTGCGCTGCGCGCTCCACACGCCAGTGGCGGTGTCGAACACAGCGTCGTCGGCCGACACCGTCACACCGGTGGCGGTGTCGTAGGTGAAGACGTAGACCTTCTGCGCCGTCGGCGCCCAGAGCTTGAAGCGCGTATTGCCACCGCTGATGGTCACGCCCAGGTCAGCAACGTCCTTGGCCGCGGCATACAGGTCGTCCAGTGCGCCCGGGTTCTGCGCAGTGGTGGCGTTCTGCACCTTGCCGCTGGCGTCTTCCTGTACAAGCACCAGCTGGCTCTGGTGCAGCGTGCCCATGCGCGACTGGTCGGCGGCCTTGACGCTGAACACGGCGCCGGCGTCGATCCACTTGAAGCGCGTGGCAGCGGCGGCGGGCACGGTGCCGGTGAACTTGTCCAGCGTGATGCTGCCGTCGCTGCCGCTGACGGTGCGGTCCAGCGGCGCGGCGATCTGCCCGGTGGCCGAGTAGTACAGCTTCACGATGCCGCTGTTGCCCACGCGCGGCCACTGGATCAGTTGCTTGTTCAGCCAGAAGGCGCGGGCGTCCTTGGTGCTGGCGCTGCGGGTGTCGGGCAGCGCGGTGTAGACGGTGGCGTCAGACTGCACCAGCCACACATGGCCCACCTGGCCGGCGATGGTCAGGCCTGCGAAGTCGACGCGGATGTTGTCGGGGCGGCCGTCCTTGTTGTCGCTGTTGGGCGGGAAGCCGTGGATGATGAATTCCAGCGACTTGCGCGTGCTGTCGGCCTTTGGGTTCAGCACGGGGATGTCGAACACCACCTCGGCGGTGTCGGCGCTGTAGTTGGGCATCGCGTTGAAGGCCACCGGAGCGCCCCACTGGTCGATGGTGACACCAGCGGGCACGCGCCCCGTGTCCAGGCCGCTCGAGGGCCACAGGTGCAGCCCCCAGGGCGCGTAGCTGCCGTCGAAGCGCTTGTAGTGCACCCGCACCGTGGTGATGTCGGGCGCCGAGGCGCTGGTGGGGTTGGATGGGTAGGTGCTGTTGTCACCCTGGATGCGCCAGATCTCGTTCTTGCCGGGCTTGAGCGTGTAGCTCTGGTCGGCGCCGCCGTGGTCCTTGGTGTCGCCGTTGTGGAAGATGTAGCCGGTATTGCCGCTGCTGGCGGCCAGCGGCACCTCGTAGATCTGACCGAAGCTGTCTGTGCCGGTGGCGGTGCGGCCAGACGTCCAGCTGGTTTCGACGGCGGCGCCGTAGGTGTGCAGTGTCCAGCCGGTGTAGTCGCCCGCCGGGCGGCGGTAGTGGATGGTCAGCGTCGTCGCCATGCCGCCACCGCCGCTGCTGGTGGGCACCGCGCTCAGCATGGTGGCGAGCAGGCCGTCGCCCAGAGCCAGTTTCGGGTCCACGGCCGGTGACGTCACCACCGGCGGCGTCTGCGCCGCGCCGCCGGCGCCGCCACCGCCGCCACCGCAGGCGGACAGCAGCGCCAGCGCAGCTGCTGCGCCCCAGCGCGCCAGGTTCAGGCGCCACCGGTCTTTGGGGGAAAGAACGGCGGTTTCTGGCATGGGATCTCCTGCGATGACGACGGGTCGCATCGTAATGAGACAAACTGCCTGCCCAGCCCAGGAATTTCCGATTCCTCCGGAGAATTTGTGGGCGGGTTTCGGACGTCCTGAGCCGACGAGACGAGTGGCCCACCGCGTCGGTCGGTCGGTTTGTCGCAAGCGCCGACCGCCCGCCGCCGTGGACAACTCTGCATCGCAGAGGGACGGGCAGCGGCCTGGGGTTGCCTGGCCGTTGAGGCCTGGCATTGGCGCCAGTCGCGGCCTCAATCGGATCGGGCTTGCGTTGGCGACACGCGCCAGTAGCGACGCAGCTTGCGACAGGTGGCTTCCAGCGAGTCCTGCTGCGACTCGCCGATACGCGGCCACATCAGCCGTCCGCCGTCACCCCAGCGGGCTGATGACCAGGTGCGTGGTGCCGTCGCGCCACGGCGTCTTGAGCTTCAGCTCCACCTGCTCTGCAGCGTTGATCTGCACGCGGTGATCCGTCACCCGGACGCCGCCAGGAGCGACTCAAGACGTCGTCGGCTCAGCCTCAAGCAGCCAGGTGCTGGCACGGTGCCACTCGATATCCGCAGGCAGGCTCAAGACCGCGGGCGCTGACAAGGCCACAAGCATGGCGCGCGCGCCAGGCCACAAGCTTCGGGCGTCTTGCAGTGCGCGCACCTCCCGCGCCAAGGTGGCCGCATTCGACAGGTCTGCACACACTTGAACCAACCAGGTTCTCCCCTCAGGCCAGCGGGCACAGAAGTCCACCTCGAAGCCGCCTGGGGTGACCACGTAGTCCACCGCAGCGCCGCGCCGCAGCAGTTCATGGAGGACGGCCGTCTCCAGTGCATGGCCCGCATCGGGCTTGCCGGAAGTGTCGAACAGCGCCATCAAGCCGTTGTCCTCTGGGTACACCTTGCGCGGGTTGACCTGTCGGCGCCGCACAGAATCAGTGGCCAGTCCCACGGTGCTGAGCAAGAACGCGTCTTCCAGATGGGCCAGCATCTGGTGGAGCGTGTCCTTGCCCACCGCCGTGCCGCGGGAGCGAAGGTCGCTGAAGAACTTGTGGATGCTGAAGGCGCCGGCGGCGTTGCCTAGCAACTGCTGCACCAGCCAGCGCAGGATCTGCGGCTGGCTGAGGTTGTGCCGCTCCACCACGTCGCGCAGAAGCACCACATCAACGTAGTTGCGCAAGAGCTCCAGGCGGCTGCGCGCATCCAGACCTTGGGCCTCGGGAAAACCTCCCACGCTGAGGTATTCGACCAGGGCGTGTGCAAGCTGCGAGTGCTCCGCCTTGGTCAGGCGGGTTGCGGGCTTGACCGGCTCACGGCCCGCATGCCGCAAGGCCTCGCGGAAACTGAAGGGCGTGACCACCGCCTCCAGCGCGCGGCCCCGCATACTGGTGGCCACTTCTCTGGACAACAGCTTGGCCGACGAGCCCGACACGAAGAGCTCGATGTTTTCGGTGTCCAGCAAGCGCCTGACGAACAACTCCCACCCGCTCACGAGCTGGATCTCGTCCAGGAAGAACGTGCTGCGCCGGCCGTCGCGCCACTGAGGATGGAGGTTGAGGTACTCCTACACCAGCAGGTCCAGATCGGCTGTTCGTATGCCGGCCAGACGCTCGCCCTCGAAGCTGAAATACAGCAAGCCCTCGCGAGGGGTGCCGCTGGCATGGCAGCGGGCCAGTTGCTGCCACAGGAAACTGGTCTTGCCCGCACGCCGCATGCCGATGACCGCCAGGGCCTTGCCCGGCACGGCGGGCATCCACACATCACGCGGGGTCAGCCGGGGAAGCGGCACAGCCTGCGCATCGAGGATCTTTTGCCGAAGCAATGGACGCAAAGAGTCTTCCATGAAAGACATCACGGATTCATAAAGTCCTTTTGAAAAGTCTCTTTTTACGCTCACCCACTGCCTGCACCAGACCCGACGCCCCTCGGGCTGCGCCGATCAGCTGAACGGGCTGAAGTCCGGCGGCCGCTTCTCGAAGAAGGCCTGGAAGGCTTCGCGGGCTTCGGGGCTGCGCAGGGTTCCCTCGTACTCACCCCTCACCTCACCTCACCTCACCTCACCTCACCTCACCTCACCTCACCCCATCCTCCCCCACCTGGCGTCTCGATCACGAACACGTCACCCGCGCCCATCTGCGCGCTGCCGATGTGCGTGAGCACCTGCGTGCGGCCATCTGCGCGCTCGACGCGGTTGATGCCCAGCGCGCCCGGGGCGCCCCCGGCCAAGCCGAAAGCCGGCACGCGGCGGCCGTTGGAAAGGATGGAGGCGGTCATGGGCTCCAGAAAGCGCACGCGCCGCACGCCACCGTCACCGCCGCGCCAGCGCCCGGCGCCGCCCGAGCCGGGTCGGATCTCGTAGCTGTCCAACCGTACGGGGAAGCGGAACTCCAGCACTTCGGGGTCGGTCAGGCGCGAATTCGTCATGTGCGCCTGCACCACAGAATTGCCGTCGTAGCCGCCCGTCACCTGTCCGTCGGGGCCTGTCCAGATACCCGCACCCGTGCCGCCGGAAATCGTCTCGTAATACTGATGCCGCTCATTGCCGAAGGTGAAGTTGTTCATCGTGCACTGGCTGGCCGCCATGAGGCCCAGCGCGCCGAACAAGGCGTTGGTGACGCACATGGAGGTCTCGACGTTGCCGGCTACCACCGCGCCGGGCGAGCGCGGGTTGAGCATGCAGCCTTCGGGCACGATCACGTGCAGCGGCTTCAGGCAGCCAGCGTTCAGCGGGATGTCGTCGTCCACCAGGGTGCGGAAGACGTACAGCACCGCGGCCATGGTCACGGCCTTGGGCGCGTTGAAGTTGTTGGGCAGCTGCGCGCTGGTGCCGGTGAAGTCGATGGTGGCCTCGCGCGCGGCGGTGTCCACCGTGATGCGCACGCGGATGTGGGCGCCGTTGTCGAGCTCGAGGTCGAACTGGCCATCGCTCAGGGCCGTGATGACGCGGCGCACCGATTCCTCAGCGTTGTCTTGCACGTGGCGCATGTAGGCCGACACCGTCTCCAGGCCGAACTGCGCCACCATGGCGCGCAGTTCCTGCACGCCCTTCTCGTTGGAGGCGATCTGGGCGCGCAGGTCGGCAATGGTCTGGTCGGGGTTGCGCGCCGGCCAGGTGCCCGAGGCCAGTTGCGCGCGCAGCCCCGCCTCGCGCAGCGCCCCGTCGCGCACGAGGAGGAAGTTGTCGAACAGCACGCCCTCTTCGTCGATGCTGGAAGAGAACGGCGGCATGGAGCCGGGGGTGCTGCCGCCGATGTCGGCGTGGTGGCCGCGGGAGGCGACGTAGAAGAGAGGTCTTGCCCTTTGCCCAGACCCCTTTGAAGTCCCACCACCCGTTCGAGCTGAGCCTGTCGAAGTCCCACCACCCGTTCGGGCTGAGCTTGTCGAAGCCCTGCCATCCGTTCGGGCTGAGCTTGTCGAAGCACCCAAAGGCCCTTCGACAGGCTCAGGGCGAACGGAGCCAGGTACGGTCTCGGCACGCTCGCACCTTGCGCCGCCATCGCCCTCGTTCAGGTACACCGGTGTGACCACCGTCACGTCGGGCAGGTGCGTGCCGCCGTGGTACGGGTCGTTCAGCACGTAGACGTCGCCTTCGCGCATCTGCGGGTTGCGCGCGATCACGGTCTTGATGGACTCACTCATCGAGCCCAGGTGCACCGGCATGTGCGGCGCGTTGGCGATGAGATGGCCTTGGGCATCGAACAAAGCGCAGGAGAAGTCCAGCCGTTCCTTGATGTTGACCGAGTAGGCGGTGTTCTGCAGGCGCAGCCCCATCTGCTCGGCGATGTTCATGAACAGGTTGTTGAAGACCTCCAGCATCACGGGGTCGGCCTCGGTGCCCACCGCGTGGGCCGAGGCGCGCGGCGCGGTGCGGCACAGCTCCAGCGCCCCCTCGGCCGTGCGCACGGCGCGCCAGCCGGGCTCCACCACGGTGGTGGCGTTGCGGTCCGTCACGATGGCCGGGCCGTCCACCGCAGCACCCGGCGCCAGGGCCTCGCGCTCGTGCAGATCCGCGCTCATCCAGCCCGCGCTGCCGCAGTGCATCTGCACCGTGGCCAGAGGGGTGCCGGGCGGGGCCTCGGGCGCGGCTTGAAGTGCCGCCGGCAGCAAAGAGGTCTCACCCGCCGCCACCGCCTCCACCGACACCGCCTCGATCACCAGCGCCCGCCCCGCCATCAGGAAAGCGAAGCGCTGCTTGTAGGCCACGTCGAAGGCCTGCGCGATGGCGGGCGTCAGAGCAGATGCGTCGTTCCCGGCTTCACGTTCCGTGTTGCATCCAGCATCGCCTGCCGCCAGCGATCCCGCGTCGAACGCCACGCGATCGTTTCCAACGGCCACTGCTGACTGGCGGCCGGGCCACTCCAGCACCAGCGCCGTGTCGGTGCCCTGGTAGCGCACGTGCACCCGCGGCCGGCACTGCACCGCGGAGCGGGGCACGCCCTGCCCCACCAGTTCGGCCGTGGCCGCTGCAGCCAGTTCGTTCAGTCGCTCGCGCGCGGCTTCCAACCCGGCGGCGTCCAGCAACTGCTCCACCGAACCCTCGCGCATGGCGATCTGGTCGGCCAGGCCCATGCCGTAAGCCGAGAGCACGCCGGCCAGCGGGTGGATGAACACGCGTGACATGCCCAGCGCATCGGCCACCGCGCAGGCGTGCTGGCCACCCGCCCCACCAAAGCACTGCAGCGTGTAGCGCGTCACGTCGTAGCCGCGCGCCACCGAGATGCGCTTGATGGCGTTGGCCATGTTCTGCACGGCGATCTGCAGGAAGCCTTCGGCCAGGCTCTCGGGCGTGGTCGCACGACCCGTGCGCTGCGCCACTTCCAGGGCCAGGGCCTGGAAGCGCGAGACCACCGCATCGCGGTCCAGCGGCTCGTCGGCTTGGGGGCCGAACACGCGGGGGAAATGCGCTGGCTGCAGGCGGCCCAGCATCACATTGGCATCGGTCACGGCCAGCGGGCCGCCGCGGCGGTAGCAGGCCGGGCCGGGGTTGGCGCCGGCGCTGTGCGGGCCCACGCGCAGGCGCGCCCCGTCAAAGTGCAGCACCGATCCACCACCGGCGGCCACGGTGTGGATGCTCATCATGGGCGCGCGCATGCGCACGCCGGCCACCAGCGTCTCGAAGGCCCGCTCGAAGGTGCCGGCGGCACCCCCGCTGAAATGGCTGACATCGGTCGAGGTACCGCCCATGTCGAAGCCGATGATGCGGTCGTGCCCCGCGGCCACGGCCGTGCGAACCATGCCCACGATACCTCCGGCCGGGCCGGAGAGGATGGCGTCCTTGCCCTGGAAGCGATGGGCCTCGGTCAGGCCGCCGCTGCTTTGCATGAAGAACAGCCGCACCCCCGGCATCTGCGTGGCCACGCGGTCCACGTAGCGGCGAAGAATGGGGCTGAGGTAGGCGTCAACCACCGTGGTGTCGCCGCGCGACACCATTTTCATCATCGGGCTGACCTCGTGCGACACGCTCACCTGCGTGAAGCCCATCTCGCGTGCGATGCGCGCTGCCGCGGCCTCGTGCTGCGTGAAGCGCCAGCCATGCAGGAAGACGATGGCGCAGGCACGGATGCCGGCGTCCAGGGCTGACTGAAGCGACCTGCGCAGCGCGGCCTCGTCCAACGGCGCGAGCACCTCGCCGTGCGCACCCACCCGTTCGTCAGCTTCAACCACCTGCTCGTACAGCAGCTCGGGGAGCACGACGCGGCGGTCAAACAGGCGCGGCCGGGCCTGGTAGGCGATGCGCAGGGCATCGCGGAAGCCCTTTGTCGTCACCAGCAGCGTGCGGTCGCCCTTGCGTTCCAGCAGCGCATTGGTGGCCACCGTGGTGCCCATCTTCACGCAGTCCACCTGCTCAGGCGTGATGGGCTGGCCCGGCCGCAGGCCCAGCAGGCGGCGAATGCCTTCCACCGCCGCGTCGGCGTACTGCTCGGGGTTCTCGCTCAGCAGCTTCAGCGTGCGCAGCGCGCCGTCCGGGGCGCGCCCGACCACATCGGTAAAGGTGCCGCCACGGTCTATCCAGAATTGCCAGCGTGGGTCAAGGGTCATGGTGGGTAGGGTGGATCGGGCCGCCGACCACAGGTCGGTCAGGCCGGAGTTGAAAATCGGGTTCCTGGCGTCACGAAGAGGGCGCGGCGTCGGCCAGATGCAGTTGCAGTTGCATTTGCGCCCAGCGCTCGTGCACCAGGGTCATCAGATGGTGCACGGGCAGGCCGGTGGCCTGAGCTACGGCGTCGGCATAGGGCGGCATGTTGGTGCATTCCAGCACGATGGAGTCGAGGCCTGGGTGGCGCTGCACGAGGCGCACGGCGGCCTGCACCACGTCGCGCCGTGCCTCACGCGCGTCCAGTGTGGGCAGGTCCTGCAGCAGCGTGCGCTGCAGGCTGCACCCGGGCGCCAAGCCCTCCACGGGCGTGTCTGCTGCGGCACCCGCGCACGCCAGTTCGGCTGGCCCCAGGCTGCAGGCGTCCACCGTCAGCACACCAGGACGGCGCAGTTCAGGCAGCTTGAGCAGGCTGGAAGTCCACACAGGTACCGGCAAGGCCGCCTGCAGTTCCCGCTGGAATCGCACCAGAAAGCCGCAACTGGCGGTCAGGGCCTGGGCCCCCTGGCTGATGAGTTGGTGGGCAGCGTCGACGAAGGGGTGCAGCAGCGCCGTATCCGTCTGCGGCACCACCCGGCCAGGCGTGGCACCTTGCACCACCTGCCAACGCACCGGCATGCGAAAACTCGTCGGGTGGCCCACATCGCCCGCCGGGCGCGGAAATTGAGTCTGCAGCATCAACACGCCCAGCATGGTCTTGATCGGTTCGGCTTTCGTGTTCGGTGGTGCACGAGGTGATACGGGGAAGTCCCGGGCCGCAGCGGCCCAGCCAGACCCTATGCTATGCGGTCTGAGATTGTGTTCCACGTCCTTGCAAGGAGATCCCCCATGCGCTTTCAACAGGCACTTCTGGCAGCCGCCGCCGCGCTGGCCCTGTCTTTCACCGCACAGGCCCAGACCAAGTGGGACCTGCCTGCCGCCTACCCCGCGACCAACTTCCACTCGGTGAACCTGCAGCAGTTTGCGGACGACGTGGACAAGGCTTCGGGCGGCAAGCTCAAGATCACGGTGCACGCCAACGCGTCACTCTTCAAGGCGCCCGAGATCAAGCGCGCAGTGCAGGGGGGGCAGGCGCAGATTGGCGAGGTCCTGCTGGTGAACTTCCAGAACGAATGGCAGATCTTCGGCGCCGACGGCATCCCGTTCCTGGCCGACAGCTACGACGAGGCAGTAAAGCTGTGGAAGGTTCAGAAGCCGTTGCTGGAGAAGAAGCTGGCCGAGCAGGGCATGATGGTGCTGTATGCGGTGCCCTGGCCGCCGCAAGGCGTGTATTCCAAGAAGCCACTGAACAGCGCGGCAGACCTCAAGGGCATGAAGTGGCGCGCCTACAGCCCCGCCACGGCTCGCATCGCCGAACTGGTAGGTGCCCAGCCCGTGACGGTGCAGGCTGCCGAGGTCAGCCAGGCCTTCGCCACGGGCGTGACAGAGAGCATGATGAGCTCGGGCTCCACAGGCGCCGACGCCAAGCTCCACGAGCACGTCAAGTTCTGGTACGACACCCAGGCCTGGCTGCCGAAGAATGCAGTCCTCGTCAACCGTGCCGCCTTCAACGCACTCGACAAAGCCACGCAGGACGCCATGCTCAAGGCCGCGGCTGATGCCGAGGTACGAGGCCTGGCGGCCAGCAAGAAGGCCAACGGCGACTCCCTGGCGGTGCTGAGAGCCGGTGGCATGCAGATCCTGCCGCCCTCTGCCCAGCTGAAGACCGACATGAAGAAGGTGGGCGACACCCTGCTCAAGGAGTGGCTGGACAAGGCGGGCCCCGAGGGCAAGCAACTCGTCGACGCGTTCCTGAAGTGATGAGGGCCTGGCGTCTGTTTGCTCACGGCGTCCTCTGAAGCATCAAGCGATGAGACGGGCCCTGGACATGCTCTACGACAGCGCCGCCTGGCTGGCGGCGCTGTTCATGGTGGGCCTGCTGGTCATGGTGCTGCTGGGCATCGTGAGCCGGCTCCTGCACTTTCACGTACCCGGCACGGACGCCTATGCCGGCTACATGATGGCCGGCGCGGGCTTCCTGGCTCTGGCCCATACGCTCAAGCGCGGAGAGCACATCCGCGTGACCTTGCTGCTGTCCGTCCTGAAGGGGTCGTCACGCCGCGGCATCGAGGTCTGGGCCCTGGGCGCAGCCGTGCTGCTGGCCGGCCTGTCGGCCTGGTATGCCTGCCGCTTGAGCTGGCAGTCGCACCTGTTCCATGACATCTCCACCTCCAACGACGCCACACCGCTGTGGATTCCCCAGCTGTCCATGGCAGTGGGCAACGTCATCCTGTTGATCGCCTTCATCGACGAATTCGTTTTGGAACTGCGCGGCCAGCGCCAGCAGCATTCAAGCGAAGAGTCGCTCCACAACGAGTAACCGAGCCAAGGTATCGGCCGTACCCCATGTCAGATATCGGCATCACTCTTGTCCTCGTAGCGGCGCTGTTCCTGATCCTGGGCAGCGGGGTATGGATCGGGCTGACGCTGACAGGCGTGGCCTGGATCGGCATGCAGCTGTTCAGCTCGCGCCCGGCGGGTGACGCCATGGCGGTGACGATCTGGGGTTCCTCCTCGAGTTGGACGTTGACCGCACTGCCGCTGTTCGTCTGGATGGGCGAAATCCTGTTCCGAACGCGGCTGAGCCAGGACATGTTCCGCGGCCTGGCGCCGTGGATGCAATCGCTGCCCGGGCGGCTGTTGCACGTCAATGTGGTCGGTTGCGCGATCTTCGCTGCGGTGTCCGGCTCGAGCGCGGCCACCTGCGCCACCATCGGCAAGATGAGCCTGCCGGAGTTGAAGGCCCGCGGCTACCCCGACGGCATCTCCATTGGCTCACTGGCCGGGGCGGGCACGCTGGGCCTGCTGATCCCGCCGTCCATCATCATGATCGTGTACGGCGTCTCGGCCGAGGTGTCGATCGCCCAGCTGTTCATCGCCGGCGTGCTGCCGGGCATCATGCTGGCGGCACTCTTCTCGGGCTATCTCGTGTTCTGGGCCTGGCGCAACCCCACGCTGGTGCCGCCAGCCGACACGGCCATGAGCCTGGGTGAGAAGCTGCGCGAATCGCGCCATCTCATTCCCGTGGTGCTGCTGATCATCGCGGTGCTGGGCAGCATCTACAGCGGCATCGCCACCGCCACCGAGGCCGCGGCCGTCGGTGTGGTGGGCTCGCTGGTGATCTCCGCCGCGCAGGGCTCGCTGAACTGGCAGACCTTCAAGGAATCGCTGCTGGGCGGCACGCGGCTGTACTGCATGATCGCGCTCATCCTGGCCGGGGCCGCATTCCTGACGCTCAGCATGGGCTACATCGGCCTGCCGCGCCACCTGGCCGAGTGGATCGCGACCCTGGGCCTGAGCCAGTTCGAGCTGCTGCTGGTGCTGATGCTGTTCTACATCGTGCTGGGCTGCTTCCTGGACGGCATCTCCATGGTGGTGCTGACCATGGGCGTGATCCTGCCCACCGTGGTGAAGGCCGGCATAGACCCGCTGTGGTTCGGCATCTTCATCGTGCTGGTGGTGGAGATGGCCCAGATCACCCCCCCCGTGGGCTTCAACCTCTTCGTGCTGCAGGGCATGACGCGGCGCGAGATCGGCTGGATCGCCAAGGTCACCCTGCCATTCTTCTTCCTGATGATTGCGGCGGTGGGGCTGATCTATCTCGTGCCGGAGATCGTCACCTTCCTGCCGCAGCAGATGCGGCGCTGACACCCCATGCGCCCCAACAGGCGCCGGCGGTCAGATCTTGTTCAACCGGGCGGCGGCGCGGGGCTAACATCGCATCCGTGTCAACGCCTGCAGCCCCGAGCCCCCATGATGGCGTGGCCGCGGCCCGCTCCCCCTGGCCGCACTGCCATGGAAGTCCGGTTCGAGCAGTTCCAGTGCCTGGACATGCTCGAGCCCGTTCGCCCGCTGCCGGCGTCCCGGCTGCGAGGCGCCTGAAGTTTCCGCGGCGCTGGCAGAGGTGAGGAAGTTACTGCACGAGCGGCCCGCCACCACGCCGGAGGAGCTGGAGGAGGGCATCGAGCGACAGGCGCGCACGCCGATCATCCGGCTGGGCGAGACGCTGGTTGCCATGGGGCAGATCACCTCGACCCAGCTGTACACGGCCATCGAGAAACAGCGCTCCTGCCGCACCGTGCCCCTGGGTGAGCTCCTGGTGCGCGAAGGCTGGGTCACGAGGGAAGGCCTGCAGGCGGCGCTGGTGAGGAAGATGGGCTATCCCGTGGTGGATCTGAGCCGATTCCCGGCGGAATCAGAGGCGCTGGCCAGGATCGGAAAACCCCTGGCCATCCGTCTCAAGGCCATGCCCTTGATGATCAGGCAGGACCGCCTGGTCGTCGCCATGGAGGATCCCGCCAGGGCCAAGGCCCTGGACGAGGTGGAGTTTGCCATCGGTGGCAAGGTCATCCCGGTACTGGCGCTGGTCGGCACCCTGAGCGAGGGCCTGGAGCGCAGCTATCAGAAGCTCGGCAACGGCGCCCGGCAGCCCCATGCCGTTCTGGACAGGCCAGGTGCGGACGCGGACCCATCAGACTCCAGCACCTTGCTGGCCTCGCTGGAACAAAGCTCGGGCGACAACCTGCTCAACGAGCAAGGCGCCATAGAACAGTCGGACAACTCCCTGGTGCGGTTGATCAACACCATGATCCTGGAAGCCCAGGCCCAGGGCGTCTCCGACATCCACGTCGAGGCCCAGCCGGGACAACAGAAGGTGCTGATCAGGTTCCGCAGGGATGGGGTGCTCAAGCCCTACATGCAACTGCCGCACACCTACCGCAGCGCCATGCTGGCCCGGATCAAGGTCATGTGCGACCTCGACATTTCCGAGCGGCGCAAGCCTCAGGACGGCAAGATCGCCATGGGCAAATTCGTCAATGGCAGCCGGCTTGAGTTGAGGGTGGCGACGATTCCCACGTACGGCGGACTGGAAGACGCCGTGCTGCGTCTGCTGTCCTCGTCCAAGCTCATGCCCCTGGGCGAAATCGGCATGTCGCCAGACAACCTGGCCAAGATGAAGCAGGTGGTCCAGCGCCCGCACGGCATGTTCCTGTGCGTGGGGCCCACGGGCTCGGGCAAGACCACCACGCTGCACTCGGCGCTGGGCCTGATCAACGTGCCAGAGCGCAAGATCTGGACGGCCGAAGACCCGATCGAGATCACGCAGGCGGGCCTGCGGCAGGTGCAGGTCAACCCGAAGATCGGCTGGACCTTTGACAAGGCCCTTCGCTCCTTGCTGCGCGCCGATCCGGATGTGATCATGGTCGGGGAGATCCGTGACAAGGAGACGGCTCAGGTGGCAATCGAGTCCTCGCTGACAGGTCACCTGGTGCTGTCGACCCTACACACCAACAGCGCGTCTGAAACAGTGACCCGCTTGCTGGACATGGGCATGGACCCGTTCAACTTCGGGGACTCCTTGCTCGGGGTGCTGGCGCAACGCCTGGTGCGGCGGCTGTGCCCGCATTGCTGCATGGCCCGGCCGGCCACCCAGTTGGAGGTCGAGGGGCTGGCCAGTGACTATCTGAACGCCTTCGGTGATGCTCGCAACAGACCTGCCGCCGCAACCCTGGTCAGCCAATGGACCCTGCGCTTCGGCCACGACCGGCAAGACCTCAGCGTGCCCAACCCTTCGGGCCAGGGCACCCTGGTGCACTACGAGAGCCCGGGGTGCAACAAGTGCGGCCACACGGGATATCGGGGTCGTGCAGGCATCCACGAGTTGCTGATGACCACGCGCGAACTGCGCCTCTTGATCCAGACCGGCACCCGTACCGACGACCTTGAGAAGACAGCCCTGGAATCAGGCATGCGCACCTTGCGCCAGGACGGCATCGAGAAGGTGCTGTCGGGCGTGACGTCCATCCAGGAAGTTCGGGCCACGACCAACAGTTGAGGCGCAGGCCGGACCCGCCCGGCCAGGCCGGGCGGGTGTGCGTGACAGGTGTTGCTGCAGCGGAGCCCGGCTCAGCGGGCGCGTGCCATGTCCACAGCGCGTGCAGCAAGCACCGGGATCATGGCGGCGCGGTAAGCCGCAGAGGCATGCAGGTCGCTGAGCAGGCCCTGCGCTGACTGCGTGCAGGCTCTCGCAGAGCCGGCCTCGAAGTGCAGGGCCAGCGCCGCCTCGAGTTCGGCGGCCCGGAAGACACAGTCCTTCGCCCCCGTGACCGCCACACGTACACCCTGCTCGCCCTGTGCCACGAACACGCCGACCAAGGCAAAGCGCGAGGCGGGCTGCTTGAACTTGACGTAGGCCGCGCGCTCGGGCAGGGGAAAGGTCACCCCGGTGATGAGTTCGCCGGCCTGCAACGCCGTTGCGTACAAGCCGGTGAAGAAGGCGTCGCCCGGGATGGAGCGGGTGCTGGTGTGCACCGTGGCCCCCAGGCCGAGAACGGCCGCCGGATAACAGGCGGCAGGGTCGGCATTGGCCAGCGAGCCGCCCAGCGTGCCCATGGACCGCACCATCGGATCCCCGATGCCGCCAGCCAGCTCCGCCAAGGCCGGCAGATGCTGGCGCACCAGCGGCGAGACCGCGACATCGGCATGGCGCACCATGCCACCTATCGTGAGCCCGGCCTCGTGGCAGGCCATGCCGTCAAGGCCGGCGACTGCCCGCAGGTCTACGAGCCGTTCTGCGGCCGACATCCTGAGCTTCATCGCCTGCACCAGGCTCTGCCCGCCGGCCAAATAGCGGCAGTCGCCTTGGTAGGCAGTCAGGGCCTCGCTCTGTGACAGGGGAAGGTGGTATTCGAATGGGTACATGGGGTGAGATCAGCGGGTGAGATCAGCCGCTGCCAGGCAACGGACAAACCGGATCATCGCTCATGATGCGTGCTGCGCCTGCCCGCTGGCGGTGTGGGTATCGCGGGGCCAGGTTCACAGCGCGCAGGATCGGAAGCCACAGAACAGGTCGTCCCGCAAGCCGGCGACGAAGCGGCGCGCCCTGGCATGGGCCGCCCGCGGCACCGTCCAGGCGGAAGCACCGCGCAGCACTCGCTGCCCGCGGTCCACGCGAAAGACACCAAAACCCGCCACGTGTCGGTCGCCGCTGCCGGGGTAGGGCTTGGCACTGCCCAGCACCCACTCTTGGACGTCGCCCCACACGAAGCCTCGTGTGCCCGCCGTGGTGGCGGCCATTTCCCACTCTGCCTCGGTAGGCAGCCGACGCCCCGCCCAGCGACACCAGGCGTTCGCCTCGTGCCACGACAGGTGTACTGCCGGCAAGCCCGGCGCTGCCCGGCACAGCCGCCCCCAGCGCTCAAGCACCACCGCACCGCCCAGTTGCTCCACGCCGCGCGGACTGCGACGCCCAGCCTCCTGCACCCACTGCCAGCCCTCGGGGGTCCACCAATCGGGCTGGTCATAGCCTGCGTCCTGGACGAACTCGGCGTAGCGGGCCCAGGTGACCACCTGCGCGTCGATCTCCGTCTCAGGCACCTGCACTTCATGCGCCCAGCGCTCGTTCGGCGGGACCAGTCCGCCGGAAGAAGAGCCCAGTTCCATGCGGCCCTCCGGGAACCAGAGCGCAGGCCGCTGAGGGCGCACAGGGGGCGCGGCAGGCGCAAGCCCGGGCGCATCTGGAGGCAACCCCAGCCACTGGGCCGCCACCGCCAGCCGCTCGGCGAGCCGGTCCTCGTTCAACAGGACCAGACGAAAGGCGTGCAGACCGTCATCCGTTGAGGGGGTGGCACCCAGAATGTCCAGACTCACGTCGAGCGTGTCGCTCAGGTACTGCCGCACCTCCTGCGCGGTGGGGGCCTGGCCGTCGAGCCAGTCAGGCTGCATGTCGGGACAAAACCAGGCATCGGCCCGGGTGTCGATGGAGTGCAGGCGGGGCGCTGCCTCCTCGGCCGCCTCGCCGCGCATGCGCTGGACGTGGCGCGACGTCCAGTACTCCTGGAACCAGGCCGCGTGGCCCATCCAGCGCAGCGGCACCGCCGCATGGCCTGCACCGCCCTGCAAGCGCCCCGCCGTCTCGAAAGCCGTCAACCATCGCAGGGTGCGGTTGCGGGCGTCCATGAGCATCAGCGACAGATCATCGCGGCCCGACTGCCGCGCGGCACAAGGATCGTCCACCGGGCCGGCCGGCACCAGGAAGGCGGCGGGGGAAAGGGTCACAACGATCCGCCCCGGCAGGCTTCAGACTCGGTCAGACTCGCTCGATGCGGGCATAGGCACTGTGGTTGTGGATGGACTCGAAGTTCTCCACGTCCACCGAGTAGCGCCCCACGCGGGCGTCAGCATCCAGACGCAAGGCGACATCGCGCACCAGGTCTTCGACGAACTTGGGGTTCTCGTACGCCCGCTCGGTGATCCACTTCTCGTCGGCGCGCTTGAGCATGGGCCAGATCTCGCTGGAGGCGGAGTCTTCGGCAAAACGCACCAGTTCGTGCCATTCCATGGCTTGCAGGGGTTCGACCTGCACCGTGACGATGGAGCGCTGGTTGTGCGCGCCATAGTCGGAGATCTCCTTGGAGCAAGGGCACAGGCTCTTGACGGGCACGCCCACCTGCATCCACACCGTGGTGATGCCCTGGCGCGTTTGCGATACCCAGCGGCCCTGGTAATCCAGCAGGCTGGACAGCCCAGACACCGGGGCACGCTTGCGCAGGAAGAAACTGAAATCGGCCTCGATCCGGCCTTCTGTGGCATCCAGCAACTGCAGCATCGCGGCGTGCCGCTCGCGCAGGGTGGGCAGGTCCAGCGGGCCATCCAGCGCATCCAGCCAGGCCACAAAGCGCGACATGTGCGTGCCCTTGCGCTCGGCCGGCAACGCCACGTCCAGGCTCCAGCGCGCCGCAGTGGACTGGACAGCACCCGCCACCTGCAGTTGAAGCGGGTAGCGAACGTCCTTCACCCCCACGCGCTGGATGGCCAGCCGACGTTCATCGCGCGAGCTCTGGGTGTCAGGGATGTGCAGCGCGTCGGTCAGGTTTGTCATGGCATCCGAAGCATGACACCAAACCGAGGCCGGTGGCGTCAGTCGGGTGATAGGTGGCGTGCGGCCAGGTTGAGTCGAGCGTCCTGAAGTGCGTTCAGGCCGCAGCCGCTGCCAGGGCCGGTGAGGGGCCGAAGCGGCGCACGATCGATGCCTCGATGCCCGCTGCGTCCAGGCCACACAGGGCGAGCAGCTTGCCCGGATCGCCGTGCTCGATGAACTGGTCCGGCAGGCCCAAGTGCAGCAGCGGCACGGTCACGCCCGCAGCAGCCAGCGCCTCGGCCACCGCACTGCCGGCGCCGCCCATGAGCGAGCCCTCCTCCACCGTGACCAGCGCGTCGTGGCTGCGTGCCAGTTCGATGACCAGTTGCGCATCCAGCGGCTTGATGAACTTCATGTCGACCACGCTCAGGTCCAGGCGTTCGGCCACCGCCAGGCAAGGATGAAGCAAGGTGCCGAAAGCCAGGATGGCAATGCGCCGACCCTGGCGGCGCAGTTCACCGCGCCCCCAGGGCAGTTCGGTCAGTGCCGGGTCGATCACCGCACCGGCGCCCGAACCGCGCGGGTAGCGCACCGCCACGGCGTGGCCCTGGCGGAACGCGGTGGTCAGCGCCTTGCGGCACTGGTCTTCGTCCGACGGGGCGATCAGGCTCAGGTTGGGCACGCAGCGGATGTAGGCGATGTCATACGCGCCGGCGTGGGTGGCGCCGTCGGCGCCCACCAGGCCAGCCCGGTCCAGCGCAAACATCACCGGAAGGTTCTGGATGGCCACGTCGTGGATGAGCTGGTCGTAGCCGCGCTGCAAGAAGGTGGAGTAGATGGCCACCACCGGCTTCAGGCCCTCGCAGGCCATGCCCGCCGCGAAGGTGACCGCATGCTGTTCGGCGATGCCCACATCGTGATAACGCTTCGGAAAGCGCTTGTGGAACTCCACCATGCCCGAGCCTTCGCGCATGGCCGGCGTGACGGCCACGAGGCGCTCGTCGGCCTCGGCCATGTCGCACAACCACTGGCCGAACACCTGGGTGAAGGTGAGCTTGCCGGGCGCACTCTTGGGAAAGCCTTCGGCCGGGTTGAATTTGCCCGAGGCGGCGTGGTACTTCACCGGGTCGGCCTCGGCGGGCTGGTAGCCGTAGCCCTTCTTCGTGACCACGTGCAGGAACTGCGGCCCCTTCTTGTCGCGCAGGTTCTCCAGCGTGGGCACCAGCGCATCGAGGTCGTGGCCATCGATGGGGCCGACGTAGTTGAAGCCGAACTCCTCGAAAATGGTGCCCGGCACGACCATGCCCTTGGCGTGCTCCTCGAAGCGCCGCGCCAGCTCGAACAGCGGGGGCGCCCCGCGCAGCACGCTCTTGGCGCCTTCGCGAGCGGCCGCGTAGAACTTGCCGCTCATCAGCCGCGCCAGGTACTTGTTGAGCGCGCCCACGGGCGGGCTGATCGACATGTCGTTGTCGTTGAGCACCACCAGCATGTCGGGCAGCCCCCCGGCATGGGGATCGCCCGCGTTGTTCATGGCCTCAAAGGCCATGCCCGCCGTCATGGCGCCGTCGCCAATGATGGCCACGGCCCGCCGGTTCTCGCCCTTGAGCTGGGCGGCCCGCGCCATGCCCAGCGCCGCCGAGATCGACGTGGAGCTGTGGCCCACACCAAAGGTGTCGTATTCGCTTTCTTCGCGGCGCGGGAAGCCGCTGACGCCACCCAGTTGCCGCAGCGTGTGCATGCGGTCACGCCGGCCGGTCAGGATCTTGTGCGGGTAGGTCTGGTGGCCGACATCCCACACCAGGCGGTCGTACGGGGTGTTGAACACGTAGTGCAGCGCGACCGTCAGCTCCACGCTGCCCAGGTTGCTGCCGAAATGCCCGCCGGTCTGGCTGACGGTATCCACCACCTTCTGCCGGACTTCGTCGGCCACCTGGCGCAGTTGCAAGCGGGACAAGCGCCGCAGATCGGCAGGGCTGTCAAGGGTGGGAAGCAGGGCTGTGGTCATCGGGGGCTATTGTGGTCCGCGCGGGCCGCCACCGGGTCCGGGCCTGCGCCCGGCACGAACAGCCCCGTGCCAAGAGTGTCAATTTTCACGGTCCACCACCTTGTCAGCAAGCATGGACAGCGAACGGGTGGAGTCCAAGCCCGAAGCCGCCAGGGCTTCATGGGCCTGGGTGCGAAGCTCTTGCGCGTAACGCCGGGCGCGGTCGAGCCCGAGCAACTGCACGTACGTGGGCTTGTTCTGGTCCCGGTCCTTGCCAGCCGTCTTGCCCAGGACGGCGGAGGCCTGGGTCACGTCCAGCACGTCATCCACCACCTGGAACGCCAGGCCCAGGGCCGCACCATAGTGCGACAGCGCATCGTGCACGCGCGCATCCACCGGCCCGCACGCCGCACCCATCAGCACGCTGGCCTGCAGCAGGGCACCGGTCTTGCGGCGGTGCATGTCGCGCAGCACTTCTTCGGCCAGCGGTTTGCCCACGCTGGCCAGATCGATGGCCTGCCCACCGGCCATGCCTGCATGCCCGGCGGCACGCGCAAGCAATGCGCAGAGTCTGGCCTGCACGGCCGGTTCAACTCCATCGTCAGGCGTCAACACCTCAAAGGCCAGCGCCTGCATGGCGTCACCCGCCAACATGGCCTGTGCCTGACCGAACTGCACATGCACGGTGGGCTTGCCGCGGCGCAGCACATCGTTGTCCATGCAAGGCATGTCGTCGTGGATGAGCGAGTAGGCGTGGATGAGTTCCACCGCCACCGCCGCGCGCATGGCCGCCTCGGCCTGCCCCTGCACCGCCTGGGCGGCGGCCAGCGCCAGCAGCGGCCGCAAACGCTTGCCCCCATCCAGCACGCCGTAACGCATGGCCTCACCCAGTCCGCCCGGCGCATCGGCCGGCACCCAGGCGCTGAGCGCGGCCTCCACGGCCGCGAGCGACTGTCGGACCCAATCGTCAAACACCACAGAACTCATCCCCTGCCAGCCTCCAGCGCCTTGAGATGGCCGTCCTCCAGCACCTGGACCTGCTCGTCCACCGCCTTCAGGCGTGAGCGGCACAGGGCCAGCAACTCGGCACCGCGC
The DNA here is from genome assembly GCA_037127635.1 of Betaproteobacteria bacterium. Lineage (GTDB taxonomy): Bacteria > Pseudomonadota > Gammaproteobacteria > Burkholderiales > Burkholderiaceae_C > Rubrivivax. The sequence goes on along the minus strand of JBAXYD010000008.1, from coordinate 44,405 downwards.
TTGTAGCCTTCCAGCAGCCGGTCCAGCGGCATCTGCCCCGCCTCCATGGCCGCCACCAACTGCTCGAGCTCGGCCGCGGCGGCCTCATAGCTCAAGGGGCCCGCGGGCGCAGCGGCATCGGGATCGACGCGTGAGGAAGCTTTCGACATGGGGGATGTTTCGTGACGTTCCAGATTCTAGGGCCCTGAAGTGCCCGCCGATGGGCGGCCGCTTGGGCCCGTGGGTAGAATCCGACCCCCGCTACGGCAGGGACCAGAACATCGGTTTTCCCGATCCGTCGTGACTCACCCGCAGGGCCTCCGGGTGGGGGTTTGACATCCTGACCATGGAGATCCTTTGGATCATGTCCGACCTGAGCGTCAGTCTCCAAGCTCTTGAGCGCAGTCGCTCGCAACTACCGGTTTCCAGCTACTTCGATGAGGGTCTGTTCCGCCAGGAACAGTCGCTCATCTTTCAGTCGCACCCCAGGTATCTTGGGCACGAACTCAGCGTGCCCGAGGTCGGAGACTTCCAATCGCTCGCCCACGAAAGCCATGGGCGGGCCCTCGTACGTTCCGCCAAGGGCGTGGAGGTGCTGTCCAACGTATGCCGGCACCGCCAGGCCATCATGCTCAAGGGGCGGGGCCGCGCCGGCACCAACATCGTGTGCCCCCTGCACCGCTGGACCTACGGCCTGCAGGGCACGCTGATCGGTGCACCGCACTTCGCCGAGGACCCCTGCCTGAACCTGCGCAACTATCCGGTGCAGTCCTGGAACGGGCTGCTCTTCGAGCGCGCACCGGGCTGCCGCGATGTGGGCAGCGACCTGGCGGGTCTGAGCGTGCAGCGTGAACTGTCCTTCGACGGCTACGTCTTCCATTCCTCGCAGGTGCACGAGTGCGCCTACAACTGGAAGACCTTCATCGAGGTCTACCTCGAGGACTACCACGTCGCGCCCTTCCATCCGGGGCTTTCGGGCTTTGTCGACTGCGCAGACCTGCGCTGGGAGCTTGGCAACCAGCACTCGGTGCAGACCGTGGGCATCCACCACGCCCTGGCGCGCCCGGGCTCCGACACCTACCGCCCCTGGCATCAGGCCGTGCTGGACCGTCACGAAGGGCAATCCCCCGCCCACGGCGCCATCTGGCTGACGTTGTACCCCACCGTGATGGTGGAGTGGTACCCGCAGGTGCTGGTGGTCTCCACGCTGCACCCCAAGGGGCCGCAGAAGACGCTGAATCTGGTGGAGTTCTTCTACCCGGAAGAGGTGGCGGCCTTCGAGCCCGAGTTCGTGCAGGCGCAGCAGGCGGCCTACCAGGAAACCTTGGTCGAGGACGACGAGATCGCCGAGCGCATGGACGCCGGACGCCTGGCCTTGATGGAGCGCGGCGACGACGAGGCCGGGCCTTACCAGAGCCCGATGGAAGACGGGATGCAGCACTTTCACGAGTGGTACCGCCGCGCAATGGGGCCCGCGGTCAGATGACCGCCCCGGGGCCGAGCCCGGACGGGGCAAGGCACTGAAGCCCTCAGCGCTGGCGCCGGCGCCACCGCCCATGGTGGCGGCCACGGCCCTGATGGTGGCGGCCTCGGCGCTGTTTGCGCTGATGGGCATGTGCGTGAAGTTGGCCTCCGCACACTACCCCGCGCCAGACCTGGTGCTGTACCGCTCGCTCATCGGCGCGGCGATCGTCACGCTGCTGGTGCGTCGCCGCGGCGGCACCCTGCGCACGCAAGTGCCGCTGATGCACCTGTGGCGGGCCGTGCTCGGCGTCACCGGTCTGGGCCTGTGGTTCTACTCGCTCACCGGTCTGCCCCTGGGCACCGCGATGACCCTGAACTCGATGTCATCGGTGTGGCTGGCGTTGTTCGTGGTCGCTGGCAGCCTGCTGTTCGTGCGCGACGGCAGTCCGCCTGCCAGCGCGGGCCTGGTGTTGACGGTCATCGCCGGTTTCGCGGGCGTGGCCCTGGTGCTGCGCCCGACCATCGACCAGCAGCAGGTCTGGTACGGCCTGGCAGGCCTGATGTCAGGCATGGTCGCCGCCCTGGCCTACCTGCACGTGGCCGCCCTGGGCCGCCTGGGCGAGCCTGAGGACCGCATCGTTTTCTACTTCTCCATCGGCGGCATCGTCCTGGGCCTGGTGCTGGTGGCCCTGCAGGACGGCCCGGCACCGCACACCGCGCGGGGCCTTGGGCTGGTGCTGGCCGTGGGGGTTCTGGCCACCACCGCGCAGTTGCTGATGACGCGCGCCTGGGCCATCGGCCACCCCCTGGTCAACGCCGCCTTGCAGTACCTGGGCATCGCGTTCTCGGTGGTGCTGGGCGTCTGGGTCTTCGACGACCCCATGAGCACCTCAACACTTCTGGGCATGGCCCTGATCGTGTGCGCGGGCATCACCGCCACCCGCGTGCGGGCCCGGGCGCCGGCCGTCACCGGCCCCAGCGACACCTGACCACGCCAGGCGCAAACAGCGCATCGGACCGGAGCCGGCCTGCCCAGCGCTAACAGGGCCGGATGGCGGGCGCTTGACGCGGATCAAGGCAGCCAAGCAGCAAACGCTCAGACTGATGAAACGCGCCCCAAACCCGCGGGGTGAGCAGGAGATTGGCGATGTACCAACAGATCCTTGTGCCGACCGATGGATCGGAAATGTCCACCCGCGCCGTGCAGACAGCAGCCTCCCTGGCCAAGCTGACAGGCGCCCAGCTTGAGATCCTGAGCGTCAAAGAGCCTTTTCCCTACAGCGCCATCTCGGAAATCCAGCCGATGCCGCCCCAGGAATTCTTCGACGCGCAGGAACGCATGGCCCAGGCCCGGGTCACGGCCGCCCTGGATGCGGCGCGCGCGCAGGGCATCAACGCCAAGGGGGCGACCGTGGAAGCCGTGCACCCGTGGGAGGCCATCCTGGACCAGGCCAAGGCCAGGGGCAGCGATCTGGTGGTCATGGCCTCGCACGGCCGGCGCGGGCTGGGTGCAATGCTGATGGGCAGCGAGACGCAGAAGGTGCTGACCCACAGCACCCTGCCCGTGCTGGTGGTCCACTGAGGGATCGCCCGCGCAACCCGGTGGCTTCAGTGCACGTGCAGGGCGCGCGTGGCCCCGACCACCAGGGCCAGGCCTGCAGCCAGCCAGGCCACCTGCGCCAACACCTGGCGCCATGACAGGCGCTGCTGCAGTTGCGGCAGCAGGTCGGCCACGGCGACGTAGATGAAGCTGCTGGACGCCACCACCAGCAGGTAGGGAAACAGGCTCTCCCAGGGGCCGACGACAAAGTAGCCCACCACCCCGCCCAGCACCGCGGCCAGGCCGGACAAGGCGTTGAACATCAGGGCCTTGCGCCGGGAAAAGCCCGCGTTCAGCAGCACGATGTAGTCGCCTGCCTCCTGCGGAATCTCGTGGGCCACCACGGCCAGCGCCGTGACGATGCCCAGTTGCACGTCGGCGAGAAAGGCCGCAGCGATGATGACGCCATCGCAGAAGTTGTGGATGCTGTCACCCAGCAGGATGCTGAAGCCGCCCTTGCCGGCCTGATGGGCATCGAACTCGTGGTGATGGTGGTGACCATCACCTTCATGGTGGTGGCCGTGGCGGTAGATCTCCGCCTTTTCCAGCAGCCAGAAGGACAGCAGCCCGATCAGCAGGGTCAGGAACAGGTCGTGGGCGTCAGCGGTCTTGCTCTCGAAGGCCTCCGGCAGCACGTGCAGCAACGAGGTGCCCAGCAGCACGCCCGCCGAAAGGCTGACGAGCCCTTGAACCACCCGGCCCAGCAGGGCCACCGTCAGGGAAGCCGCCACCAGCACGGACAGGACGCCACCCGCCAGGGTGGCCACGATGATGTAAAGCAAGGTCATGCCGAGAGCATACAGACCCTGTCAACACCCCCCCCGCGCCAGACCCCTGGCCTGTGCCGCACGAACCAGGGCAGCCCGCGGGCCGCAGCCGGCCCGCGAACCTCAGGCCACGCCGTACTTGCGCATCCAGCCCAGACAACGCTGCCACCCGTCCTCGGCCGCCTGCTTGCGGAAAGAGGGCCGGTAGTCGGCGTGGAAGGCGTGAGGCGCTTCGGCATAGACGTGAAACTCGCTGGCCCGCGCCGCCGCGCTGCCTGCGGCCAGCGCAGCCTTCATCTTCTCCACCGTGTCCAGCGGAATGCCGGTGTCAGCCGCGCCATACAGGCCGAGCACCGGCGCCTTGATGTCAGCGACCAGGTCCACCGGATGCCGCGGGGTCAGCGGGCTGGCATTGCCCACCAAACGACCATACCAGGCCACACCGGCCTTCACCGCCGGGTTGTGCGCGGCGTACAGCCAAGTGATGCGCCCACCCCAGCAGAAGCCCGTGACGCCCAGCTTGGTGGTGTCTGCACCCTGGGTGGAGGCCCAGGCGGCGCAGGCGTCCAGGTCGCCCATGACTTGCGCATCAGGCACCTTGGAGATGACCTCGGCCTGCAGCTTGGCGATCTCGCCATAGGACTGCGCGTCGCCCTGGCGCACAAACAGTTCCGGCGCGATGGCGAAATAACCGGCCTTCGCAAACCGGCGCGCCACGTCGGCGATGTGCTCGTGCACGCCGAAGATCTCGCTGATGACGAAGATGACCGGCGCATTGGTCTTGCCGGCCGGTGCTGCACGGTACGCCGGCATCTTGAAGCCGCCCACAGGGATGTCCACCTCACCAGCAACCAGGCCACCGGTGTCGGTCTTGATGGTGGTCTGCGCCACCACGGGCAGCACAGCGGCGGCAAAACCCGCGCCCAGCGCGGTGCGACCGAAGCTGCGGCGGCTCAAGCCCTGCGAGGGCACGAGAAGGTCGAAATCGTCACGAACCATGGTGCTGTGCTCCTTGCGAATAAAGGGAATCGAAAACTGACCAGAGAAGTCTAGATGCTTGCGGGGGCGTTATGGGTGCTGAGGCTCTCGGGAGGGCCCAGGGCGGAAAAGGCCGCAGGCACGCGCGGGCGTCAGTGCGCCTCTTCCCAATTCATCCCCACCCCCACCTCGGCCAGGAGCGGGACACTCAGCGAGGCCACGCCGGCCATCAGGCGCGGCACCTCCGACCGGGCCCACTCAAGTTCCACCTCGGGCACCTCCAGCACCAGTTCGTCGTGCACCTGCATGATCATGCGGCTGGCACGCCCCTGGCGGTCCAGCGCTTCCTGCACCGCGATCATGGCCAGCTTGATGAGGTCGGCCGCCGTGCCCTGCATGGGGGCGTTGATGGCCTGGCGCTCGGCACCGGCACGGCGCGGGCCGTTGCCACCGCGAATCTCGGGCAGGACCAGGCGCCGGCCGAAGACGGTCTCCACGTAGCCGAGCTCGGCTGCACGCGCCTTGGTCTCCTCCATGTAGCGGCGCACGCCAGCGAAGCGGGCGAAGTAGCGGTCGATGTAGTCGCGTGCGGCCTTCTGCTCAATGCCCAGGCTCTGCGCCAGGCCAAAGGCGCCCATGCCGTAGATCAGGCCGAAGTTGATGGTCTTGGCGTAGCGGCGCTGCTCGCTGCTGACTTCGGCCGGCGGCACACCGAACACCTCGCTGGCGGTGGTGCGGTGGATGTCCTGGCCTTCGGCGAAGGCGCGCGTCATGCCCGGGTCACCGCTGATGTGGGCCATGATGCGCAGCTCGATCTGCGAGTAGTCGGCGCTGACGATGCGCCAGCCCGGCGGGGCGATGAAGGCCTCGCGCACGCGCCGGCCCTCGGCCGTGCGGATGGGAATGTTCTGCAGGTTGGGCTCGTTGCTGGACAGCCGGCCCGTCACGGCCACCGCCTGCGCGTAGTGGGTGTGCACCCGGCCGGTGGCGGGGTTGACCATCTGCGGCAGCTTGTCGGTGTAGGTGCCCTTGAGCTTGGACAGGCCGCGGTGCTCCAGGATGCGCGCGGGCAGCGGGTAGTCCGCCGCCAGTTCCTGCAGCACCTCCTCGTCGGTGCTGGGCGCCCCCGTGGCCGTCTTCTTCTTCACCGGCAGGCCCAGGCGGCCGAACAGGATCTCGCCGATCTGCTTGGGAGAACCCATGTTGAAGGGCTGACCGGCCAGCGCATAGGCTTCCTGTTCCATGGTCAGCATGCGTTCGGCCAGATCCCGGCTCTGGCGTGCGAGCAGCGCGCTGTCGATCAGCACGCCGTGGCGTTCGATTCGCCCCAGCACCGCGCTGGCGGGCATCTCGATGCGCTCGTAGACCTCGCGTTGCCGTGGCGAGGCCTCCAACTGCGGCCACAGCACCTGGTGGACATGCAGCGTCATCTCGCTGTCCTCGCCCGAGTACTGCGTGGCGCGCTCCACATCCACCTGCGCAAACGGAATCTGGTGGGCGCCCTTGCCGCACAACTCCTCGTAGCTCAGGCCTCGACGGCCCAGGTGGCGTTCGGCCAGGCTCTCCAGGCTGTGCGGCTTGTGTGCTTCCAGCACGTAGCTCTGCAGCATGGTGTCATGGCGCACGCCGCGCAGAGAGATGCCGTGATTGGCGAACACATGGGTGTCGTACTTGACGTGCTGGCCCACCTTGGCCGCGGCCTCGTCCTCCAGCCAGGGTCTGAGCAGGGCCAGCACCTCGTCCAGCGGCAGTTGCGCCGGGGCGCCAGGGCCGTCGTGGGCGAGCGGGATGTAGGCGGCCCGGCCCGGCTCCACCGCCAGGCTGATGCCCACGATGCGGGCACGCATGCCGTCCAGCGAGTCGGTTTCGGTGTCCACGGCCACCAGGGGCGCCGCGCGGGCTGCGGCAAGCCAATGTTCCAGTCGCTCGCTCGTCAGCACGGTCTCGTATTCGCGGGCGATGGGCTGAGCGCGGGCTGCAGCGGCAGCCGCTTGAGCGGGACCGTCGGCTGGATGAGATGGCGCCCCGGTCGCCGAACCCGCCACCGAATCGGCCACCCCTGCCGACACGTGCAGGCCGCCACCCTCCTCCAGCTCGCGGCGCCAGCTCTTGAAGCCGTAGCGGGCAAAGAAGTCGAGCAGGCCCTGCCGGTCGGGCTCCTTCAGCGCCAGCGCGTCCAGCACCGGCCAGCCCGGCACCTGGCCGGCGAGATCGCAATCGGTCACCACGGTCACCAGGCGCCGCGCCTGCGGCAGCCAGTCCAGGGCCTGGCGCAGGTTCTCGCCCGCCACGCCCTTGATGGCGGCGGCCGCGGCCATCACGCCGTCCAGCGAGCCGAAATCCGCCAGCCACTTGGCAGCCGTCTTCGGACCCACCTTGTCCACGCCCGGCACGTTGTCCACGGCGTCGCCGATGAGCGACAGGTAGTCGACGATCCGGTCTGGCGGCACGCCGAACTTCGCCAGCACCCCCGCCTCGTCCAGGGCCTCGTTGCTCATGGTGTTGATCAGCGTGACCTGGGGCGTCACCAGCTGCGCCATGTCCTTGTCGCCCGTGGAGATCACCACCCGGTGCCCGCTGGCCGCGCCCACGCGGGCGAGGGTGCCGATGGCATCGTCCGCCTCGATCCCGGGCACCTCCAGCACCGGCCAACCCAGCAGGCGCACCACCTCGTGGATGGGGGCGATCTGCTGGGCCAGCGCCTCGGGCATGGGTGGGCGGTGGGCCTTGTAGTCGGTGTACCAGGCGTTGCGGAAGGTGTCGCCCTTGGCGTCGAAGACGCAGGCGGCGTGGGCTGCAGGCACCTGCTCGCGCAAGCGCTTCATCATCGCCACCATACCGTGCACGGCCCCCGTGGGGAAGCCGTCCGCGGCGCGCAGGTCAGGCATGGCGTGGTAAGCGCGGTAGAGGTAGCTGGATCCATCCACCAGCAGCAGGGTATGTTCGCTCATCGGGGCCTCGGGTCTGGTACATCATGCCGGCGCATTGCGGGGCCTGAGCCGCCACTGCAAACACCTTGTGTGCACGCATCGTCTGCGGCGGATTGTGGAGCCCCTGGGCCTGAGAGCAAGTCACAGGGGCGGGCGGCCTCCGGGCTGCGCTGTCGACCCGGCCATGGCCGGGCAGACCCCCCGCCTAGAATTCGGCTCATGAAAACGTGCTTCCTGACACTGCGCCGTCAGCCCCGGACCGGGAGTGCCTGATGGCCGTCTACACCGAGGTGTCCAGCACCGACGCCGACGCCCTGCTGTGTCGCCTGGGCTTGGGGGCGCTGACCAATCTGCACGGTATCCGCTCGGGGATAGAAAACACCAACTACTACGCCAGCACGGCCCAGGGGCAGTGGGTGTTGACCCTGTTCGAGCGCTTGCCGCGGGAGCAGTTGCCGTACTACCTCGAATTGATGCGTCATCTGGCACAAAGAGGCATTCTGGTGCCCGCACCGCAGGCCGATGCCCAGGGCCACCTGGTCCATACGCTGTCGGGCAAGCCCGCGGCCGTGGTGACCCGTCTGCCAGGCAGCCACCGCCCGGCCCCAGGCCCGGTTCACACCGAGCAGGTGGGCGCCATGCTGGCCCGCATGCACCGCGCAGGCGCGGACTTTCCCCTTCATCAACCTCACCTGCGGGGCTTGCCATGGTGGGAGGCCACAGTCCCGGTGGTGCTGCCGCATGTACCCGCCCACACCGCAGCACTGCTGCAGTCGGAACTGGCATTCCAGCGCCACCTGGCCGATTCGCCCGCCGGCGCGGCCCTGCCCCGCGGCCCCATCCACGCCGACCTGTTCCGCGACAACGTGATGTTCGACGAGACGGCCGGTGAAGACCGGCTATGTGGGTTCTTCGACTTCTACTTCGCAGGGACCGACACCTTGCTGTTCGACGTGGCGGTGTGCCTGAACGACTGGTGCATCGACCACGCCAGCGGGCGCCTGGTCGAGGAACTGGCGGTGCCGTTCCTGGCGGCCTATCAGGACGAACGCCTGCTCACCCCCGTGGAACTGCGGCTGCTGCCGGCCCTGCTGCGTGCGGCCGCGTTCCGGTTCTGGCTGTCGCGCCTGTGGGACTGGTTCCTGCCGCGTGACGCAGCCCTGCTGCAACCCAAGGATCCCACCCACTTCGAGCGCGTGTTGCTCGAGCGCATCGACAATCCCTGGCACCCTCCGCTGTAAATTCTCGATGCCACTGCTGCTAAAACCCGTTCCCGCCCGGCAGGGCGCCCGTTGGCTACGCGACGGATTCCGACTGTTCGGCAAGCATCCGCTGGCTTTCAGCGTGCTGCTGGTGGCCTTCCTGATGTCGGCCTTGGTGCTGTCCCTCTTGCCCTTCGTCGGTTCACTTCTGGTGGTGGCGGCACTGCCGCTGCTGTCCCTGGGCTTCATGGTCGCCAGCGAGGCTGCACTGGCCGGCAAGCCCATCCACCCGGGCCACTTCCTCGCACCGTTGAAGGGCGATGCCGTCCGCCGCCGCCGGCAACTGAGCCTGTGCTTGGCCTACGGGGCCGCAACGGTGCTGGTCATGCTGGTCAGTGACGCCGTGGACGACGGCAAGTTCGAGAAGATGCAGCGCCTGATGGGTCAGAGCGGGCAAGCTGCCGAGGTGGAGCGTCTGCTGCGCGACCCCCAGCTGTTCTGGGGCGTGGTGTGCCGGTTCGGGCTGATCGCCCTGCTGTCCGTGCCCTTCTGGCATGCGCCGGCCCTGGTGCACTGGGGGGACCAGGGTCCCGCGCAGGCGATGTTCTCCAGCACCCTGGCGGTATGGCGCAGCCGCGGCGCGTTCGCGGTGTACGTGCTGGCCTGGCTGGGCATCATCGTGACCTTCGGCATGACCACGGCGCTGCTGGCCGGGCTGCTGTCAGCCCGCGAACTCGCCGGCCTGCTGCTGTTGCCATCGGTGCTGATCTTTTCCACCGTCTTCTATGTGTCGCTGCTGTTCACCTTCAACGACACCTTCGGCGGCAGCAGCATGCAGCACGCGGCACCCTGAAGGCTGCCCGGTTTCGTCCAGCCCCGTAAGGGCCGCGCGGCGTCAGTCCACCGGGGTGAGCTTGGCAATGGACAGCGCCAGCCACTTCACCCCGTGGCGGCCGAAGTTCACCTGCGCCCGGGCATCCTCGCCGCTGCCCTCCAGCGTGATGATCACACCCTCGCCAAACTTGTTGTGGAACACGCCCTGGCCCGAGCGCCAGCGGCCCGCCGTGGCGCCGGCCGAGGCTGAGCGCAGGCCTGCTGAGGCCGCGAGCGGCGCTGCATCCACCCGCCCCGCACCCACGATGGAGTGCAGGCCCGAACCGCGCGCCCAGGCGGCCTGGTAGTCCCTAGCGAAGCCGGAGCCAAACCCGGCCGTGCGCGGTGTCAGCCACTTCAGCGCCCCCTCGGGCAACTCGTCGAAGAATCGGCTGCGCACGTTGTAGCGCGTCTGGCCGTGCAACATGCGCGTCTGGCTGAAGCTCAGGTACAGGCGCTTGCGTGCGCGCGTGATGGCCACGTACATCAGGCGCCGCTCCTCCTCCAGGCCGTCGGCATCCGACATCGAGTTCTCGTGCGGGAACAGGCCCTCTTCCAGCCCGGTGATGAAGACGGCGTCGAACTCCAGCCCCTTGGCCGAGTGCACCGTCATCAGCTGCACCGCGTCCTGCCCGGCCTGCGCCTGGTTGTCGCCCGCCTCCAGCGACGCGTGGGTGAGGAAGGCCGCCAGCGGCGACATCACCTCGCCGCTTTCCGCGTCGGGCGTCGACAGCGCCGGCACCGCCTCGTTCACGGGCAGGCTCACGGCGTCCTTGCCGAAGCCTTCCTGCGTGACGAAGGCCTCGGCGGCGTTGACCAGTTCCTCCAGGTTCTCCAGGCGGTCCTGCCCTTCCTTGTCGGTGCGGTAGAAGTCCAGCAGGCCGCTGGCCTCGACCACATGCTCGATGATCTGGCGCAGCGTCAGGCCACGCGTGGCCTCGCGCATCGCGTCCAACCGCGCCATGAAGGCCGCCAGACTGACCCCGCCCTTGCCCGCCACGCTGGCCACGCTCTGGCACAGGCTGCGCCCGCTCTGCCGGGCGGCGTCCTGCAGCAGCTCGACCGTGCGCGCACCGATGCCGCGCGCCGGGAAGTTCACCACCCGAAGGAAACTGGTGTCGTCGTTCGGGTTCTCCAGCAGGCGCAGGTAGGCCAGCGCGTGCTTGACCTCGGCCCGCTCGAAGAAGCGCAAGCCCCCGTAGACGCGGTACGGCATGCCGGCGTTGAACAGCGCGCTCTCCAGCACGCGGCTTTGCGCATTGCTGCGGTACAGCAGCGCGATCTCGCTGCGGGCCGTGCCGGCGCGGTGTAACTGCTGTGCTTCCTCCAGGAACCACTGCGCCTCGGCGTAGTCGCTGGTGGCCTCGTGCACGCGTACCGGCTCACCCGGACCGGATTCGGTGCGCAGGTTCTTGCCCAGACGGCGGCTGTTGTTAGAGATCAGCTCGTTGGCGGCATCCAGGATGTTGCCGGCCGATCGGTAATTGCGCTCGAGCTTGATGACCTCCTGCACGCGGTACTCGCGCTCGAAGTCGGCCATGTTGCCGACCCGTGCGCCCCGGAAGGCATAGATGCTCTGGTCATCGTCGCCCACGGCGAACACGCCCTGATCCGTGCCCGGCGGGGCGAACATCTGCAGCCAGCGGTACTGCAGGCGGTTGGTGTCCTGGAACTCATCGACCAGCAGGTGGTGGAAGCGCCGCCGGTAATGCTCGCGCACTGCGTCGTGGTCGCGCATCAGCTCGTAGCTGCGCAGCATCAGTTCGGCAAAGTCGACCACGCCTTCGCGCTGGCACTGGTCTTCGTAGGCCTGGTAGATCTCCACCAGCTTGCGGGTCTGTTCGTCACGCAACTCGATGTCGCGCGGCCGCAGGCCGTCTTCCTTGCTGCCAGCGATGAACCAGCTCACCTGCTTGGGCACGAAGCGCTGCTCGTCGAGCTGCAGCGCCTTGATGACGCGCTTGACGGCCGACAGCGAGTCCTGTGCGTCCAGGATCTGGAAGGACTGCGGCAGCCCGGCGAGCTTCCAGTGCGCGCGCAGGAAGCGGTTGCACAGGCCATGGAAGGTGCCGATCCACATGCCGCGCACGTTCACCGGCAGCATGGCCGACAGGCGGGTGAGCATCTCCTTGGCCGCCTTGTTGGTGAAGGTCACGGCCATCACGCCCGCAGGCGAGACCTGGCCGGTCTGCAACAGCCAGGCGATGCGGGTGGTGAGCACGCGCGTCTTGCCCGAGCCGGCCCCGGCCAGGATCAGCGCCGGGCGCGCGGGCAAGGTCACCGCCGCCAGTTGCTCCGGGTTCAAGCCGCGCAGGAGGGCCGCCGGCACGGCTGACGCGCTGGAGGGCGGGGCCACCTCACCCGAGCCTGCGTCGTCGCCGGCCGATTCAGGGCCTGTGGCGCCCCCATGTGATTCAAGTTGCATGGCAACCATTCTGTCAGGCGTAAACTCACCCACCGGGCCCAAATTCAGGTGCCCGGCGCCACGTCCCCCCGCTGCCTCCGCCTTGCAGCGCCTGCCGGGACAGGTTACGCCGGCTGCCGGTCAAGCGCTCTCAACTCATCAGATGGAGCTGCTGCCATGGAAATCTTCGACTACGACAACGTCCTGCTGTTGCCGCGCAAGTGCCGCGTGGAAAGCCGCAGCGAGTGCGACGCCTCGGTGGAGTTCGGCGGGCGCCGCTTCGCCCTGCCGGCGGTGCCGGCCAACATGAAGACCGTGATCGACGAGCCCATCAGCCAGTGGCTCGCAGCCAACTGCTACTTCTATGTGATGCACCGTTTCGACCTCGACAACGTGGCCTATGCCAAGCGCATGCGGGATCTGGGCCTGTTCGTGTCCATCAGTTCCGGTGTGAAGCCGGCCGACTTCGACACCATCGACCGCCTGGCCGCCGAAGGCGTGGGCGCCGACTACATCACCATCGACATCGCGCACGGTCATGCCGACAGCGTGCGCAAGACCATCGAACACATCAAGCAACGCCTGCCCCAGACCTTCGTCATCGCCGGCAATGTCGCCACGCCCGAGGCCGTGATCGACCTGGAGAACTGGGGCGCAGACGCCACCAAGGTAGGCGTGGGCCCGGGCAAGGTCTGCATCACGAAAATGAAGACGGGGTTCGGCACGGGCGGCTGGCAGTTGAGCGCGCTGAAGTGGTGCGCCCGCGTGGCCACCAAGCCCATCATCGCGGACGGTGGCATCCGCCACCACGGCGACATCGCCAAGAGCGTGCGCTTTGGTGCGGCCATGGTGATGATCGGCTCGCTGTTCGCAGGCCATGAGGAGTCACCCGGCGACACGGTGGACGTGGAGGGCAAGCGCTACAAGGAGTACTACGGCTCGGCCAGCGACTTCAACAAGGGCGAGTACAAGCACGTCGAGGGCAAGCGCATCCTCGAGCCCATCAAGGGGCACCTGGCCGACACGCTGCGCGAGATGCGCGAGGACGTGCAGAGCTCCATCTCCTACGCCGGCGGCCGCGTGCTGGCCGACCTGAAGAAGGTCAACTACGTGATCCTGGGCGGCGAGAACGCGGGCGAGCACCTCTTGATGTGAGGCACCGGCGTTGCAGGCCTCCTCCCAAGTCTGCAGCGGACCTGGCAGTCGCCGTCAAGGCAACATGGCTGGCGCCGTCACAAGTTCGCCACGTTGACGGCCGCGCTCAACGGCAGACAACGGCTTCACGCGCTCTTCCGCCACGGCAGGACAGCGGCCGGTCTCGATGTGCGACAGGGCAGCGGCCATCAGCGCATCAGCGGTCGAACCCGTGGGCTGCTGCCAGTTCTCCGCTACGGCGCAGGTGGGCGCAAAGCCGTCGAAGTAGCGGCCCCTGCCCACGGCATTGACGCTCTCGAAATTGACGATGCTGTAGGTGTTGCCGCACTGGCTGCGGGGCACCCAGCCCACCGGTTTGCCGCAGGTGGTCTCCCCAATCAGGACCACCTCGATGCCCACGCCGCGCAAGCCGTTGACCACCTGCTCGCTGGCCGAGCAGGTGCGCCGGCCTGCGAGGACATAGACGCGTTTCAGGGCCAGCGCCGCTTCCGAGGGTCCGAAAGCGTAGGTGGCATCACTGCCGGACTGCTGCCGGTTGTAGACCAGCTTGGCGTAGGGTTGACCCACCACCGCTGAACCGGCCATGAGGGATGAAAGGTCGCGCCCGACCGATACCAATCCACCCCCGTTGTATCGCAGGTCCAACACCATCTCACTGACGCTGGCGACGCGGAAGTCGTTGAAAGCATCGACCATCCGGGGCAGGGCCTGATCGATCATCTGATGCACGTACAGGTAGCCCACCTGACGCCCGCCTGACAAAGGCAGCACGACCCTGCCGTCCACGGGCCGCAAGGGGTAGACGGCAGAGTTCAAGTTGACGGTTCTGTCGATACCCGAAGCAGCGCGCAGGCGCAACTCCAGCGTCTCACCGACCAGCTTGGCCGTGAGGGCCGAAAAGTCGTCTGCCGCGATGATCTCTGGCGTGGAGCGGCCGTTCAGCGCCAGGACCTGATCGCCTCGACGGATGCCCGCCAGACCCGCCGGAGACGCCTGCTCGACAAACCGCACATAGAGCGGCCGGTCGGGCTGGCCCAGCACTTCCTGGCCGGCCACCGCCACACCGTAGCCCAGCGATTCGCCATCGCCGTAGACCCGGTTGAAGGTCTCGGTGGACTGGTAGCCGGTCCAACGGTCTCGCGGCCAGCGAGCGCCCGCCGAGTCTCCCGGGATGGGATCGCCTCCCGCGTAGCGCAGGGCCTCCAGGTAGCCCTCGACAGTACTCGCCACGCCGACGTCGGGTCTCGGGGCCCAGGTGTTCCAGAAGTACTGTGCTGCAAAGTAATCGCGCAACTGGACCTTCTGCTCATCGACTGCGCAGCCGGGCGCGGCCGCCACCGGGTCGCTTGGGGCGCTGCCGGCAGGAGGAGCGGAACCGCTGCCACTGCCACCACCGCAAGCCACCAGGGCGGCCACCAGCGCCGCGCCGAAGGTGGCCTTCAACCACGCCCCGAGCGCCCACTCCCCGCCCTGGGCAGGACACCTTGGTCGTGGAACTCGATCGCAAAGCGCTTCAGGCATGGGCGCACCAGTATGAACGCGAACAGGCCACCCCTTGGCCTGCCCGCCGGAGTTTAGAGACAGGCGCGCCTAAAATCGATTTCCTGCGCACAAGTTTCCCAGCTTGTCGGCATCGCCTTCCAATGCACGGGATGCCGGACCTCCGTCCATCAAGGCCCGCATCATGTCCAGATCCGGCCGACCAGCCCCGCCCGCACCATGACCGAACTCGCCAAGTCTTTTGAGCCCGCCGCCATTGAGGCCCGCTGGGCGCCTCTGTGGGAGCAGTCAGGGGCCTTCCAGCCGACGCTGGATGCCAGCAAGCCGTCCTTCAGCATCCAACTGCCCCCGCCCAACGTGACGGGCGTGCTCCACATGGGCCACGCCTTCAACCAGACCATCATGGATGCGCTCACGCGCTACCACCGGATGAAGGGGGCCAACACGCTGTGGGTGCCGGGCACCGACCATGCCGGCATCGCCACACAGATCGTGGTGGAGCGGCAACTCGAGCAGCAGAAGATCAGCCGCCACGACCTGGGCCGCAAGAACTTCGTGGTCCGCGTGTGGGAGTGGAAGGAGCAGTCGGGCTCCACCATCACGCAACAGATGCGCCGCCTGGGCGCCAGCGTCGATTGGGGCCACGAGTACTTCACCATGGACGACAAGCTGTCGGGCGTGGTCACCGACACCTTCGTGCAGTTGTACGAGCAGGGCCTGATCTACCGCGGCAAGCGCCTGGTGAGCTGGGACCCGGTGCTGAAGTCGGCGGTGTCAGACCTGGAGGTGGAAAGCGAGGAGGAAGACGGCTTCCTCTGGCACATCCGTTATCCCCTCTCCGACGGCAGCGGGTCGGTTGTCGTGGCCACCACGCGCCCGGAGACCATGCTCGGAGACACCGCCGTGATGGTGCACCCCGAGGACGAGCGCTACATCGCGCTGATCGGGAAGATGGTGAGGCTGCCCCTGTGCGACCGGGAGATCCCGGTGATCGCCGACGCCTACGTCGACCGCGCCTTTGGCACGGGCGTGGTGAAGGTCACCCCGGCGCACGACACCAATGACTACGCCGTGGGCCTGCGTCATGGCCTGCCGATGATCGGCGTGCTGGACCTGGCCGCGCGCATCAACGAGCAGGCCCCGGCGGCCTACCGGGGCCTGGACCGCTTCGTCGCGCGCAAGAAGGTGGTGGCCGACCTGGAGGCCCTGGGCCTACTGGTGGAGACCAAGAAGCACCGCCTGATGGTGCCGCGCTGCGCCCGCACCGGCCAAGTGGTGGAGCCCATGCTCACCGACCAGTGGTTCCTGGCCGTGAACAAGCCCGGGCCGGACGGCAGGAGCATCGCCAGCAAAGCCATCGATGCGGTGGCCTCAGGCCAGGTGCGCTTCGTGCCAGAGAACTGGGTCAACACCTACAACGAGTGGATGCGCAACATCCAGGACTGGTGCCTGTCGCGCCAGCTCTGGTGGGGCCACCAGATCCCCGCCTGGTACGGCAGCGGCGGCGAGCTCTTCGTGGCCCGCAGCGAGGACGAGGCACGCCACAAGGCCACGACGGCCGGTTACACCGGCGAGCTGACGCGTGACGAGGACGTGCTCGACACCTGGTACTCCTCGGCTCTGGTGCCCTTTTCCTCCCTGGGCTGGCCGGCGCAGACCAAGGACCTGGAACTGTTCCTGCCCTCCAGCGTGCTCGTCACCGGGTACGAGATCATCTTCTTCTGGGTGGCCCGGATGATCATGATGACCACCCACTTCACGGGCCAGGTCCCCTTCCGCGACGTCTACATCCACGGGATGGTGCGCGACAGCGAAGGCAAGAAAATGAGCAAGTCCGAGGGCAACGTGCTCGACCCTGTCGACCTTATCCAGGGCGTGGACCTGGACACCCTGGTCCACAAGAGCACCACCGGCCTGCGTAAACCCGAGACCGCGCCCAAGGTGGCCGCGCGCGTGAAAAAGGAGTTCCCCGAGGGGATGCCGGCCTATGGCGCCGACGCCCTGCGCTTCACCATGGCCAGCTACGCCAGCCTCGGGCGCAACATCAACTTCGACACCAAGCGCTGCGAGGGCTACCGCAACTTCTGCAACAAGCTGTGGAACGCCACGCGCTTCGTGCTGATGAACTGCGAGGATCAGGACTGCGGGCTGAAGGAGCACACCAAGGCCGAGTGCGCCGCGCCGGTGTTCAATGCCGACGGCAGCTTGGCGCAGGCGGCCGGGCCTTTCCACGGCTACATGCGCTTTTCGCCGGCCGACCGCTGGATCAGCAGCGAGATCCAGCGCGTGGAGGCCGCGGTCGAGCAGGGCTTTGCCGAGTACCGCCTGGACAACGTGGCCAACGCGCTCTACAGCTTTGTGTGGGACGAGTACTGCGACTGGTACCTGGAAATCGCCAAGGTTCAGATCCAGCAGGGTGGTCCGGCGGAACAACGCGCCACGCGCCGCACTCTCATCCGCACGCTGGAGACCATCCTGCGCCTGCTGCACCCGCTCACGCCCTTCATCACCGCCGAGTTGTGGGAGCGGGTGGCTCCGGTGGCCGGCCGCAAGACCGCAGGCGACTGCCACGGCCTGTTGACGGCCGCCTACCCCAAGGCGCAGCTGGAGCGTGTGGACGCAGCCGCCATCGAATGGGTGGGCAAGCTCAAGTCTCTGGTGGCGGCGGTGCGGGCGCTGCGCTCGGAGATGAACCTGTCACCGGCCCAACGCATCCCGCTGCTGGCTCATGGCGGCGCCTTCGTGGCAGAGGCCGCGCCCTTGCTGCAGGCCCTGGGCAAGCTCAGCGAGGTGCGGCTGATCGCCGACGAGGCGGGCTTTGCCGCCGCCACGGCCGCGGCGCCTGTGTCAGTAGTCGGTACAGCGCGCGTGGCCCTGCACGTGGAGATCGACCTGGCCGCAGAGCAAGAACGCCTGGGCAAGGAGGTGGCCCGCCTTGAAGGCGAGATCACCAAGGCGCAAGCCAAGCTCGGCAACGAGAGCTTCGTCGCCCGTGCCCCGGCCGCGGTGGTGGCGCAAGAGCGCGAGCGCCTGGAGGGCTACACCCAAACCCTGTCACGTTTGCGCGAGCAACTGTCCAGGCTCAAGGTCGGCGATCAATGTAGCGTGCCAGCATAATCCAGACCAGGGATCACCAGAACAGGCAGCAAGCCAATGCAAGTCAAGAAGGCCATCTTCCCCGTTGCCGGCCTCGGCACTCGGTTTCTCCCCGCCACCAAGGCGCAGCCCAAGGAGATGCTGCCCGTGGTGGACAAGCCCTTGATCCAGTATGCAGTGGAGGAGGCCTACGCAGCCGGCGTGCGGGAGATGATCTTCGTCACCGGTCGCCACAAGCGCCCCATCGAAGACCACTTCGACATGACCTTCGAACTGGAGGTGGCGCTGGAACAGGCAGGCAAGCAAGAGCTGCTGGACATCGTGCGCAGCGTCAAGCCCGACGACATGGAGTGCATCTACGTGCGCCAGGCGCAGGCGCTGGGGCTGGGCCACGCCGTGCTGTGCGGCCAGCGCCTGGTGGGCAACGAGCCCTTCGCCATCTTGCTGGCCGACGACCTGATGGTGGGCACCCCGCCCGTGCTCAAGCAGATGGTGGACCAGTTTGCCGAATGGCGCGCTTCCATCATCGCGGTGCAGGAGGTGCCCGCCGAGCACACCCGGCGCTACGGCATCGTGGCCGGCCACCCTGTCAATGACCGGCTGATGGACGTCCAGCGTATCGTGGAAAAACCCGCGCCCGAGGAGGCGCCCTCGCGCCTGGGCGTGGCAGGTCGCTACATCCTCACGCCGGGGGTCTTCCACGAGATCGCGTCACAGCCCCGCGGCGTGGGCGGCGAGATCCAGCTCACCGACGGCATCGCCTCGCTGCTGCGGCGCGAGAAGGTGTTTGCCTACCGGTACGAAGGCAGACGCTACGACTGCGGCAGCAAGGAAGGGTTTCTGGAGGCCAACGTGGAGTTGGCCCTCAAGCACCCGGCGCTAGGGCCGGGCTTTCGCGACTGGCTCAAGACCTTGTCGATCTGAGCACCCCCAAGGTCCGGGCGGTGCCCGGACCGCCCCCCCCGCGCGGGCGCATGAAAACTTGGGAAGGCCCGGCGTATTCTTGAGCGGCAAGCGCGCCAGAGCACGGCTCAACGCCGGCGCAGGTAGTGCACGAACTCCGCTCCAGCATTGTCCTGTTGCACGAGGTCGTTGCCGGTCTGACGCGCGAATGCCTGGAAATCGCGCACCGAACCCGGGTCGGTAGCCATCACCTTGAGCACTTCACCGCTGGACATGTCGGCCAGAGCCTTCTTCGCCTTCAAGATGGGCAAGGGGCAATTCAGGCCACGGGTGTCAAGCTCTTTGTCGGCGTTCATGGTGGAACTCCTCGGTCATTGGGGATTCTACGGAGAGGCCGAAATCCTCACAGGCGCGGGGCCTGAGGAAAGCAGTGCCAGCTTTCAGGCAGGGAACACGCCCGTGGACAGGTACCGGTCACCGCGATCACAGACGATGAACACGATGGTGGCGTTTTCCACCCGGCGCGCCAGCTGCAGCGCCACCCAGCAGGCGCCAGCGGCAGAAATGCCGGCAAACAGCCCTTCCTCGCGCGCCATGCGCCTGGCCATGTCCTCGGCGTCGGCCTGGCTGACGTAGACCATCTCGTCCACCTGGGCAGGGTCGTAGATGCGGGGCAGGTACTCCTGCGGCCACTTGCGGATGCCGGGAATGCGCGAACCCTCGCTGGGCTGCGCACCGACCACCCGGATCGCCGGGTTTTTCTCGTGCAGGAAGCGCGCCACGCCCGTGATGGTGCCGGTGGTGCCCATGGCACTGACGAAGTGCGTCACCCGCCCGGCGGTGTCTTCCCAGATCTCCGGGCCGGTGGTCTCGTAATGGATGCGCGGGTTGTCGGGATTGGCAAACTGGTCCAGCACCCGGCCCTTGCCTTCCTGCTGCATCTTCTCCGCCAAGTCGCGCGCGTACTCCATGCCACCGGCCTTGGGCGTGAGGATGAGCTCGGCGCCGAAGGCCCTCATGGTCTGCGCCCGTTCGATGGACAGGTCCTCCGGCATGATCAGCACCATGCGGTAGCCACGGATCGCCGCGGCCATGGCCAGGGCAATGCCGGTGTTGCCCGACGTCGCCTCGATGAGGGTGTCACCCGGCCGGATCTCGCCTCGCTCCTCGGCGCGGCGGATCATGCTGATGGCAGGGCGGTCCTTGACCGAGCCCGCGGGGTTGTTCCCTTCCAGCTTGCCCAGGATCACGTTGCTCCGGCGTTCGCCGTCGGCGCCAGGCAGGCGGTTCAGGCGCACCAGCGGCGTGCGGCCGATGGCATCTTCCAGGGTCTTGTAACGGGGTTCCATGCGATCTCCTCTGGCCCGAATTGTCGCAGTGCCGGCCATGCGCCGTGCGATACTTGACCCCCTTGCAGACACGGCCTTACCTGGGCCGCCTGCCCTGCCCGCGTGACGAAATCGGTAGACGTAGCGGATTCAAAATCCGCCGCCGCAAGGCGTGCCAGTTCGAGTCTGGCCGCGGGCACCAAGGCGCCGAATGCCACAACCAACACCCTCGTCGACAGCCGCATGGGGCGCGCATGAGGGTCATGCCGGCGGTTGATCTGGCGGTCTCCCCACACACCCCACTGCAGACTTTAAGGGGATCGCATGCGCATTCAGCACCTGATTGACGGCCGCTTCGTCGACAGCCCCCACACCCTTGAGACCGTCAACCCGGCCAACCAACAGGTGCTGGCAGAGATCGCTCGTGGCGGCGAGGCCGAGGTCCAAGCAGCCGTAGCCGCTGCCAAGGCGGCGTTTCCGAAGTGGGCCGCCCTGCCCGCCAGCGAGCGGGCCCGCATCATGCGGCGCTTGGGTGAGTTGATCGCAGCCCACGTGCCCGAGATCGCCCGCACCGAAACCCAGGACACCGGCCAGGTGATCGCCCAGACCGGCAAGCAACTGGTGCCGCGTGCGGCCGACAACTTTCACTATTTCGCCGAGATGTGCGTGCGGGTAGATGGTCACACCTACCCCACACCCACGCACTTGAATTACACCCTGTACCACCCGGTCGGTGTGTGCGCACTGATCTCGCCCTGGAACGTGCCCTTCATGACGGCCACGTGGAAGGTGGCGCCTGCCCTGGCCTTCGGCAACACGGCCGTGCTGAAGATGAGCGAGCTGTCGCCCATGACCGCCCACCGCCTGGGCGAACTGGCGCTGGAAGCGGGCGTGCCGCCGGGCGTACTGAACCTGGTGCACGGCACGGGGCACGAGACTGGCGAACCGTTGTGCCGTCACCCCGACGTGCGCGCCATCTCGTTCACCGGCAGCACCGCCACCGGCCAGCGCATCGTGCAGGCCGCGGGCTTGAAGAAGTTCAGCATGGAACTCGGTGGCAAGAGCCCCTTCGTCATCTTTGACGACGCGGACTTCGAGCGCGCCCTGGACGCCGCGGTCTTCATGATCTTCTCCAACAACGGCGAGCGCTGCACCGCGGGCAGCCGCATCCTGGTGCAGAAGTCGATCTACGCCCGCTTCGTCGAGCGCTTCGTCGAGCGTGCACGGCGCATCCCCGTGGGCGACCCGTTGGACGAAAAGACCATCGTCGGGCCCATGATCAGCCCGGCCCACCTGACCAAGGTGCGCAGCTACATCGAACTCGGCCCCAAGGAGGGGGCCTCGCTGCTGTGCGGCGGCATCGACCGGCCGTCCTACGCAGCGGAGCTGCCCGCCCACGTGGCTGCCGGCAACTTCGTGTGGCCAACGGTCTTCGCCGACGTGGACAACCGCATGAAGATCGCGCAGGACGAGATCTTCGGCCCGGTGGCCTGCCTGATCCCGTTTGATGACGAGGCTGACGCCATCGCCCAGGCCAACGACATCGCCTATGGCCTGTCCAGCTACGTCTGGACCGAGAACATCGGCCGCGCGCACCGCGTGGCCGCCGCCATCGAGGCCGGCATGTGCTTCGTCAACAGCCAGAATGTGCGGGATCTGCGCCAGCCCTTCGGCGGCACCAAGGCCAGTGGCACCGGCCGCGAGGGCGGCACCTGGAGTTACGAGGTCTTCCTGGAGCCCAAGAACGTGGCGGTGTCGCTGGGCGGGCACCACATTCCGCACTGGGGTGTCTGACGCGGGCTGCTGCCCCGCCTGACCCCCTGACACCGCCAGCAGTTCCCCAGGAGTTTCCATGGGCACCGTAGCACTCGCCGCCAAGATCACCCACGTGCCCAGCATGTACCTGAGCGAGTTGCCGGGGCCGCGCCAGGGCACCCGGCAGGACGCCATCGACGGGCACCACCAGATTTCCCGCCGCTGCCGCGAAGCGGGCGTGGACACGCTGGTGGTGTTCGACACCCACTGGCTCGTGAACGCGAGTTACCACGTGAACTGCGCGCCGCACTTCCAGGGCACCTACACCAGCAACGAGCTGCCGCACTTCATCTCCAACATGCCCTTCGAGTGCGATGGCAACCCGGCCCTTGGCCGGCTGCTGGCGCAAAGCTGCAACACGCTGGGCGTGGACACGCTGGCGCACGACGCGACCACACTGCAACCGGAGTACGGCACCCTCGTGCCCCTGCGCTACATGAACGCGGACCGGCATTTCAAGGTGGTGTCGGTCTCGGCGCTGTGCATGGCGCATTACCTGCATGACAGCGCGCGCCTGGGCTGGGCGATGCGCCGCGCCGTGGAGGAACATTACGACGGTACCGTGGCATTTCTGGCCAGCGGCAGCTTGAGCCACCGCTTCGCCCAGAACGGCCTGGCCCCGCAGTACGCCTTCAAGCTGTGGTCACCCTTCCTGGAGCAGTTGGACCGCCGGGTGGTGCAGATGTGGCAGGCCGGTGAATGGGCCGCGTTCTGCGAGATGCTGCCCGAGTACGCGAGCAAGGGCCACGGCGAGGGCTTCATGCACGACACGGCCATGCTGCTGGGGCTGCTGGGTTGGTCGGCGTACGACGGGCAAGCCGAGGTGATCACGCCCTACTTCGGCGCTTCGGGCACGGGTCAGATCAATGCAGTGTTCCCAGTCACCCCGCAAGATGGACATGCCGTGCCTGCACCGGTGGCTTCGGCCGCCGGGGGCTACCAGGCCGTGGCCAGGCTCTGAAGAGCACACCCACCATGCCGCACCTCGTGATCCTCTACACCCCGAACCTGGAAACCCAGCTCGACATGACCAGCCTGTGCCGCAGCATGGCCGACGCCATGCTCACGGTGCGTGATGAGGCCGGTGCGCAGGTCTTTCCCACTGGGGGCACCCGCGTCCTGGCCTACCCGGCAGCGCACTACGCGGTGGCCGATGGCTCCGGTGACTTCGCCTTCTGCTGGTTCAACCTGCGCATGGGCCGCGGGCGCAGCGAGGCGGTGCAACAGGCCGCCGGCCAAGCCCTGGTGGCGGCAGCCAAGGAGCGTTTCGCCCCGGTCCTGGCGCGCCGTCCCGTGGGCCTGACGTTGCAGGTCGATGTCGGCGCGGAAGTCTTCGACGCCAAGTTCGGCAACCTCCACCCCTTGTTCGCGAAAGCCTGACGCCATGCTCGACTCCTCCACGGTCCAAAACCTGGCCCAGGAACTTCGCGAAGCCCGCCGCACCCGGCGCCAGGTGCGCCACTTCTCACAGCGCTTTCCCGGCATGACCGTGGAGGACGGCTACGCGATCCAGCGCGCCTGGGTGGCGCTGGAGATCGCTGCGGGGCGCAGCATCCTGGGCCGCAAGATCGGGCTGACCTCGCGCGCCATGCAACTGTCCAGCCAGATCGACGAGCCCGACTACGCACCGCTGATGGACGACATGTTCTTCACCCAGGGCGGCGACATCGCCATCTCGCATTTCATCGCCCCACGGGTGGAGGTGGAGCTGGCCTTCGTGCTCGGCCAGGCGCTGGAAGGCCCCAACACCACCTTGGTGGACGTGCTGCGCGCCACCGACTACGTGTGTCCGGCGCTGGAGATCATCGATGCGCGCATCGAGCAGTTCGACCGCGACACCAAGGCGCCGCGCAAGGTCTTCGACACCATCTCCGACTTCGCGGCCAATGCCGGCATCGTCATGGGCGGGCGCCCGGTGAAGCCTGACGCCGTGGACCTGCGCTGGGTGGGCGCCATGCTGTTCAAGAACGGCGTGATCGAGGAAACCGGCCTGGCCGCCGCCGTGCTGAACCACCCCGCCACGGGCGTGGCCTGGCTGGCCAACAAGATCGCCCCGCACGGCGAGCGGCTGAACGCCGGGGACGTGGTGCTGGCCGGCTCGTTCACCCGCCCCACCCCGGCCGTGGCCGGCGACACCCTGCACGCGGATTACGGGCTGCTGGGCACGGTGTCCTTCCGCTTCGTCTGATTGCAACGCCGGGGTCGGCGGTCCCTCGGGCAGAATCGAACGCGAACTGTTGCCCTGCGCCGCCCACCACCGAGCCCTCACCACATGCCGCCCCTGCCCCCGATCACCAAAGCGCTGATGCTGGCCTGCGTGGCAGGCTTCTGCCTGAACCTGTTCGTGCCGCTGGACCGCTGGTTTGCGCTGTGGCCCGTGATGAGCGGGCACTTCATGCCCTGGCAGGTGCTGAGCTACGCCTTCCTGCACGGTGACACGCTGCACCTGTTCTTCAACATGCTGGGGCTGTGGATGTTCGGCTCGGAGCTGGAGCAGCTGTGGGGCAGCCGGCGCTACTGGCAGTTCCTGCTGGCAGCGGTGCTGGTGGCCGCGCTCAGCCAGTTGGTGATCACCTTCTTCGCCGGTTCCCCTGTGCCCACAGTGGGGGCGTCTGGTGCGCTGTTCGGCTTGCTGCTGGCCTTCGGCATGCTTTTCCCTAACCGCACCATCATGCCGCTGTTCCCGCCCATCCCGATGAAGGCCCGCAACTTCGTCATCCTGTTCGGCGGCATAGAGCTCCTGATGGGCGTGTGGGGCGGCAGTGGCATTGCGCACTTCGCCCACCTGGGTGGCATGCTGGGCGGCTGGCTGATGATCCGCCACTGGCGGCGCAGCGGACCCTGGCGCCGGCGGTGAGGGCCGGCCCACGGCGTTGACCGGGACGCGCTGGACGAAAGATACCCACGTCAATCCCTCGGGAACCGGACCCCGGCATGCTCCGGGTCTTGAGCCGGAGGGTCCATGAAAGTCGAGACGGTCATTGCCTGGGGGCTGAGCGCCCTGCTCGCCCTGGGGTCAGCGGTAGCTGCGGGGTCGGGACTGGAGACGCAGTCACGCGCGCTGCAACGTGCCAGTGACGCCGTGGTCAGCCTCACCGTCAAGGCCGTGGAGGACGCACGTTCCAGCGCCACGCTCGGTGCGCAGCGTCAGGGCTCGGGGGTTGTGATCAGCGCCGACGGGCTGGTCTTGACCATCGGCTACCTCATCCTGGAGGCCGAGGACGTGGAGATCGCCACCGATGATGGCCGCCAGTGGCCGGCCCGGGTGGTGGGCTACGACCTGGCCACGGGTTTCGGGCTGGTTCAGGCGCTCGTACCCATGAAGCTGGACCCGGTGCCCCTGGGTGACGCGGCAGCGCTGACCCCGCAGGCCCAGGTGGTGGTGGTCAGCGGCGGGTCCGCTGGTGCCGTCAGCATGGCGCGCCTGGTGTCGCGGCGGCCCTTTTCCGGGAACTGGGAATACCACATCGACGGCGCCATCTTCACAGCGCCGGCGCGGCGCGATCACAGCGGCGCCGGGCTGTTCAATGACCGGGGGGACCTGGTGGGCATCGGGTCGCTGTGGGTGGCCGACGCGATGGGCATCTCTGGCGGGCCGCGGCAGCAAGGCAACATGTTCGTGCCCATCGATCTACTCAAGCCCATGCTGCAGGAATTGCGCACGCGGGGGGTTGGCCCGGGCAGCGAGCGCGCCTGGGTGGGCCTGCAGGCAGCCGAGACCGAGGCCGGGCTGCGCGTGCTGCGGGTCAACGAAGACAGCCCGGCCGATGTGGCGGGCCTGGAGGCGGGCGACACCATCGTTGCCATCGACGGCCAGGGGGTGCGCACCCTGGAGGCGCTGTGGAAGCGTCTGTGGAGCGGCGGCCCGCCCGAGCGCGACGTGCAGCTGGAGGTGCTGCGCCAGGGCCGGCCCATGGCCATCATCGTGCACAGCGTAGACCGGATGAAGGCGCTCAAGCGCCCCAAGGGCGTGTAACGCCCTTGGGGCGCGCGTCAGCGCGCGCCGCCCGCCAACCCCTCGCGCACCGTGGGGTGGTCCAGCACCAGGCCCAGTTCGCGCTTCATGCGGTCGTTGCGCAGGCGGCGCGACTCGCTCATGAAGCTCATCATCATGGGGGGCAAGGTTGCGCTGGCCTGATCGCGGGACACGCGCGGCGGGCGCGGCAGGGCCCACAGGTCGGCCACCAGGTCGAAGTAGTCGCCCATGCGCAGATCGCTGTCGTCGCAGACGTTCACCGCGCGCTGCGGCAGGCCGGCCATCAGCGCCCGCAGGCAGGCCCGCGCCAGATCGTCGGCGTGGATGTGGTTGGTGTAGACGTCGTCAACTGGCTGCAGCACTGCCGTGCCCCGGCGCAGGCGCTCCCGAGGGTCGCCGCCCTCGCGGTCCAGCGCGTAGATGCCTGGAATGCGCAGGATCGTGACCCGACACCCGCTGTGGCGCCCGAAGTGGCGCAACCGCGCCTCGGCGTCCACACGCCGGCGAGCACGGTCGGTGGTCGGGTTCAGAGCCCGGGATTCGTCGACCCACTCGCCCCCACAGTCACCATACACCCCAGTGGTACTGGCGTAGACCAGGTGGGTGGTGCGGCCGCTGCGCGCCAGGGCGCGCAGCAGGTGCGCGGTGCGCGAGTCAGTGCGGCCGGCGCCCGGCGGTGGCGCCAGGTGCAGGACCCGGCCGGCCAGGCCGCCCAAGCGCCCGAGTGTGCGCGGATCGTCCAGATTGCCCAGCAAAGGCAAGGCGCCTGCGGCGCGCAGGGCGGGCAGGCGCTCTGGCGAGGAGGTCAGCACCCGGACCGTCCAACGGCCGGCCAGGTGCTGCAGCACGCGAAGGCCAATATCGCCGCAGCCCACGATCAGCAGCTCGGGCCTTTGCCGGGGGCTCAAGGGGTGCAGCACGGCGAGCGGTGGCCGAAGGTCGGGCGGGGCACAATCATCGGCTCCAAGTATCCACCCGACCCGCCCATGAGCCTGACCGTGACCTTGAAGCCTGCCGAGCGCAGCTTCACCGTGGAGCGCGACGAGCGCATCCTGGCTGCTGCCATCCGCCAGGGCATCGGCCTGCCCTACGGCTGCCGTGACGGCGCCTGTGGCTCCTGCAAGTGCCGGCTGCTCGAGGGCCGCGTCATCCACGGCGCGCACCAGCAGAAGGCGCTGTCGACCGATGAGGAGGCCGCAGGCTTCATCCTGACCTGCTGCGCCACGCCACAGTCCGATTGCGTGGTGGAGGCACGCAGCGTGCCCGGCGCGGGCGATTTCCCCATCCTCAAGCTGCCGTCGCGGGTGCTGTCCGTCGACAAGCCCTGCGCCGACGTGGCGGTGCTCAAGCTGCAACTGCCGGCCAACCAGAATCTGCAGTACCGCGCCGGCCAGTACGTGGAGTTCATCCTGCGCGACGGCGCACGGCGCAGCTACAGCATGGCCAACGCGCCGCACCTGCTGGGCACGCCGCCATCCATCGAGCTGCACATCCGCCACATGCCGGGCGGCAAGTTCACCGACCATGTCTTCAGCGGCCTGAAGGAGAAGGACATCCTGCGCATGGAAGGGCCTTTCGGCAGCTTCTTCCTCCGCGAAGCGTCCGACAAACCCCTGGTGCTGTTAGCCAGCGGCACGGGCTTTGCGCCCATCAAGGCGCTGATCGAGCACATGGAGTTCAAGAGCATCACCCGCCCCGCGGTGCTGTACTGGGGCTGCCGCAGCAAGGCCGATCTGTACCTGCACGAATGGGCCGAGGCCGCCGCCGCCCGCCTGCCTCACCTGCGCTACGTGCCGGTGCTCAGCGAGCCCAAGCCCGAGGACGGCTGGACGGGCCGCACTGGCTTCGTCCACCAGGCCGTGATGGCCGATCTGCCCGACCTGTCCGGCCACCAGGTGTATGCCTGCGGGGCGCCCGTGATGGTGGAGTCGGCCGAGCGGGATTTCACCGCCCACTGCGGCCTGCCCGGCGACGAGTTCTTCGCCGACAGCTTCACCTCGGCGGCCGACCAGGCCGGCTGATCGCTTAGCAAAAACGCTTCACCAGGAGGCCCGCGCATGTTGTCCGACATCGAGATCGCCCAGAAGGCCACGCTGCTGCCGGTGGCGCAGATCGCGCGCGAGCGCCTGGGGCTGCCCGACGATGCCCTGGTGGCCTACGGCCACCACAAGGCCAAGATCACGCTGCCCTACCTGCGCACGCTCGAAAGCCGGCCCGACGGCCGCCTGGTGCTGGTCACCGGCATCAACCCGACGCCGGCGGGCGAGGGCAAGACCACCACCACGGTGGGCCTGGGCGACGCGCTGAACCGCATCGGCCAGCGCGCCATCGTCTGCCTGCGCGAGCCCTCGCTCGGACCGGTCTTCGGCCTGAAGGGAGGCGCCGCCGGCGGTGGTTACGCGCAGGTCGTGCCGATGGAGGATATCAACCTGCACTTCACCGGGGACTTCCAGGCCATCGCGCTGGCGCACAACCTGCTGTCCGCACTGATCGACAACCACATCCATCACGGCAACGCGCTGCGCATCGACCTGCGCCGCATCACCTGGAAACGCGTGGTCGACATGAACGACCGCGCGCTGCGCGACATCACCATCGGCCTGGGCGGCCCGGGTAACGGCTACCCCAGGGAGGACGGCTTCGACATCGTGGTGGCCTCCGAGATCATGGCCATCCTGTGCCTGGCCACCAGCCTGGCCGACCTGAAGGCCCGCATCGCGCGCATCGTCGTGGCCACCTCGCTGGATGGCAAGCCTGTCACCGCCGCTGACCTCCAGGCGCAGGGCGCCATGACGGCGCTGCTGCGCGACGCCATCCAACCCAATCTGGTGCAGACGCTGGAGAACAACCCGGCCTTCATCCACGGCGGGCCGTTCGCCAACATCGCCCACGGCTGCAACTCCGCCATTGCCACGCGCACGGCACTCAAGCTGGGCGACTGGGTGGTGACCGAGGCCGGCTTCGGCGCCGACCTGGGTGCAGAGAAGTTCCTGGACATCAAGTGCCGCAAGACGGGCCTGTGGCCCTCTGCCGTGGTGATCGTGGCCAGCGTGCGGGCGCTGAAGTACCAGGGCGGGGCCGACGTCAAGCAGCTCTCGGTGGAAGACCTGCCCAGACTGGAGACAGGCATCGCCACGCTGGAGCGTCACATCGACAACATGACGCGCGAGTTCGGCCTGCCCTGCGTGGTGGCGTTGAACCATTTCGTGCACGACACCGCAGCCGAAGTGGCGCTGCTGCAGCAAAGGGTAGAGGCCACGGGCGTGCCGCTGGTGGTGGCGCGCCACTGGGCCGAAGGCGGGCGCGGCGCGGAGGAGCTGGCGCGCGCCGTGGTGGCCTGCGCCACGCCCCCGGGCCCGGCGCCGCAGTTCCTCTACCCTGACGCCGCCACGTTGTGGGACAAGGCCGAGGCCGTGGCGCGCAAGATCTACCGCGCCGCCGGCATCAGCGCCACCACCAAGGCCCGCGCCATGCTGGAGCGTCTGCAGGCGCAGGGCTATGGCCACCTGCCGGTGTGCATCGCCAAGACGCCCTACTCCTTCACCACCGACCCGGCCATCCGCGGCGCCGTGCAGGGCCACACCATCGACGTGCGCGAGGTGCGCCTGTCCGCCGGTGCGGAGTTCGTCGTGCTGGTATGCGGCGACATCATGACCATGCCGGGCCTGCCCGCCGTGCCGGCCGCCGCCTCCATCGACGTGGACGACGACGGCCGCATCGTCGGGCTGTTCTGAGCCCGGTGCCATCACTCTGACGTCTCCACGCAGGACACTCCCCCATGAGCTCACGCCGCCGCACCCTCGGCCTGTTGGCCGCCACCACCCTGACAGCCCTGGCGGGCCCAATGTCCACCGCCTGGGCCCAGGGCAAGCCCATCCGCCTGGTGGTGCCTTACCCGCCCGGCGGCCCGCTGGACATCGTGGCCCGCGCGCTGGCCGAGCGCGTGAAGGACAGCCTGGGCACCGTGGTGGTGGAAAACCGCCCCGGCGCCGGCGGCAACCTGGGCGCGGATCTGGTGGCCAAGTCAGCCCCGGACGGCAGCACCATCGTCATGGGCGCCGTGGCCACGCACGCCATCAACCCCTGGCTGTACAGCCGCATGCCCTACGACCCGCTTCGCGACTTCACCCCCATCACGCTGGTGGCTCAGGTGCCCAATGTGCTGGTGATGAATGCCGACACGGCCACCCGCCTGAACATCCGCTCGCTGGCCGACCTGGTGGACTACGCGAAGAAGAACCCGGCGCGCCTGAACTACGGCTCTGGTGGCAACGGCAGCGCAGGGCACCTGGCCGGCGAGATCTTCAAGGCCCAGGCCGGCTTGTTTGCCGTGCACATCCCCTACGCCGGCGGTCCCCCGGCGCAGTTGGCCCTGGTCAGCGGTCAGGTGGACTTCAATTTCGACAACCTGGCTGCCGCCTCAGCCAACATCAAGTCCGGCAGGCTCAAGGCCCTGGCGGTGACCACGGCGCGCAAGTCCAGCGCCATGCCCGAGCTGCCCACGGTAGCCGAGGCCGGCGCCCGCCTGGGCCTGAAGGACTTCGACATCAGCACCTGGTTCGGCCTGTTCGGCCCGGCCCGCTTGCCAGCGGACGTGACCGCGCGCCTGAACAAGGCCTTCGTGGATGCGCTGAACTCGCCCGAGCTGAAGGCCCGCATGGCCACGCTGATGGCAGAGCCCTCGCCCACCACGCCGGAACAATTCGCCGACTTCGTGAAGGCGGAGCTGGCGAAGTACGAGCCCGTGGTCAAGGCCAGCGGGGCCAAGGCGGATTGATGCCGACTGAAGCGGACTGAGGCGCGCATCAAACTCCGTTCGGGCTGAGCCTGTCGAAGCCCTGCATCAACCGCCCTGCCCTCACTCCCCGAGATAGGCCGCGCGCACCTTCGGGTCGTTCAGCAAGGCCTTGGCTTCGCCCGACATGGTGATCTCGCCAGAGTCCATCACGTAGCCTCGGTCGGCCAGGCCCAGGGCCCGGCTGGCGTTCTGCTCCACCAGCAGCACGGTGGTGCCGCGCGAATGGATGTCGGCCACGACCTCGAAGATCTTGTCCACCATGATGGGAGACAACCCCATCGAGGGCTCGTCCATCAGCAGCACCTTGGGCCGCGCCATCAGCGCACGGCCCATGGCCAGCATCTGCTGCTCACCGCCGGACATGGTGCCCGCAAGCTGCTTCGCACGCTCCTTCAGACGCGGAAACAGGGCAAAGACCTTGTCGATGTCGGCCTGCACCTCGCCATCGTTGCGGATGAAGGCGCCCATCTGCAGGTTCTCCAGGATGGTCATGCGCGTGAAGGTGCCGCGGCCCTCGGGCACCATCACCAGGCCCTGGCGCACCAGGTCCCACGCGCCCTGGCCCAGGATGCTGCGCCCGGCGTACTCGATGTGGCCATCCGCCATGGGCTGGGTGCCGGTGATGGCCTTCAAGGTGGTGGTCTTGCCCGCGCCGTTGGCGCCGATCAGGCTGACAAGCTCACCCGGAAAGACCTCGAAGCTGACGCCCTTGACGGCCTGGATGCCGCCGTAAGCCACCTTCAGGCCGCTGACTTTGAGAAGAGGAATGGTCATTTGTACTCCCTGCGTTCTCAATGCGCCTGGTGGCCCGCGCCGAGGTAGGCCTCGATCACCTTGTCGTTGCGCTGCACCTCGGCGGGCGTGCCCTCGGCGATCTGCTTGCCATAGTCGAGCACGGTGACGCGGTCGCACAGCCCCATGACCAGCTTCACATCGTGCTCGATCAGCAGGATGGTGCGGCCGTCGCGGCGGATGCGGTCGATCAACTCACGCAGCACCACCTTTTCGGTGGCGTTCATGCCGGCGGCGGGCTCGTCCAGCGCGATGAGCTTGGGGTCGGTGGCCATCGCGCGCGCGATCTCCAGGCGGCGCTGGTCACCATAGCTCAGCGTGCGGGCACGGTAGTCGGCGTACTTGCCAATGCCCACGTACTCCAGCAGTTCCCGCGCCCGTTCCGCGATCTGCGCCTCCTCGCGGCGAAAGCCCGGCGTGCGAAAGACGGCGCCCATCAGGCCCGAGTGGGTACGCACATGGCGGCCGACCATCACGTTTTCCAGTGCCGTCATCTCGGCGAACAAGCGGATGTTCTGGAAGGTGCGGGCGATGCCGGCCTGCGCCACCTGGTGCACGGCTTCGGGCCGGTAGGCGTTGCCGCCGAGCTCAAAGCTGCCCGTATCGGGCGTGTACAGGCCCGTGATGACGTTGAAGAAGGTGGTCTTGCCCGCGCCGTTGGGGCCAATGAGGCCGTAGACCTGGCCCGGCTCGATGGTGATGCCCACGTCACTGAGGGCCTGCAAGCCGCCGAAGCGCTTGGACACGCCCGACACCTTGAGAACGGAAGTGCTCATGATCGCGCCTCCCCGCTCAGCCTGCCGACACCGGCGAAGGTGCAGCCTTGCCATGTTCGGGCGAAGGCCACAAACCCCGTGGGCGCAACAACATGATCGAGATCATCGCCAACGCAATCAGCAACTGCCGCAAGATCGCCGCGTCCAGCCGTCCCCCCGTCAGCTGCTGCAGCGGCCCGGCTACGTAGCGCAGCACCTCCGGCAGCGCCGCCAGCAGGACCGCCCCGAGGATGACGCCGGGAATGTGCCCCAGGCCGCCCAGCACCACCATGGCCACGATCATCACGCTCTCCATGAGGCTGAAGGACTCGGGCGAGACGAAGCCCTGGAACGACGCGAACATCGAGCCCGATACCCCGCCGAAGGTGGCGCCCATCGCAAAAGCCAGCAGCTTCATGTTGCGGGTGTTGATGCCCATGGCCTTGGCCGCGATCTCGTCTTCGCGGATGGCCATCCAGGCGCGTCCGATGCGTGAGGTCTCCAGGCGGTGGCAGATGACCACGCTGAACACCACCAGCACCAGGAACAGGTAGTAGTACAGCGTGACCGATGCAATGCGGAAGTCCCCGACGGTCACGGCCTTGCCGATGTCCAGGCCGAAGAAGGTCATGGAGTCGATACGGTCCAGCCCGCGCGGCCCGTTGGTGATGTTGACCGGGTGCTCCAGGTTGTTCATGAACACGCGGATGATCTCGCCAAACCCCAGCGTCACGATGGCGAGGTAGTCGCCGCGCAGCTTCAGCGTGGGCGCGCCCAGCAGGGCGCCGGCAATGCCCGCCAGCAAGGCCGCCAGCGGGATGACGGCCCAGATCGGCGTGTGCAGGCCGTCCGGGAAACCCGCCTTGATCCACTCGAAAGTCTCGCTCAGGTGCGGCGAGGCCAGCAGGGCGTACATGTAGGCCCCCACTGCATAGAAGGCCACGAAGCCCAGATCCAGCAGGCCGGCATAACCCACCACAATATTCAGGCCCAGGGCCAGCAGCACGTACAGCAGCGCCAGGGCCATGATGCGCACCCAGCCCTGGCCGAACTGTTGCGCGATCAGCGGCAGGGCGATGAGCGCCACGGCCGACAGGAGGAAGACAACGAGTCGCTGGTTCTTCATCTGCAAGCTCCCTCGTCAGGCGCGGTCGGCCACACGCTCGCCCAGGAGGCCGGACGGCCTGAGGGTCAGCACCAGGATCAGCGCGACAAACGCGAAGATGTCGGCGTAGTGGCTGCCCAGCACGCCGCCAGTCAGGTCGCCCAGATAACCTGCCCCCAGGGCCTCGATCAGGCCCAACAGCACGCCCCCCACCATGGCACCGGCCAGGTTACCGATTCCGCCCAACACCGCCGCGGTGAAGGCCTTCAGCCCAGGCAGGAAGCCCATGGCATGCTGCACCGTGCCGTAATTGGCGGCCCACATCACGCCGGCCACGGCAGCCAGCGCCGCGCCGATGATGAACGTGGCGGAGATCACCATGTCGGGGCGCACGCCCATCAGCGCGGCCACGCGCGGGTTCTCGGCCGTGGCGCGCATCGCCCGGCCCAGCTTGGTCTTGTTGACCAGCCACAGCAGCGCCACGAGGATGACCCCGGTGGTCACCAGGATCATGATCTGCACCACGCTGATCACCGGGCCGCCCAGGTTGATGGGTTCGCTGGGCAGCAAGATGGGATAGGGCTTGGGGTTGGGCTTCCAGATGATCATCGCCAGCGTCTGCAGCAGCAAGCTGACCCCCATGGCGGTGATGAGCGGAGCCAAACGCGGTGCGTTGCGCAGTGGCCGGTAGGCCACCTTCTCAATGGCGAAGTTCAGGACACAACACACCACGATGGCGCACACCAGCGAGATCAGCAGCATCGCCCAGCCCGGAAGGCCAGACTCGGACAGCAGCGAGACCACGGTCCAACTGGTCAGGGCGCCCACCATCAAGACTTCACCGTGGGCAAAGTTGATGAGGTTGATGATGCCGTAGACCATGGTGTAGCCCAGGGCCACCAGCGCGTACATGCTGCCGAGGACCAGGCCGTTGATGATTTGCTGTACGAAGGTTTCCATAGCCAAGGCCTCCCGGGCGTTGTCCGTGCCGATCCAATGGCAGTGCGTCTTCCACCCGGCCTTGCAGGAAGCATGCCGCCGAGCTGCTCGCAAGCTGCCTGCGTGCGCGCACCCATGCCGCAATGGGCCGCGATTCTAGGGCGCGCACCGCGCCCTTCCGGCAGGGGTGACCCCTATTGAAAGTCGTGCAGGGCCGCGGGCGAAAGATGCCCTGGCCGATCGGCAAGGCCCGGGACAGCGGCCCGTTCAGGCATCGGGCGGGCTGCCGTCCTTGCGCAGCGGCGCACCGCCCGCCGCCCTGGCCTGCGCGTTGGCTGCGCGCAGCTGCGCCAGACGCTCCGCGATGCGGATCTCCAGGCCGCGTTGGACCGGCACATAGAACGGCAGGTCGGGCAATCCGTCAGGCAGGTAGCGCTCACCCGCAGCGAAGCCGCCTTCCTCGTCATGGGCGTAGCGGTAACCCTGGCCGTGGCCCAGCGCCTTCATCAGCCCGGTGGGCGCGTTGCGCAGCCGCTCGGGAACGGGCCGCGAGCCGTCCTTCTTGACCAGGGCCCGCACCGCATTCCAGGCGGTGTACACGGCGTTGGACTTGGGCGCCACGGCCAGGTACACCACGGCGTGCGCCAGTGCCAGTTCGCCTTCGGGCGAACCCAGGCGTTCGTAGACCTCGGTCGCCTGCAGGCACAGTTGCAGGGCCCGGGGGTCGGCCAAGCCGATGTCCTCGCTGGCCATGCGCAGCATACGGCGGGCCACATAGCGCGGATCCACGCCACCATCCAGCGTGCGCGCCAGCCAGTACAGGGCGGCGTCCGGGTCTGAGCCGCGCACCGATTTGTGCAGCGCCGAGATGGTGTCGTAGAACTGGTCGCCGGCCTTGTCGTAACGCCGCAGTTGCTCGCCCAGCGCGCGCTCGAGAAGCGCCTCGTCAATGGCTTGCACGGGGCCGGACGCCGCCACTGTGTTGTCATAGGCGTTGAGCAGGCGCCGGGCGTCGCCATCGGCATGGGCCACCAACCGTGCGGCGGCGGCGTCGCTCAGTGGCGGCGCATACAGCGTCGCCTGGGCGCGCTGCAGCAACTGACGCATCTCGGCCTCGTCCAGCGGCTTGAGCACATGGACCGTGGCCCTGGACAGCAGGGCCGAGTTGACCTCGAACGACGGGTTCTCGGTGGTGGCCCCGATGAAGGTGAACAGGCCGCTTTCCACATGCGGCAGGAAGGCGTCCTGCTGCGCCTTGTTGAAGCGGTGCACCTCGTCGACGAAGACCAGCGTGCCGCGCCCCGTGGCGCGCGCGGCCTGCGCCTGCTCCACCGCCTCGCGAATGTCCTTCACGCCAGCGAGAACGGCCGACAGCGTGATGAAGCGCGCATCCACCGCACCAGCCATCAAACGTGCCAGCGTGGTCTTGCCCACACCGGGTGGGCCCCACAGGATCATGGAGTGCAGGCGGTGCGCCTCGAACGCCACGCGCAGGGGCTTGCCCGGACCCAGCAGATGAGATTGCCCGATGACCTCGTCCAGCGTGCCCGGACGCAAGCGCTCGGCCAGCGGCACCTCCACTGGCACCGTGCGCGGCCCGATGGGCGGCGGCAGGCCCGCCGGGTCATCCTCGAACAGCGAGTCCGCCATCCCTGCTCACTGCTCGATCAGGTCGGCCCCGGGCGGCGGCGTGAAACGGAACTGCTCCGGCAGCACCGCAGCATTCGCCTTGAAGTCAGGAAACTGGAGCACCGAGCGCTGGCCGAAGTGGTCCAGGATCTCCAGAGCCGCCAATTCCTTGCCACGAAACCCGACACGAATGGTCTGGATGGTCCCGTCGCGCTGGCGCGGCGTGGCCTGAGTCCATTCCAGGCCGTCGTGCGCGGGCTGGGCTGCAAGCTCGAAGTCCTGGTCCAGGCTGGTACCGGCCAGCAGAGCCGCCGGCGTGGCCCCCAGGGCCTGCGACAGCCTGCGCACACTCACCTGATTGAGTTCCGGGTCGTACAGCCAGACCTTCTGCCCATCGGCCACGATGGTCTGCTCGAAGGGCTTGGCATAGACAAAGCGGAAGCGGTTCGGGCGCTGGAATTCGAAAACCCCTTGCGACACCTTGCGGCGCTTGCCGTCGGGCGCGGTCACCGTCTGGGTGAAGCGGCCCTGGCCGCTGCGCACGTTCAGCACGAATTCGCGCAGCGTGTCCACCGGGCCCGCCTGCACGGAAGCCGTCCCACCGGCCGTGCAGGCCGCCATGGCGAAGATGAGAGCGCGGCGGATCATGCTTGAACCCTTCCCAGAAGATGCGGCGAACAAGCAGCGTTCAAGCAAGCATCACTCGGCCCGGGGCGGCACGAGGATGTCGCGGTTGCCGTTGGTGGCCATGGACGACACCACGCCCGACTGCTCCATCTGCTCCAGCAAGCGGGCGGCGCGGTTGTAGCCGATGCGCAGGTGACGCTGCACCAGCGAGATCGAGGCCCGCCGATGCTGCAGCACCACCGCCACCGCCTGGTCGTACATGGGGTCGTTCTCTCCGCTGGAGTCCGCGCCACCCTCGCCTGCGGCCCCGTCACCGCCCTCGCCGTCCAGCGTGCCGCCTTCCAGAATGCCCTCGATGTAGTTGGGCTCGCCCTGCGACTTCAGATACTGCACCACCCGGTGCACCTCCTCATCGCTGACGAAGGCGCCGTGCAGGCGCACCGGCACACCCGTGCCCGGTGCCAGGTACAGCATGTCGCCCTGCCCGAGCAGGGCCTCGGCGCCCTGCTGATCCAGGATGGTGCGGCTGTCGATCTTGCTGTTCACCTGGAAGCTCAGCCGCGTGGGGATGTTG
The DNA here is from genome assembly GCA_037127635.1 of Betaproteobacteria bacterium. Lineage (GTDB taxonomy): Bacteria > Pseudomonadota > Gammaproteobacteria > Burkholderiales > Burkholderiaceae_C > Rubrivivax. The sequence continues at coordinate 7,216 of JBAXYD010000008.1, read as the reverse complement.
GCCTTGATCAGGCCCGTGATCACGTCAACGCTGGGCCGCTGTGTGGCCAGCACCAGGTGGATACCGGCCGCGCGCGCCTTCTGTGCCAGCCGGGCGATCAACTCCTCGATCTTCTTGCCCACCACCATCATCAGGTCGGCCAGTTCGTCGATCACCACCACGATGAAGGGCAGGCGCTCCAGCGGCTCGGGTTCCTCTGGCGTGAGGCTGAAGGGGTTGGGAATCTTCTGACCGGCTTGCTCAGCGTCGTCGATCTTGCGGTTGAAGCCGGACAGCTGGCGCACCCCCATGCGGCTCATGAGCTTGTAGCGCCGCTCCATCTCGCCCACGCACCAATTCAGCGCATTGGCCGCCTGCTTCATGTCGGTGACGACCGGGCACAGCAAATGCGGAATGCCCTCGTAGACGCTCATCTCCAGCATCTTGGGGTCGATCAGGATCAAGCGTACATCGCGCGCCTCGGCCTTGTACAGCAGGCTCAGGATCATGGCGTTGATGCCCACGCTCTTGCCCGAGCCGGTGGTACCGGCCACCAGGCAATGCGGCATCTTGGCCAGATCGGCCACCACGGGCGCGCCAACGATGTCCTTGCCCAGGCCGATCGTGAGCATGGACGCTGCGTCGTGATAGATCTGCGAGCCCAGGATCTCAGCCAAACGGATGGCCTGCCGGCGCGCGTTGGGCAACTCCAGTGCCATCGTGGACTTGCCCGGAATCGTCTCCACCACCCGCACCCGCACCAAGCTGAGTGAGCGCGCCAGGTCGGTGGCCAGGTTGACCACTTGCGAGCCCTTGACGCCCGTGTCGGGCTCGATTTCATAGCGGGTGATCACTGGCCCGGGCGTGGCCGCCACCACACGCACCACCACACCAAAATCTCCCAACCTCTTCTCGATCAGCCGTGAAGTCATCTCCAAGGATTCCGGGTTCACCGACTCCTGCCGGGAGGGAGCGGAGTCCAGCAGATCCACCTGCGGCAACCGGGTGTCGGTCAGCTCCGCGAACAGTGGCTTCTGGCGCTCCTTGGCCACACGGTCAGACTTGGGCACATCCACCAACACCGGCTCGATGACGATGGGCAATGAAGGCGGCACCATCATCTGCTCCTGCACCTCGAGCTCACGCTCGCGTAGCGCCTGTACACCGATGCGAGTGTCTTCCGCGAGTTCGCGCCGTTCCTGCCGGCGGCTGCGCAGCGAATCCAGGCGTTCGCCGATGCGATCGGCCACCTCCACCCAGGAAAAACGCAGGGCCATCGAGGCACCCGCCACCAGCACCGCGATCCAGAACACCCCCGAGCCGGCAAATCCCAGCCACCGCATGGACAGCGGGCCCAGGATGTGACCCACCACGCCACCCGCCGGACCGGGCAGATGCGGCTCCACTCGGTACAGGCGCGTCCACTCGAGGGCGCAGCTGGCCGCAAGCAAGAACGCCAGCCCTGCCCAGAACAGGGCCCGGTGCCAGAGATCTTCAGGGTTCCTGTCATCGCCCGCCATTGGCCACAAGCTGCGTGCCACGGCAGTCCACCAGCTCCTGGCCGCGACCACCCACAGCCACCAGAAAGAAAAGCCCGCAGCGAAATAGGCCAGATCGGCGAACCACGCGCCCGCCACGCCGGCCTTGTTGCGAATGCCCGCGCCAAACGCGCCCGAGGTACTGAAACCGGGATCAGACGCGTGATGGGTGAGCAGCGCCAGAGCGCTGAGCACTAGCAGCACGCCCACCAGAACCATGCGAAGGCGTGAGAGCCGCTCAGCCAGGGGGGAAAGTCCGAGGCTAACCCCGGGCTCCGGGCTTCGAAGCTCCTGGCCGTCAGCGCGCAGGGATCCCAGCGGAAAGGTCATGCAAACATTGTGGCCCATGCCGCCGTTCAAAGCGTCCACGCACTGCGCCTTGCGCGCTCAGTCCCCGATCAGGTTGCCGCGCAACAGCACCGAGCCGTCTTCGCGTGTCTGGATGGACCCACGCTCCTCTAGATTCTTCATCACACGGCTGACCATCTCACGGGAAGCCCCCACGATCTTGGCCAAATCCTGACGGTTGACGCGCCGCCGGATCACCTGCTGCCCCTCTTCGGGTTCCGACATGTTGAGCAAGGCCCGAAACACACGGTCATAGACATGCAGCAAGGCCAGGGACTCGATCTGCCGGTTGGCCTCGCGCAGCCTCCGGACCAACTCGTGCGTGATGGCAAACGACAGGCTGGACCGCTCGGGCAGGTATTGCTCCAGGAATGACCGGGACAACACCAGGGCGTCACACTGAACTTCGGTACTCACGGTGGCCGAATGAGGACCGTTGTCGATCATGCTCATCTCGCCAACGCAATCGCCAGGCTTCAATGTCGCCAGGATGACTTCCCGACCCCGATGGTCTGCAGTCAGGACACGGGCACGTCCCGACAGCAAGATGATCATCTCGTCGCTCTTGCGGCCCTGCTCGACAATCACCTCGCCTCGCTTGTAGCGGCGCTTGGTGACGTTCTGGGCCACGGTCCGCGCCTGATCTGGCGTGATCAGGGAAAACAGCGGAACCCGGCGGATCAGCTCCAGGTTCGAGATCATCGACATGCCATGCACTCCAACGCAGCCGAGGCGGCCGCAAACTCCTACGGTATCCGTGGCACGCGACCCACCAGTACGTGCCCTCTGACGGGGTTCAGCCTTTCGAACCGGATCACAATTCACTATATCCGCAGGTGAAACTGCACCCCCATCTCTCCAAAGCGCCTCACCCATGTCGACGTCCACCCCACATGCACAAGTCTTGATCCTGGGTTCGGGCCCAGCCGGCTACACAGCAGCCATCTACGCGGCACGGGCCAACCTCAAGCCCGTGCTGATCACCGGCGTGGCCCAGGGCGGTCAACTCATGACCACGACCGAGGTCGACAACTGGCCCGCCGATGTGCAGGGTGTCATGGGCCCGGAACTGATGCAGCGCTTCCTCCAGCATGCCGAGCGATTCCAGACCCAGATCGTCTTCGACCACATCCACACCGTCGACCTGTCGGCCAGACCGTTCGTCTTGACCGGCGACGCTGGCCGCTACACCTGCGACGCACTGGTCATCGCCACAGGCGCGAGCGCCAAGTACCTGGGCCTGCCCAGCGAAACCGCGTTCATGGGCCGCGGCGTCAGCGGTTGCGCCACCTGCGACGGTTTCTTCTACCGCAACCAGGAGGTTTGCGTCGTCGGGGGCGGCAACACGGCCGTCGAGGAAGCGCTGTACCTGTCCAACATTGCCACCAAGGTGCACCTGATTCACCGGCGTGACAAGTTCCGCGCCGAAGCCATCATGATCGACAAGGTGATGGCCAAGGTGGCCGCTGGCAAGATGGAGTTGCACCTGTGGCACACACTTGACCAGGTGCTGGGCGACAACTCGGGCGTCACGGGCGTGCGTATACGCTCCACGCAGTCTGGCGCAGCAACCGACCTGCCCCTGAAGGGCTGCTTCATTGCCATCGGGCACCAACCCAACACCGACATCTTCAAGGGCCAACTGGAGATGAAGGATGGCTACATCGTCACCCGCACCGGGCTGGAAGGCATGGCCACCATGACCAGCGTACCAGGCGTCTTTGCGGCTGGCGACGTGCAGGATCACATCTACCGCCAGGCCATCACCAGTGCAGGAACCGGCTGCATGGCCGCGTTGGATGCCCAGCGTTATCTCGAACAGCAAGCGGACTGAGATCGGGTGGAAGATTCCCGCACACCCGCTCCTGCGCGCAGACACGCTTCACAGGCTCTGAGGGCACCGCGTCGGCATTTGAACAAATTTTTAACCTACAATCACAGGCTTTGCCAAACATGCAAGCCGCCTGAAGCGGCCGCGAAAGCGGGCAGGCAATATCCAGTGTCAGGCTCTGTGGGCCTGACGATTTTCAACACCGGGCTGCAGAGCACGGTGGTGTCAACTCCGGGCCGCGATGCCCGGTCAACCAAGAGGGGGCCAGCGTCCCCTCACAGCGGAGCAGCCTCATGGCACGCGTCTGTCAAGTCACGGGCAAGCGCCCGATGGTCGGGAACAATGTGTCCCACGCCAACAACAAGACCAAGCGCCGGTTCCTTCCGAACCTGCATTACCGTCGTTTCTGGGTGGAGAGCGAAAACCGCTGGGTGCGTCTGCGCATTTCCAACGCCGCGCTGCGCCTGATTGACAAGGTGGGCATTGATCAGGTCGTCGCCGACCTGCGTGCCAAGGGTGAAATCTAAGGCGGCCTGCCCGCACGGAGACTGACATGGCCAAAGGTGGACGCGAAAAGATCAAGTTGGAGTCAACGGCCGGTACCGGCCACTTCTACACAACCAACAAGAACAAGAAGACAACGCCCGAGAAGCTAGAATTCCTGAAATTCGATCCCAAGGCGCGCAAGCACGTGCTGTACAAGGAAACCAAGTTGAAGTGAAGTTTCGGCGGCGCTGGCCGCGCCGCAGGGTTACTACGGCAGTAACAGTCTAGTATTCAGGTAGCTGCCCGCAAAAAAACCCGCCATTGGCGGGTTTTTTCGTTGAGCGGCCCGAAGGTCAGGGTCACGCCTGTGCCGCGCGCAAGTTGCGGGAGAAATCCTGCAAGGCGGCGATGCCACTGTCTTCGGCACGCTTGCACCAAGCCTGAAGATCAACCACCAACTGCTCAGCAGAGACATTGGTGCGCGTCCAGAGTTGACGCAACTCCTCGCGCATGGTCACGAACTTGGCGAGCGCGGGGCTCTGGTCCACCGCCTGCTCAAGTTCAGGCTTCACCGTCTGTGGAATCTTGTCCGCATCGCGATGCAACCAGCGCCGCGCCAGCCGCATCTGGGCAAGTCTGGCAGAGCCCTGGCCGCCCTGGGCATTGAGCCGCTCCAACTCCGAGCGCACCGCCTGACGCACTGCCTTGGCGTACTGGGCCATGACTTCATAGCGGTTAGCGATCAGTGCCTCCAGGGTCTTGTTGTCAGCCACCGGCTTGATGGCACCCAGTCGCAGCTGGGGCGGTGTCTTGCGCACGGTGGCCAGGCCCACCATCTCCATGATGCGGATGTACAGCCAGCCGATGTCGAACTCGTAGGGCTTGACCGACAACTTGGCCGAGGTCGGATAGGTATGGTGGTTGTTGTGCAACTCCTCGCCCCCGATGATGATGCCCCAGGGGGAGATATTGGTGGACGCATCCACCGCCTCGAAGTTGCGGTAGCCCCAATAGTGGCCAATGCCGTTGATGATGCCCGCCGCCGTGATGGGGATCCAGATCATCTGCACAGCCCAGATCGTCAGGCCCGCGGCACCGAAGAGGGCGAGGTTCACGATCATCATGAGGGCCACACCCTGCCAGGAAAACGGCGTGTACAGGTGACGCTCAATCCAGTCGTCGGGCGTGTTGTGTCCAAACTTCGCCAGCGTTTCCTGGTTCTTGGCCTCGGCCCGGTACAACTCCGAGCCCCTCCAGAACACGGTGTCAATGCCGCGCGTGACAGGGCTGTGAGGGTCTTCCTCGGTCTCGCACTTGGCGTGGTGCTTGCGGTGGATGGCGACCCACTCTTTGGTGACCATCCCTGTGGTCAACCACAGCCAGAAGCGGAAGAAATGCCCCGCGATGGGGTGCAGCTCCAAGGCTCGGTGCGCCTGAGCCCGATGCAAGAAGATCGTCACCGAGGCGATCGTGATGTGGGTCATCACCAGTGTGGCCAGCACCATCTGCCACCAATTCGCACCAAGCAGCCCGTGAGCCAACCAGTTCACGACCACGTCGTGAATCGACCAAAAAAGTTCCATCGTGCGCCCTCAATGCCGAAGCTCGGCCTATTGAAAACATTGTAGGAGTTGGACAGGCGGCTGTGGGGTTGACCTTGCCAACAGGGGTGATTGCCGCAAACCCAGCGAGCCACAAGACGTTCGATGCGCGCGGGACGTCTCATCGCCTGCGCCACACCGCTGCGAAGAAGCCGTCGGTCTGGTGCAGATGCGGCCAGGTCCGCAGGTAGCGTTCGGACACCAGGCCCTCGCCGCCCTGGATGCGAGCCTCGGACAGCAGTTCACCCACTGGGACAGGCTCGAACTGGACGGCATGCGCCTGGTCAAAAGCCTGGGCGATATCCTCGTTCTCGCTGCGCAAGAGGCTGCAGGTCCCGTAGACCAGGCGCCCGCCCGGGCGCAACATGCGGGCCGCAGAGTCCAGTATGCGGCTCTGCAGGGCGCACAGTTCCTGCACCGAAGAGGGCGACTGCCGCCACTTCAGGTCCGGATTGCGCCTGAGCGTGCCCAGGCCCGAACAGGGCGCATCCACCAGAACTCGGTCGATCTTGCCTTCCAGCCGACGGATGCGGTCGTCGCGCTCGTGCGCGATACGAACCGGGTGGACGTTGGAAAGGCCGCTGCGCGCCAGGCGCGGTTTCAAGGCCGCCAGCCGGTGGTCTGAGGTGTCGAAGGCATAAAAGCGCCCGGTGTTGCGCATCATGGCTCCCAGCGCCAGGGTCTTGCCGCCGGCGCCGGCGCAGAAGTCCACCACCATCTCGCCGCGGCTGGCCCCAGTGAGCAGGGCCAGCAACTGGCTGCCCTCGTCCTGGACTTCAATCTCGCCCTGGACAAATGCCGAGACGCGGCTCAGGACTGGCTTGCCCTGCACGCGAAGACCCCAGGGCGAGTACGGGGTGGGTTCGGCAGTCAAGCCCTCCTGCGCAAGGTGGGCGATCGCATCTTCGCGCCGCCCCTTCAAGGTGTTCACGCGCAAGTCCAGAGGTGCCAGCTGATCGAGGGCGCCCGCCAAGGCCCAGAAGCCCGCAATGCCCAACTGCGCCAGCAAGGGCGCTGCAACCCAATCCGGCAGGTTGTGCCGGAGTTTGTCGGGAAGTGCGGCCAGATCGATGCGCTGCACCTCGGCCAGCCAGGCATTCTCCTGGGGCGACGTACCCCGGCGCAGAAACTCCCGGTCACCTTGCCAGGCGATGAGCGCCAGACGGCGCTCAAGCGGGCCGGTGCCGCTCTGGGCCAGGTTCTGCAGCTGCAGGCGCCGTCGCAGCACCGTGTAAGCGGTTTCGGCCAAGGTGTGCCTTTCGCGCTGCCCCAGGGTGCGGTGGGCCTTGAAAAAGGCCGACACCACCTTGTCAGTGGGCTGGTCCAGCCGCAGTACGGTCTGCAGCAAGGAGGAGGTCAAATCGAGAAGGGCGCCAGGGTGCATTGGTAGATGTTGGCCCTGTTCAGGCCTTACGGTCAGTTACAGAACCAAC
>JBAXYD010000007.1:0-107736 GCA_037127635.1 Betaproteobacteria bacterium | reverse complement strand
CAGCAGCGTGAGGCTGAACGCGGCCACGGACGTGACGTTGGGCAACGTGGTGGCCACGAACGTGAGCCTGGTGGCCGACACGGGTGCGATCGTGAACGCCGACGGCAGCAGCAAGAACGTGACGGCGACGAACCTGAGGTTGCAGGCCGATGACGCGATCGGTGTGGCCGGGCGTCACCTCACGACGAACGTGGGCACGCTGACGGCGCGCAGCACGGGCACGACGACGGCGGGGATCTTCGTCACCGAGGACAGCGCGCTGGTGGTGGACACGGTGGCGGTGAGCGTGACGGAGTTCAGCGCCACGGCGACGACGGCTGTGGTCAGCGATGCGGCGCAATCGGATGTGGTGGCGGGCACGAACGGCCACGTGGTGCTGGTGGCTGGCGGGACGGTGACGCTGAACGACGGGACGGCGAACACGGGCACTGCGGGCGTGAGCGGGGCGGCGGTGAGCGCCAACGGCACGGGCTCGGTGCTGATCGATGTGAACGTGGGTGACCTGGTGGTCAACGCCGACATCGTCAGCGGCACGGGGCACGTGACGCTGAAGGCGGCGGGCAGCGTGCTGCTGGGCAGCGCGACGGCCACGGGCGTGGACGTGAGCACGACCACGGGCGGCACGATCAGCATCGACGCCGAAGGCGCGGCGCTGACGATGGCGGGCGACGCCAAGGTCACGGCCACGAGCAGCAGCGTGAGGCTGAACGCGGCCACGGACGTGACGCTGGGCAACGTGGTGGCCACGAGCGTGAGCGTGGTGGCGGACACGGGTGCGATCGTGAACGCGGCGCTCAGCACGAAGAACGTGACGGCGACGAACCTGCGCCTGCAGGCCGATGACGCGATCGGTGTGGCCAACCGGCCCCTGACGACAAGCGTCGGCACGGTCACGGCCCGCAGCGTCGGTAAGGACACCGCAGGTATCTTCATCACCGAGGACAGTGCGGTGACGGTGGCGTCGGTGAGCGTGACGGTGACGGAGTTCACCACGACGGCGGGTACTGTCTTCGTCACCGATCTGATGCAGTCCGACCTGCTGGCCTTGGGCGGCGGCGACATCAGGCTCGTTGCCACCGGCTCTGTGACCCTCGAAGACGCGAGCCCCGGTCAGACGGGCGATGACAAGGCTGTCGGCGCTCAGGGCGGTGGTCGTGTATCGATCCAGAGCCTTGAGGGCCAACTCGTTGTTAAATCAGCCTTGACTACCGACAGCGGCAGCGTGGACTTGCGCAGCAAGCTCAGTATCGAATGGGGGACCAAGGGCACTGTCAAGAGCTCGGCACCGGTTGCCGGCACCCAGCTGACGATCCGTCCGGTCGATCCGACACAGGACCTTGTGGTCGGGGGCTCGGGCGGCGGTGGTTCAATCAACGGCGGCTGGCGTTTCAGCGCCGCAGACCTTGATCGACTTCAGAGGGGTTACGAGGTCATCACCATCGGTGGTGACGACCACACAGGCAGGGTCAACGTCGACGGGTCGAGCCAGACCCTGACCTTTGCCAATCCTGTGGAGATCAGGACTGCGCCTGGCGCGCAGGTCGAGATCAAGGGCAGGGTTGAGGCACAGTCTTTAAGCGTGGACGGGGATGCGACGGTGAAGATCACTGGAGCGACCCTGACCCTGAGCGAACCTGCTGGCCTGAAGGTGCAGGGGCGCGCCGACTTCTCCGGCGATGTGACGATCACGGCGTCTGCCGTGGCATTCGAGGGCGGTGCCGGTTCATTGACCGCGCAACCTGGCGCCCGCCTGACGCTGCTGCCCAAGGATCCCGCGCAGAACATCGTGATCGGCAGCGGCGCGCCGGCCGGCGGCCCTGAGTTCGATCTGGGTACGCGGGAACTGGCGGCGCTGGGTGACGGCTTCAGCCGCGTCGAGATCGGCCACGCCGGCCGCGCTGCGGAGCTTCGGGTGGAGGGTAACGCTGCCTTTAGGGACGCCGTGACGCTGTGGGGCAGCAAAGTGACCATGGCTGCAGGCAGCAACCTGACGAGTTCCGGTGATGTGACGGTGATGGCTGCGGGCGATGTGCGCCTGGCCCGGGTTGATGCGCCGGGGCAGACCGTCACCGTGCGCGCCGAGGGTGCGGGTGCCAGTGTCAAGTCCATTGCCGGCCAGGCCGGCGTCAATGTCGTGGCGGGCAAGGTGGTGGTGGAGGGCTTCGGTCCGCTGGACGGGCAGGGCGGGGCCCTGCGTGTCAACAGTGGCCAGGTGGACCTCTTCACACCTAGCGGCTTGGTGTTGCGCCAGACGCAGACCAACGGGGAAGTGCACTTCCTCGTCATGGTCGACGGCGTAAGCTACCTGCAACTCGTCAACACCCAGCGCGACGCGGTGGCCTCGGGCAAGGTCGGACTGCCTGTCGTGCAGAGCACCCAGGGGCCTGCGGCTCCGCTGGCGTCAACTGGTGGCTGGGCCCTGGCGCTTGGCGCCGACACCCCCTCATCCCTGCAGCGCGCTGCGTCGCCTGGCTGGTCCACCATCACTGCACAGCCTGAGGTGGGTTGGTCGCTGTCGAATGCAAGGCGGGTCGATGCGCAAGTGGCGCGTCTGACCACTGCTGATGTCACCTGGAACGCCGCCTTGGCAGCCAGCGCCGATCAGCAGGGCGACACCCTGAGCCGCGCTTTCCTGCTGGGCGTGCCAGCAGCCCAGCCGCTCGCAGCCGGCTCGTCCGCCGCTCTGGCTGCACCATTCGACTATTGGGTCGAGAACCTGACACTGTGAGTTCACCATGCGCATCAAGCAAAGACCTGTCTTTTCCACTGCAACTGCTCTTTCTTCCGGGCTCCTGCTGCTTGTGGCCCTCGCCGGCTGCGGTAGCGGCGGTAGCGTCGCCCCCACCCTCAGTGGAGAGCTCAAGGGCCTCGCACCTGGCGGTGTCCTGATCCTGACCGTGAACGGCCAGTCGCAGCAGTTCTCTACCAGCGAGTACGCCAAACAACCGGACCTGACGTTCTCGCGCCCGTTCGGCGTGGGGGAGTCCTACACCATTGATGTGGTCAAGCACCCGGTGGGTCAGATCTGTGCCGTGCTGCGCGGACGTGCCGGGCGACTTGACGCCGCGGTCAGCAACGTGCTGGTGGAGTGCCACACCACGCGCCTGAACGACACAGGCCTCTATGGCAGCACCCCAGCGCAGATTTCGGCTTTGGCCCCTGACAGCGGCAGTGGTCGCGATGCCGAGTCCCAGCGGCTCACCAAGGTAGGAGCGGGCGCATTCGGCTTTGACTACACCAAGGTCTGCACATCGGGTGCGCCCGTAGACCAGGCCGGAGGCTGTCCGACCGGAGAGACCTGGGACTGCGTGCGCGATAACGTCACGGAACTGATGTGGCGGCGAAGCGATGTGCCGTTCACTTCAGGCTCGACGACGCCTGCAGCGTCCGAATCACTTTGTGGCCGCCGCAATTGGCGTGCGCCGACCGTGCACGAGTTGCTTTCTGTCGTGCATGCCGGGAAAGACGTCAAGCCCTTCGTGGATACGGATTTCTTCACCGCAACGCAGCCTGACACGCCGTTCTACACCTCCGAGATCTATCTTGACGGATCTTCGGGCAGGTGGGCCGTCGACTTTGCCAACGGAGGTGCCGCTGGCAAACAGGTGGCCGGTGATTCGCGAGCGCGTTGGGTTTCGGGAAGTTCTGCTCTGAACGATCCACCCCCCAGTGCGTATTCGAGAACTGAAGTCAACGCGAATTACCTGATCATCGACACCAGCCGGGAATTGATGTGGCTGGTGCCCAAGACTTTGGTGCAGGGTGACTGGTCGGGAGCGGTGGCGGGAGTTTCATCCATCAACGCGGGCGCGCTCGGCGGGTACAGCGACTGGCGCCTGCCCAATCGCGGCGAACTGGACGCGCTAGCCAACCGCAACTATGCCAAGCCAGCCCTGGACCCCAAGGTCAAGGAGGCCATTGCCGACCCGACCGCAGCGTCTGTGGTGTACTGGTCCTCCTCCGCCTGGACGAGGGACACCGCAAGAGCCTGGGTAGTGGATCTTGCATACGGTGACATCTCTCCCAAGTTGAAGACCGATTCAGCACGGCTCATCTACGTCCGCAATCGGGCTTTCAACGCTGCGCCGTAAGCATGCTGTGTCCAGGGAAAGCTCACGAAGAACGTTTTACGGCATTGGCACGGTGCGTCGTCCCTGCGCTGGGTGTGGCGTGGGCATCGGCAGTGTTGAGTCCATGGGCCAGTGCGCAGTCGCCGGGTGCTTCCGCCCCGGTTCCTGCGTCGGCCACTGCGCAAGCCTCGTCGGACTCCGTGGCGAAAATGACCCTGCAGGGTTTTGTCCAGCAAGCCGTGGTGCAGAACGCCACCGCGCAGGCGGCCCGGTTGCAGGCACAAGCCGCCGGGCGGCTGGTTGACGCTGAGCGGGCGTTGTACGACCCCACCCTTGTCGGCCGTGCGCGGCGCGAACTCTCGGACAGGCCGCGTACCTTCGAGGAGCAGACCAGCGGCCTGACCAATGTCGGCAAGGACAGCGCCATTGAGCAGTACAGCACGGCCTCGGCCGGTCTGCGTGGAAAACTGCCTTCCGGGGCTACCTTCGAGTTCTCCCAGGAGTTGCGCCGTCGCGCCAGCAACCTGCTGGCCAATGGTGATGTGCGCGAACACCGGGGAACACTGTCCTTGACGCTTCGTCAGCCCTTGTTGAAGGGTGCGGGTCGTGCATCGACCGAGGCCGATCTGCGCGTGGCCGAGAAGGAACAGCAGATCGAAGCCCAGCGCTTCATCAAGCAGTTGCTGGACGTGGTGACCGACGCGGGCAGCACTTACTGGCAGACGTACAGGGCGGAGCAGACGGTTCGCCTTCGCGAGCGTGCAGTCGATGTCGCCAACGAACTGAAAGCTGAAGTGCAGCGGCGCGTGGACGGTGGCATGGCGCCCCGGGTGGAACTGATGGAAGCCGAACTGGCCTTGAGCTCGCGGCAGGCCGAGGCGGTGCGCGCGCGCCAGCTTGTGGTGGAGGTGCAGGCCCGGGCTCGCAACCTGGTCGCGCTGGACCCGATGACGAGCCCCGATTGGGTGCTGGCCACGACCTTCGACGAGGCGGCACCCGAGCCTGTCGCGTTGCAGGCCGACAGGTCGGCGGATGTTCCGCCGTCGCTGCTGGACAACGTTCCTGCGTACCAGATAGCGTCGCTGCGCCGGGACCAGGAGCAGATCAGGCTGGATCACGCCAGGCGCCAGGAGCGGCCGGACCTCAGTCTTGAACTCGGGCTCAACCGCAACAGCCTGGTTGACAACTGGCGCCGCGGTCTCGAACAGTCACTGGGCGAGCGACATCCCGGACATTACGCGGGCCTCGCGCTGGAGATGCCGATAGGCAACGGCGCGGCGCGCTCGCGGCGCGAAGCGCAGGCCCTTCGGCGTGACGCCGCCAAGCTGCAGGCCGATGCCGAGGCGCGCACCGCCTACAACGAGTGGGCGGCCCGCCGCGGGCAGTGGGCCGCAAGCCTGAACGAGTTGACACTGCTGGGGCGCGAGGTGCAGGGCCGCCAGGCGCTGCTGGCGGCCGAACGGGAGAATTACCAGAGCGGCCGCAGCCGCCTGCGGGTGCTGATCGAGGCGCAGGACCGTCTGGACGACAGCCGTCTGCGGCAGATGGACGCTGCCGTGCGTGCCCGTGTGGCGGAGATTGCCCTGCGAGCATCCTCCGGCGAGCTGTTCGGATTCTTCGGGCTCAAGCTGGTCGACTGGACCCCGGGCTGACGTGTGAGCGGCACCTTCAGCGAATCCTGGCACAGGGTCGCCAACGCCCGCCTGGCGCTTCTCCCAACGGTGGCGGTGCACAAGCAACGCTTTCGCGGGCAGGATTGGTACGTGCTGCGGGACACCTACACGCAGCGCTTCTTCAGGGTCACGCCCCAGGCCTATGCTTTCCTGGCCCGGCTGGGCTTGCAGCGCACGGTGGAGGAAGTCTGGCAGTCGCTGTTGCGCGACATGCCCGCCGAGGCCCCCGGTCAGGAAGAGGTGATGCAGTTGCTCTCGCAGATGCACCAGTCCAACTTGCTCTACCACGACACGCCCTCTGACAGCCTGACCATCTTCACCCGTTACCGCGAGTTCAAGCAGCGCGAGCTGCAGGGCAAGGTGCTCGGGTTCCTGTCGATCCGCATCCCCTTGTGGGACCCGAACCGGTGGCTGGACGCCCAGCGCAGGCTGTCCCACGCGCTGGTCAGCTGGCCCATGGCAATCGCCTTGCTGCTGATCGTGCTGGCCGGGGGCGCGACCGCGCTGTCCCACAGCGAACGCCTGATGAGCCAGACCGAGGGCCTGTTCGTCCTGGAGAACCTGGTGCTGCTGTACGCCTGCATGGCGGTGATGAAGGGCCTGCACGAGCTCGGCCACGCGCACGTGGTCAAGCGTTTCGGCGGCGAGGTCCACAGCTTCGGCGTGATGCTCCTGATGCTGCTGCCGCTGCCCTATGTGGACGCCACGGGCAGCTGGTCGTTCCGCGATCGCCACGCGCGGGCCCTGGTCGGCGCCGCAGGCATCATCGTCGAATTGGTGCTGGCCGCGCTGGGCGCGCTGGTATGGGCGCATACCGGGCCCGGTCTCGTCAACAGCCTGGCGTTCAACGTGATGGTCATCGGTTCGGTGTCCAGTCTGCTGTTCAATGGAAATCCTCTGCTGCGCTTCGACGCGTACTACGTGCTTTCGGATCTTCTGGACATCCCCAACCTGTACCAGAGCGCCGGAAGGCAATGGGCCTACCTGACTGACCGCTACCTGCTGGGCACGACGGGTCGTGAATCGCCTGCCCGCGACAGCCGGGAACGCTTCTGGCTGACCGCCTACGGGCTGCTGAGCTTTTGCTACCGGGTGCTGGTGTTCGCGACCATCCTTCTCGTGCTGGCCGACGTCTGGCTCGGCCTGGCGGTGTTTTTCCTCGGGACCTTGTCGGTGATCGGAGGGTTCATGCCTGCCTCCAAGCTGTGGCGACATCTGACGGGTCCTGCGACCTTGCGCAATCGCCGCCGAGCGGTGGGTGCCGTGGCGGCGATGGTGCTGCTTCCCCTGGGCTTCCTGGCCTTGTGGCCCTGGCCTGACGCGATCCGCGCGCCTGGCGTTGTCGAGGCGATGGAGTTTTCCCAGGTGCACTCCGGCGTGGCCGGGCGTCTGGTCCGTATCGAGGCGCCCCACGGCAGCCAGGTGGTGCCAGGTCAGGTGCTCGCGCGCCTGAGCAACCCCGAGCTGTCGTGGGAAATCGATGCCGCCCGTGCTGCGCTGGCGGAGGCGCAAGTGATGCGCAACCAGGCACTGGAGAAGGCACCGGTGGACGTGGCTGCGCTGGAACAGCGCATCGCCGCGACCCGGGAGCGCCTGGCCGACTTGCAGGCCCGTCAGGCCGAATTGACCATACGGGCCCGGCATGCCGGCACCTGGTCTGCCCGCATGCTGCATGAGCGCCTGGGAAACTGGGTGCCCCGGGGGCAACTGCTGGGTGAGCTGGCCAACCCGGGCCGCCTGCATTTTTCCGCGGTGGTGTCGCAGGAGCAGGCGAACGCGCTGTTCGCGCAGCCCCTGGTGGGGGCTGAACTGCGCCTTGCTGGCCAGGCTGGACAGACGCTGGTGCCTCGCGACCTCGTGCTTGTGCCCTACCAGCGCGACCGGCTGGTGTCGCCGTCCTTGGGTTGGCAGGCTGGAGGCACCGTGCCAGTGCGCCCCGACGACCCGGAGGGCTTGCGCGCCATCGACTCCTTCTACGAGCTGCAGGCCTTGCTGGATGTCGACGATGCGCGTGTCACGGCGTTGCACGGCATGACAGGATGGTTGCGCGTGCCGTTGCCGCCGAGCAGCCTGCTCGAACAAGGGGGCCGGGCACTGCGGCAACTGCTGCAGAAGCGCTACGCGCTATGAAGGCACCGATGGACGATGCCGCTGCTCGATCCCTTGCCGCGGGCTTTCGCTGGAGCGCGCCGCGGGCACGCCTGCGCTCGACGGGCGCGGCCTGGTCCGATTGGAGGCGGTGGGCGGATCACGCCGTGGGAGGACCTCGAAGGAGGCTGCACGCCGACGCCCAGGTCGCAGACATGCTCCGACAGGCGTGGGAAGGTCTGGATGACGAAGCCCTTGATGCCCGCCTTGCCGAATTGCGCGCCAGCATGAGGCGCGCGCGCCGCAGCGCATCAGGGTTGCGGGAGGCGCGGGTTCAGGCGCTGGCCGCGGTGGCGGTGGCCGCGCATCGTGCGGTCGACAGGGCGCCCTACCCGGTTCAGTTGCTCGCAGCTCTTGCCATGCATGACGGTCTGCTGGTGCAGATGGCCGCAGGCGAAGGCAAGACGCTTGCCGTGGCGCTGAGCGGTGTGCTGCATGGATGGGGTGGGCTGCCCTGCCATGTGGTCACGTCCAACGACTACCTGGCGCAGCGCGACGCCGAATTGATGGGGGCGTTGTACCGCCGCTGCGGCGTGAGCGTGGATGCCGTCGTTCATGGTCTGCCCCCAGAGCGTCTGCGCGCAGCGTACGAGGCCGACGTCGTCTACGGTACGAGCAAGCAGTTCCTGGCTGACCATCTGATGGATCAGATCGTGCTTGAAGGTGCGCTCGACCCCCTGCGCAGGCGCATACGCGAGTTGCAACCGCCGCGCGGCAGCGTGCGCTCGCGCGGCCTGCACGCAGCCATCGTCGATGAGGCTGACAGCGTGCTGATCGACGAGGCCAACACGCCGCTGATCATTTCCGCGCCGCAGCCCAACCCGTTGCTGGTGTCCGCCGTGCTGGCCGCCCGTGACATTGCCGACGAGTTGCAGGCCGGCCGTGACTACCGCGTCGACCTGGAGTTTCGCGACATCACGTTCACGGACGAAGGAAAGGTGCGCCTGGAGGAGGTGACCCGCCGGCTGCCTCCCGTGTGGCACGCCCCCGAACGCCGAGACGACCTCGTTCGGCAGGCGCTGTCGGCACGAGAACTCTTCCATCGGGACAGGCAATACATCGTGCACGAGGGCAAGGTGGAGATCCTCGACGAGAACACGGGTCGTGTCATGCCCGGTCGCTCGTGGAGCTACGGCCTGCATCAGGCGATCGAGGCCCGCGAGGGCGTGCAGCTGAGCCATCCTTCGCGCACCATGGCGCGCATGAGTTTTCAGGAGTTCTTCCGCCATTACCGTGTTCTAGGCGGCGCGAGCGGCACCTTGCAGGGCGTGCGCCAGGAGTTGTGGTGGACCTACGGGCTGCTGACGTTGGAGGTTCCCACGCGCCTGCCCAGCCGCTTGCGGGTGCCGGCGGCTCGCCACTTTGCCGATGCGCCTGCCAAGTGGGATGCATTGGTTGGCGAAGTCGAGCGACTGCACCGTGAGGGCCACCCCGTGCTGGTGGGTACACGTCGTCTGGCCGACAGCGAGACGCTGCAGGCGAGGCTGCATGTCAGGGGCCTGGACTGTTCGGTCCTCAACGCCAAGCAGCACGCACAGGAGGCAGGCATCGTGGCCGAGGCGGGCCGCACGGGCCGCATCACGGTGGCGACCAACATGGCGGGTCGCGGCACCGACATTCTGGTCGATCACGATGTCGCCAGCGCGGGCGGATTGCATGTGCTGATGCTCGAGCCGCACGAGTCGGTGCGGGTGGACTGGCAACTGTTCGGCCGCGCGGGCCGTCAGGGCCAGCCTGGATACGCGAGAGCCTATGTGGCCCTGGACGATGATCTGCTTCGCCGGCACCTACCGCTGTGGCTGTCGCCGTTGCGTCCGCTGATGCGGCTGGCCCCGATCTGGCGCAGTCTTCTCATTGGGCTGATGATCCGCCTTGCACAGCGCCGTGCCCAGGCTCGCGCCTTCCAGCAGCGGCGCTACCTGCAGCAGCGCGAGCGCGAGCTGCGCAAGCAGCTTTCCTTCACCGGGTCCGGCGCAGCCTGAACGGCCCCCGTGTCCTGCCGACCCCAGCACTTGTTGACCCGAGGAGTTGTCCTGATGGCCGTGGTTCACCCCCTGATGCGCGTGGCCGTGCTGCGCAAGCACGCGCTCGCCGCCTGCCTGATGGCCTTGGCCACGGCATACGCCCAGGCCGGAGACTTTGTCGGCATCGTCTACCCGGTGCGTGACTTGACCCTCAGCGTCCATCTGGCCGCAGTCGTTGATCAGGTGCCGGTGGTGGTCGGTCAGCGCGTGGCTGCGGGACAGGTCATCCTGCGTCAGGAGTCGCGCATCCAGGAAGCCGAGCGCGAGCGCCGCCGCGTGATACTGCAGGACGCCAGCGAGCTCGAGAGCACCGAGAAGCGTCGGCGCCTGATCGAGGGCCTCGTGCTCGACGCGACGGCCCTGTTCGAGCGCGCGGGTACCGTCAGCCGCGACGAGGTGACGAAGCTTCGACTGGAACTCGAGGCGGCCACGGGGCGCGTTGAACAACTGCGACAGTCCAAGCGGCGTGAACAGGTTGAGCTCGACGTGGCCGAGCGCGAACTGGCGCTGCGGGAGTTGCGCGCGCCTGCGGCGGGCGTCGTCACCTTGATCAAGGTGCAGCCGGGAGAGTGGGCTGCACCGGGGGAGGCGCTGTTGCGGCTGGTCGACGAGACGGTGTGCGAACTGCGGGTCAACGTCAGCCCGGCAGCGGCCCGCCGGCTGGCCGTTGGCGCCACGGTGTCGGTGCGGATAGACGATCCGACGGTTCCGATGGCGGTCTCCGGGCGCGTTACGTTCGTCTCGCCCGTCATGGATGCGGGCAGTTCGCTGGTCGAGGTCAGGGTGCAGATCCAGAACGCTGATCGGCGCATCCGCCCTGGCGTCAAGGGGCGCCTGCGCGTCGAGGGCGCATCGTGAGCGAAGTGCCGCGAATGGACCCGCAACAGGTGTTCGAAGCGCTGCGCGAGTTGCGCGGCGCGCCCCGCGACGAGACGTACTGGACCCGCCTGTGCGGGTGCCTTGTGCAGCTTTGCCGCGCTCGGGCGGTCCTGGTGCTGTGCGAGGGCGATGGAGGCGGCTGGCAGGTTCTGGGCAGTGCGGGTGCCGCCGACAGCACGCTGCAATCCCAGGCTGGCGCGCGCCTGGCAGAGCTTGCCCCCCGTGCGCTGGCCCAGGGTCAGGCCTATGCGCCCGATGAACAGGGACAGATCGTCGCTGCCGTGCGGATGGTGGACCCGGGCCGCAAGACGCTCGCACTGCTGGAGATACCGGCCCGTGAGAGGGCTGCCATCAACGATCTGCTGGTGCGGGCCCAGCTCGTGGCCGACCTGCCGGCCGGCGGCGACATGCCAGCCGGGGAAGGCCACGCGCTTCGGACGTCGGCCGGCACGTCGGCCGTCATGCCGGCCCAGGAGCAACTGGGTCTGGTCGATCTGGTGGCACTGGTCATGAAGGAGGCGCAGTTCGGATCCGCCGCCCTGGCGCTGGTGAACCTGCTGGCCGCGGCGCTGAAGTCCGATCAGGTGGTGCTGGGTGTGGCGGAACACGGCCTGGCGCGGGTGGAAGCCATCAGCCACATCGATCGCTTCGATCACAAGGCCGAGAACGTCCAGCTGCTGGAGGCGGCGCTTGAGGAGGCGCTTGACCAGCATGGCGACCTGGTCTTTCCGTTGCCGGCCGACAGCCCGCAGGTCGCGCTGGCCCATGACCGGCTGGCCAGGATCATGGGCTATGGCCACCTGGCCACGCTGGTGGTGCGCGATGATGATGCGCCGCAACGGCCACCGCTGGTGCTGTTGATCGGGCGGCGCGAGGGTGGGTTCGACGCTGCTCGACTGCAGCAGGTTTCGGTGGCGATGCACCTTCTTCATCCTTGGCTGGCGGCTTTGCGCGAGCGGTCCCATGGTCTGCTGCGCCGTTCCTGGCGGGGATTTCGCCATGGTGCCCGCGAGGCCCTGAGCCCGGAGAAACCCGGGCGCAAGCTGCTGGTGCTGGCGGCGCTGCTGTTTGTGGTGGGCATCAGCGTGGGCACCTGGCCCTACCGTCTCGAGGCCTCGGCGGAACTGGCCACCGACAGCGTGCAGGTGGTCAGCGCTCCCTTCGATGGGTACCTGCGCCAGGTGCAGGCGAATCTGGGCGACACCGTGCGTACCGGCACGGTGCTGGCGCAACTGGACACCCGTGAGCTGAGCCTGCAGGCATCGGACCTGACATCCGAGGTGGGCCGCTACGACGCCGAGGCCGACCGCGCTCGCGCCCAAGGGCAGGCGGCGGAGACGCAGATCGCGCTGGCGCGCGCCTCGCAGGCGCGCGCCCGTCTTGAGCGCATCCGGTTCCAGCTTGCGCAGGCGCAGGTGCTTGCGCCGTTCGACGGTGTCGTCGTCGAGGGCGAGCGAAAGGAATTGTCCGGCAGCCCCGTGCGTCAGGGCGACAAGCTCTTCAGGCTTGCCCGTGTCGAGGGGCTGTACGCCGTCATCCACCTGCCCGAGCGTGACGTGCGCGAACTGACTGCGCAGGCGCAGGGCAGGCTGCGACTGCTGAGCCAGCCCGACCGGGAAATCGGATTCAGGGTCGAGACGCTGGTGCCGATCGTCCAGGTGCGCGGCGGGCAGGGCGGACAGTTCCACCTGAAGGTGAGGCTCGACCAGGCGTCAGAGGACTGGTGGCGCCCCGGGATGACGGGGCTGGCCCAGATCGATGTGGGCGACCGCACCATCCTGTGGATCTGGACCCACCGTCTCATCGACACCATTCGCCTGAAGTTGTGGTGGTGAGGGGTGCCCCTGGGCAACTGTGACGTCGCAAAGGCGGGCTTCCGGCCGTAGCGCTTCGGGGGCCTCTCCAGGGTGTGGAGCCTTCGGATGACGCCTTGGAGGCTCGACACTCTCCCTACAATCCGAAGATGCGAATTCTCATTGCAAACGACGACGGGTATCTGGCTCCCGGCTTGGCTGCCTTGGTGCGGGCTTGCGAATCCTTGGGAGAGGTCGACGTGATCGCCCCGGAGCAGAACGCCAGCGGTACCTCCAACGCCCTGACCTTGTCGCGCCCGTTGTCGGTCTTCGAGGCCCCTGGCTTTGACCGCTCAAGGCTCTTTCGGGTCGTCAACGGCACCCCGTCTGATTGCGTGCACGTGGCGCTGACGGGCTTGCTGCCCCACCGGCCTGATCTGGTGCTCTCGGGCATCAACAACGGCGCCAACATGGGCGATGACACGTTGTACTCCGGCACCGTGGCGGCTGCCATGGAAGGCTACCTCTTTGGCTTGCGCTCCATCGCCTTTTCCCAGGTGGAAAAGGGCTGGGGCGACCTGGAGGCTGCGGCCGCCACCGCGCGGGCCGTGGTCGAGCAGGCGCTGTCGTCCGGCGGTAATGGCCCCTGGTTGCTGAATGTCAACATTCCTAATCGTGCTGACGCCGCCTCGCTGCCGCGGGTCGTCACCCGCCTCGGTCGCCGTCATGCCAGCCAAGCGGTGGTGCGGCAACTCAACCCTCGGGGGGACCCCATTTACTGGATCGGCCCGGCTGGCGATGCCCGCGATGCGGGGCAGGGCACTGACTTCCATGCCACGGCCACCGGGCAGGTGTCGATCACCCCGTTGCAGGTGGACCTGACCGATCATGGGCAACTGACTCAGTGGGCCGGCTGCCTCCAGGCACGCTGAGCATGGCCACTACGCCTGGCCGGCCCAGCCGGTTTCCCGTCTCCCTCGCCTCGGCGCAGGAGGGGCTCCGGCGCCAGGCGCCTGAAATGTTGCGACCGCAGCGCCCGCTTCGGGATGCCGCGGCAGCCGCCTTGCGACGTGATGTCCCGGCAGGTCTCGGGCTGGACTCCGAGACAGTCAGATTGCGCATGATCGAACGCCTGCGGCGGGGCTCCGTAGCGGTCGAGTCCACCGTGCTGGAGGCCATGGCAAGAATACCGCGGCACCTGTTCGTAGACTCGGCTCTGGCCATCCAGGCCTACGAGGACACGAGCCTGCCCATTGGGCATGGGCAGACCATCTCCAAGCCCACGGTGGTAGCCCGAATGATCAGCTTGCTGATGCAGCGGCCGAATGTCCAACATGCCCTCCATGCCCCGCAGGTGCTGCCGTCTCCGCCCTTTCGCCATGTGCTGGAGATCGGCACAGGGTGTGGCTACCAGGCTGCGGTGTTGTCGCTGCTGTCCCGGCGCGTGACGTCTGTCGAACGCATCCATCCCTTGCACGAGCGCGCCAAGAATTCCTTGCGTGACCTGGGTTTGTCGCAGGTGCGCCTGGTGTTCGGTGACGGCCGCCTGGGGCACCCCGGTTCGGCTCCGTTCGAGGCGATCATCGCTGCCGCGGGAGGTGACGACGTACCCACACCCTGGCTGGAACAACTTGCCGTCGGAGGCCGCTTGGTGGCGCCGACCCACAGCGATTCACACGGCGGACAGGTCCTGCTCGTCATCGACCGGGACGAATCGGGATGGCACCGCAGCGTGCACGATGGTGTGCACTTCGTCCCCCTAGAATCGGGCACGTTGTGAGTAATTCTGGCTCTACTTTTCGCGTCTGCGCCCGCGCGTTGGCGCTGATCCTGGTTGCGCTGCTGGCTGCATGTTCTTCCAAGCCAAGCCGGGCGCCTGTGGAGGAACGAGCACCTGTCGTTGGGCCCGCCCGTCCCTCAGCAGCGCCCCAGCCGTCCACCCGTCCGGTCTCATCTGGAGCCCCTGCCACCGCCGCTGCGCCCGCTCCAGCCCCGGCGGTGGTCGCGGCGGCTGGTTCGGGCTCCAACGCCGCGAATGCTGCCCCCGCAGCCGGCAGCTATGTGGTCAAGCCCGGCGACACCCTGATCCGCATTGGGCTGGACAACGGCCAGAACTGGCGCGATGTCGCCCGCTGGAACAACATCGAGAACCCCAATCTCATTGAGGTGGGGCAGGTGCTTCGCGTGGTGCCACCAGGTCAGGATCCAACTGTGGCGACGGTCCGTCCGGTGCCAGCCCCGGGCCGAATGGAAAGCCGTCCTCTGGAGACCAGGCCGCCCGGGTCGCCGGCTGGCAGTGCTGCGCCCGCGACGCCCCCTGACCGTGCTTCTGCGCAGGCTGCGGCTGGTGCCACCTCCGCAGCCACCGCAACGGGCGGCGCGGTTGCCGGGGCTTCGTCCCCGGGCCCGCGTCAAGGGGATGAGGTTGTCGACTGGGCCTGGCCTGCCGCCGGGATGGTGGCTCTGCCGTTCGACGAGGCCCGTGGGGTGAAGGGGCTTTCAATCGTTGGCAAAGCTGGAGACCCTGTGATGGCTGCCGCCGATGGTCGGGTGGTCTATGCAGGCTCGGGGCTGCGCGGCTACGGCAACCTGGTGATCGTCAAGCACAACAATACTTTCCTCACCGCCTACGCCCACAATCAGACCCTTCTGGTCAAGGAAGATCAGGCGGTGCGGCGCGGCCAGAAGATCGCGGAGATGGGCTCCAGCGAAGCGGATCAGGTCAAGCTGCACTTCGAGATCCGCCGCCTGGGCAAGCCCGTGGACCCGGCCAGATTGCTGCCCATCCGCTGACCCTTCTTGGCATGGGGATAAATGCCCCCTGTCCGGCGGGGCTCAGCGTTTTCGAGAGGATGCACGCTGGCTGGACGGCGATAGCATGCGAGAGTTATGTGCGGGCGCGTCGCTCGACAACGATTCAAGGAGACCATTGATGAAGTTCAACCAACGGATGGCTGCCGGGCTTGCTATTGCCTTCGCCTCCACGATC
Source organism: Betaproteobacteria bacterium (assembly GCA_037127635.1). Taxonomy (GTDB): domain Bacteria; phylum Pseudomonadota; class Gammaproteobacteria; order Burkholderiales; family Burkholderiaceae_C; genus Rubrivivax. Next base: position 92,160 of record JBAXYD010000007.1, on the reverse strand, counting down.
ACCTGGGCACAGGCGTCGCAGGGTGTGAGCAAGGGCGAAGTGTTGCTCGGCTCGATCCAGGATCTGTCGGGCCCCATCGCCGGATTCGGCAAGCAAGTCCGCAACGGGCTGTTGCTGGCGGTGGACGAGGTCAACGAGCAGGGCGGTGTCAACGGCCGCAAGCTCAAGATCATCGTTGAGGATTCCGCCTATGACCCGCGCAAGGCGGCCCTGGCTGCCCAGAAGCTGGTCAACCAAGACAAGGTCTTTGCCGTGCTTGGCCACATCGGCACTGCGCAGAATATGGCGGCAATGCCGATCCAGTTCGAGAAGAACGTGATCAACTTCTTTCCGGTGACCGCGGCGCGTGAGATGTACGAGCCCTTCCACCGCATGAAGTATTCCTTTGCGGCGACTTACTATGACCAGGTGCGCGGCGCGTTGCCCAAGCTGGTCAAGGAAAAGAACGCGAAGAAGGTCTGCACCATCTACCAGGACGATGAGTTCGGCCTGGAGGTCATGCGCGGGGGAGAGGCGGGGCTGAAGACCATGGGGATGGCTTTTGTCGAGAAGACCTCCTACAAGCGCGGCGCCACTGATTTCTCTTCACAAGTGGCGAAGATGAAGTCGTCGGGATGTGACATGGTGGTGCTGGGCACCATCATTCGCGAGACCATCGGCACCATTGCCGAGAGCCGCAAGACGGGCTTCAGCCCGACCTTCCTGGGTACGAGCGCCGCCTACACCGACCTGATCCACAAGCTGGGCGGCAAGGCGATGGACGGTCTGTACGCCACGATGACAGTGCAGAACCCCTACCTGGACGAGGCTTCGCAGCCCTTGCGTTTCTGGGCAAACAAGTACAAGACCAAGTTCAACGAAGACCCCACCGTTTTCTCGGCCTACGGCTACATCATCGTCAACACCTTCGTGAGGGCTCTTCAGAAGGCCGGTCCCGGCCTGACCACAGACAGCTTTGTCAAGGCCATGGACACGATGACTGTTCCGTCTGACATCTTTGGCAGCGCGGAAGCCAAGTTCGGTCCTCAAAAGCGTCTGGGCAGCAGTGCCTTCCGCATGTCGCAACTGCAGGACGCACGCTGGAAGGTGGTTTCCGACTACTCGGAACCACCCAAGGAGTGAGCCTGCACTGAAGGGCAAGCGTCTGTTGCAGGCGCTTTCATCGCAAGGTCGCCTTCAGGGCGGCCTTGTTCGTTTCGGGGTCTGATAATGAGGTGATGCAGGACACCTCGCTTCCCCTGGACGTTGAATCGCTGGATCTAGAAGGGCAGGGGGTGGCCCGGCGCCCCGACGGTAAAGTGGTGTTCATCGAGGGAGCGCTGCCGTTCGAGCGGGTCACAGTGCAGGTGCACCGCCGCAAGAACCAATGGGAACAGGCTCAAATGGTTTCGCTGCTGCGCGAGAGTCCGCAGCGTGTGAAGCCGGGCTGCCCGCACTTTGGATTGCATGCAGGCGCCTGCGGTGGCTGCAAGGTGCAGCACCTGCATCCCGACGCGCAGGTGGCCGTCAAACAGCGCGTGCTGGAAGACAACCTCTGGCACCTGGGGAAAGTTCGTGCCGGACAGATGTTGCGGCCGATCCACGGCCCCGCGTGGGGGTATCGCAACCGTGCGCGCCTGTCGGTCCGCCATGTGTTCAAGAAGGGCCAGGTGCTGATCGGCTTTCACGAACGCAAGTCGCGCTACGTGGCGGACATGTCGGTCTGTCCAGTCCTGCCTGCGCATGTCAGCGCCATGCTTCTGCCGCTGCGTGCCTTGATCGCGTCCATGGACCAGCGCGACCGCCTGCCGCAGATTGAGCTGGCGGCGGGCGACACGGTGACCGCGCTGGTGCTGCGGCACTTGGAGCCGCTGTCGGCGGATGATGCCGGTCGTCTCCGGGCGTTCGCCAACGCGCATGCGGTGCAGTGGTGGCTGCAACCGGCCGGGCCGGACACCGTGCACCTGCTGGATGAGGCACAAGGTCTCGAGCCGCTGGCCTACGCCTTGCCGGAGTTCGATGTCCACATGCCCTTCAAGCCGACGGACTTCACCCAGGTCAACCCGCAGATCAACCGGGTCATGGTCGGGCGGGCGTTGCGGCTGCTGGCACCCACCGCGGCCGAGCGCGTGATCGACTGGTTCTGCGGGCTGGGCAACTTCACCCTGCCCCTGGCACGCCTTGCGCGGCAGGTCCACGGTATCGAAGGCAGCAAGCTGCTGGTCGAGCGCGCGATGGCGAACGCCGAACTGAACGGCCTGGCCTCCAAGGTCAGCTTCGAGGCGCGCAATCTGTTCGAGCTTGATGCGGTCGGGCTTGTAGCGCAGGGCCGTGCAGACTGCTGGCTGGTCGATCCGCCGCGCGAAGGTGCCTTCGCGCTGGTCAAGGCCCTGGTGGATGCAGTGAGTCTCGACGCGCTGGGCGAGCGAGTGGGCGCTGATCGCTCAGAGTGGTCACCCCCCCGCAGAATCGTCTACGTGAGCTGCAATCCGGCCAGCCTGGCCCGTGACGCGGGCCTGCTAGTGCACCAGGCGGGCTACACCTGCACACAGGCCGGCATCATCAACATGTTCCCCCATACAGCGCATGTCGAGAGCATCGCGGTTTTCGACAGGCCCACGGCCCCGTCGCCGGAATGAAACGGGGCCTCCACAGAGGCCCCGAATTTCGAACGCAGGGGCATGGCCCTAAGAAAAGTTCAGTCTTTCTCGCCGCCGAAGATGCCCAGCAGCGCCAGCAGGCTCTGGAACACGTTGTAGATGTCGAGGTAAATCGCCAGCGTGGCCGAGATGTAATTCGTCTCTCCACCGTCCATCACGCGCTTGATGTCGTACAGCATGAAGGCGGAGAAGATGCCCAGGCACAGCACCAGCAGCGCCAGCATCAGGGCCGATGACTGCAGGAAGATATTGGCCACCATGGCCACCAGCAGGATGACAGCGCCCACAGTCAGGAACTTGCCCATGCCCGACAGGTCGCGCTTGATCACCGTGGCCAGCGAGGCCATGGCGAAGAACACTGCCGCGGTGCCTCCGAAGGCGGTCATCACCAAAGACGCGCCGTTACGCAGGCCCAGCACCTGCCCGACCAGGCGCGACATCATCAGGCCCATGAAGAAGGTGAAGGCCAGAAGCAGGTACACGCCCTTGGCCGAGTTCTTGGTCTTCTCGATCGCAAACATGAACCCGAAGGCGCCGACGAGGAACAGGATGGTCGACAGTCCCGCGCCCATGGCGTTCAGCACGCCCGTGCTGACGCCAACCCAGGCCCCGGCCACCGTGGGGACCAGCGACACGGCCAGCAAGCCGTAGGTATTTCTCAGGACAGTGTTTCTCTGCGCGGCCGAGGTGGCAAGGCCTGAGTCCGGCAAGGATGAGTACAACGGGTTCATCAGCTTCTCCTGGATGCTATCGGTCTGGAAGTGGAACTGCCGGGGCGGCACGACCCAACAGCACGCTTCGGGTGCGCGCTTGAAGTGTAGAGCGGCGCTGGCGCCGCGGTATCAGGCACCGTCAGGCTGCCCCCGTTCACAGCGTGGACATGGGCCTTCCGGCGTCGGCGGACCTCGCAAAGGCATCGCAGGGAAGGTCTCGAAGATATACTCCTCAGGTTTACCCAAACCCTGCCACACGCCAGCGAAACTCGTCCACGGTTTCCCCCATCGACGCGATGCCTGCCGAACGCCGGCGGGGCGGCTGGGTGTGAGCAAACCGGAGTTTTCCTTGCTGCCCGACTCGCCTCCTGCCGTTCTCGCACTCGCGGACGGGTCCATCTTTCGGGGCATCTCGATCGGCGCCGTCGGATCGACCACTGGCGAGGTGGTGTTCAACACCGCGCTCACCGGCTATCAGGAAATCCTGACCGATCCGAGTTACAGGCGCCAGATCGTCACCTTGACCTACCCCCACATCGGCAATTACGGGGTCAACCCCGAGGACGTCGAGGCCCGCAGCGTTCATGCTGCCGGACTCGTGATACGAGACCTGCCGGTCCGGTCTTCCAACTTTCGACAATCGCACACCCTGGACGCGTACTTGCGCCAGGAGGGCACCGTGGCGATTGCCGATGTCGACACCCGACGCCTGACCCGGCATCTGCGCAGCACTGGCGCGCAAAGCGGCTGCATTGCGACCTTCGCGGTGGGGCACGCCGTTTCGCAGGCTGATCTGGACGCAGCGGTGGCCCAGGCCAGGTCCACCCCCTCCATGACCGGCCAGGATCTGGCCCATGAGGTGTCGGTGGATCGCCCGTATGAGTGGACTCAAACGGAGTGGGTGCTGGGCACTGGCTATTCCACGCAGTCCGAGCCGCGATTTCATGTCGTGGCCTACGACTTCGGTGTGAAATTCAACATCCTGCGCATGCTGGCCAGCCGGGGCTGCCGCGTCACAGTGGTTCCCGCCAAGGCCGCGGCAGCGGACGTGCTGGCCCTGCAGCCGGACGGGGTGTTCCTCAGCAACGGGCCTGGTGACCCACAGCCGTGCGACTACGCCATCGAATCTGCACGCATCCTGATGGATTCGGGTATTCCGACCTTCGGTATTTGCCTGGGCCACCAGATCATGGCCCTGGCATCAGGCGCCAGCACCTTCAAGATGAAGTTTGGTCACCACGGTGCGAACCACCCGGTGAAGGACCTGGACACCGGACAGGTCAGCATCACAAGCCAGAACCACGGCTTTGCCGTTGATGAGGCCAGCCTGCCGGCCAACCTGCGCGCAACCCACCGCAGTCTGTTCGATGGCACGTTGCAAGGCCTGGCCCGCACAGATCGCCCGGCCTTCTGCTTCCAGGGCCATCCGGAGGCTTCGCCGGGGCCGCACGACATCGCCTATCTGTTCGACCGCTTCACGTCGCTCATGGCACAACATTCCGCGGAGCGTTCGCATGCCTAAGCGCACCGATCTCAAGAGCATCCTCATCATCGGCGCCGGCCCCATCGTCATCGGTCAGGCCTGCGAGTTCGACTATTCCGGGGCCCAGGCCTGCAAGGCGCTGCGCGAGGAGGGCTACCGCGTCATCCTCGTCAACAGCAATCCGGCCACGATCATGACCGACCCGGGCATGGCCGACGCCACCTACATCGAGCCCATCACCTGGCAGGTGGTGGAAACCATCATCGCCAAGGAGCGGCCCGATGCCGTGCTGCCCACCATGGGTGGACAGACGGCGCTGAACTGCGCGCTCGACCTGCACCGCCACGGGGTGCTGGCCAAGTACGGTGTGGAGATGATCGGCGCCAACGAACACGCCATCGAAAAGGCGGAGGACCGGCTGAAGTTCAAGGAAGCGATGACCTCCATCGGCCTGGACTCCGCCAAGAGCGGCATCGCCCACTCGCTTGAGGAGGCCTGGGCGGTGCAGAAGCACATTCAGGCGGACATCGGCGGCCCCGGCTTCCCTATGGTCATCCGGCCCAGCTTCACGCTGGGGGGCACGGGCGGCGGCATTGCCTACAACCCGCAGGAGTTCGACGAGATCTGCAAGCGCGGCCTGGACTTATCGCCCACCAACGAGCTCTTGATCGAGGAGAGCCTGATCGGCTGGAAGGAGTTCGAGATGGAGGTGGTTCGCGACCGGGCGGACAACTGCATCATCGTGTGTGCCATCGAGAACCTGGATCCGATGGGCATCCATACCGGCGACTCCATCACGGTGGCCCCTGCGCAGACGCTGACCGACAAGGAATACCAGCTGTTGCGCAATGCGTCGATCGCGATACTGCGCGAGATCGGCGTGGACACCGGCGGTTCCAACGTGCAGTTCTCGATCAATCCGGCCAACGGCCGGATGACCGTGATCGAGATGAATCCGCGCGTGTCGCGTTCCTCGGCGCTGGCCTCCAAGGCCACGGGCTTTCCCATCGCGAAGGTGGCGGCCAAGCTGGCCGTGGGCTACACGCTGGATGAACTCCGAAACGACATCACGGGCGGCGCCACGCCCGCGAGCTTCGAGCCCAGCATCGACTACGTGGTCACCAAGATCCCGCGCTTCGCGTTCGAGAAGTTTCCGGCTGCTGATCCGCACTTGACCACGCAGATGAAGTCCGTGGGCGAGGTCATGGCCATCGGCCGGACCTTCCAGGAGAGCTTCCAGAAGGCGCTGCGCGGCCTGGAGACCGGCATCGACGGGCTGACCGAGCGTAGCGATGACCGGGACGAAATCGTCGAGGAGATCGGCGAGCCTGGGCCGGAGCGCATCTTGTTCGTGGGCGATGCGTTTCGTATCGGCATGACGCTGGATGAGGTGCATGCCGAGACAGGTATCGATCCCTGGTTCCTGGCGCAGATCGAGCACATCGTCACCGCCGAGGCGCAGGTCAAGGTCCGCGTGTTTGACAGCCTCACCCAGGCCGAGATGCGTCACCTCAAGCGCATGGGGTTTTCTGATCGGCGGCTGGCGGTTCTGACCGGTACTCACCAGCATGCGCTGCGGGCGCATCGCCACGCGCTGGGTGTGCGTCCTGTCTACAAGCGGGTGGACACCTGCGCCGCGGAGTTCGCCACGCAGACGGCCTACATGTACTCGACCTACGAGGAGGAGTGCGAGGCCGCGCCCAGCAGCCGCAAGAAGATCATGGTGCTGGGGGGCGGGCCCAACCGCATCGGCCAGGGCATCGAGTTCGATTACTGCTGCGTGCACGCTGCGCTCGCGATGCGCGAAGACGGCTACGAGACCATCATGGTCAACTGCAATCCCGAAACGGTATCCACCGATTACGACACCAGCGATCGCTTGTACTTCGAGCCCGTGACGCTGGAAGACGTGCTGGAGATCGTGGCGGTGGAGAAGCCGCTGGGCGTCATCGTCCAGTACGGCGGGCAGACCCCGCTCAAACTCGCGCTCGACCTGGAGCGCGCGGGCGTGCCCATCATCGGCACCACGCCCGACAGCATCGACATCGCCGAAGACCGGGAGCGCTTCCAGAAGCTGCTGAACGAACTGGGCTTGCGTCAGCCCCCCAACCGCATCGCCCGCACCGAAGATCAGGCGTTGGCGTTGGCGCGGGAGATTGGCTATCCGCTGGTGGTGCGCCCCAGCTATGTGCTAGGTGGTCGCGCCATGGAGATCGTGCATGGCGACAAGGACCTGGAGCGCTACATGCGCGAAGCGGTTCGCGTGAGCGAGAAGTCCCCTGTGCTGCTGGACCGCTTCCTCAATGACGCCATCGAGGTCGACGTGGACTGCATTGGCGACGGCGTCGAGGTCATGATCGGCGGCATCATGGAACATGTGGAAGCCGCGGGCATCCATAGTGGGGACTCGGCCTGCTCCTTGCCGCCCTACACCTTGAGCGTGGCGCTGCAGGACGAGATGCGCCGGCAAACGACCTTGATGGCCCGCGCCCTGAATGTGGTGGGCCTGATGAATGTCCAGTTCGCCATCCAGGGCGAGGGCGATGATGCCGTGGTCTACGTACTCGAGGTCAACCCCCGTGCATCGCGTACCGTGCCTTTCGTCAGCAAGGCCACCGGGCAGCCCCTGGCCAAGATTGCTGCGCGTTGCATGGCCGGGCAAAAGCTTTCAGACCAGACCGGAGTGAAGGGCGAGGTCATTCCCCCCTACTTCAGCATCAAGGAGGCGGTCTTCCCCTTCAACAAGTTCCCGGGCGTGGACCCTGTCCTCGGGCCGGAAATGCGCTCCACGGGCGAGGTGATGGGCGTGGGTGAGACCTTTGGCGAAGCCATGCTCAAGAGCCAACTGGGGGCGGGCTCACGCCTGCCGTCCAGGGGCACCGTGGTGCTGACGGTGAAGGATTCCGACAAGGTCCGAGCCGTCCAGGTTGCGCAGGATCTTCACGCACTGGGCTTCCAGATCGTGGCCACCCGCGGCACGGCCGCGGCCATTGGCGCGGCCGGCGTGCCGGTGAGAGTGGTGAACAAGGTCAAGGACGGGCGGCCTCACATTGGCGACATGGTCAAGGCCGGCGACATCCAGCTGGTATTCACCACCGTCGACGAGACCCGAACCGCAATCGCTGACTCGCGCCACATCCGCACCGCGGCCCTGGCCAACCGGGTGACTTACTACACCACGATGGCGGGGTCGGAGGCGGCCACCGAGGCGCTGAAGCATCGGGCCGACCTCGCGGTCAAGTCATTGCAGGAGTTGCACCTCACGCTGCATTGATCGGGTCTGCCGGCGCTGCAGGTAGCAGCGATGGTGCAAGTCCATGCCTTGGCATGCTCCGTGTGCGCCTGTGAATTACACTGCAGGCTGGTAACGCCGCCGCAGCGGGCCTGAGGGTCTTCTGCGGCGGTTTTTCTTGAATTGAACACAGACCGACCCATGAGCACCATCCCCCTGACCCGGCGCGGCGCAGACAAACTGAAAGAGGAACTGCACCGCCTCAAAACCTTCGAGCGGCATGCTGTCATCCAGGCCATCGCGGAGGCGCGCGCCCAGGGTGATCTTTCCGAAAACGCCGAATATGACGCTGCCAAGGACAAGCAGGGATTCATTGAAGGCCGCATCCTGGAAATCGAGGGCAAGCTCGCCGCGGCCCAGGTGATCGACCCCTCCACCCTTGATGCGGACGGACGGGTGGTGTTCGGTGCCACGGTCGATCTGGCTGAAGAAGCCACTGGCGCCAAAGTCACTTACCAGATCGTTGGCGACGACGAGGCCGATCTCAAGCTGGGGCTGGTCTCCATTTCCAGTCCGATTGCCCGTGCCCTGATCGGCAAGTCCGAAGGCGATATGGCCGAAGTACGCGCACCCGGCGGGATCAAGAGCTACGAGATCATGGCGGTGCGCTACATCTGAGGCTTGGCGCTAATCTGTAGCCCTCTTCTTTTGACTGACCTGGCGGACTTCTTTGCGTTTGATGGAGCCGCCACGGGTCACACGCTCGTTACCCAGCACCTTCACCTTCTTCACGGTGGCACGGTGGTTGCCGCTCTTGGAAAAGGACACCAGCTTCACGATGCGCGGACCCGGTTGCCGGTCATCGGACACTTCCTTGGCCTTCTCTGGTATCGGGCGCCACAGCACGAGTAACTTGCCGATGTGCTGCACCGCCGCCGCGTTCAGGCCATCGGTCAATGCAGACAAGATCTGCTCTCGGGTTTCACGTACGTCTGAGAACACCCGGAGCTTGATCAGTCCATGAGCCGTCAGCGCGGCGTCGGCCTCCTTGCGAACGGCATCGGTCAGGCCATCCGATCCGATGAGCACGACGGGGTTCAGGTGATGGGCATCGGCGCGCAAGCGACGGCGTTCGGCGGGAGACAACTGGATGGCAGGCATTTTTCTATTATCGGCCCGGTATGAAGAGCAAGCGACTGAACAAGGCGTGGCTTCACGACCATCTCACTGACCCCTACGTCAAGATGGCGCAGCGCGAGGGCTACCGCGCGCGCGCAGCCTACAAGCTCAAGGAGATCGACGAGACTCACAGGCTGCTGCGGCCGGGTCAGGTGGTGGTGGATCTTGGCGCCTCGCCGGGTGCATGGAGCCAGTATGTGCGGCGCAAGTTCGCACCCGCAGGTGCCGCGTCGGGTGAATTGGCTGGCACCATCATCGCCCTGGACATGCTCGATTTCGACCCCATCGATGGGGTCACATTTCTGCAAGGTGACTTCCGTGAAGAAGCGATGATGCATGAGCTGGAGCGCGAATTGGCAGGCCGCCCGGTGGATGTGGTGCTTTCGGACATGGCCCCCAACCTTTCGGGCATCGAGTCGTCCGACGCAGCTCGGATGGCCCACGTGGTGGAGCTGGCGGTGGAATTCGCCTTGAAGCATCTCAAGCATCCAGAAGGCGCGCTGGTGTGCAAGGCCTTCCATGGCAGCGGCTACAGCCAGCTGGTCAAGTTGTTCAAGGACAGCTTTGACGTGGTCAAGCCCATCAAGCCCAAGGCGTCTCGCGGCCGATCCTCAGAGACTTTTCTGCTGGGCCTGAGTCCCAAGCAGACCTGAAGCGGACCTGAAGCGGGCCCCAGCCTGGCTTGCCCGGTTGAGGTGGAGCATTCGCCGGCCGAAGCATGTTTGAGCCGGCTGGCGCGGGCATCTCCTCTGTGCGGGGATGGTGCCCTTGTGTGCTCTACACTCGCCCCCATATCAAGACTTGTGGTGGAGAGGGAATCTTCCCGTTCCGCCCTGTCTGTCAAGAAGGAGTCGTGGTGAACAATCAATGGTTCTCCAAAGTCGCTGTCTGGCTGGTGATCGCTCTGGTGCTTTTCACCGTGTTCAAGCAGTTCGACAGGGGGGCGATGCAGGGTAACCAGATCGGATATTCGGAATTCCTCGACGAGGTGCAGGCCAAGCGAATCAAGCTTGCCGTGCTGGAGGAAAAGCCCGGTGGCGGGACCGATATCGTGGCCACCACCATCGATGACAAGCGATTGCGTGCGACTGCAACCTACCTCGACAGAGGCTTGGTTGGTGATCTGCGCGCCAATGGTGTGAAGTTTGATGTCAAGTCCCGGGAAGAGCCTTCGCTGCTCATGAGCATTCTGGTGAGCTGGGGGCCGATGCTTCTGCTCATTGGCGTGTGGGTGTATTTCATGCGCCAGATGCAGGGCGGCGGTAAGGGTGGAGCCTTCAGTTTCGGTAAAAGCAAGGCCCGCATGCTGGACGAGGCCAACAACACCACCACCTTCGCCGATGTGGCGGGCTGTGACGAGGCCAAGGAGGAAGTCAAGGAACTGGTCGACTTCCTGAAGGATCCGCAGAAGTTCCAGAAGCTGGGCGGGCGCATCCCGCGCGGGGTGCTGCTGGTCGGCCCTCCAGGCACGGGGAAGACCCTGCTGGCCAAGGCCATTGCCGGCGAGGCCAAGGTGCCCTTCTTCAGCATCTCCGGCTCCGACTTCGTGGAGATGTTCGTAGGCGTCGGTGCGGCACGTGTACGCGACATGTTTGAGCAGGCCAAGAAGAGCGCACCTTGCATCATCTTCGTGGATGAAATCGATGCGGTGGGCCGCCACCGCGGTGCCGGCTTGGGCGGCGGTAATGACGAGCGGGAGCAGACGCTGAATCAGATGTTGGTGGAGATGGACGGCTTCGAGACAAATCTCGGGGTCATCGTCATGGCCGCCACCAACCGTCCCGACATCCTGGACCCCGCCTTGCTGCGCCCCGGGCGCTTCGATCGGCAGGTTTACGTGACGCTGCCGGACGTGCGGGGCCGTGAGCAGATTCTCAACGTCCACATGCGCAAGGTCCCGGTGGGGCAGGACATCCGTGCCGACATCCTGGCCCGAGGCACGCCAGGCTTCTCCGGAGCCGACCTGGCCAACCTGGTGAACGAGGCGGCGCTTTTCGCCGCGCGTCGTAGCGCACGTGTGGTCGAGATGGTCGACTTCGAAAAGGCCAAGGACAAGATCATGATGGGCCCTGAGAGGAAGTCCATGGTCATGCCCGAGGACGAGAGGCGCAACACCGCCTATCACGAGGCAGGACATGCCCTGGTGGCGCGCCTGATGCCCAAGACCGACCCAGTGCACAAGGTGACGGTGATCCCGCGCGGCCGGGCGTTGGGCGTCACCATGCAATTGCCCGAGGGCGACCGTTACAGCCTGGACAAGGAGCGCATGCTGTCCACGATCTCGGTGCTGTTCGGTGGACGGATTGCCGAGGAGGTGTTCATGAACCAGATGACCACCGGAGCAAGCAACGACTTCGAGCGCGCCACCCAGATCGCCCGTGATATGGTCACACGGTACGGCATGACTGATGAACTCGGGCCCATGGTTTACGCTGAGAACGAAGGCGAAGTGTTTCTCGGCCGCTCCGTGACCAAGCAGGTCAACGTGTCAGAGCAGACCATGCAAAAAGTCGATCGCGAGATCCGCAAGATCATCGACGAGCAATACTCCACCGCCCGTGGCCTCATTGAAAGCCACAAAGACAAGATGCACGCCATGGCCAAGGCTTTGCTGGAGTGGGAGACCATCGACGCCGAGCAGATCGATGACATCATGGCGGGCAAACCGCCCCGTCCTCCGAAGGACTGGACCACGCAGCCGCCCAAGGCCGGCGGGGGCAGCGGCGGCGAGCCTGCGGTCAGCGCTGAGAGCGCGCCTGCAGCGGCTTGAATTGGTCGCGCGGTCCACGTGCCGCCGTGTATCGGGCGGGGCCTTCGGGGCCCCGCTCTGCATTGCGGCGAGTGCTTGACTTGATCACGTGGCATGACCACACGGCCTGATTGGAGTGCGCAGCGGCCTCCAGCAACCTGGCCCCCAGGGTGGGCGTACCGGGTGACGAATCAACGACAAAGGAAGCTTCAGAAGATGTCCAGACGCTACTTCGGAACTGATGGGATTCGGGGCCAGGTAGGCCAGGCGCCCATCACCGCAGACTTCATGCTGCGCTTGGGGCATGCGGTGGGCCGGGTGCTGCGCCGCCAAGGCGCGACCCCCACCGTGCTGATCGGCAAGGACACGCGGGTGTCAGGCTACATGATCGAGTCCGCGCTGGAAGCAGGGTTCGCGTCTGCTGGCGTGCATGTGCTGCTCAGTGGGCCGCTTCCGACCCCCGGGGTTGCCTACCTCACCAGGGCGCTGCGCCTGGACCTGGGCGTCGTGATCAGTGCCTCCCACAATCCGTTCGCAGACAACGGCATCAAGTTCTTCTCGGCGCGTGGCGAAAAGTTGCCCGATGAGTGGGAGCGTGAGGTGGAGCGTGCCCTTACCGAGGAACCTCATTGGGTGGATGCAGCCAACCTGGGCAAGGCGCGCCGCCTGGACGATGCCAGTGGGCGTTACGTGGAGTTCTGCAAGTCGACTTTTGCTTCTGAACTGTCGCTCAAGGGGCTGAAAGTGGTGGTGGATGCAGCCCATGGCGCCGCATACCAGGTGGCGCCGGCTGTGTTCCATGAGTTGGGGGCCCAGGTCGCACGCATCGGCTGCGCACCCGACGGCTTCAACATCAATGAGGGCGTCGGGGCGACCGCGCCGCAAGGGCTGGTCAAGGCCGTGCTCGCCCACCAGGCCGACTACGGCGTGGCGCTTGACGGGGATGCCGACCGCCTGCTGCTGGTCGATCGGGACGGCTCGGTTTTTGATGGGGATCAGTTGCTGTACGTCATGGCGCTGGACCGGGTGTGGCAGGGCAAGCCGCCCCGGGGCGTGGTGGGAACCTTGATGACCAACATGGGAGTGGAGCAGGCCCTCGCGCGGCAAGGCATAGAACTGGTGCGTGCCAAGGTGGGCGACCGGTACGTTCTTGAGGAATTGGGAAGGCGAGGCTGGCTTCTGGGTGGCGAGGGTTCCGGGCATTTGCTGGCCCTGGATTGCCACAGCACGGGAGACGGACTGGTCAGTGCCTTGCAGGTGCTGCAAGCCGTCATGCGCCAAGGACGCAGCCTGGAAGCCCTTCTGGAAGATGTGGTGCTTTTTCCACAGGTACTGCTCAACGTGCGCCTGGCCCCGGGTTCCGACTGGTCTGGCAGCTCCCACGTGATTGCCGCACGCTCAGAAGTCGATCAGCGTCTGGCTGGTCAGGGACGCGTCTTGTTGCGGGCTTCCGGTACGGAGCCCGTCGTGCGGGTGATGGTAGAGGCATCCGATGAGTCGCTGGCGCGTTCTTGCGCCGAACAATTGGCAACGGCCTTGGCTCCTAACTGACATCCGCCGCATGGGCCTGCGGCGTCAGGGCTCGCGATTGACACGGCGGTACACCCCGATCTGTTCGTCGCGGTCTGTCGGACGCAGGATGGTGGCTTGCAGCTCCCACCCCATCAGTGACTCAGGAGGGCCCCGGAACGAACCCCTTGTCACCTGGATCAGTGATTCGCAGGCGGACTGTTTGTCTGCCACTGCGGTGGCGTCGTAACGCAATCCAGAGAAGACCTCCAGTGATGCCACGAGTGACGTGCTGGCGCCTCGCACATCCACGCAGGACCCCTGGCTTGCAGACAGATGCGGTACCACCCGGTCCACGACAGGCCGATAGCTTCGCGCATAGTCCAGCAGCGGCAGCCACAAGGTCATGAGCAAGAGCCAGCACAGCACGACCCCCCCGGCCGGCAGCACCATGCTCTTCCATAGCGCGTGCACCTGGCGCCTGGTCCGCCAGCGTACCAGCGTAAGCCATGCCAGTGTTCCGCTCAATGCCAGGCACAGCGACGCCATATTGAACTCGGGGACATAGCCCTGCGCCAGCCTCGCCACGTTCGCAGCAGGCTTGGCAGGCCATCCCGTGTGCATGGCCCCGTACATGAACCAGATGAACAGGGCCGTGGCGCTGAAGAAAAAGATTGAGAACCAGTCGATGGCAGCAGCGCCTTGACGCTGGAATGTCGGCAGGGCGAATGCCGCCAGGATGGCCATGCCGGGGGTGGCCAACATCAAGGCCCGATCATCCCCACCCATGAAGACGCTGCAGGCTGCAGCACAGGCCGCGGTGGCCAGGGGGAGGGCCACATGGCGCCTGGACCAGTTGGCGCGCCAGCGCCAGGCTGTCCATAGCGCCAAGGGCCAGACGGGCCACATGAACCAAGTCCATTGACGCAGGATCAGCAGCATTTCTCCCCACGAAAAAGTCAGCGCGTACCTCCAGCGCCATGCTTCCAACGCCGTGGCGGTGCACGCAGCCGCAGCAACGGCAGCCAGCAGCCAGGGCAGCAACTGGCGCGCTCCCGGGTAGCCTGACCTGACGCAGATCAGGCAGCCCACCAAGCCCATGGCCACGGCCAGGCTGGGGGCTGCGCTGGCCGCCATCACGGGCAAGCACAGCGTCATGGCCAGACGAGCTGTGAAGCGGCGCGCGGGCGCCGCCGCTACGCACCAGATGAAGACGCTTCCGGCTGCCAGTTGGACAAGTTCCGAGGTGGTTTCGTGGCCCAGTTGCAGCAGGCCGAGCGTGGCGATGAAGGCCAGCAGCGCACCATCGGCCAGCGCTCGGGCGTAGTCCACTGCGGGCGCCTCGCCACCGAAGGGCAGCGGCATGGGCTGGGCCGCCTCAGTCCGTGCCAAATGGAAGGTGGCGTACCAGATGCAAGCCATCGTCAGCAGCAGAATGACCCCGTAGGCCATTCTCACTGCCATGACTTGGCCAGCCCAGTTCCCGAGCAGCTGAATGGCCAGGGCGCCTATCCAGTGAGGCAGCAAGGCCGCGTCAATGGGCACCCCGCCGATACTCGGTTCCCACCACGAACTGCGGCCTTGCGCCATCGCGAGCATGACCCCGAAGGAGGTGACGTCCATCTGGCGCCACGGGTCGCGGCCCAGCAAGCCCGGCAGCAGCCAGAGCGTGCAGAACATCAGCAGGGCCGGTCGCGGCAGTCGCGCCACTTCCCGGCGTGTCACCCATGGGGAGTTCATCACGTGCACGAAGGAGTTCTTTTGGCGGCGCCCGCGACGTAAAAAAGGGCAGCCAAGGCTGCCCTGATGCTAGCGCGAAGCCCGGATTACTTCTTAAGGCCCACGCGCGCGAACTTGTTGCGGAACTTCTCGACGCGTCCGCCCAGACTGTCCACGCTCTTCTGAGTGCCGGTGTAGAACGGATGTGACTCGCTGGTGGTCTCCAGCTTCATCAGCGGGAGTTCGCGACCGTCGTCCATCTTGATCATTTCCTTGGACTGCAGGCAAGAGCGCGTCACGAACTTGAAGCCGTTGGACAAGTCGACAAAGCACACGTCGCGGTAGGCAGGATGAATGCCTTCTTTCATTGAAACCTCTGAAGTTGCCGGTAGCCACGCCCGAAACACTCAATTCCAGCGCACTTTCCGAGTGGAAAAACGTTCAATTATAGTCAAGCTCTTGGGGTTTCTTCGCCTTAGATGTTTCGGCTCCCCTCGGCAGTCGACAGTCCCGGGCTTCAGCCCCCGCGCCTCATCATGTCGAAGAAGTCCAGGTTGTTCTTGCTCGCCTTCATCTTGTCGAGCATGAACTCCATGGACTCGATCTCGTCCATCGGATAGAGCAGCTTGCGCAAGATCCAGGTCTTTTGCAGGATCTCCGGCTTCAGCAGCAACTCCTCTCTGCGGGTGCCCGACTTGTTGATCAGTATCGAGGGATACACCCGCTTCTCGGCCATGCGGCGGTCCAGGTGGATTTCACAGTTGCCTGTGCCCTTGAATTCCTCGTAGATCACTTCATCCATTCGGCTGCCGGTGTCGATCAGGGCGGTGCCGATGATGGTGAGCGATCCACCTTCCTCCACATTGCGGGCGGCGCCGAAGAAGCGCTTGGGCCGCTGCAGTGCGTTGGCGTCGACGCCGCCCGTCAGCACCTTGCCGGAGGAGGGCAGGACGTTGTTGTAGGCGCGTGCAAGCCGGGTGATGGAGTCCAGCAGGATCACGACATCCTTCTTCAACTCCACCAGTCGCTTGGCTCGCTCGATCACCATCTCGGCCACCTGCACGTGGCGGGCTGCCGGCTCATCGAAAGTCGAGCTGATCACCTCGCCGCGCACGGTGCGCTGCATCTCGGTCACTTCTTCGGGCCGCTCGTCCACCAGCAGCACCATCAGGTGCGCGTCCGGATGGTTGGCTGCCAGCGCGTGCGCGATGTGCTGCATCATCATGGTCTTGCCGGTCTTGGGCTGTGCCACCAGCAGGGCCCGCTGACCCTTGCCGATGGGCGCTACCAAGTCGATGATGCGCCCCGTGACGTTTTCGTCGCCCTTGATGTCACGCTCAAGTCTGAACTGTTCCTTGGGGAACAGCGGCGTCAGATTCTCGAACATGATCTTGTGCTTGTTCTCCTCCGGCGTCAGACCGTTGACGCGGTCGACCTTGACAAGCGCGAAGTAGCGTTCGCCGTCCTTGGGGACACGCACTTCGCCCTCGATCATGTCGCCGGTGTGCAGATTGAAGCGGCGCACTTGGCTCGGCGACAGGTAGATATCGTCGGTGCTGGCCATGTAACTGCTGTCAGGCGCGCGCAGGAACCCGAAGCCATCGGGCAATACTTCCAACACACCGTCCCCGAAGACCTGTTCACCAGCCTTGGCGCGCTTTTTCATGATGGCAAACATCAGCTCTTGCTTTCGCAAACGGCTGACGTTGTCAATCTCCAGCGCCTCACCCATCTTGATGAGTTCGGAGACGTGCTGCGCCTTCAGTTCAGATAAATGCATGCAAGAGTCCTCTCCACGAGGAGGCCGCGCCCTCTGGATGGTTCCAGTGTTCGCCACCCGATCAAATCAGGCGGTCAGTGAGAGGGCAAGGGAGGTGACCAGTTGAACTGGCGAAGGGCCCGGGGCGTGAGCCAAGATTCAGGGCCTGGTGCCGCAGGGAACGGGGTACCGATGACCCTGCATCAAGAACGAATCGGGCCGCAAGGTGCAAGCGGCCACAATTTATCCCATTGACTGATTATAGATGGCTGTCAATGAAGGCCGTCAACTGGGCTTTGGGGAGTGCGCCTACCTTGGTGGCGACCAGTTCCCCTGCCTTGAAGAGCATCAGCGTGGGAATCCCGCGGATGCCGAACTGCGCTGGCACCTGCTGGTTCTCGTCCACGTTCATCTTTGCCACCTGCAGACGGTCGCCGTAGTCACGGGAGACATCGTCCAGGATGGGCGCGATCATCTTGCACGGACCGCACCACTCGGCCCAATAGTCGACCAGGACGGGCCGGTCAGACTTCAGCACATCGGCTTCAAAAGTGGCGTCAGTGACGTGCTTCACGGTTGCTGCGCTCATGGACATCTCCAGGTAGGGGAGGCTTTGCTGGGGTGGAATTTGCCGATCTGGCCCGACCTGGCTGAAGCGTCGGGAAACCTCAAGACCTGGCAGTGGTCAAGGGTGACGAGCCTGACCCCGGCACTGGTTGCCACGGTTAGGGCTGCTTGGTTCCCCATCTGACCCGGTTGGCCGCGCTTCCATGCGGGGAGGCCCGTCCAGTCAGATTGTAGGGGAGCGTGAAGTTGCCCGCGCAGGTGCAGCCGTCGAGCAACGGTGCACTCGTGCGTGCTCTCAAGCGCTCGCCACAAACGCTGGCTCCCAGCGCTCGCAAGCGCTTGCTGCAAACCCGCTTGCATGGCGCGCCTTCAGCGAAGTTGCAAAGCATCCGCGCCGAAGACCACCTCGAGCGGTTCGATGAGCACCTGCTTGTCTCCTTGCTCGACGCGGCCTGCCAGCAAGGCCGGCATGCCGACCTGCGCGCAAACGTCCATCAATTCCGCTGTCCGTCCTTCCGGTACGTACAGCGCAAACCCGGCTCCCATGTTCAGTGTCCCGTAGGCTTCTGCAGGGCCCAGACCGGCCTGTTCGACCATGAAGGCGAGCACACGCGGCACGGGAGGCAAGGTGGCCATACGGTAGGTGAAGGCTTGAGGATGGCGCATCAATTTGCGCCATCCATGCCCCGTGATGTTGGCGCAGTAATGGGGGTGCAGCCCGGCGCGGTGCAACGCATCGGTGACGTTCGAATACAACGGAGTGGGCTCGAGCAAGGCGGCGCCAAAGCTCAGGCCGGGCGCAATCTCGGTCAAGTAGCCTTCAGGCAGACGCTGCGCCAGCTTGCGGGCCAGCGTGAGTCCGTTGGCGTGGATTCCGCTGGACGGCAGCAGGACGATCGAGTCGCCTGCGGCCAGGCCCTCGCCCGTGGACAACCTGGATTTCGGCTGGATGATGCCGGTGCAACTGGCCGCAAGGTCGATCCGGCCCTCCTCGACGATGCCTGCCAGCGCTGGCGTTTCGCCGCCTCCCCAGGCCACGCCGCAGGCATCGCAAGCCCGCTTCCAGCCCCGAATCAGGGCATCGGCGCGGGTGCGATCGGCAAACCAGTCGCTGCCGCCCGCCGCCCAATACGCCTGCACCACCAATGGCGTAGCGCCCACCGTGATGAGGTCGTTGACGGCCATCGCGATGGTGTCTTGCGCGATGGCGTCGTAATGGCTCTGCCCCGTCAGGCGCAGCATTTCGTCAGCCACCAGGGATTTGCTGCCCAGGCACTCGACGATGCTGGCCAGGTAGAAGGGCCCGACGTCCACGACGTAGGCCGACTCGCCGCGCGAGGCGACGATCTCCGAAAAACCGTGTGCTGTGAGGTTGGGCGCGGTTTGGGCGGCTGCGTGCTGAGCGCTGACCTTGACCGGATCGATCAGGTCGTAAAGGACACCCGATTTTTCATAGGTCAGGGCGTCGGGGTTTGATGACTTCATCCGAAGATTATCGGCGCCCGGGTGCGGACGTCGATGCCCGCGTCGGCCCGGCGTCAACCTAGAATCGATGGATGGGTTACGTTGTTCTGGCGCGAAAGTACCGCCCGCGGAATTTCTCGCAGATGGCGGGCCAGGAGCATGTCGTCCGGGCGCTGACGAATGCACTGGACCAGCGCCGGCTTCATCACGCGTACCTGTTCACCGGCACCCGGGGCATCGGCAAGACCACCATCTCGCGGATTCTGGCCAAGAGCCTGAATTGCACGGGGCCTGACGGTACAGGCGACGTCACTTCCAGCCCCTGCGGCCAATGTGCAGCCTGCCTGGAGATCGACGCCGACCGCTATGTCGACTACATCGAACTGGATGCGGCTTCCAACCGCAGCATCGACGAAATACGGGACCTGATCGAGCGCGCGGCCTACAAGCCCGCGCTGGGGCGCTACAAGGTTTTCATGATCGACGAAGCGCACCAGCTCACCAAGGACGCCTTCAACGCCCTGCTCAAGACGCTGGAGGAGCCGCCGGAATACCTGAAGTTCGTGCTGGCCACGACCGACCCGGAGCGCATGCTGCCCACCGTGCTCAGCCGGTGCCTGCAGTTCAACCTGCGACCGATGGCACCCGAGGTCGTGAAGGAGCATCTGGCGCAGGTGCTGGCCAGCGAAAACATCCCGGCGCAGGCGGGAGCCTTGCGCTTGTTGTCCGAGGCAGCCCGAGGCTCGATGCGCGACGCCCTTTCCCTGACCGATCAGGCCATCGCCTATGGCGGCGGGCAGCTGACGGAGGAGGGGGTGGCGACCATGCTCGGGGCCAGCCATTCGCAGGCCTGCGTGGACATCTTGCGGTCGCTGTCGCAGGCAGATGGGCCGGCCGTGATGCAGGCGGCTGCAGCGCTGCAGCAGGCTGGTGCCTCCGCCTCGGCGGCGCTGGACACGATGGCGGGGCTCTTGCAGCGCGCTGCAGTCGAGCAGGTGGTACCCGGTACGCTGGAGGCCGACGTGCCGTCGGCGGCTGACGTCACAGACCTCGCCGGCCAGTTCGCCCCGGAGGAGCTGCAGTTGGCCTACAGCATCGTCGTGCACGGCAAGGCCGAGCTGGCGCTGATGTCCGATGAACATGCGGCCCTGGAGATGATCCTTCTGCGCATCCTGGCGTTCCAGGACCGCCCCGTGCTCACGGCATCTGCCAGGTCCGCCCCCTTGCGTGCGCCGGCGCCTCCCTCACTGTCGGTGCCCGCCCGAGTGATCACGCCGACTGTGGAAACTTTGGTGCCGGCTGCCCAGCCGGCACCTGAGCCCCCCGCGAAGGCTGCGCTGCCGGTGCCTGCTGCGCCTGTGGTGGCGCCGCCCGAGGCCTTGTCCAGCGCTGCGTCTGCTGCAGCGGCCCAGCCGACAACACTGCCGTCGCCGGCCATGCCCTCACCCACAACACCGTCGCCCGACCTGCAGGCGCTGGCGGACCGGTGGGACGACACGGTCAGGCGCCTGGTCGACGAAGGTCGGCTCACGGGACTGGTCAAAGAGTTGGCGTGGCAAGGCGGGCTGGTGGCCATGGACGCTGGGCCGCCGGCGGTATGGCATCTTCGGATCGCTCACGAGTCCCTGCGCGGGTTTGCGCTGAAAGACAAACTGGCTGAAGCCTTGGCGCAGTCACTGCGTGAAGACCTGCGGCTCGAGGTCGAACCGGGCGACGGCGGCCACACCCCAGCCCGGCGCGATGCCGCAGAGCGGGCGCGAAGGCAGGCGCAGGCCGAGGAGGTGATCCGTGAAGACCCCTTGGTGCAGTCTCTGCTGCAGCAGTT
Organism: Betaproteobacteria bacterium; assembly: GCA_037127635.1. Taxonomy (GTDB): domain Bacteria; phylum Pseudomonadota; class Gammaproteobacteria; order Burkholderiales; family Burkholderiaceae_C; genus Rubrivivax. Next base: position 71,322 of record JBAXYD010000007.1, on the reverse strand, counting down.
CTCGACCGCCAGGCTCGTGCCTGGCTCGATCAAGCCGGCCTGAACGGCCGTGCTTGTCCCTCACTTCGGCAATAAGGAATCACATCCATGATGAAGGGTCAGTTGGCGGGCTTGATGAAGCAGGCCCAGGCCATGCAGGACAACCTCAAGCGCGCGCAGGACGAGCTTGGCGCCATTGAGGTGGAAGGCCAATCCGGTGCTGGATTGGTCAAGGTCACCATGACCTGCAAGCACGACGTGCGCAGGGTGGCCATCGATCCCAGCCTGCTGGGTGAGGACCGCGACATGCTGGAGGACCTGGTGGCAGCGGCGTTCAACGATGCCGTGCGTCGGGTGGAGCAAACCTCCACCGAGAAGATGTCCAAGGTGACGGCCGGCATGCCCCTCCCGCCGGGCATGAAGTTTCCTTTCTGATCGATTCCCGCGCGGTGTCTGGCAAGAGCCTGCAGGCCCTGACGGATGCGCTGAGACTGCTGCCCGGCGTGGGGGCCCGATCTGCGCAACGAATGGCCCATCATCTCTTGCAGCATGACCGGCCGGGCGCAACGCTGTTGGCGCGCGCTTTGGACGCGGCGGTCGAACGCGTGGGCCACTGCCAGCGATGCCACACCTTCACCGAGGAAAGCATCTGCAGCCTGTGCAGCGATCCGGCGCGCGACCCCACCGCCCTGTGCGTGGTGGAAACCCCAGCGGACCAGGCCGCAATGGAGCGCTCGGGCAGCTACCGCGGCCTGTACTTCGTGCTGCAAGGCCGGCTGAGCCCGCTGAACGGTATCGGCCTGGAATCTATTGGTGCAGAGGCGCTGCTGCAGCGAGCCACCGACGGGCACGTGACGGAAGTGATCCTGGCCACCGGATTCACCGCCGAGGGCGAGGTCACGGCGCACGCCTTGTCTGAAGCCCTCAAGCACAGGGGCCTGAAGGTGACACGGCTGGCCCGTGGGGTGCCCGTGGGCAGTGATATCGAGTTCGTCGATCTCGGTACCATCGCGCACGCGCTGGCCGATCGGCGCTCAACCCTCTGAAGGAGCCTTGCCCCATGCCACTGAGCTATCTGTGCGTACTTGCGGCCTGTCTCCTGCCGATACTGGCTGCGGGAGTGTCCAAGTGGGGCGCTTTTTCGCGGCCCGCGCTTGAGGGGGGCTACGACAATTCGGACCCACGTGCCTGGCTGGCCCGACAAAGCGGCCGTCGGGCGCGGGCCAATGCGGCGCAGGCCAACAGCTTCGAGGCCTTGCCCTTGTTCATCGCGGCGGTGCTTGCGGCCCAGCAACTGCACGTGGCGCAGGCCGTGATCGACGGGCTGGCTGGTGCGTTCGTTCTGCTGCGGCTGGTCTATATCTTTTTGTACGTCACTGACCGGCCCACGGCCCGAACCGCTGTCTGGACGGCGGGATTGGGCGTGTGCGTCGCGCTGTTCCTCGCCCCCCTTTGGGTTGCCTGACGAGTCCGCCGTCAGCAACTCGCCAGCCGGGCTCCTCAGCGCCGCTGCGTTGAGGCCGCAGCAAGAGCCTCGGCTTTCTTCGGGCCAGGCCGCACAGGCTGCTTGCCCTTCGTTGAAGGCGACTTCGCTGCCGTTTTGACAGCCTGCTTGCCAGATCCACCGGCCGCAGCCGTCATCAGCACTACCGCTTGACCGGGACCCAAGGCCGCCTGCACAGGCAACTTGTTCCAGCGCGCCAGATCAGCCGGATCCATCCCATGGCGCCGGGCGAAGCTCGCCAGGGGCTCACCCTTGGGGTGAGCCTTCACGGTCTTGCGCACCACCTTCGGACCGTCGGGCGTGAGCTGCATGGACGCCTGGTCGGCCACCTGTTCAGTCACGTCCTGGGCATGATCAGGACGACGCGGAATGATCAGTGCAGAGCCGGCCTTGATGAGCATTCTTTCGGGAATACGGTTCAACTCACGCAAACGGCTTTCTGACACTCCGGCCAGCTTGGCTGCCTCAGCCGGCTGCAGGGTGCGTGGCGCCACCCAGGCCGTCAAGGAGGCCAGGGGGCCTGGGTAACGTGCCAGTTCCCTGACGAAGCGGTTGGCGTTGTCGTAAGGCAGCAGCACCTGGGGCGTGCCCGCGGCCAGCAGCACCGGTTTGTTCAGCTGCGGGTTCAGGGACTGGAACTCCTCCATGGTCATGCCCGAAAGGCGCGCGACCAGATCAGCATCCACGTCACGATCGATGCTCACGGTGAGGAAGAAGGGGTGGTTCTCCAACGCCGGCAGCACCAGGCCGAAGGACGCCGGGGCGAAGATGATGTTCTTGACGGCCTGCAGCTTTGGCACGTAGTTGCGGGTCTCGTCAGGCATCCTCAGTGCCGTGTAGACGGTGTCCTCGCGGGCCCTGCGGTTACGTTCAAGGGCGCGCTGCACATTGCCCTGGCCCCAGTTGTAGGCGGCCAAGGCAAGATGCCAGTCACCGAACATCTGATGCAGCATCTGCAGATAGTCCAGGGCGGCGCGGGTGGAGGCCAGGACGTCACGGCGGTCGTCGCGGAAGAGATTTTGCTTGAGCTCGAACTGGCGTCCCGTGGCAGGCATGAACTGCCACATGCCCGACGCACTGGCCACCGACAGGGCCTGGGGATTGAAGGCGCTCTCAATGAACGGCAGCAGGGCCAATTCCAGGGGCAGGCCCCGCTTTTGCACCTCCTCGACCACATGGAACAGGTAGCGGCTGCCCCGGTCAGTCATGCGCTGCACATAGTCTGGCCGCGCGGCGTACCACTGCTCCCAGCGTCGTACCAGGTCCGAGTCCAGATCGGGCATGCCAAAGCCACGACGTACCCGTTCCCAGAGATCGGATCGGTCCCCAGGACTGTCTTCCTCGGCACCGGCCAAGGTGCGCAAGGACCCCGTCGCTGAAGTGCGCCGGCTGTCGGGAGCAGGGCCGTCCTCGCTGCCGCCCACCGTCGCGGCCGTGGCGGTGCGCTCCTCCAAGCTTGGATTCGCTACGAGGGCTGGTTGGACGGCAGACGGATCGGCGGAAACACCGGCAGCGCCTTGCGGTGGTGTCAAAGGCGCAACGGCTGCGGAAACGGCGGCAGGCAAGTGCGCGCTGGTCAGCTCGCCTGGGTTGCCGGTAGCCGGGCTCACGGGCATGGATGTGCAGGCCCCGAGCCCGAGTGCGAACTGCACCCCCAGACTCAGGCAGGCCGTTCGCAGGGTAAGCCAGGAAAAGTTCATCGAAACTGGTTCTTCCATTCGCGCAAGGTGGCGAAGATGTCCACCGGTTCTCGTGACACGCAACCTTTGCGCACGGCAGCCTCACGTACTTCAGCTTCCTCGCAGCGAAGAAAGGGGTTGATCCCGAGTTCTGTCTTGATGCTCGAGGGCAGCGTGGGCCGGCCCTGCGTGCGTTGCTGTTGGCACCACTGCGTGTAGGCCTGCAGGGCCGCGTTACCGGGCTCGACCGCAGCCGCAAATCGCAGGTTGGCCAAGGTGTACTCGTGTGCACAGCACAACTGGGTGGCGCCCGGCAGTGCAGCCAATTGCTCGAGCGAGGCATGCATCTGCGCGGCGGTGCCTTCGAACAGCCTGCCACAGCCCCCAGAAAACAGCGTGTCGCCGCAGAACAGTATCGGGAGCCCGCCCAGATCCTCACAGAAGAATGCGATGTGCCCGGCGGTGTGCCCGGGTACCTCGATCACCCGCAGGGAAAGACCCAGCACCTGCACTCCGTCCCCGCCCACCAAAGGCTCAAAGGGCTCAGGAACGCGCTCTGCGGCAGGCCCAAATACCGAGCCCCGCAGGCGTCCGCGGAGGCCGTCGATGCCGCCCACATGATCGGCGTGGTGATGCGTCACTAGAATCGATTGGAGTTCAAGCCCGTTCCGGTCGAGCGCTTCGATCACCGGACCCTCATCACCTGGGTCCACGACCAAGGCATTTCGCCCATCGTGAACCATCCAGATGTAGTTGTCCGCGAAGGCGGGGATGGGTTGGAGAGTCATGACCACAGCACCAGAGTTTATCGGTACGACACCATGGTGGAAGACCCCCGCCGGCAGGTACCTGCTGGAGTGGGAGCACCAATGGTTCGGTTCTGCAGTGGTCGATGTCTTCGGCTTTCATGCCCTGCAAATGGGAATGCCTGCCTTGGACGCCTTGCAGGCCAATCGAATGCCCCATCGCTGGCTGGCCTGCGCGACTGAAGGGCGGCAAGGCACAGGGGTTCCAGGGCCGATTGCCGCCAACGGCGGGTTACCAGCCCAGACAGTGGTGACGGCTGTTGTCTCAGCCACCCAGGCGCGGGCTGTGAATCTGCACTGCGAATTCGATGCCTTGCCGTTCGCCAGCCAAAGCCTGGATCTGGTGGTGATGCCGCACGCGCTGGAGTTGGCGCGCGACCCTCACCTGACGCTCAGGGAAGTGGAGCGGGTGCTGGTGCCCGAGGGGCGCCTCATGATCACAGCGTTCAACCCGGCCAGCGTGTGGGCCCTGCGTACGCAGTCCCGGCGCGGCGGCGGCGGGGCAAGCGTGGGCGCAGGCGACGGGCCGCATTGGCCGCCGCGGGCTGACATGATCGGCTTCCGGCGCCTGCGGGACTGGCTTCGGCTGCTGAGCTTTGAGGTCGAGGCTGCGCGGTTCGGCTGCTTCGGTCCGCGGGTGGACACGCTGATGTGGCAGCAACGCTGGTCGTTTCTTGAGCCGATAGGGCAGCGGTGGTGGCCGGTCCTGGGTGCGGTCTATGGGCTGACGGCGGTCAAGCGCGTGCGCGGCATGCGCTTGGTCGGACTGGCAAAGCGTCAGGCCAGATATGCCAACGCCCCCCGGCCGGCGTTGGTCAATACGCAACGGGGGACAAGCAGACCCGGAGCGCCAAGGAGCTAAGGCTTGAGAGAAGTGGTGATCTACACCGATGGCGCCTGCAAGGGCAACCCAGGACCGGGCGGATGGGGCGCCTGGCTGCGCAGCGGTGGGCATGAGAGAGAGATCTGGGGCGGGGAAGCGCAGACCACCAACAACCGGATGGAGCTGACCGCAGTGATCGAGTCACTGGCCGCACTCAAGGGCCCGAGCCGGGTGACGCTGCATCTGGACAGCGAATATGTGCGCAACGGCATCACGAGTTGGATCCACAACTGGAAGCGGCGCGGCTGGCGTACCGCCTCCAACCAGGCGGTCAAGAACGTCGACCTCTGGCAGCGGCTGGATACCTTGACGCAGGCGCATCAGGTCGAGTGGCGCTGGGTGCGAGGCCATGCGGGCGACCCGGGCAACGAGCGGGCTGACTCGCTGGCCAACCGCGGCGTGGATGAGGTTCGCGGCAAGTGAGTTGATCGGTCATTCAACACGCGGCGGGGCACTTGCTCGCCGAGCGTTACATTCCCAGGTGCACATGAGGGGCAAAACAGCACATGGCAGGCAAGAAAATTCACCTCGTAGTCGCCGTCATCGGCCTGGGCTTGATCAGTGGCGGTGCCTGGTGGTACCAGAACAAGTCCGGTGCCGGCAGCGTCACATCCCAGGGCAGCGCCGACTCTGCGCAGAGGCCCGGTCCGGGCGGTACGCCCGACAAAGCGGGAAGCCCTGCGGGGCCCGGTGCCGCTGGCCCGCGCGGACCCGGTGGGCCGCCTGCGGTGGAGGTGGCCAAGGTCGATGTCGCCCGCCTGGAGGATGACTCCCAGGCGGTGGGCTCTGTGAGAGCCCGACAAGGCGTGGTGCTCAAGCCGGAGGTCAGCGGACGCATCCAGAGTTTGTCCTTTGGCGATGGGCAGCGTATCCAGAAGGGCCAGTTGATGGTCCAGCTGGATGACACACTGCAGCAGGCCCAACTGAAGCAGGCCGAGGCCTCCGCCGCGATCGCACGGACGAATCTGCAGCGCAGCCGTGAACTGGCGGCCCAGAACTTCGTCAGCCAGAGCGCCGTTGACCAGAATGGGGCGGCCTTGGAGGTGGCGGTTGCCCAGGTGGCCTTGGCGCAGGCCCAACTCATTCGGATGAAGATCCTGGCGCCGTTTGACGGGATCACGGGCATCCGCTCGGTGAGCGTTGGCGACTATGTCAAGGACGGCGCCGACCTCGTGATGATCGAGGATGTGTCGTCGCTGTGGGTGGATTTCCGCCTGCCGGAGCGCTACCTGAGCAGGTTGAAGACCGGCCAAGGTGTCGAGGTGTTGCTCGACGCCATTCCGGACCGTAAGTTCAAGGCCCAAGTGGATGCCATCGACGCGCAACTCGATGCCAACGGGCGCTCGGTGCTGGTGCGGGCGCGCATGCCCAACGGCGACGGCCGGCTCCGCGGGGGCATGTTTGCCCGCGTGCGGGCGGTCTTCGACGTCCGGGAAAAGGCGCTCGTGGTGCCCGAGGAGGCGCTGGTGCCTCTGGGCAGCCGCCAAGTGGTCTTCAAGATCGTTGACGGCCCCAGTGGAGCCAAGATCGCGCAGCGCTCTGAGGTGAAGATTGGAATGCGAGTGCCCGGCAAGGTGGAAATCCTGGACGGCCTGGCTGCCGGCGATGTGATCGTCGTGGCCGGCCAGTCACGGCTGATGCGTGGTGAGAACCTGGCCGTGCGGGTGGTGGACCTCAGCCGTACGCGCGGCCCTGGTGGCCCAGGCGGTCCTGGCGCAGGGCGCCCAGGTGCTGCGGCCAGTGCACCGCAGGGTGGGGCGGCGTCCCGTCCGGTTGGTCCGCCCAGCAAAAGCTGAGCGATTGAGAGGGCCTGCACATGACCTTGTCTGAGATCTCGATCCGCCGTCCCGTGTTCGCCACGGTGATGTCGATGATGCTCGTCCTGCTGGGCGTCGTTTCGTTTTCCAAGTTGTCGGTGCGTGAGTACCCGCGCATCGACGAACCGGTGGTCACCGTCAACACCCGGCTGCTTGGGGCATCGTCCGAGGTCATCGAGTCCCAGGTCACCAAGCCGCTGGAGGATTCGATCGCAGGTATCGATGGAATCGATATCCTGACCTCCATCTCCCGGGCCGAGCGCAGCCAGATCACCGCGCGCTTCAAGTTGAGCAAGGATCCCGATTCGGCTGCGGCTGACGTGCGAGATCGCGTCTCTCGCGTGCGCGGGCGGCTGCCTACCAGCATCGAAGAGCCCATCATCGCGAAAGTGGAGGCTGACGCGTTTCCTGTGATCTGGCTGGCCTTCACCAGCGAGAACCGCTCGCCGCTGGAGATCACAGACCTGATCAACCGCATCGTCAAGCCGCGGCTGCAGACCATCCCTGGCGTGGCCGATGTGCAGATCAATGGTGAGCGCAAGTTCGCCATGCGCGTCTGGCTGGATCAAGACCGCCTGGCTGCGTACCGCCTGACCGTGCAGGACGTCGAGGACGCCCTCAGGCGTCAGAACCTGGAGGTGCCAGCCGGACGCATCGAAAGCCAGCAACGCGAGTTCAACGTCACGGCCCGCACCGACCTGAACACCGAGCGGCAGTTTGGCGAGATCGCGTTGAAAGTGGCCTCTGGCCACACGGTACGTCTGCGTGACGTTGCCAAGATCGAGCAGGGCCCGGCAGATGAACGCTCCATCGTGCGCCTGAACGGCCTGTCGGCGGTGTCCGCCGGTGTGATCCGCAATGCCACGGCCAACCCGCTGAATATCTCCGAAGGCGTACGTGAGGCCATGCCGCAGATCCAGCAGGACCTGCCGCCCGGCGTCACCTTCATGATCGCCAATGACAACTCGGTGTTCATCGACCGATCCATCAAGTCGGTCTACAAGACCACCGCTGAGGCGGTGGCCTTGGTGGCACTCGTGGTGTTCTTGTTCCTGCGCACGCTGCGGGCATCGATCATTCCCCTCATCACGATTCCCGTCAGCTTGATCGGGGTGTTCTCGTTGATGGCGCTGGCGGGCTTCAGTGTCAACACCCTCACGCTTTTGTCTCTGGTGCTGGCCATCGGCTTGGTGGTGGACGACTCCATCGTGGTGCTCGAGAACATATTCCGCCACATCGAGGAAGGTTTGACGCCCTTCAAGGCGGCCCTCAGGGGTGCGCGCGAGATTGCATTCGCCGTGGTGGCGATGACGCTCACCCTGGCCGCGGTCTTTGCGCCTTTGGCGTTCACGCCGGGACGAACGGGGCGTTTGTTTGTCGAGTTCGCCCTGACGTTGGCGGGCGCGGTCGTCGTATCGGGCTTCGTCGCCCTGACGCTCACACCCATGATGTGCAGCAAGCTGCTCAAGCATCAGACCAACCCGTCGTGGTTTGACCGGGGTATGGAACGGGTGTTGGTGGGCATGACCAACGGCTACGCCAGCGCTCTGCGCTGGGTGTTGGGCCAGCGCTGGATCGTGGTGCTGGTGATGCTTGGCTCCGGCGCGGGCAGCTGGTGGTTGTTCACGAATGCGAAGAGCGAGCTTTCCCCCCTGGAGGACCGGGGGGTCATCATCGTCAACGTCACATCGCCCGATGGCTCCACACTGGAGTACACCGGCCGCTACCTCCGGGCTATCGAGCGCATCACGAGCGAGTACAAGGAATTCGACCGCACGTTCATCGTGGCGGGCAACCCGACCGTGGCTCAAGGCTCAGCGGTTTTGCGCGCGGTCGATTGGGATCAGCGGGACAAGACCACGCTGCAGATCGCCCGCGAATTGCAGGGCAAGGTGGGAGGCTTGCCAGGCGTCACGGCATTCCCCATCACCCCGCCGAGCCTGGGGCAGGGCTTCCGCGACCGGCCGGTGAACTTCGTCATCGTCACCAACGACAGCTACGAGAACCTGTCGCGCGTGGCACAGGCCTTCGTGGGCGAGATGGGCAAGAACCCGGGCCTGGTGGCGCCGGACATCGACCTGCGGCTGAACAAACCCGAGATCTTTCTGGAGGTGGATCGCGAACGTGCTGCAGATGCGGGCGTGAGTGTGGACCAGGTGGCCCGCATGGTGGAAACCATGCTCGGCGGTCGCGCCGTCACACGCTACAAGCGTGACGCAGAGCAGTACGACGTGCTGGTGCAGACGGCGCCCAGCGGGCGCACCACGCCAGATGACATCGAGCGGCTGTTCGTGCGCGGGCGGGGCGATGTGATGGTGCCGCTTTCGTCGCTGGTCAAGCTCAAGGAGTCCGTGAGTCCGCGCGAACTCAACCACTTCAATCAGCGGCGGTCGGTCACCATCACGGCCAACCTGTCGGCCGATTACTCACTGGGTGAGGCGCTGGCCTTCATGGAGGCCACTGCGGGCAAATTGCTGAAGCCCGGCTACACCACCGAGCTCAATGGCGTCAGCCGCGAGTTCAAGGCCTCCAGTGGGGCCCTGGCGGTGGTGTTCGTGCTGGCGCTGCTGTTCATTTTTCTAGTCCTGTCGGCCCAATTCGAGAGCTTTGTGGACCCGTTCGTGATCCTGCTGTCGGTGCCCTTGTCGATGGTCGGAGCCTTGGGGGCCCTGCAATGGGCCGGAGGCACGCTGAATGTCTACTCACAGATAGGCTTGGTGACGCTGGTGGGTCTGATCACGAAACACGGCATCCTGATCGTCGAGTTTTCCAACCAACTCAGACAGGAAGGCAAGGCACTCAAGGAGGCCACGATCGAGGCGGCCAGCCTTCGCCTGCGGCCCATCCTGATGACCACTGGCGCCATGGTGCTCGGCGCGCTGCCACTGGCCTGGGCCACGGGGGCCGGGGCCGAGAGCCGCCAGCAGATCGGCTGGGTCATCGTGGGCGGCATGTCCCTGGGCACACTGCTGACAATCTTTGTCGTGCCTACCGTCTACACCTTGTTTGCACGCAAGGCAGTGCCTGGCGAGGTGCGAACTGCCGACGAGCACGCCGCTGCTGCCTCCAGCGATCACGCGGGCCCCGCCGTGCCGCCAAAGCTCGTCCCCCAACCTGGGGCTGACTGATGGCGTATCGGCTGGGCGCTTAGCCGCCGATGTAGTGCATCTCAACGCGGCGCTGGCCGCTGGCTGCAGGGGCCGCCTCAGCGCTGCGCAGTTCGGAGTAACGGTCCTGGCGGTCCTGCCACAAGGAGCCGATCGCAGCTGCGATTTCGTCATCGCTTCGGCCGGAGCCGGCACCAGTAGTGCCCCGCAGCAGGGCCCGAAGGTCATGGCCTTGGCTTGCGAACAAGCACATGAACAGCTTGCCCTCGGTGGACAAGCGCGCGCGGTTGCACTCCCCGCAGAAAGCCTGCGTCACCGAAGAGATCACACCCACCTCGCCAGCCCCGTCCTGGTAGCTCCAGCGCTGCGCGGTTTCCCCTGATGTGCTTGCGGGCATTGGCGACAGAGGAAAGACTTCCGAGATGCGTCGTATCACCTCGGCTGATGGAAGCACTTCGTCCATGCACCAGCCGTTCGTGGCTCCGACGTCCATGTACTCGATGAAGCGCAAGATGACACGCTGGCCATGGGTGTCTCGGAAGTAGCGGGCCATGGGCACGATTTCCTGGTCATTGGTGCCTCGCTTGACCACCATGTTCACCTTGACCGGCCCCAGCCCGGCAACCAGCGCCGCGTCGATGCCGCGCAGCACGTCAGCCACGGGGAAGTCGACATCATTCATTCGTCGAAACACAGAGTCATCCAGAGCGTCCAGGCTGACGGTGACGCGCTTGAGCCCCGCCTGCGCCAGCCCCTGAGCCTTGCGCTCCAACAGTGAGCCGTTGGTCGTGAGGGTCAAATCCAGCGGATCGCCTTGTGGCGTACGCAGCGCGGACAGCTTGGCCACCAGCACTTCAAGGTGTTTTCTCAGCAGCGGTTCGCCGCCTGTCAGCCGTAACTTGCGCACACCGTGCCGGATGAAGGCCCGGGACAGCCGCTCTATCTCCTCGAAGGTCAGCAGGGAAGGCTGCGGCAGGAAGCGGTAGTCCCGGTCGAACACTTCCTTGGGCATGCAGTAGCTGCACCGGAAGTTGCAACGGTCTGTGACGGAAATGCGCAGATCGTGTAAAGGCCTTCCAAGGCGGTCGGCCAGCAGACCGGAAGGCTCGGCGAACTGATGCGGCACCGCCGGAATGGGGGCGGCGTAGCGCAGATCTGCCAGAGGAATGACGTTGTCTCCCATACTGCCATTGTGCCGCGCAGGGTCTTGCGCAGCGACCCCAAGGGCTTGAGACCCCGCAACTAGCGGGACGGCGGGATCGGACGTTCAGTCCTGCCGGCGGCCACAGGCACCATCCCGGAAGCAACCGGATCGGCACGCCGGGCGCCCGTGAAGCGCCTGTCCCAGTAGGCCTGGCGCATGTCCTCGATCCGTACTTCCGTGCCGCTTGTAGGCGCGTGGATGAACTTTCCTTCGCCAATGTAGATACCCACGTGGGAGAAAGTGCGCTTGAGCGTGTTGAAGAAGACCAGGTCGCCGGGGCGCAGCTCTTCTCGTCCAATGCGGGTCAGCCCCGACGCGCTGGCCTGTTCATCGGCTCTGCGCGGCAGCACCATCCCCAGGCTCATCTCGAAGATGTGCCGCGTGAAGCCGCTGCAGTCGAATCCGTCATCGGCCGAATTGCCACCACGTCGGTAAGGCACACCGAGAAAGTTCATCGCCGACAAGACGAGCTCCGATGCCACGTCCCGCACCTGCCGCACCAGGGCACTGCCCTCGGCAACGGACTCCTTGCCCACGAAGCCCTTGTCCTGCAGCAACTGCAGCACCGGGTCGGACACCATTCGATCATCGGGCGCAGCCTGCGCTGGCGTACACAGCCAGCCGGCCGCTGCCACGAGCACGACGGCGACGAGCTTCAAGTTGAGGAGAATGACCGACTGGTGGCGTATCGAGAGCGGCAGCATCGAGGACGACAGCAAGATGGACGGCAGAATAGATAGGCAGGTCTGGGCTGTCAACGCCCGGATGTCCCACTGTCTGCCACGGTCAACCAGAAAGAGATTTGCATGTTCAAGGCATTGTGGCTTGAGAAGGACGAGGCGGGTTTCCGTGCGGGTGTCAGCGAATTGGACGAAGGGCGCCTGCCTTCCGTACCCGAGGGTGGCGTGCTGGTGCGGCCGCGGTACTCCACCTTGAACTACAAGGACGGCCTGGCCCTCACCAACCGTTCGCCCGTGGTGCGGCTGTGGCCCATGGTGCCTGGGATAGACGGCGCGGGCGAGGTGTTGCAAAGCGAACACCCAGATTGGAAGGCTGGTGATGCCTTCATCCTGAACGGGTTTGGCGTGGGCGAGACGCACTGGGGGTGTCTGGCGCAGCGGGCTCGCCTGAAGGGCGAGTGGTTGGTGCCCTTGCCCGCATCGCTGAGCCCGCGCCAGGCCATGGCTATCGGGACTGCGGGCTATACCGCCATGTTGTGTGTGATGGCCTTGGAGCGACATGGGCTGAAGCCGGGTGATGGCGAGGTGCTGGTCACCGGAGCCACCGGCGGGGTGGGTTCGGTGGCGGTTCTGCTGCTGTCCCGGTTGGGTTACCGCGTGGTGGCCGCCACTGGCAAGGCCTCACAGGTGTCGTACCTCACGAGCCTGGGCGCTCACGGCGTGATGGACCGGGCCGATCTCGCCGCGCCCGGCAAGCCGCTGCAGAAGGAGCGCTGGGCGGGCGTGGTCGATGCGGTGGGCAGTCACACCCTGGCCAACGCCTGCGCACAGGTGCGCTACGGTGGTGCGGTGGCGGCCTGCGGGCTGGCGCAGGGACATGACCTGCCGTCCACTGTCATGCCGTTCATCCTTCGGGGAGTCAGCCTGTTAGGTGTGGACAGCGTCATGGCACCGCAGCCGCTTCGGTGCCAGGCCTGGGCCCGGCTGGCGCAGGACCTCGACTTGACTTCGCTGGACCGGATGACCACCGAGATCGGCCTGGATCAGGCCCTGGAGGGTGCCCGTCGCCTGATGGCTGGTGAGGTGGTGGGCCGCCTGGTGGTGCGCATTCCCGACTGACGCCAACGCGCTGGCGGCCGTTGGGTGCCAGCAGCATTGGGCATGTGTGGAAACGGGGGGCCTACGGGGGCGAGCTCGAAGGAGGTCGGGGTGGTCTGCGTGAACGTCAGGGCATAGCAATTGCTGCATGGACAATGCCCTTCCAGACGGACAGCTCAGGCCACGAAGGAGACACGCATGGGATTCGACGACTTCTACCGCCGATCGCTGGAGGACCGCGACGGGTTCTGGGCTGAACAGGCTGCGCTGATCGACTGGCAGGCTCCTTTCAAGCAAGTCTGCGATGACAGCCGGCCGCCGTTCGCTCGTTGGTTTGTCGGTGGCACCACCAACTTGTGCCACAACGCGGTGGACCGGCACGCGGCCACCCATCCCGACCGTCACGCCTTGATCTGGGTCTCTACCGAGGTCGACCAGGAGATCGTCTACACGTTCGCCGAGTTGCAGGCCGAGGTCGAGCGCATGGCGGCCATCCTGCTGTCCCTGGGGGTCAAGCAGGGCGATCGTGTGCTGGTCTACATGCCGATGATTCCGGAGGCTGCATTCGCGATGCTGGCCTGTGTGCGCATCGGTGCGCTGCACTCGGTGGTCTTTGGCGGCTTTGCCAGCGTCAGCCTCGCCAGCCGGATCGATGATGCCGAACCCACCGTGGTGGTGAGCGCCGATGCCGGCAGCCGCGGCGGCAAGGTTGTGCCTTACAAGGGTTTGCTGGACGAGGCCATTCGCCTGTCCAGCCACAAGCCGGCCCAGGTGCTGATGGTCAACCGCGGCTTGAGCGACATGCCCATGCAAGCGGGCCGCGATGTGGACTACGCCACGCTGCGCCTGACCCATTTGAACGCTCGCGTGCCCTGTGCGTGGCTGGAGGCCACCCATCCGAGTTACACGCTGTACACCAGCGGCACCACCGGCAAGCCTAAGGGTGTGCAGCGCGACACCGGCGGGTACGCCGTGGCGCTGGCCGCGAGCATGAAGCACATCTTCCTCGGGCAACCGGGCGAGACCTACTTCTCCACCAGCGACATCGGCTGGGTGGTGGGTCACAGCTATATCGTCTACGGTCCGCTGATCGCCGGCATGGCCACCCTCATGTACGAAGGGCTGCCCACCCGGCCCGACGCTGCCGTGTGGTGGAGCCTGGTCGAGAAGTATCGCGTGACCTCGATGTTCAGCGCCCCCACGGCCGTGCGCGTGCTGAAGAAGCAGGATCCTGCGGCGTTGACCCGGCACGACCTGAGCTCTTTGCGGGCCCTCTTCCTGGCGGGCGAGCCACTGGATGAGCCCACGGCCAAGTGGATAGCCGAGGCCCTGGGGAAGCCCATCATCGACAACTATTGGCAGACCGAGACCGGCTGGCCGATCCTGTCGCTGTGCAATGGTGTAGAGGCGGCGACCAGCAAGTTCGGCTCTCCGGGCAAGGCGGTCTACGGCTACGACGTCAAGCTGGTGGACGAGAATACCGGGCAAGACTTGGTCGGGCCCGACCAGAAGGGGGTGGTGGTCATCGAGGGGCCGTTGCCGCCGGGCTGCATGCAGACCGTGTGGCGCGACGACGAGCGTTTCGTCAAGACGTACTGGAGCAGCATCCCGGGCCGTCAGGTGTACAGCACCTTCGACTGGGGCATACGCGACAAGGACGGCTACATCTTCATCCTGGGCCGGACCGACGATGTGATCAACGTGGCCGGGCACCGGCTGGGCACGCGCGAGATCGAGGAAAGCATCTCCAGCCACCACAACGTGGCCGAAGTGGCCGTTGTGGGGGTGGCCGACCCGCTCAAGGGCCAGGTGGCGATGGCATTTGCCATCCTCAAGGACGTGAGCCGCGCCGCGGACGCGGCCTCGACCCTCAAGCTCGAGGGCGAGATCATGAAGGTCGTGGACGATCAACTCGGCGCGGTGGCGCGTCCCGCCCGGGTGCGCTTTGTCACGGCGTTGCCCAAGACTCGTTCGGGAAAATTGCTGCGCCGTGCCATCCAGGCCGTGTGTGAGCAGCGCGACCCCGGCGACCTCACCACCATCGAGGACCCCAGCGCGCTGCAACAGATCAAGGATCTGGTGAGTCCGCGCTGAGCGATTCCGGGGGCTGAGCGACCCCGCCCTCAAGTGGGGTGGCGTTCACCCACCAACGGGGGTAGCGCGGCCGCGCAGCGGCCAAGACACTGAGGACTCTGCATCTTTTGGGAGCCCTGCATGTCCTGCCACCCGCACCGCAACGCGTTGACCTTCGAACCGCGGCGCCGCACCTGGCTGGCGGCGGCGTCATCCTCAGCGTTGACGCTGGCCTGTACGCCTGGGTTGGCCGTTCCCAGGCGTGACAGCTCGCCCTTGATCCTGGCGTCCGAGGCACCGCCCGACCTGGATCCCCGAGGCTGGCTGGTCAGCGAGAAGCTGGACGGGGCCCGCGCCTGGTGGGATGGCACCCGACTGCGCTTCAGGAGTGGGCTGCCGATCTTCGCGCCCGCATGGTTCACAGCTGCGCTGCCCTCGCAGGCCTTGGACGGTGAGCTATGGCTCGGCCGTGGCCGATTCGAGGAACTGTCCAGCATCGTCCGGCGCAACCAGCCGGTTGACACGGACTGGCGCCGGGTGAAGTTGATGGTTTTCGAACTTCCGGGCGCCACTGGCAGCTTTGCCCAGCGCGCGGAGCAAATCAGGCAGATGGCGAGTCGCCTGCCGGCGGACGCGCCCTGGCAGGCCGTAGACCAGTTCGAAGTGGCCGGCAGGGCCGCGCTGAAGAGCCACCTGGAGTCCGTGGTGAAGGCGGGGGGCGAAGGCCTCATGCTTCACCGGGCCGATGCCCTGTACGAAACGGGCCGGAGCCCGTGGCTGCTCAAACTCAAGCCACAGCAAGATGCTGACGCGGTGGTCGTCGGCTATCAGCCCGGCCAAGGGCGGCACGTGGGCAGGCTGGGTGCGCTCAAGGTGCGGACCGACGACGGCAAGGAATTCTTGTTGGGCACGGGCCTGAGCGACGCGCAGCGCGACCGCCCGCCCGCGGTGGGTGCCGTGGTGACCTTCACCTACCAGGGCACCACGGCCCAGGGCATTCCGCGCTTTGCGAGCTTCCTGCGCGTGCGTACGGTCTGAAGCCCCGCCGCGACAAACCCCGCTGTGAGGCTAGAGCACCTCGGAGGCAAAGTCCGCTAGGCGCGAGCGCTCCCCGCGGGCGAGCATCACATGGCCGGAGTGCGGCCAGCCCTTGAAGCGGTCCACCGCATAGGTCAGGCCGGAAGATCCCTCGGTGAGGTAAGGCGTGTCGATCTGCGCGAGGTTGCCCAGGCACACGATCTTGGTGCCCGGGCCAGCCCGCGTGATGAGGGTCTTCATCTGTTTGGGCGTGAGGTTCTGCGCCTCGTCGATCAGCACGAACTTGTTGAGAAAGGTACGCCCGCGCATGAAGTTCAAGCTCTTGATGCGTATCTTGCTGCGCACCAGGTCGTTGGTGGCGGCGCGGCCCCACTCGCCCGCAGAACCGTCGCTGCGCGCCAACACTTCCAGGTTGTCGTCCAGGGCGCCCATCCAGGGGCTCATCTTCTCTTCTTCCGTGCCGGGCAGAAAACCGATGTCCTCGCCCACCGGCACCGTGACGCGGGTGACGATGATCTCGGTGTACCGGCGCTCATCCAGTACCTGGCTGAGGGCGGCGGCCAGCGTCATCAGAGTCTTGCCTGTGCCTGCGGTACCGGTGAGGGTGATGAAGTCGCAGTCCGGATCCATCAGCAGATTCAGCGCGAAGTTCTGTTCCCGGTTGCGGGCGTTCACGCCCCATACGGCGTTCTTGGCGTGGGAATAGTCTCGCAAGGTCTTGAGCACCGCCGTCTTGCCCGTGATTTCGATCACCCGCGCATGCAGCGGGGTAGCGCCGGGGGCCTCGAAGTAGACGAACTGGTTGATCAGCAGCGAAGGAACCAGCGGACCACTGATGCGGTAAAGCGTATGGCCGCCTTGCTGCCAGCTCTCCATGGTCTTGCCGTGCTTTTCCCAGAAGTCCCCGGGAAGATGCAGCACGCCGGTGTACAGCAGGTCGCCGTCTTCCAGTGTCTTGTCGTTGAAGTAGTCCTCGGCAGGCAGCCCGAGCGCACGGGCCTTGACCCGCATGTTGATGTCCTTGGACACCAGCACCACGTCGCGGTCGGGTTGGGTCTCGCGCAGGGCTTGCACCACGCCGAGGATCTGGTTGTCGGCCTTGCCTTGCGGCAAACCCTGGGGCAGGCGGATGTCCAGCAAGGTGGTCTGGAAGAACAACCGGCCCAGAGCCTCGCGATGGCCGGTCTTGGCCAGGGGGATGCCTTCCTTGGGGTCCAGCGAGCCGTCGGTTGCCAGCGCATCCAGGTCACGGCTGACCTGGCGCGCATTGCGTGCCACCTCGCTCATGCCCTTCTTGTGATCGTCCAGTTCCTCCAGCGTGATCATCGGCAAGAACACGTCGTGCTCTGCGAAGCGGAACAGGCTCATCGGGTCGTGCATCAGCACGTTGGTGTCCAGCACGAACAGGCGGGGCGGACCGGCGTGCCTGCGCAACCTGGCCTTGGCCGGTGGCCGCTGCGGCCGCGATGCGCCGGCGCTGCCCTGACCCAGAGGGGCGGTCGTGGCGGAGGGCGCCATGGGCAGGGGCGCTGCCGCCCCTGCCAGGGCGGGGCCGGCTGAGTTGGCCGGCGATGGGGCTGCTGCGGTTTCCGGCGTGGCTGCTGGCCGCGACGTTGAGCGAACCCCCGCCCGAGCGGTCGGGCTGGCAGCCTTGTGGGGCGCTGTCGGGGCTGCGCCTGCTGCGGCCTGCGCAGCGCTGCGGGCAGGGCCGCTCGGCGCTGCGGCAGCTGACTTGGTCGCCGCGGTCTTCGAGAGGGCGGGCGTGGCCTTGACGGCGTATTCCGCCGGGTCCAGGAGCGCGGCCTTCTTGGCAGGGGGTTTGGGCAGGGGCATGGTGTGCTTGGGTCGAGTCGGGAGCGGACCGGTTGGCCACTGTGCAATCAAGTCAGCATAACTTGAGGCACCCCCACCGCAAACGGCGGCCCCTCAAACGAAGAAGGGGCGGCCCCTTGTCGAGGTCGCCCCTTGGCGGGAGAGCAGCGAGAGGCTCAAGCCGGCTTCAGGGCCTTGACGGCCTTGAGGACCTCGTCCACGTGTCCCGCCACCTTGATGCCGCGCCACTCTTCACGCAGGACACCTTGCGCATCGATCAGGAAAGTGCTTCGCTCAATGCCCTTGACCTTCTTGCCGTACATGATCTTGTTCTTGACCACCCCAAACATGTGACAGAGCTTTTCCTCGGTGTCGGCCACCAGTTCGAAGGGCAGTTCAAGGTTCTGCTTGAACTTGTCGTGGGAAGCCATGTTGTCCCGAGACACGCCGAACACCACCGCACCTGCCTTCAAGAATTCCTTGTGCTTGTCACGGAATTGCATGGCTTCAGTGGTGCAACCCGGGGTAGCGTCCTTGGGGTAGAAGTACAACACCACGATCTTGCCCATGAAACCATGCGGCGTGAATTTGATGCCGCCAGTGGCGGGGGCCTCGAAATCAGGAAGAGCTTTATTGACGGAAGGTGTCATGGGCGTGCTGGTCTCGAAGCTGGCGCCGCCCAGGGCAACCAACCCTGACCAGGGTACGGCTGTGGGCAGCAAAACCCCACGATTATAAAGACTCTCACGAGGGCGACTGTTCGAGATGCGGCATCAGGGCGGCCACCACCCTGCGGCGCTCGGACGCCAGCACGTTGTACGTGCGGCAGGCCGCCGCGGTGTCCATCGTCTCGATGCCGACGCGCGCCTGGATCAAGCCGCGCAGCCAGGCGGGTTGCGGAAACCGTATCCTTGGTCCGGTGCCAAAGATCACCAGCTCGGGCTTCCACTGCAGCAAGGCCGAGAACAGTGCTTCCGACAGCTCTTCGTGGGCGCTCACCGGCCAGGGCAGTGGCGTTCCCGCCCAGGGCACGATCACACTGCCCTCGAACAAGACAATGCCCACCCAGAGCCGTCCGGGCTCGTGGCGGGTGATGACATTGACGCCTTCGGCGCGATCTGGTTGAAACTTCATGTGGTCAAATTCTAGTTTTTGCAGTGCAGCATGGCCTGCCGCGCCCCCGGAGTCTGCCTTGAAGCCCATTGTCAAGTCCTCGAAGCTCGCCAACGTCGGTTACGACATTCGCGGACCCGTGCTCGACAAGGCACGGCAGATGGAGGAAGACGGTCACAAGATCATCAAGCTCAATATCGGTAACGTGGCGGCCTTCGGATTGATGCCGCCCGACGAGATCGTCCAGGACATGATCCGCAACCTGCCGTCTCAGGTGGCGGCCGGCTACACCGACAGCAAAGGGCTTTTCGCACCTCGCAAGTCGGTGGTGCATTACACGCAGGAGAAGCACATTGCTGGCGTGACGGTGGACGACGTCTACCTCGGCAACGGGGCTTCCGAGCTCATTGCCATGAGCATGAACGCCCTGCTCGACGCGGGCGACGAGGTGCTGATTCCATCTCCTGACTACCCCCTGCACACGGCCGTGGTGTCTCTGTCGGGCGGCAAGCCCGTGCACTACCGCTGCGACGAAGGCTCTGGCTGGCTGCCCGACCTGGCGGACATGGCCGCCAAGGTCACGCCGCGCACCAAGGCCGTGGTGGTGATCAACCCGAACAACCCCACCGGCGCGCTGTACCCCGACGACCTGCTACGCGACATCGTGGAGATCGCCCGGCGCCATCACTTGATCGTCTTTGCCGACGAGATCTACGACAAGACCCTCTACGACGGGGCCACGCACACCAGCATTGCGTCCTTGGCCGACGACGTGCTGTTCGTCACCTTTAACGGCCTGTCCAAGAACTACCGCTCCTGCGGCTACCGGGCCGGCTGGATGGTGGTGTCGGGCGACAAGCGCCATGCCGGCGACTACATCGAGGGACTGAACATGCTGGCCTCCATGCGCCTGTGCGCCAACACGCCAGGGCAACTGGCCATCCAGACGGCACTGGGGGGCTACCAGAGCATCAAGGACCTGGTGGCGCCGAGCGGGCGGCTATGCCGCCAGCGCGACCTGGCGTACGACCTGCTGTCGGCCATTCCCGGGGTCAGCGTGGTCAAGCCCAAGGGCGCGCTGTACATGTTCCCCCGGCTGGACCCGAAGATGTACCCCATCACCAACGATCAGGACTTCGCCTACGAGTTGCTGGCAGAGGAGAAGGTGCTGATCGTCCAAGGCACGGGCTTCAATTGGAGCGCGCCGGACCATTTTCGAGTGGTTTTCCTGCCCAACTCAGATGACCTGCACGAGGCATTCGGGCGCATTGAACGTTTCCTGGCCCACTACCGCCGCCGCCACGCGCACTGACATCACCCAGGCCGGCGCTGTCATGGCGCTGGATCGATACCACGAGACTTTCCATGAAACCCATACAGGTCGGCCTTCTGGGCATCGGCACCGTCGGCAGCGGCACCTTCAAGGTGCTGCAGCGCAACCAACAGGAGATCCAGCGCCGCGCGGGCCGTGGCATCGAGATTTCGATGGTGGCCGATCTCGATGTGCAACGAGCTCGCTCCGTCGTTGGGGATGGGGTGCGCGTGGTGAGCGATGCGCGTCAGGTGATCGCCGAGCCTTCCATCGACGTGGTGGTCGAACTCATCGGCGGGTACGGCATCGCCAAGACTCTGGTGCTGGAGGCCATCGCCGCGGGCAAGCATGTGGTCACGGCCAACAAGGCCTTGCTGGCGGTGCACGGCACCGAAATCTTCGCTGCCGCTCGCGACAAGGGGGTGGTCGTGGCGTTCGAGGCGGCGGTGGCCGGGGGCATCCCCATCATCAAGGCCCTGCGCGAAGGCTTGACGGCCAACCGCATCGAGTGGATTGCCGGCATCATCAACGGCACCACCAACTTCATCTTGTCGGAGATGCGCAGCAAGGGGCTGGACTTCGACGTCGTGCTCAAGGAAGCGCAGCGCCTGGGTTACGCCGAGGCCGACCCCACCTTCGACATCGAGGGCGTGGACGCGGCGCACAAGGCCACGCTCATGAGCGCCATCGCCTTCGGCACGCCCGTGCAGTTCGACCGCGCCCATGTGGAGGGCATCACGCAGTTGCAGGCGACCGACATCCGCTACGCCGAGCAACTGGGCTATCGCATCAAGCTGCTGGGCATCACCCGCTGGCGCGGGGACGCCGGGCACGGGCATGGCGCCATCGAGTTGCGTGTGCACCCCACGCTGGTGCCAGCGACGCGGCTGATCGCCAATGTCGAAGGCGCGATGAATGCGGTCATGGTGCAGGGTGACGCCGTGGGCACCACGCTGTACTACGGCAAGGGCGCTGGCTCGGAGCCCACCGCCAGCGCGGTGGTGGCCGATCTGGTGGACATCGCCCGCCTGCACACGGCCGACCCGGGGTACCGCGTGCCCTCGCTGGCCTTCCAGCACGGCTCGTTGGCCGACACTCCCGTGCTGCCCATTGCCGAGGTGGTGACCTCGTTCTACCTGCGCCTGCGGGTGGCTGACGAGGCCGGGGTTCTCGCCAAGGTGACCGCGATCCTGGGCGAGCGTGGCATCTCCATCGACGCCTTTCTGCAGCGCGAGAGCGGGCAGGGCGAGAGCCAGACCGACGTGATCATCCTGACACACAGCACGGTGGAAGGCCGCATGCGCGAGGCGCTTGCTGCCATGCAGGCGCTGCCCACGGTGCTGGCGCCCATCGTCAGCCTGCGCAAGGAAGAGCTGGCCTGAGTGCCGGCGAGCATCAAGGTCGGCGCCGCATCCAGCCCATGAAGTACATCAGCACACGGGGTGACCGCACCGAACGCGGCTTCAGCGAGATCCTGCTGGAAGGACTGGCACCGGACGGTGGCCTGTACCTGCCAGTGCACTACCCGAAGATCGACGCGGCGACGCTGGAGCACTGGCGTGGCCTGAGCTACGCCGACCTGGCCTTCGAGATCCTGTCGCTGTACATCGACGACATCCCTCCGGCCGATCTGAAACGGCTGGTGCGCAGCACCTACACCGAGGCGGTGTTCGGCACACCCGAGATCGTGCCCATCCGCCCGCTGGAACCCGGTGTGTGGCTGCAAGCCCTGTCCAACGGCCCCACCCTGGCCTTCAAGGACATGGCCATGCAGCTGCTGGGCGCGCTGTTCGAGTACGAACTGGCGCGGCGCGGGCAGACGCTGAACATCCTGGGGGCCACCTCGGGCGACACGGGCAGCGCGGCGGAGTACGCCATGCGCGGCAAGCGCGGTGTCAACGTCTTCATGCTCTCGCCGCAGGGGCGCATGAGTCCGTTCCAGCAGGCGCAGATGTTCAGCCTGCAAGATGCCAACATCCACAACATCGCCATCGAGGGCGTGTTCGATGATTGCCAGGACATCGTCAAGGCCGTCAGCGCCGATCTCGAGTTCAAGCGCAGCTACCGCATCGGCACCGTCAACTCCATCAACTGGGCCCGCATGCTGGCCCAGGTGGTGTACTACTTCGCCGGGTACTTCCAGGCCACGGCGCACAACGGGCAGAAGGTCTCGTTCGCCGTGCCCTCAGGCAATTTCGGCAACATCTGCGCCGGCCATGTGGCGCGCATGATGGGCCTGCCCATCGCGCAGCTCGTGCTGGCCACCAACGAGAACGACGTGCTCGACGAGTTCTTCCGCACCGGCACCTACC
This sequence comes from Betaproteobacteria bacterium, assembly GCA_037127635.1. Classification (GTDB taxonomy): domain Bacteria; phylum Pseudomonadota; class Gammaproteobacteria; order Burkholderiales; family Burkholderiaceae_C; genus Rubrivivax. Next base: position 48,905 of record JBAXYD010000007.1, on the reverse strand, counting down.
GCGTGCGCCGCAGCGCCGAGACCTACGAGACCTCAAGCCCGTCGATGGACATCAGCAAGGCCAGCAATTTCGAGCGCTTCGTGTTCGACCTGCTGGGGCGCGACGGTGCCCGCACGGCCGAGCTCTTCGGCCCGGCGATGGCGCGCACCGGGGGCTTTGCCGTGACGCCGCGGGAGCACGCGCAGATCGCCGGCTTCGGTTTCGTGTCCGGCCGCAGCACCCACGCCGACCGCTTGGCCACCATCCGCGACGCCTGGACGCGCTTCGGCACCATGATCGACACCCACACCGCTGACGGCCTGAAGGTCGCCCGTGAGCACCTGCAGCCCGGCGTGCCCATGCTGGTGCTGGAGACGGCGCTGCCGGCCAAGTTCGCCGCCACCCTCCAGGAGGCGCTGGGCCTTGAACCTGCTCGCCCGGCCGCGCTGCGCGACATCGAATCGCTGCCCAAGCGCTTCACGGTGATGCCCGTGGATGCTGCATTGGTCAAGGGCTACATCGTCCGTCACGTGCCCGCCTGACGGGCGAGCCTGCGAAGAGACTTGGCGGCCATGTCCGATTCCCCCAACTTGCCGGCCCACCCAGGCCTTCCCGCCACTGCCGACGCGGCGGCAGGGCGACCGGGCTTGCTGAGCCTGGACGAGGCGCTGCAACGCTTGCTGGCCGTGGGAGCCGAGCGCGTCATCACCCAGACAGAGGCGGTGCCGACGCTGCAGGCCTTGGGCCGGGTGTTGGCCGAGGACGTGCACTCGGGCCTGGACGTGCCCCCGGCCGACAACAGCGCCATGGATGGCTACACCCTGCGCGTGGCCGACGTGCCTGCAGCAGGCGTCGTTCTGCCGCTCTCGCAGCGCATCCCGGCGGGGGTGGTGGGTACACCGCTGGCCGCTGGCAGCGCCGCGCGTATCTTCACCGGGGCGCAGATTCCGCCTGGGGCCGACGCCGTGGTGATGCAGGAGCAATGCACTGCCGTGGACGCGGATTCGGTGCGCATCGACGCCTTGCCTGCTCAAGGGCAGTGGATCCGCCGCCGCGGTGAGGACATCGCCGCCGGCGCCACCGTGCTGGCCCGGGGCAGCCTGCTGACGCCGCAGGCGATGGGCCTGGCCGCCTCGGTCGGCCGCGCCACGCTGCAGGTGCTGCGCCGGCCGCGGGTGGCGCTGTTCTCCACTGGCGATGAATTGGCCATGCCGGGTGAGGCGCTCAAGCCCGGGGCCATCTACAACTCCAACCGCTTCACCCTCACCGGGCTGCTGCAGGCCAGTGGCTGCGAGGTGAAGGACCTGGGCATCGTGCCCGACCGGTTGGAAGCCACCCGCCAAGCCCTGCGCACCGCCGCCGAGGGCGTGGACCTGATCCTGACGTCGGGCGGCGTTTCGGTGGGGGAAGAGGATCACCTGAAGCCCGCGATGCGCCTGGAAGGGCGGCTGGACCTCTGGCAGGTGGCGATGAAGCCCGGCAAGCCGCTGGCCTTTGGCGCCGTGCGGCGTGCAGATGGCAGCGAGGCGCTGTTCGTGGGCATGCCCGGCAACCCGGTGTCGAGCTTCGTGACCTCCCTCTTGACGGTGGCCCCCTTGCTGCGCGCCTTGCAGGGCCGCCCGGCCCGCGCGCCGGCGGCCTACCCTCTGCGGGCCGACTTCGATTGGCCGCGCCCGGACCGTCGGCGCGAGTTCCTGCGGGCGCGGCTGAACGACCAGGGCGGCCTGGACCTGTTTCCCAACCAGAGCTCGGGTGTGCTGACCTCCACCGTCTGGGCCGACGGGCTGGTGGACGTGCCGGCGCTGCAACCCATCGCCCGGGGCGACACCGTGCGCTTCCTGCCGCTGCAGGCCCTCTTGGGCTGAGGAGGCCGGAATGCAGCGGGCAGGACCAGCGCGATGAGCACCCCTTGCCTGCGGCAGCGCGCGGCCACATTGCCTTGCGGCATCATGCAGCCATGAAGATTCGAGTCCGCTACTTTGCTTCGCTGCGCGAGGCGCTGGGCCCCGAGGAACAGGCCATGGTGGCCGTGGGCGCCACGGTGGGTGCACTGCGCGACCATCTCCTGGGCCTGAGCGAGCGACACGCGCAGGGCCTGGCGCGTGACCGCGCGGTGCGCTGCGCTGTGAACCAGCGCATGTGCCTGGAAGACGAAGCCCTGAGCGACGGCGCCGAGGTTGCCTTCTTTCCGCCCGTCACCGGAGGATGAGTGCCATGACGCGCGTGCTGATCTGCGAAGAGGATTTCGACGTGTCGGCCGAGATCGAGCGGCTGCGTGCCAGCGACGGCGGGGTGGGCGCGGTGGTCACCTTCCTGGGCACCGTGCGTGATCGCCAGGGGGCGCAGCACGGCATCTCGAGCCTGGAACTCGAGCACTACCCTGGCATGACAGACGCCTCCATCGAGGCCATGATCGACCAGGCGTTCCAGCGCTTCGACATCCGCGCGGCCCGGGTGGTGCACCGGGTGGGGCGGTTGCAGCCGCTGGACCAGATCGTCCTGGTGGCGGTCACGTCCGCCCACCGCGGCGAGGCCTTCCAGGCCTGTGAGTTCCTGATGGACTATCTCAAGACGCAGGCGCCGTTCTGGAAGAAGGAAACCACGCCCGAGGGCGCACGCTGGGTGGACGCGCGCGTCAGCGACGATGAGGCGCTGCAGCGCTGGGGCATCCGTGCAGGCAACGCACCGGGGGCCGATGCGGCTGCGCCGGGTGCGCTGCCAAAGCTTGGCGCCACAGATCGGCCTTCGGGTAACTGACGCGAAAGGCCAGAGCGCGGTGAGCCGGATTGAATCCCTCTGGATTGACAGCTTCGAGCGCGTCTTCCGACTGTGCGGTGTGCAGGCGGGCGACGCCTGCGCGGTGCTGGCCGAGACGCAGACGCGCCCGGAGTTGCCCTTGCTCAGCGAACTGGCCCTGGCGCGCATCGGTGCGCGGCCGTTCCATTTGCTGCTGCCGGCCCGGCCGCTGACAGCGCCTGTGCCGGTGCGGTCCACCGGCGCCTCGGACGCGATAGCCGGCCTGGCGCCGGTGGTGGCGGCCCTGGCTGGCAGCGTCTTCATCGCCGACTGCACGGTCGAAGGGCTGCAGCATGCGCCCGAACTGCCCGCCATCCTCAAGGGCGGCGCGCGGGTGCTGGCCATCAGCCACGAGCACCCCGAGATCCTGCTGCGCTGCGAGCCGCGTACGCAGGACGAGGCACCGGTGCGCGAGGCGATGCGGTGCCTGAAGGGCGCCCGCGAGATGCGGGTGATGTCCGAAGCCGGTACCGACCTGCGCATCGGTCTGGCCGGCGCCCGTGTGGGCGGGGTCTGGGGCTTCACCACCAAGCCGGGCACGCTGTCGCACTGGCCCGCGGGGCTGGTGCTGGCCTTCCCTGCCGCGCACCAGGTGCAGGGGCGCCTGGTGCTGGACCGTGGCGATGTCAACCTCACCTTCAAGCGCTACCTGCAGGACCCGGTCACGCTGCACATCGAAGACGACTGCGTCGTGCAGGTCGAAGGCCGGCACGTGGACGGTGACCTGATGCGAGGCTATTTCGAGGCCTGGGACGACCCACAGGCCTACGCTGTCTCGCATCTGGGGTGGGGCCTGAACCGGCGCGCGCGCTGGGACGCGATGACCTTTTACGACAAGGCAGACTTCAATGGCACCGAGTTGCGGGCTTTCGCCGGCAACTTCCTGTACTCCACAGGTGCCAACGAGGTGGCCGGGCGCCACACCGCCGGCCACTTCGACCTGCCCCTGCGCGGCTGCACCGTGATGCTGGACGGCCAGGCGGTGGTGGACCAGGGGCGGCTGCTGTGATCGGCACACGAACCACCCCTGGGGCGGGAGTGATGAAGGCGCCGCTGGCTCGAAGCCATTGACGATGGCGGACCAAGTTCTGGCCCATGAGCGCCAAGGCCACGGTGCTGTGGCTGTTGCCTTGCTGCATGGCGTGGGCGGGTCGCGCCAGATCTGGAGCGACGCTGTCTCCGGCACCACCCGTGCGTTGGCGCAGGCCGGATTCACTGCGCTGGCGCTGGACCTGCCGGGTTACGGCGACTCGCCGCTGCCGACTGGGCTGAGCCTGGCGTCGATGGCCCAGGCCGTGGCCGACACGCTGTCTGCATTGGGCTTCGAGCAGGCCGTGTTGCTGGGCCACAGCATGGGCGGCATGGTCGCGCAGGAATTTGCGGCGACCTGGCCGGAACGCACGAGCGCTCTGGTGCTGGCCTGCACCTCACCCGCCTTCGGCCGCCCGGGCGGTGACTGGCAGCAGGCCTTCCTGCGCGACCGCCTGGCCTTGCTGGATGCGGGGCAGGGGATGGCCGCGGTGGCCGAGCGCCTGGTCCCGGCGATGGTTGCACCGGGTGTCCCCGTGCGGGCACGCGAAGCCGCGAGCCGCATCATGTCCGCCGTCCCGCAAGACACCTACCGGGCAGCGCTGGCAGCCCTGGTCAGGTTTGACCGCCGTGCCGCCCTGCCGAACTTTCGCGTACCTACGCTGTGCCTGGCGGCTGCACTTGACCGCACGGCCCCGCCCGAGGTGATGCAGCGCATGGCGGCCCACATTCCAGGGGCCGAGTACCACTGCCTGGCGGATGCGGGCCACATAGCCAACCTGGAACAGCCTGCTGCCTTCAACCAGGCAGTGCTGCAGTTCCTGGGGCGGCACTTCAAGACAGCCTAGACCAGGTACCAGGAGACCCACCAACATGTCCGCTGCAGCCCACATCGCCGGCTCGGTCGATCGCCTGAGCGCGCCACAGCGCGAGCTCATCGACCTGGCGGCCACACTGGGCCGGGAGCGCTTTGCCCCCCGGGCGGCGGCCATCGACCGGGACGCCGTCTTCCCCTTCGAGAACTATGCCGACCTGCGTGCGGCCGGCTTGCTGGGCATCTGCGTGCCCAAGGCGGCTGGCGGGTTGGGGGCAGACTTCAGCACCTACGTGATGGTGGCCGCCGAGATCGGCCGCCACTGCGGGGCCACGGCCCTGACCTGGAACATGCACGTGTGCTCCACCATGTGGGCCGGTTTCATCGCTGACGACCTGGACATGACGCCCGAGCAACGGGCCGATCACGAGCGCATCCGCGCCCTGCACTTCGACCGGGTGGTGAACCAGGGCAAGGTCTACGCCCAGCCCTTTTCCGAAGGCGGTGCGGCCGCCTCGGGCAAGGTGCCGTTCGGCACGCTGGCGCGCAAGGTGGAAGGGGGCTACGTCGTCAACGGCCGCAAGATCTTCGCGTCGCTCTCGGGCGCGGCTGACTACTACGGCGCGCTGTGCACGCTGGACCGTCCAGGCGCCACCCAGCGCGACTCCCTGTACCTGGCCGTGCCCGCTGACGCGCCAGGCGTGCGCGTGTTCGGGGATTGGGACCCCCTGGGCATGCGGGGCACGGTGTCGCGCAACCTGGAGTTCACGGACGTATTCGTGCCCGACGAGGCGCGCATGATGCCCGAGGGCCTGTATTTCCAGGCGGCCATGCGCTACCCCCATATGTTCGCCACGTTGTCACCCACCTACATGGGCCTGGCGCAGGCGGCTTACGACTTCACCGTGCAGTACCTGCGCGGCGAGGTGCCTGGCATGCCGCCCGTCAAGCGGCGCATGTACGCCACCAAGCAGGTGGCGGTGGCGCAGATGCGCATCCAGCTGGAGCAGACCCGCGCGCTGTTCCTGCAGAACGCCCGCGATGCCCGCATCGACCCCGACCGCGACACCCGCATGCGCTTGTATGCCGCCCACCACACCATCATGGAGAGCGCCAACGACATCGCCCGCCTGGCCATCCGCACCTGCGGCGGCCAGTCCATGCTGAAGTCGCTGCCGCTGGAGCGCATTTACCGCGATTCCCGCTGCGGCTCGCTGATGCTGCCCTGGACGGCTGAACTGTGCGTGGACCGCCTGGGCCGCGAGTGCCTGTACGCGCCGGGGGAGCGCGACGAGGTGAACGAGTGACCGAAGTTTCGCCCGGCCCGTTGCCCGGCGAGACTTCGCTGGACGCGGTCTGGCAGCGCCTGCTGGCTGCAGACCCGCTGGCCCTGTGCGTGGCGGGGGGCCCGCAGGAATGGAGCCGGTGCGACTTCGAGCAGGAGATCCGGGCGCAGGTGGCAGCGCTGTGCGTCGCGGGCGTGGCCGCCGGCGACGTGCTGGCCTGGCTGGGCCTGAACAGCGCCCAGATGTTGGCGACGCTGTTCGCCTGTGGACGCGTGGGCGCCGTGTTCCTGCCGCTGAACTGGCGCCTGACCGATGAGGAACTGCGCCAGCTGCTGCGCCATTCAGGCGCGCGGCATGTGACGGGTACGCCGGAGATGGCAGACCGGGTGGCCCTGCTCGCGCCGGAGCTTGGGGCCCGCAAAGGCAGGGCGGTGCCAAGCGTGGCGGCTCCCGCAGGCGCCGCGCAGGGCAGCGTTCGCCATCCCGCCACCGAGCCGGGTGACCTGCTGCTGGTCTACACCTCCGGCACCACGGGGCTGCCCAAGGGCGCGGTGCACACGCAAGCGCAGGTGCTGGCCAACGCACGAGCTGCCGCCGTGGTGCAAGGCTTCGCCGCGAACACCCGTGTGCTGGGCCTGCTGCCGATGTTCCACGTGGGCGGGCTGTGCATCCAGGTGCTGCCGGCCCTGCTGGCCGGTGGGGCCGTGTGCCTGCACGCGCGGTTCGACCCCGGGCAATGGCTGAAGGATGTGGCCGCGTGGCGCCCGGACACCTCGTTGCTGGTGCCGGCCACGATGCGCGCGCTGCTGGAGCATCCGGACTGGCCAAAGGCCGACTTGTCGTCGTTGCGGTTCATCAACAGCGGCTCCTCGGTGGTGCCGATGGCGCTCATCGACCGCTTTCATGAGCGCGGCGTGCCGGTGGCGCAGGTCTACGGCGCCACCGAGACCGGGCCCTTCAGCATCGCCACCCTCCCAGCCCAGGCGTGGCAGTACCCAGGCCTTGCGGGCTGGCCCGCTCCGGGCGTGCAGGTGCGGCTGGCCGATCTGGACAGCACAGTCGTGGACCCAGGCGCCGTGGGCGAGATTCAGCTGCGCGGCCCCAACGTGATGAGAGGCTATCTGGGCGAGCCCTGGGGCAGCGGCTTTGTTGACGGCTGGTTCAGCACAGGGGACCTCGCGCGCCAGCGTCCCGACGGCGCTTACGAGGTGGTGGGGCGCTCCAAGGACATGATCAATTCCGGGGGCGAGAAGGTGTTCCCGGCGGAGATCGAGTCGCTGGTGGAGGCCTTTCCGGGCGTGGCCGAGTGTGCGGTGGTGGGCCTGCCGGACGCTCAGTGGGGCGAGGTGCCCGCCCTGGCCCTGGTGGCGCGCCCTGGGCAGGATGTGAACCTGCAGGCCCTGCAGGCACTGTTCGCTGCGCGGCTGGCCCGCTACAAGCATCCCCGGCGCATCGTGATCCGTCAGGATCTCCCTCGCACAGCCCTGGGCAAGGTGCAGAAGGCCGTACTGGCGCAACAACTCAGCCAGGGCTGAACCTGGGCTGAGCCGCAGCGGCCAGGTGGCACGGTGTTGAGCGGTGCTGCACCGTTCAGTTCAACACCCGCGCCGACGGCGTGCCCGGTTCGGTCTGCGTCTCCGCGGCTGCTGCCACCAGGCCCCACTCCGAGGCGACCAATGCGCTCTCCACCAGCCTTGACAGGCCGTGTGCCAAATCCTCGCCGAAGGCCAGCTCCAGGCTGCGCCCGTTGGCGTCACGTATCACCAGCACCACCGCCTGGCCCTTGGCCGGCCGCAGATCGATGGCGGTGGGCAGCATGGGTTCAGGCCCCAGAGCCTGCTTGGCACTGGACGGGTCGAACTGGGTCTTGAAGTCGGCAGACCTGAGCGCTCGTTCTCTGGCGGCTTCGGCCAGCATGTCACGGGCCTCGGGCACGGCCATCGCAGAGGGCGCTGATCGGGTCACGGCCAGCCCTGACACCATGCCGCGGAAGTGCGGCCACAGGCGCATCACCATCCGCCGGGTCAGCCAGATGGGGAACAGCAACTCGTCTCGGGTGCGTATCTGCAGCAGCAGGCGATCGGCCAAGGGGTCGTACTTAACCTGAATCTGATGAATGTCCATGGATTGATTCTAGAAAGGTGTTGACTGGGTACGCCCGACTTGAAAACACGCGCCACCCCCCCAAGTGACCAGCACACGCAGGAGAACCCGATGCGCCTTGACAAACTGACCACTGCCTTCCAGCAAGCCCTGGGCGAGGCCCAGAGCCTGGCCGTCTCACGCGACAACCCCTACATCGAGCCCTCCCACCTTCTTGCGGCCATGCTGCAGCAGGTCGATGGCCCGAAGGCGCTGCTGGACCGCGCCGGTGCCAACAGTGCAGCCCTGAAGATGGCGATGGATACCGCCATCAACGGGCTGCCCAGTGTGCAGGGGGGCGGGCAGGTACAGGCCGGGCGTGAGCTCATCCAGTTGCTGCAGTCGGCCGACAAGGAAGGCACCAAGCGCGGCGACCAGTTCATCGCCAGCGAGATGTTTCTGCTGGCGCTGGCCGATGCCAAGACCGATCTCGGCGGCGTCGTACGCGGCCACGGCCTGACGCGCAAGGCGCTGGAGGCCGCCATTGACGCCGTGCGCGGGGGCCAGAAGGTCGACTCCGCCGAGGCCGAAGGCCAGCGCGAGGCGTTGAAGAAGTACACGCTGGATCTCACCGAGCGCGCCCGCCAGGGCAAGCTCGACCCGGTCATTGGCCGGGACGACGAGATCCGCCGCGCCATCCAGGTGCTGCAGCGGCGCAGCAAGAACAACCCGGTGCTGATCGGCGAGCCGGGCGTGGGCAAGACCGCCATCGTGGAGGGCCTGGCCCAGCGCATCGTCAACGGCGAGGTGCCCGACACGCTCAAGGACAAGCGCGTGCTGGTGCTGGACATGGCGGGCCTGCTGGCCGGCGCCAAGTACCGCGGCGAGTTCGAGGAGCGCCTGAAGGCCGTGCTGAAGGAAGTGGCTGCCGACGAGGGGCGCATCATCCTCTTCATCGATGAGTTGCACACCATGGTGGGAGCAGGCAAGGCCGAGGGTGCGATCGACGCGGGCAACATGCTCAAGCCTGCGCTGGCCCGCGGCGAGTTGCACTGCATCGGGGCCACCACGCTCAACGAGTACCGCAAGTACGTGGAGAAGGACGCCGCGCTGGAGCGGCGCTTCCAGAAGGTGCTGGTCGATGAGCCGACCGTGGAGGCCACCATCGCCATCCTGCGCGGGCTGCAGGAGAAATACGAGGTGCACCACGGCGTGGAGATCACCGACCCGGCCATCGTGGCCGCGGCCGAGTTGAGCCACCGCTACATCACCGACCGCTTCCTGCCCGACAAGGCCATCGACCTCATCGACGAGGCGGCGGCCAAGATCAAGATCGAGATCGACTCCAAGCCCGAGGCCATGGACAAGCTCGACCGCCGGCTCATCCAGCTCAAGATCGAGCGCGAGGCCGTGCGCAAGGAAAAGGACGAGGCCTCGATCAAGCGCATGGCCTTGATCGAAGAGGAAATCGACAAGCTCGAGCGCGAAGCGGCCGATCTGGAAGAGATCTGGAAGGCCGAGAAGGCCGCCGCCCAGGGCTCGGCCCAGGTCAAGGAAGAGATCGAACGCATCAAGGCACAAATCGAGGACTTCAAGCGCAAGGGCAACTTCGACAAGGTGGCCGAGTTGCAGTACGGGCGCCTGCCCGAGCTCGAGAAGCGCTTGAAGGAGGCCCAGGCCAAGGAGTCGGGCAAGAAGGCGGGCGGGCAGGGCCCGCAACTGCTGCGCACCATGGTGGGCGCGGAGGAGATTGCCGACGTGGTCTCGCGCGCCACGGGCATTCCCGTGAGCAAGCTGATGCAGGGTGAGCGTGACAAGCTGCTTCAGATGGAGACCAGGCTGCACGAGCGCGTGGTGGGCCAGGACGAGGCCATCGTGGCCGTGGCCGACGCCATTCGCCGCTCGCGTGCCGGCCTGTCGGATCCGAATCGGCCCCTCGGCTCCTTCCTGTTCCTCGGCCCCACCGGTGTGGGCAAGACGGAGCTGTGCAAGGCGCTGGCGGGCTTCCTGTTCGACAGCGAGGACCACATGGTGCGCATCGACATGAGCGAGTTCATGGAAAAGCACAGCGTGAGCCGCCTGATCGGCGCACCTCCCGGCTATGTGGGCTACGAAGAAGGCGGCACCCTCACCGAAGCCGTGCGTCGCAAGCCGTATTCCGTGTTGCTGCTGGACGAGGTGGAAAAGGCCCACCCGGAGGTGTTCAACGTGTTGCTGCAGGTGCTGGACGACGGCCGCCTGACGGACGGGCAGGGCCGCACCGTGGACTTCAAGAACACCGTCATCGTGATGACCAGCAACCTGGGTTCGCACCAGATCATGCAAATGGTGGGGCAGGACAGCGCGGCGATACGCGACGCCGTGTGGGTCGAGGTCAAGCAGCACTTCCGCCCCGAATTCCTCAACCGCATCGACGAGACGGTGGTGTTCCACGCCCTGGACCGTGTCCACATCGAGTCCATCGCCAGGATTCAGCTCAAGGCTCTGGGGGCCCGCCTTGCCAAGCTGGACATGCAGCTCGAGGTATCCCCCGCCGCGCTGGCCGAATTGGCGAAGGTGGGCTTCGACCCGGTGTTCGGCGCACGCCCTCTCAAGCGCGCCATCCAGCAGCGCATCGAGAACCCGGTGTCCAAGCTGATCCTGCAAGGGCGCTTCGGCCCGAAGGATGTGATCCCGGTGGACATGACCGACGGCGACTTTTCCTTCGAGCGCGTGGTGCACTGAGGCGCGGCGCGCCGGCTGGGCAGGTGACGAGCCAGGCCCTGGCGGAGAATGGAGGCAGCTTTGGTGCTGAGAACTTTCGGTGCCAGGTCAGCACCTACCGCCCACTTCTGCCGCCGCCGTGCCTGCTGTTGCTCCCGCGCTCACCGCCGTACCTTGGCTGCAAGACGCCCGCACCATCGGGGTGGTGGTGGTGGCGCATGCCACCTCGCACTTCTTCCACCTGCTGCTGCCGCCGCTGTTCCCGGCGTTCATCCAGGCGTTCGGCCTGAGCTACTCGCAGCTCGGCCTGCTGATGTCGGTGTTTTTCGTGGTGTCCGGCCTGGGGCAGGCCTTGGCCGGGTTTTTGGTTGACCGTGTGGGGGCCCTGCCGGTGCTGCACGCGGCGCTGGCTTGCTTCGTCGCAGCCGCACTGGTGGTGGCCACGGCGCAGGGCTACGCCAGCCTGGCCGTGGCGGCGGTGCTCCTGGGGCTGGGCAACGCGCCTTTTCACCCTGCGGACTTCACCATCCTGAACAAGCGCGTGTCTCCCGCTCGCCTGGGGCACGCGTTCTCCGCGCATGGCATCAGCGGCAACCTGGGCTGGGCAGCGGCCCCGGTGTTCCTGATCGGGCTGTCGTCCCTGGGCGGTTCCTGGCGAGTGGCCTTTGTCGGGGCGGCCCTGCTTGCGGCTGGCGTGTGGCTGCTGGTTCTGCTGCAACGTGATGCACTCGAGGACCGCGAACCGACTGCCTTGCCGATTGCTGCGCCTGCCTGCGAGACGGCAGGGCCGCCACCGGCGGGGCAGGGCGCTACCGCGCGAACGGCATCGGACGCCCCGGACATTCATCCGCTGGACTTCCTGAAGCTGCCCATTTTGTGGATGTGTTTCGGCTTCTTCTTCGTGGTAACGGCGGCGCTGGCGGCCATCCAGACCTTTTCCGGGCCGGCCCTGCAGGCCTTGTACGGCTTGCCGTTGACCGTGTCGGCCACGGTGGTGACGGGTTTCACGCTGCTTGGTGCCCTGGGCATGGTGCTGGGCGGCTTCCTGTCAGCCAAGGTGGCCCGACTGGAACTCACCATCGGAGTGGCCATGTCCTTGTCGGCGCTGCTGATGATGGTGGTGGCCACGGGCGCGGTCTCGGGCGTGGTGGCGGTGGCCTTGTGCATCCTGGCGGGTCTGGGGTCAGGCCTGGCCGGCCCCTCGCGCGACATGCTCATCCGCCGGGCTACGCCCCCCGGCGCCACCGGCCGTGTCTACGGCACCGTGTATTCCGGCCTGGACGTTGGGTTTGCCGTGGCTGCGCCGCTGTTCGGCTGGTTGCTCGACCGTGGCCAACCCGCTGGCGTCTTCATGGGTGCCGCGGCGGCCTGGATGCTGGGCGTGGCCGCCGCCGCGCTGGTCAGCCGACGTCTGATGCACCACCCCTCGTGAACGCTCTGCAACCTCAACTCCTGCAATGAAGATGAACGCCTCCACGACGCCGACTGCCATCTCGTCCTCCACATCAACCGCCGCTTCAACCGCCTCCTCAACGGCCTGTGCAGCCGGCCCCGGCGCCGCGGGCGGTGCCGCGCCTGAGCCGCGCATGGCCGGCCACGCACTGGTCGAGGCCCTGGTGGCACAGGGGGTGGACACCTGTTTTGGCGTGCCCGGCGAGAGCTACCTGGCGGTGCTGGACGGCTTTCACGAATACCGTGACCACATCCGCTTCATCGCCTGCCGGCAAGAGGGCGGCGCCGCCTTCATGGCCGAGGCGCAGGGCAAGCTCAGCGGTCGCCCCGGCATCTGCTTCGTCACCCGCGGGCCGGGCGCCACCAACGCCAGCATCGGGGTGCACACCGCCTTGCAAGACTCCACGCCCATGATCCTGTTCGTCGGCCAGGTGGCCAGCGACCAGCGCGACCGGGAAGCCTTCCAGGAAATGGACTACCGCCAGATGTTCGGCCCCGGCACCCTGGGGCTGGCCAAGTGGGTGGCCGAAGTGCAGGACGCTGACCGCCTGCCCGAGTACGTGGCCCGCGCCTTCCACACCGCCATGCAGGGCCGGCCTGGGCCGGTGGTGCTGTCCCTGCCCGAGGACATGCTGACCACGCTGACCGCAGCACCCGTGCTGCCCCGCGCGCAAGCCGCCCACGCCTGGCCGGCTCCCGGCGGGCTGCGCGACCTGCGCGCCATGCTGATGGCGGCGCAGCGGCCGTTCCTGATCGCCGGCGGCGGCGGCTGGACGCCGGAGTCGGTGCAGGCGCTGCAGCGCTTCGCAGAGAACTGGCAGCTGCCCGTGGGCTGCGGCTTTCGCTTCCAGGACACCTTCGACAACCGCCACGCGCTGTACGCCGGCGACGTGGGCATCGGCATCAACCCGGCACTCGCCAAGCGCATCCGCGAGGCTGACCTGATCCTGGCCGTGGGCGTGCGCCTGGGCGAGATGACCACGGGCGGCTACACGCTGCTGCAGGCGCCGCGCCCGGCGCAGCGCCTGGTGCACATCCATGCCGGCCCGGAGGAACTGGGCCGCGTCTACGCCGCCGACCTGATGCTGCAGTCCTCCATGGCCGCCGCCGGCAAGGCCCTGGAGGCGCTGGCCGCGCCGCCCACCGTGCCCTGGGCGGACAAGGCGCGGCAGGCCCATGCCGACTACCTGGCCAACCACGAGGCCGCGGTGGTTGAGCCGCTGGACATGACGCAGGTCATGAAGACCGTGCAGCGCCTGGCCCCGGCAGACACGGTCTATACCAACGGCGCCGGCAATTTCAGCGGCTGGCTGCACCGCTTTGTGGCCTACCCCGGCCTGCAGCACCATGGCCGCTCCCAGCTCGCGTGCACCTCCGGCGCCATGGGCTACGGCCTGCCTGCGGCCGTGGCGGCGGCGCTTCTGCACCCGGAGCGTACGGTGGTGAACGTGGCCGGTGACGGCGACCTGCTGATGACCGGCCAGGAGATGGCCACGGCCACCGGCTATGGCGCCAGGCGCCTGATCAGCATCGTGGTGGACAACGGCACCTACGGCACCATCCGTATGCACCAGGAGCGCGAATACCCCGGCCGCGTCAGCGGCAGCGACCTCTTCAACCCCGACTTCGTGGCGCTGGCTCAGGCCTATGGCTGGCAGGCCGAGCGTGTCGAGACCACCGCCGGGTTCGAGCCTGCGTTTGCGCGGGCGTTGGCAACCGGCCGTCCCACGCTGATCCACGTCAAGCTCTCGGCCGATGTCATCACCAGCCGCACCACCTTGACCGCCATCCGCCAATCGGCCCTGGCACAGGGCCGGTGAGCGGGGTTGCTCAGGGATGCGGAGAGATGCCGTGTGGTGCTGAGAGGGACGGCGCCGCCGTTCAGCCTGCGCTGGCTACAATGCAGTCCACACGTCGGGGTGTAGCGCAGCCTGGTAGCGCAACTGCTTTGGGAGCAGTGGGTCGGATGTTCGAATCATCTCACCCCGACCATCTCCAGCCTGGCACGTTTGCCACCCTCTGCCCGTAGCTCAACTGGATAGAGCAGCTGCCTTCTAAGCAGCAGGTCGGGGGTTCGAGTCCCTCCGGGCAGGCCAGTCCTCCACCGTTGCAGGAAGATCGAACCGATGGTCAGATGGCTCGTACAGGCTCGGCAGCCGCTTCGGCTGGGCTCTCGTATCTGCGGCTTCATGTCCGTGTTGCCACTGTTGCTGGTCTTGGGTTCTGCTGGGCTGCTGCACATGCCTGCGGCGGCGCAGAGCGCCTCACAGAACGCCGCTGCCTCAGCCGCCCCGTCCAGGGGTAACGACGCCCTCGCTGCCTGGGCGCCCGTTCACGCAGTAGAAGGTATCACCGAGTACCGCCTGCCCAACGGCCTGCAACTGCTGCTGGTGCCTGACGACTCCAAGCCCACCACCACGGTCAACCTGACGGTGAAGGTGGGCAGCCGGCACGAGAATTACGGCGAGACGGGCATGGCCCACTTGCTGGAGCACCTGTTGTTCAAGGGCTCCACGCGCCACCCCATGGCCTGGGCCGAGTTCACGCGCCGCGGTCTGCGCGCCAACGGGTCCACCTGGCTGGACCGCACCAACTACTTCGCCAGCTTTGCCGCCAACGACGACAACCTGGCCTGGATGATCGACTGGCTGGCCGATGCGATGGTCAACAGCTTCATCGCCCGCAAGGACCTGGACACCGAGATGACGGTGGTGCGCAACGAGATGGAGATGGGGGAGAACAACCCCGGCAACGTGCTGTTCGAGAAGACGCTGGCGGCCATGTACCAGTGGCACAACTATGGCAAGTCCACGATCGGCGCCCGCAGCGATGTGGAAGGCGTGGACATCGCCCGGCTGCAGGCCTTCTACCGCACCTGGTACCGCCCCGACAACGCCACGCTGGTCGTCAGCGGAAGGTTCGATGCCGACAAGGTCAAGGAGCAAGTTCGGCAGCACTTCGGGCCGATTGCGAATCCTGCCGCCCCTTTGCCCCGGCTGTACACCCTTGACCCGGTACAAGATGGCGAGCGCGAGCTGACGGTGCGCCGGGTCGGCGGTGCCGCGTCCTTGCTGGTGGCTTACCACGGCGTGCCCGGTGCCGATCCCGACCACGCAGCCCTTGAACTGCTGGCTCCGGCCTTGGGCGATGCGCCTGCGGGACGCCTTCATCAGCGCCTGACGGACAAGGGCCTGGCAGCCTCTACCTGGGGGTGGACGCCGGCCCTGCACGACCCCGGCTTCATCGCCTTTGGCGTGGAGCTGGCGCCTGGGCAGGACCCCGCTTCCGCGCGCGCGGCCTTGCTGGCCACGCTGGAATCCCTGGCCACCGAGCCCCTGACCCAGGCCGAGCTGGACCGTGCCCGGCTGCGCTGGCTCAAGGCCTGGGAGCAGGCCTTCAACGACCCCGAACGTGTGGGCGTGGCCCTGTCGGAGTCGATCGCCCTGGGGGATTGGCGCCTGAACTTTCTGCTGCGCGACCGTGTGCGCAGCCTGAGCTTGACCGACTTGCAGCGTGTGGCCACCCAGCGCCTGCTACCGGCCAACCGCACCCTGGGAACCTTCATTCCCACCGACAAGGCGGCACGGGCTCCCTCGCCGGCCGCGGTGGAGGTGGCGCAGCAGATGCAGTCCTTCCGACCGCAAGCCGGGCTGGCGCAGGCCGAGTCCTTCGACGTCTCACCGGCAAACATCTACCAGCGCACGCAGCGCACACGACTGGGCGGGCTGCAGGTGGCGTTGCTGCCCAAGAGCACACGGGGCCAGGTGGTCAGCGCGGTGCTGCGCCTGCGCCTCGGGGACGTGCAGGGTCTGCAGGGCCAAGCCCAGACCGGTGCGCTGTGGGCGGCGCTGATCGACAAGGGTGGGGCGGCACTGACACGCCAGCAGATCCAGGACCGTCTGGACAACTGGCGCACCGAGCTGTCGGCCGGCTACGCCCGCGGGGTGCTCACCGTGAGCCTGCAGAGCCGGCGTGAACACCTGCCCGCTGCGGTGGAACTGGTGGCGCGCTTGCTGCGCGAGCCGGCGTTTGACGAGGCCGCGCTTTCGGAACTGCAGCGCCAGGCGCTGAGTGCCATCGAACAGGCGCGCCAGGAGCCGGGTGACATCGTGGCCAAGGCAGTGGCCCGGCATGGCAACCCCCACGGACCCGGCGATCCGCGGGCCGTGCCGAGCTTCGATGAAGAGGTGCAAGTCGTGCGGGCCGTCACGCCAGAGGCGCTGCGGCGCTTTCATGCGCGGTTTGTCGGCGCCGGCACGGCAGAGTTTTCCGCGGTGGGCGACTTCGACGCCGCGGCCCTGCGGTCGGTGCTGGAGCGCTGGCTGGGCAGTTGGGCGTCCCCTTCGCCGCACCAGCGCGTGGAGGATCCGCTGTGGACCGCAGCCCCCGCGCGCCTGGTGTTCAGCACGCCTGACAAGCAGAACGCGGTGCTGCAGGTGCGTCAGGCGCTGCCGCTGGCCGACACCCATCCCGACGCGGCGGCGCTGATGGTGGCCAACATGATGCTGGGCGGCGGCGGCAGCTCGCGGCTGTGGGTGCGCCTGCGCGAAAAGGGCGGACTGTCTTACGACGTGCGGTCCTGGATCGACTGGAACTCGAGGGAGGCGCATTCGGTGTGGTCGGCCAGCGCCATCTTCGCCCCGGGCAACCTCAAGGCCGCTGAAGAAGCTTTCAAGGACGAGGTCGCCAAGGCGCTGAGCCAGGGTTTCACCGAGGCCGAACTGCGTGACGCGCGGGCGGGGCTGCTGAACTTCCGGCGCCTGTCGCGGGCGCAGGACGGGGCACTGGCCAACCGGCTGGCCACCGACTTGAACCTGGGGCGTACCATGACTTGGTCGGCCGAACTGGACAAGGCCATCGCCGAGGTGACGCTGGAGCAGGCGAACGCCGCGCTGCGCCGCTACCTCAAGCCCGAGACCTTCGTGATCGGGGTGGGCGGCGACTTCAAGTAGCGCCCCGCCCGCCGAAGAACCGCTGCGCACATCCGCGCGCCGGAGGCGGTGCACGGCCCGCAACGCCAGCGACGCGAACCAACATCCGCTCGTTCAGGCGGCGTAGCGGCCGAGTTCCAGCTTCGCGATGGAGTTGCGGTGCACCTCGTCCGGGCCATCGGCAAAGCGCAGCGTGCGCGCCTGGGCGAAGAAGTAGGCCAGCGGGAAGTCCTGGCACATGCCCGCGCCCCCGTGCACCTGCATGGCCCAGTCGATGACCTGCAGGGCCATGTTGGGGGCCACCACCTTGATCATCGCGATCTCAGCCTTGGCCGCCTTGTTGCCGGCCACGTCCATCATCCAGGCGGCCTTCAGCGTGAGCAGGCGCGCCTGCTCAATCATGCAGCGGGCCTCGGCAATGCGCTCCTGGGTGACGGTCTGCTGTGCCACTGTCTTGCCGAAGGCCACGCGGGCGGTGGCGCGCTTGCACATCAGGGCCAGGGAGCGCTCGGCCAGGCCGACCAGGCGCATGCAGTGGTGGATGCGGCCCGGGCCGAGGCGGCCTTGCGCGATCTCGAAGCCGCGCCCCTCGCCCAACAGCATGTGGGACGCCGGCACGCGCACGTCCTGGAAATCGATTTCCATGTGGCCGTGCGGCGCATCGTCATACCCCATGACCTGCAGGGGCCGCAGCACCTTGACGCCCGGGGTGTCCATGGGCACCAGGATCATGGACTGCTGCGAGTGACGCGGCGCTTCCGGGTCGGTCTTGCCCATGAAGATCATGATCTTGCAGCGCGGGTCGCCGGCACCACTGGTCCACCACTTGCGGCCATTGATGACGTACTCGTCCCCCTGGCGCTGGATGCGGGCCTCGATGTTCGTGGCGTCGGACGAGGCCACGGCCGGTTCGGTCATGGCGAAGGCGCTGCGGATCTCCCCAGCCAGCAGCGGCTCCAGCCAGGTCTTTTGGTGTTCTGCGGTGCCGTAGCGCACCAGCACCTCCATGTTGCCGGTATCGGGGGCCGAGCAATTGAAGACCTCGCTGGCCCAGGGCACGGCGCCCATGATCTCGGCCAGGGGCGCGTACTCCTGGTTGCTCAGGCCGGCGCCGCGTGCGCTGTCGGGCAGGAACAGGTTCCACAGGCCTTCTGCGCGCGCCACGGGCTTCAGGTCCTCAATGACCTGCAACGGCGTCCAACGCTTGCCGGCGCGGGTGTTCTCTTCCAGTTCGGCCCACCAGCGCGGTTCCGCCGGGTAAATGTGGCGGTCCATGAAGCCCTTCAGGCGGGCTTGCAGTTCCTTGGTCTTGGGCGAGTAATCAAAGTCCATTGTTCACCTCTGGTTCAAGTTCAGTTACGGCTGGCGAAAGACCATCCCAGGCCGGCCAGGGGCCGGGCAGAGGCACCGGCCTCGCGGGCCTGTGCGCTGGCCGCCGTGCCGTCCACGACCCGCCTGGCAATGCCCTGCAGGATGGCGGCGATGCGGAACAGGTTGTACGCCAGATAGAAGTTCCAGTCTGCCGCCAAGGCGACAGGGTCTGCGCGCCCCGTGCGTTCGCAGTAGCGCTGCAGGTAGGCTGACTCCGTGGGAATGCCCAGCGCCACCGGGTCCAGGCCGCCGATGCCCCGGCCCATGGCGTGCGGGATGTGCCAGGCCATGCAGTGGTAGCTGAAGTCCGCCAGTGGATGGCCCAAGGTGGACAGTTCCCAGTCCAGCACCGCCAGCACCCGCGGCTCGGTGGGGTGGAAGATCAGGTTGTCCAGCCGGAAGTCGCCGTGGACGATGGCCACTTCACGCTCGTCGCGTGCGCTGTCGGGTATGTGCGCGGGCAGCCATTCGATCAGGCGGTCCATCTCGGGGATGGGCTCGGTGACGGAGGCCGCATACTGGCGCGACCAACGTGCAATCTGGCGCTCGAAGTAGTTGCCGGGCTTGCCGAAGTCTGCCAGTCCCAGGGCCTGGGGTTGCAGCCGGTGCAGGTTGGCGATCACCCGGTTCATTTCGTCATACAGGGCCGCCCGGCCCGCAGGCTCCAGGCCTGGCAGGGCCTGGTCCCACAGCACCCGCCCCTGCACATACTCCATCAGGTAGAACGCCCGGCCGATCACCGATTCGTCGTCGCACAGCAGCAGCATCCGGGCCACGGGCACCTCGCTGCCGTGCAAGGCCTGCATTACACGGAATTCCCGCTCGATGGCGTGGGCTGACGGCAGGAGCCGGGCGACGGGGCCGGGCTTGGTGCGCATCACGTAAGAGGCCCCGGGCGTGGTGAGCAGGTAGGTGGGGTTGGACTGCCCGCCCTTGAACTGCGACACCTGCAACGGCCCGGCGTAGCCCGCCAGGCGTTCTGACAGCCAACGGTGCAGGGCTGCCGCGTCGAAGGCGTGGCTGGGCGATGGGGTGCGGGTGCCGGTGAATTGTTCCATCTTGAAAGATCAGTGCCTGCGTTCAATGGGTCCGGAGGGAACTGGGGTGCCCGGGCGCCTGAAGATATGCAGCGCTCGCGCATGCAATCAACTGCTCAGCAGCGTGGATTGTGGGGGCTTCCGGCGCACATCACCATGCTAGAGTTGTCCGGCCATTCTCGCGCCATGACAAGCCCCTTGGGATCTCGCCACCTGAAGCGGTCGTCGATGTACGTCTTGCTCGCTGTGGCCCTGCTCGCGGGGCCGGGCGGGGTCTGGGCATGGGGCTTCGGCAAGGCGCAAGCCAGTGCGGTGCTGGGTTTTCCGCTCGATTTCGGGGTGGGTCTGCGCCTGGACGCGGCCGAGGCCGCGCCAGAGTGTCTGTCAGCCGAAGTTTCGGTTGGCGATATCCCCGTCCCACGGTCGGCCGTTTTCGTGGCGCTGGAGACTGCCGCCAGCGGTCCCGTGTTGCGCGTCAGGACCACAGTGGCCATCGACGAGCCCCTGGTCACGGTGCAACTCAGCGCGGGGTGCGCGTCGCGCGCAACCCGCAAGTTCACCCTGTTTGCCGACCCTCCGGGCCACCTCGCGGCCGCGGGGCTGCCCAGTGTCGAGGCCTCGCCGTCAACCCCGCCTGCCCCCCAGACAGCGCCAGCACCTGCGCCAATGGCGGCACCGGTGACGCTGCCGTCACTGGCTGCGCCCGTGCCTTCGCCCTCTCCAGGCTTGCCGGGTGAGCCGGGCCCGCGCGCAGCCACGACCGGCGCCACGCCCGGAGTGGACGCCCTGACCCGGGCGGGCAAAGCCGCGGCGGCACCTCGCCCACGCGGGTCGGACCCGGCCGAAACCCCCAGGGACGTGTCGGCTTCCGCAACGTCTGCCAACCCGGCCCGTGCACCTCGTTCGAGATTGCAGTTGGATGCCCCTACCCTGGCAGCCCCGGTGGCCGGAACGGTGTTGGGGGCTGGTGTGGCAGCCGCCCTGCAGTCGGCGCAGGACGCCGCCAGTGCGGCTCGCAGCGCGGCGTCAGCCGCACAGGCACGGGCCGCAGAGATGCAGAAGAGCATCGAAGCCTTGCGGCAGGAGGCTCAAGCCAACCGTGATGCGCTCGCGCGCCTGACTCAGGCCCTGCAGGATAAGCAGAGCGGCACGCCTGAGTGGTTGTGGGCGGCGCTGGTGGCCCTGGGCGGCCTGTCTGTCTTGCTGTTCGTGCGCATGCGGCGCCTGCAGGAAGGTCAGAACCTGCAGCCCCAGTGGTCATGGGGTGCTGCGGTGCCTGCCGCTCAAGCGCAGCCCGGTTCGGCGTTTTCGGGACATGTGCAGCCGCCTTTGGTTCCGGCGCCGCCGGCGGTTGCGCTGCCTGGCGTTTCCATCGATGAGTTGCTGGATCTGCAGCAGCAGGTGGAGTTCTTCTCCGTGCTGGGGCAGGAAGAGGCTGCCCTGAATCTGCTTTTGGAGCACCTGCTGCACACCCACGGCGACTACCTGCTGCCGCATCTGCAGTTGCTTGAGATGAGCCGGCACCGGGCTGACGAACCCGCTTACGAGGCTGCGCGTGCGCGCTTCCATCAACGCTTTGGTGCGGTCTGGCCTGCCTGGAGCCAGCCCCCCAACCCGCAGCGTCACCTGCAGGACCTGCCCGACGTTCTGCTGGACATCGAGCGCGTCTGGCCCGATCCCGCACAGGCGATGGTTCACCTGGAGCACCTCTTGCAGGCAGCCGACCGCGTCGACAGTCTCGACCCCACGGTGCAGGGTGAGGTGCTGTTCCTGTTCACCGTGGCTCGGGACCTGCGTGACCATCCGGCATCGGCGCCCGCGCCCCTGGACTTGGCGCTGCCACTGGGCGATGACTTCGCAGAGCTCCGAGCAGCCCGACCGGCTGCAAATGCCCCCGTTGTCTCTGCGACTTCAGAGACCCGGGTCACACCAGAGCGATTCACGCCACCCAAGCTCGATTCGGCGGCCCTGCGGCAGGACGTGGCGCCGGCGGCCAAAGCTTCCTCCGGTGACGCAGCCTGGCCCCCGAAGTCTTCGCTGTCGTCCTTGCCTGGCATAGATCTGCTTTTGCCGGGTGAGGATGAGGCCGGTTCACGCAAAGCCGTGATGCCGCCGGGCGGCCAAGGTCGCCAAGTCAAGCCCGACGAACTGGACTTGATGCTCGATGATTTGGGGGTCGCCAGCGCCAGCAGTTCGAGCCCGAGCTTGAACCAGGCCGAGGAGCCGCTGTCGCTGGAACTTCCTGAACTGGACCTTCTCCTCAGCGTTCCAGGGCCAGCGATCTCTGCCGCAGCCGCAGCGGTCGACCTGGACCTCAACCTGGACGAACTGGCGCTCGAGTGGCCACAGCCGGCGCTGAGCGCCGGTCAGGAACAAGCGGCCAGCAGATTCAGCCTGTTCGGTGAGGACCTCAAGCCCGGCAAGAAACGCTGAACGAGCAGCGTTGAACGAGCAGCGCTGCGCAACCAGCGTTGATCAGAGCGCCGCCAGGCGTTCCAGGGCCAGGTGCAGCGTTTCGTCCTTCTTGGCAAAACACAGCCGTGCGATGCCCTGCTCGAAGCCCCCCTCGTAGAAGGCGGACAAGGGGATGGCGGCCACGCCGATTTCACGGGTCAGCCATTGGCAGAAGTCAGCCTCCGGCAGATCGCTGACCCCGCTGTAATCCACACATTGGAAGTAGGTGCCGGCGGTGTGCAGCGGGCGCAGCCGGGTCTGGCGCAGGCCGTCGAGGAACAGGTCGCGCTTGCGCTGGTAGAAGGCGGGCAGCCCCAGGTAGGGGGCGGGGTCTTTCAGGTAGGCGGCCAGGGCATGCTGCACGGGGGTGTTGACCGTGAAGACGTTGAACTGGTGCACCTTGCGGAATTCCGCCATCAGCGCTTGGGGCGCGGCCACGTAGCCCACCTTCCAGCCGGTGACGTGGTAAGTCTTTCCGAAGCTTGAGACCACGAAGGCGCGCTCGGCCAGCCCCGGGATGGAGGCGGCGCTGACATGCGCGGCGCTGTCGAACACCATGTGCTCGTACACCTCGTCCGCCATCAGCAGGATGTTGGTGGGGGCCAGCAGGGCTTCGAGTTGCAGCATCTCCTCGCGCGTCCAGACGGTGGCGCTGGGGTTGTGCGGCGAGTTGACGATGATGGCGCGGGTACGGGGCGTGATGGCCGCCGCGATCAGGGCGAAATCCGGACGAAAGGTGCGCGGGGTCAGCGGCACGCGCACGACCTTGCCGCCGGCCAGCTCGATATTGGGGATGTAGCTGTCGTAGCAGGGCTCCAGCACGATCACCTCGTCGCCGGGATGCACGCAGCACAAGACGGCCGTCAGGATGGCCTGGGTGGCGCCGGCGGTGATGGTGATTTCACTGCCGGGGTCGTACCGGCGCCCATAGAGCGTCTCAACCTTGCGGGCCACGGCCTCGCGCAAGGGCAGGGCGCCGGGCATGGGCGGGTATTGGTTGAGCCCGCCGCGCATGGCGCGGGCCACCTCCTCTACCAGGGCAGGGTCGCAGTCGAAGTCAGGAAAGCCTTGGCCGAGGTTGACCGCCTGGTGCTCAGCGGCCAGCGCGGACATGACGGTGAAGATGGTGGTGCCGACCTTGGGGAGCCGGGTCTGGACAGCGATGGTGGGAGAAAAGGTGGTGGTGGTCATGGCTTCAGAGTTCAGGGTCTGTCGCGCCGCCGGCCGTGAGGCGTCTGATCAGCTCGGGTGAGAGCCGCTCAGACAACAGCGAGGCAAAGGTCAGGACGAATTGGCGCAGGTATACGCCCTTGCGGAAAGCGATTCTCGACACATTGGTGCCGAAGAGGTGGCCGGCGGGCAGGGCGACGAGCCCGTTGCCGGGGAGGTCCTCGCGCACGGCCATCTCGGCCACGATGCCCACCCCCAAGCCCACGCGGGTGTAGGTCTTGATCACGTCGGAGTCCAGTGCCTCCAGCGCGATGGTGGGCCGCAGCCCCGCGCGTGCGAAGGCCGCATCGATGCGGCTGCGGCCGGCCACCGAGGGGTGATAGGTCACCAGCGGATGACGGGCCAGTTCCTCGAGCGTCAGGCGCTCGCTGGACGCCAGCGCGTGGTCTGCAGGCACCACGGCCACGTGGTGCCACTCGTAGCAGGGCAGGGTCAGCAATTCCTCGTGACGGTCCAGGGCCTCGGTGGCCAGGCCCAGCACGGCGGTCTCGTCGATCAGCATGCGGGCCACCTGATCGGGCGTTCCCTGGTGAAGTTCGACCTGCACCTTGGGGTGACGCTGGCGCAGCAGGGCCACGGGCTGCGGCAGCACGTAGCGCGCCTGGGTATGGGTGGTGGCGATGGACAGGGTGCCGACGTCCTGGGCGCTGAATTCCCCGCCAATGCGCCTGAGGTTGTGCACCTCGCGCATGATGATCTCCACCGACTTCAACACCTGCTCACCGGGCTCGGTGACGCGGCGCAGCCGTTTGCCGTGGCGCGCGAAGATGTCCACGCCCAGCTCTTCTTCCAGTTCCAGGATCGCCTTGCTGATGCCCGGCTGCGAAGTGTGCAGGGCCTTGGCCGTTTCGGTGAGGTTCAGGTTGCGCCGGACAGCTTCCTGGATGAAGCGGAATTGGTGCAGGTTCATGGCGCATACCCCAGTGCAGCCACTTCCTGGGCCATGGCCTCGATCACCGACTGGGCCTCGCCGATGGCGGGCCTCAAGACCCAGCTGACCTGCGGGTGTTGCTGGCGCAGGGCTTCGAGCAGAGCGGGCAGGTCCCGCCGCACATGCCCGCCGGCGCCCAGAAACATCGGGACGACGCACACCTCGGTGGCATCGGCATGCGCCAGTTGAGCGCCTGCCTCGGTAAGGCTGGGGGCCATGAACTCCAGGTAGGCCAGGCGCACTGCGGTATGCGGGCGAAGGGCGCGCACCTGCTCGGCCACCGCCTCAAACGGCCGGCTCCATAGCGGGTCACGTGCGCCGTGGGCGAACAGGATGAGGGCCTGCGTCATGGCGTGCTTTGCGGCGATGTCAGCGGTGCCTGACCAGCCATTGGAAGGCCACCAGCGACAACCCCAGGTACACCAGACTGGGGCTGGCCGCCGCCCACAAGGGGTTCCAGTCCCTGAGCACGCCGACGTGGCCCGCCAGGTTGTTGAGGAGGACGAAACTGATGCCCAGCATGACGCCACCGAACACCTTGAGGCTGACACCGCCCGCCCGGGCGTGCAGGTAGGCGAAGGGCAAGGCCAGGGCGGTCATGACGATGCAGGCCAGGGGATACAGGGCGCGCTTCCAGAACTGGATCTCATACCGCTGCGCAGCCTGCTCCTGTCTTGAGAGGTGTCGGCTGTAGCGCCAGAGCTCGGGCGTGGACATGGTCTGCAAGGGAAGCACCGCCGCGGCCACCACCTCGGCGGTGAGCGAGCTGCGCCACTGCAGGGTGTCGACTTGCTGCGTGACCACCGACGCGGCGGTGGCTCCGCCCGGACCGGCCGACGCGGCGCCGGAGTCAGTGTCGGGCCAATCGGCCACCCGCACCTGCGACAGCCGCCAGAGGCCCGAAGCCTCCACCTGCGCCTGGGCCGCCTCGATACGCCGCAAGAGCCGGTTGTCGCGGTCGAATTCGAAGATCCTGATGCGCAGCAGCTGCCCGTCCACCCCCGCCGCCCCCACGTTGACCGCCGCGTGGCGCGCATGGGGCAAGGTGCCGGTCTGGTCCTTGAGCCAGGCCCCGGGCAGGTTCACAGGCTGGCCCGCAGCGCCCCGGCTGCTGTTGAGCAGCACGACCTGGCGCTCTGCCCAGGGCACCACCCATTCCCCTACCGCAAATGCGCCGGCACCGAACACCGCGCCGGGCAGCAGCAGCATGGCCAGCGCGCGTCCCGGGCCGAGGCCGGCCGTGCGCAGGATGGTGAATTCCGAGGCTTGTGCCATGCGCGACAAGGCATAGATGGTGCCGATCAACACGGCGATCGCAGCCAACTCATAAAGCCGTCCGGGGATCTGCAGCGCGGCTGACAACACGGACAGGCGCAGCGCACCGGGTGCCCTCGCGTTGGCCGACAGTTCGTCCACGAAATCGATGAAGAAGAACAGCGACAGGAAGGCCAGGGCCACAAACAGCACCGACCCCCCGATGTCTCGGTACAGCAGGCGCCTGACCGTCCTCATGCGCGACCCCAGCCACCGTCCAGTCCTGGCCTGCCCCGACGGCCTGGCCAGGACCAGGTGGTGGCGTGATCGCGCCACCAGATCAGCGCAAGTGCCGACACAAGTGCCGAACCGTGCAACCACAACAGTGCCAACTCCAACGACAGACGCCGCCCCGCCACCCACGACTGTGTCAGATTGACGAGATTGAAGTACACGACGAAGGCCAACAAGGCGAACGCGAGGTTCCAGTTGCTGGCCCGCCTTGGGTTGACCGGCGCCAGGCCGATGCCCAGCAGCACCAGGTTGACCGCCCCCAACAATATCCCCAGGCGCCAGGACAGTTCCCCGTCGCCCAGGGCGTTGCGCTGGCGCAGCAGTTCCAGGGTCGAAAGCGCCTTGGGCGGCAGCGATTGCGCCGCGGGCCCCTGCGCATCGTCAATCAGCACGCGGTAGGACTCGAATCGCGCCAGGGCGCGTTCCCCCGTGGCGGTGTTGAATTCGTTGCGCTGCCCGCGGTCCAGCACAGCGAAGCGGTCGCCTCCCTCCTTCACGACCGTACCCGACAACGCCGTGGTCACGCTCTCGGTGCCTCGAACCTGGGACAGGATGAAGACGTTGCGGGCCTGGCGCGATTCACCGCTGTCGCGGTCGATGAAGAACACCCGCTGCCCGTCTGAGGAGGACTGGAACAGCCCAGGGGCCACACGCGCCACATCAGAGCGCCGGTCGAAGCGCTCACGCACCTCCAGCGTCTGCCGGTTCACCCAGGGCCAGCCCAGCGTGATCATCACCGCCACCAGCACCAACGCCGGCACCGCCGTCCACAGGGTGGGGCGCACCGTGCGGGCGAGCGACAAACCGCTGGAGAACCACACCGCCATCTCGCTGTCGCGGTACATCCGGCCCAGCGTCAGCACCACGGCCACGTACAGCGACAAGGTGATCATCGTGGGCAAGTGCGCCATGGCGGCGAAGCCCAAGAGCAGCACCACGTCCTGTGGTGACGCCGTTCCCCGCGCCGCTTGGCCCAGGGTGCGGATCAGCATCATCGTCAGCACGATGGTCAACACGACCACCAGGGTGGCGGCGAAGCTGCGGCCGAGCTCTTTTCTGAGCGCTCCTTGAAATAACATCGTCAGTCTTTCATCGCCGAGCTCATTATGGACTTCCGCATCCTGCCTCTTCCCCTGACTTCCTGGTCCAAGACCGACGCCGACGCGCTGCTGGTCGTGCTGGCCGCAGACGCCGACCCCGGCCTGCTGGACAAGCCACTGTCCGCACTCTGGAATGATCTGTGTGCCACTGGCGAGGTGGAACTCAAGGCCGGGAAGTCGGTGCTGGTGCATCAGCCCGCCAAGGTGCTGGCTTCGCGAGTGGTTTTCTGCGTGGCGGCCAACGCATCGGCCAAGGCGATGTCCAAGGCGTTTACCGCGGGCCTGGGCTTGCTCAAAGGCGGGGGTACGAAGGGCCTGAATGTTGGGGTTCTGGCGGGCGAGGGCCCCACACCGGCCCAGGCCGAGGCGCTGGCGGTGGCAGCGCTGGACGCGGTCTATCTGTACCGGCACACCAAGCCCAGTGCACCCGCCGCCCCGGCGCTGAACGCGGTTCGGCTGCTGTGCCCGGCTGGCGCGCAGGACGCCCTGCAGACCGCGCTCACCCGCGGAGCCGCCATCGGCCAGGGCGTGACGCTGGCGCGTGAATGTGCCAACCGCCCAGGCAACCACTGCACCCCGACCTTTCTGGCCGAGGAGGCCAAGCGCCTGGGCAAGAACTTCGGCTTGAAGGTGCAGGTGCTGGAGCGCAAGGACATCGAGAAGCTGGGCATGGGATCCTTCCTGGCCGTGGCGCAGGGCTCGGCGGAACCCATGAAGTTCATCGTGGCGCAGTGGCAGGGCGCGGGCAAGAAGCAGGCCCCCATCGTGTTGGTCGGCAAGGGCATCACCTTCGACACAGGCGGCATCTCCCTGAAGCCGGCCGGCGAGATGGACGAAATGAAGTTCGACATGGGCGGAGCAGCCAGTGTGCTGGGCACCTTGCGAGCCCTGGCGCAACTCAAGGCCAAGGTCAACGTGGTGGGCCTCATCGCCGCAACCGAGAACATGCCTGGGGGCCGCGCCGTCAAGCCGGGTGACGTGGTCACCAGCCTGTCCGGCCAGACCATCGAGATCCTCAACACCGACGCCGAGGGCCGGCTGATCCTGTGCGACGCGCTGACCTATGCCGAGCGCTTCAAGCCCGCAGCGGTGATCGACATCGCCACCCTGACGGGCGCCTGCGTCATTGCGCTGGGCCATCAGCGCAGCGGCTTGTTCAGCCCCGACGACGCCTTGGCCGATGAAATGCAGCAGGCTGGTGACGCGGCGCTGGACCCCTGCTGGCGCATGCCGGTGGACGACGAGTACGACGAGGCGCTGAAGAGTTCCTTTGCGGACATGGCCAACGTAGGCCCGCGTGCAGGCGGCGCCATCACCGCAGCGATGTTCCTGAAGCGCTTTGCGGGCAAGTACCGCTGGGCGCACCTGGACATCGCCGGCACGGCCTGGAAGTCTGGCGCGGCCAAGGGCGGCACGGGCCGGCCGGTGCCGCTGCTGACCCACTTCATCCTGGGCCGGGCGGCCTGAACAGCACCCGCGCGGCGCGCGCCGTTCTGCCAAGACACCTCCAGGGCATGCTGTGACCGACATCCGCTTTCACACGGGCGTGGAAGACCGCACGCTGTACGCCTGCCGGCTGCTGCGCAAGGCCGCGCGTCAGGGGTCACGGGTGCTGGTGCGAGGCGAGGGCCCCGAGATGGACCTGCTGGACAAGGCCTTGTGGACCTTTGATCCGCAGGATTTCCTGCCTCACCACCGCTTGCGCCGAGGTCAACCCGTGCCGTCAAGCCTGCAGCGCACGCCAGTGTGGCTGATGGACCAGGACGATGCCTGGCCCGACGGTCTGTCAGCCGCTCGGGTACTGGTGCATCTGGGCCACCTGCCTGCTGACGACGCGGATCATTGGGAGCGGATGATCGAGCTCGTGACGCAGGAGGATGAGGACAGGCGCCAGGCCCGCCAGCGCTGGCGGGCCTACGAAGCGCGCGGCTGGTCTCCCCAGGCCCTCGCGGTCGGGGGGGCGTGATGAGCGGTGTGAGATCCGACCTGATGAGCAGGGTGCCCATCTTGACCGAGGTGGTGGAGGCCCAGGGCCGGCCGCTGGCTGGCGGCGTCACGCCGCCAGCGATTGGCGGTGCCGGGAGCGAAAGCGCTGGACAGTGGGTTGACGCTGTCATGGACTGCCTGGCGCCGCAGGTCGACGCCCTCATCTCCAGCCGGTTGCGCGACGTGCTGGCGCCGGCGGTGCAAGCCGCGCTGCAAGTCGCCGTGGAGGACGCCATCGAGCGCTGCAGGGGGCCCCTGGTCGATGCCCTGGAGGCCAGGCTGCGCAACAGCCTGGAGCAGGAGATCGCACGGCGCCTGCCCAAACAGCGTGCGGGCGGCGATCTTGCAGACAACAATCGAATCCCCTGAGAGTTTTCGGCTATTCTTTGAGGTATCGTCTTGCCCGCTGAGCGACCGTTCTCAGTCGTCCAACCTCATCAGGAGTCTCTTCATGCACATCAAGTACACACTCATTGGTGGAGCCGCGGCCATGCTTTTGGCCGGCTCTGCCTTCGCGCAGGATCTCGTCGTCAAGATCGGCCACGTGGCCCCTACCAGCGGCGGCATCGCCCACCTGGGCAAGGACAATGAGTTGGCCGCGCGCATGGCCATTGACGATCTCAATGCCAAGGGCGTGACCATTGGCGGCAAGAAGGCCAAGTTCGAGTTGTTGGCCGAGGACGACGCAGCCGACCCCAAGCAGGGCACAGCCGCAGCCCAGAAGCTGGTCGATGCCAAGGTCAACGGCGTGATCGGCCACCTGAACTCCGGCACCTCCATCCCGGCCTCCAAGATCTACAGCGATGCAGGCATCCCGCAGATCTCTCCCTCGGCGACCAACCCGAAGTTCACCCGTAACGGCTACAAGACCACGTTCCGCGTGGTGGCCGATGACGTCCATCTGGGCGGCACGCTTGGCAGGTATGCCGTTAAGGACCTCAAGGGCAAGAGCATCGCCGTGATCGATGACCGCACCGCCTACGGCCAAGGCGTGGCCGATGAGTTCGAGAAGGGCGTCAAGGGCGCCGGCGGTAAGATCGTTGGGCGTGAGTTCACCAACGACAAGGCCACCGACTTCACTGCCATCTTGACCAGCCTGAAGGCCAAGAAGCCCGATGTGGTGTTCTTCGGTGGCATGGACGCTGTGGCCGGCCCGATGCTGCGCCAGATGAAGCAGTTGGGCATCGAAGCCAAGTTCGTCGGTGGCGACGGTATCTGCTCGGGCGAGCTGCCCAAGCTGGCAGCGGGCACCATGGGCGACGGCCAGGTGGTGTGTGCCGAGGCGGGTGGCGTCGAAGGCGCCGCCAAGAAGTCCATGGACGACTTCTACGCCGCGTTCAAGAAGAAGAACAACATCGACGTGCAGGTGTACGCGCCGTACGTGTACGACGCCGTCAACGTGATGGTGGCCGCCATGGTCAAGGCCGGCTCTGCCGAGCCGGCGAAGTACCTGCCTGTGCTGGCCAAGACCGACGGCTACAAGGGCGTGACCGGGACTATCGGCTTTGACAGCAAGGGCGACGTCAAGAATGGCGCCCTGACGCTGTACACCTACAAGGGTGGCAAGCGCGACCAGATCGCCGTGGTGCGCTGATCCAGTTTCTTCCCGCAGGATGAAAAAGGGCGCCCGTCGGGCGCCCTTTTTCCTATCTCAATGGCGGGACCAGCACCAGGGAGTCCATCAACCGGATTTCCACAGCCTTGTACACAGGCCCGGGCCCGCACCACCCGTATCATGACCTGATGTCTTCCGTCTTCGAATCACGCTCCCTGGCCAGCAGCGCCCCCCGCGACGATGAGGTCGCCCGGCTGCGTGTACCTCCGCACTCCACCGAGGCCGAGCAGAGCGTGCTGGGCGGGCTGTTGCTGGACAACCTGGCCTGGGACAAATGCTCAGACCTGTTGAACGACAGCGACTTCTACCGTCACGAACACCGCCATATCTACGTTGCCGTCGGCAGCCTGATCGCCTCCAGCAAGCCGGCGGACGTCATCACCGTGTTCGAGGCGCTGCAGAGCCTGGGCAAGGCCGAGGACTGTGGCGGACTGGCCTACCTCAACGCGCTGGCGCAGAGTGTGCCCAGCGCCTCCAACGTGCGGCGCTACGCCGAGATCGTTCGCGAGCGATCGGTGCTGCGAAAGCTCATCTCCGCCAGCGACGAGATCGCCACCACCGCCTTCAACCCGCAAGGTCAGCCGGTATCGCAGATCCTCGATGAGGCGGAGTCCCGGATCTTCCGCATTGGTGAAGAGGGCTCCCGGGGCGGGGCGGGCTTCCAGGCCATGGACAAGCTGGTGCAGGCGTTGATTGACCGGGTGCAGGAACTGGAAGCCAACGGCAGCGAAGACGTCACCGGCATCCGTACCGGCTTCTACGACCTGGACCGCATGACCGCCGGGCTGCAGAAGGGGGACTTGATCGTGCTGGCCGCCCGGCCGTCCATGGGCAAGACGGCCTTCGCCTTGAACATCGCCGAGCATGTGGCCGTACAGGAAGGGCTGCCGGTGGCGGTGTTCTCCATGGAAATGGGGGCGTCGCAACTGGCGCTGCGGGTGGTGGGATCCCTGGGACGCATCGACCAGCAGCACCTGCGCACGGGCCGGCTGCGCGACGACGAGTGGGAACGCCTGCCCGAGGCCGCCAGCAAGCTCAGCGAGGCGCCGATGTTCATCGACGAATCACCAGGGCTGAACCCGGCCGAACTGCGCGCCCGCGCGCGCCGCCTGGCGCGCCAGTACGGTGGCACGCTGGGCCTGATCGTGATCGACTACCTGCAGTTGATGAGCGGCAGCAGCAACAGCAGCGATGAGAACCGCGCCACAGTGCTGGGCGAGATCTCTCGGGGCATGAAGGGCCTGGCCAAGGAGTTGCAGTGCCCAGTGCTGGCCTTGTCGCAGCTCAACCGCAGTGTTGAAACGCGCCCTGACAAGCGCCCCATGATGAGCGATCTGCGGGAATCAGGCGCCATCGAGCAAGATGCCGACGTCATCATGTTCATCTACCGGGATGACTACTACAACAAGGACTCCAAGGAGCCTGGCGTGGCCGAGATCGTTCTGGCCAAGCAGCGCAACGGGCCTGTGGGCACTGTCAAGCTCACCTTCCTGAAGCCGTTGACGCGATTTGACAACCTGTCTCTGGAGGCCGTCTGACGGCTGCCTGAAGGGCGGCAGGCCGCGCGCGGGATGCGCCGCCTGTGCCCTGGCCCTCAGGCCTTGATCAACACCCCACCAGAAGAACGGCCGCTGCGCCGAATGCCTGCGATGTGGGTGCAAGGCACGCAGTAGCGCCGCGAAAGCACACCCTGCGTATCGATCAGCGCCTTGACGCCCTCGATCTTTTCGCGGTTGCGCCTGAGTAGGTTGCCCGCCAATTCAATCAAGCGCGCGTTGCAGGTTTGCTCGCCGTAGAGCAACAAGGACTCCACTGCACCCTTGAAGTCTTGCTTCAGCGTGAGGTCAACCGCGTTTTCCGCGGCCCTCGTGGTGTCCGTCAACGATTCCTTCAGCCAGGCCTCGACGTCCTGGCGCTCCAAGGCTGCGGTCAGCAGCAATTGGTTCGATGACTTGGACACGGAGAACCGGCGGGCGATCTGGCGCGCCGCAATCTCGAACTCGTCCTGCGGAAAGCCTACCTTCAACAGGCGCGCCAACAGAGACAGCACGCTCATCGCAGCTTCCATGTCAAAGGCGGGCTTCATCACGTCGGTGTAGGCCTCCTGCGCCAACCTGAAGCCCTGCTGGGTGCGGCCGTTGGAAACCTCCAACAGCGCTTCGGCGATGAGCTTGAAGCGCCGAAGACGGTTGGATTGCGGGTGGCTGTCAGCGAAACGCTTGATGTGGTCCAGGGCGGTCTGCACCGCACTCGTCTGCTGCTGCTCGTGGCGGATGAAGGCTATCAACAGCATGGACAGCACATCGAACAGCCGCGAGCGTTTGCCGATGTTCCAGGCCTGCTGCAGCAACTCGGCGGCCTTGTCGTAATCCTCGGTGTAGAAGTTCAGCGTTCCAGTGTGTTGCAGGCGCAAGATGCACTCGGGCGTGAGTTCGGTGGCTGTCTCATAGGCCTCTCGCGCTTCCTCCACCAGCCCAAGCTCCATCTTGACGCGGCCCAGAACGTCATGAGCATCCGCGTTGTCTGGTTCATCTTCAAGGAGGTTTTCCACTGCTCGGCGCGCCTTGGCAATCTCACCGTCGGCGAAATGCGCGCGCGCCACGCCCAAGCGCGCCCAGGGGACGGCCCTGGCGTCCATGACAGCCTTGAAAAGGGTGGCCGCATCATCATTGCGTTTCTGTCTGAGCAGCAATTCAGCGCCGATTCTGGCGGCGTAAAGCCAATAGATCTCGCGGGATTCGAACCGCTTCACACACAAAGCGGCGGCCCCTTCGTAGTCGTGCAGTTCCAGTGCTTCGAAGATGTCGCTCAGCGCGCGCTTGCGTTGCCGCGACTCCTTGATGCGCTCGCCCAGCGAGTTGGCCGAGAACGGTTTGATCAGGTAGCCGTCCAGAGCCGACTCTGCGGCTTCCGCCACCTGGGCGTACGTGGCTTCGCTGGCGATCATGACGAAGACCGTGGAATACGGCAGCATGTTTTCTCGCCGCAACTCCTCCAGCAGTTGCAGGCCGGAGGCCGCTTCGAGATCGAAGTTGTAATCGCAGATCACCAGGTTGAAGCGCTGCGACTCCAGCATGTTGCGCCCATCCACCAGGCGCGCGACCTGCCTCACCGTTCCAAACCCGAATTCACGCAGATTCTGGATGGTGATGCTGCGCGAGACGGCATTGCTGTCGATGACGAGCGCACTGTCGTTCTCGACCTCTTCGTCCAACTTCAGGGAACCGTCAAACATGGTGGGCAGGGATGCAGGGCTTCGACGTCATGCACGGGATCCTTCATGACACAACGCACAGGAATACCTCAAACCGTTGAGGATACTTCGTTTATGGAGTGCAAAACCGCTCGCGATGTGGCGAACAGCCGCTGAATTCAGTGCCAGGCAACGTTGTCCTGCCTGGGCAAAGAGGCCGCGGCGTTCGAAGCTACGGGTCCTAGACCTTGAGCACCCCCAGATCCGTTCACCCGGTGAGCGGTTGGCCCGCTGAATACCCGCAATGTGGGTGGCCCCGGCATTGAACCTGCGCGACAGCGATGCGGCGGCCTGGGTGAGGGCGTCAGTTTGTCCGGGCCCGAGAACGGCCGCGTAACGCTTGCCCAGCCCCGGGCTGAAGGCTGCGCCTGCGAGGCGCCTCCTGTGCCATGGCCCTCAGGTCTTGATCACCACCCCACCAGAAGAACGGCCGCTGCGCCGGATGCCTGCGATGTGGGTGCAAGGCACGCAGTAGCGCCGCGAAAGCACGCCGTGCATATCGATGATGGCCTTGACGCCATCGATCTTTTCGCGGTTGCGCTTGAGAATGTTGCCCGCCAACTCAATCAACCGAGCGTTGCGGGTTTGTTCGCCGTAGAGCAACAAGGACTCCACTGCACCCTTGAAGTCTTGCTTCAGCGTGAGGTCAACAGCATTTTCCGCGGCCCTCGTGGTCTCGATCAACGCCTCCTTCAACCAAGCCTCGACGTCTGGGTGGTCCATGGCGGCGGTCAGCAGCACTTGGTTCGATGACCTGGACACGGAGAACCGACGGGCGATCTGGCGCGCCGCAATCTCGAACTCGTCCTGCGGAAAGCCTGCCTTCAACATGCGCACCAACAGGGACAACACGCTCATCGCAGCTTCCATGTCAAAGGCGGGCTTCATCACGTCGACATGGGCCTCCTTCGCCAGCCTGAAGCCGTGCTTGGTGCGGCCGTTGGAAACCTCCAAGAGCGCTTCGGCAATGAGCTTGAAGCGCCGAAGACGATTGGATTGCGGGTGGTTGTCAGCGAAGCGTTTGACGTGGTCCAGGGCGGTCTGCACCGCACTCGTCTGCTGCTGCTCGTAGCGGATGAAGGCGAGCAACAGCATGGACAGCACATCGAACATCCGCGATTTCTTGCCGACGGTCCAGGCTTGCTGCAGCAGCTCGGCGGCCCTGTCGTAATCCTGGGTGTAGAACCTCAGCGTTCCGGTGTGCTGCAGGCGCAAGATGCACTCGGGCGTGAGCTCAGTGGCTGTCTCATAGGCCTTTCGGGCTTCCTCCACCAGCCCAAGCTCCATCTTGACGCGGCCCATGACGTCATGAGCATCCGCGTAGGCTGGTTCATCGTCAATGAGCTGCTCCACCTCGCGACGGGCTTTGGCAACCTCACCGTCGGCGAAATGGGCGCGCGCCACGCCCAGGCGTGCCCAGGGGACAGTCTTGGCATCCACGACAGCCTTGAACATGAGGGCCGCATCATCATTGCGTTTCTGCCTGAGCATCAACTCCGCGCCGATTCTGGCGGCGTAAAGCCAATAGATCTCGCGGGATTCGAACCGCTTTACGCACAAAGCGGCGGCCGCTTCGTAGTCGTGCAGTTCCATTGCTTCGAAGATGTCGTTCAGCACGCGCTTGCGTTGCCGCGCCTCCATGATGCGCTCACCCAGCGAGTTGGCCGAGAACGGCTTGATGATGTAGCCGTCCAGGGCCGACTCTGCCGCTTCCGCCACTTGTGCGTAAGTGGCTTCGCTGGCGATCATGACGAAGACCGTGGAATACGGCAGCATGTTTTCTCGCCGCAACTCCTCCAGCAGTTGCAGGCCGGAGGCCGCTTCGAGATCGAAGTTGTAATCGCAGATCACCAGGTTGAAGCGCTGCGACTCCAGCATGTTGCGCCCATCCACCAGGCGCGCGACCTGCCTCACCGTTCCAAACCCGAATTCACGCAGATTCTGGATGGTGATGCTGCGCGAGACGGCATTGCTGTCGATGACGAGCGCACTGTCGTTCTCGACTTCGTCGTCCAGCTTCAGGGAACCGTCAAACATGGTGGGCAAGGATGCAGGGATTCGAAGTCATGCATAGTCCTGTCCGTGCCACAACGCACAGGAATCCATCAAACCTCCAAGGATACTCCGTCGATGGAGTGCAAGACCGCTCAAGATACAGAGAACAGCCTCTGGATTTGACTCCACGCAACGATGTCTACCCTTGGCAAAGAGGCCACGGCGTCTGAAGCCACGGGTCCTAGGCCTTGAGCACCAGTGCACCCGGCGAGCGGTTGGCTCGCTGGATACCCGCAATGTGGGTGGCCCCGGCATTGAACCTGCGCGACAGCGAGAAGGCGGCCTGGGTGAGGGCGTCGGCCTGCCCGGGCCCGAGCACCGCGGCGTAACGCTTGACCAGCATGGCGGCAATCTCCACGTATCGGGCGTTGGAATGGAGGCTGGCCTGCTCGATCAGTGTTTGGATGGCCTGAAGCGCCGCCCCCCCTGAGGCGCTTTTGACGGCTTCTTCCACGGTGGCCGTGATGGCGGCCTGGCCTTGAGAAAACGCCTCGCCGAACGCGGCCTGGTTCATGCCGATCATGACGAAGAACTCGGTGATGGCCCGCGAAGTGCAAAAACGCATGGCCACCCGTCGGGCGAAGGCGTCCACCATCTGCGGATCTGCGCTGGCTGCCGGCACGCGCACCCACAGCGACACGATGACCTGCGCGGCCTCCAGGTCGAACTCATCGCCGTCAGCAGCCAGGGCCAGGTCATGGACGGCGCCGGCCGCCTCTTGTGAAAGCCCGGTCTGGCAAAGCCACAACGTGCGTACTGCACGACCGATCCGGGCCAACCGGGGCGAGTCCGGATAGCGCCGACCGAAAGACTCGAGCTCTTTCACGCAGCTCTCAAGTTGCTCACGGTTCTGGTTGTCGTGATGGGCCAGGGCGAGCAGAAACAGGCTCAGGGCATCGAACAACCGGGTGCCGGCGCCCATGGTGCGCGCACGCGTCAGCAACTCGGCTGCCTCCAGCCTATGGCCCAGATAGAAGGCCAGAGCCCCCGCATGCTGAGCCCGCAGCAGGCAGCCCGGCGTGGCCTGGGCCGCGGCGCGGTAGGACTCCAGGGCGCCGACGAAGTCCGAGCGTTCCACCCGCATACGGCCCTGGAGGTCCAGGGCATCGGCACACTCCGGCTCGTCCAGCAGCAGGGCCTCAATGGCCCTTTGAGCCTTGCCCAATCGCCCGGCCGCCCACTCGGACCGGGCAATGCCCACGCGCGCCCAGGCGACCGGGCGCGACTCCTGCATGCGCTCAAAGATCAGCAGGGCATCCTGGGGCCGCTGCAGCCGCAACAGCAATTCGGCAGCCATGCGGCCGCAGAAGACCCAGAACTGTTGGCGCTCCTGGAAGCGCACGAGGGCGCGTTGCACGGCCACCTCGAGCTTGCCGGACTCCAGGGCCGAAAGCACGCCCGCCAACTCGCGCTTGCGATGCCGGGCCTCCAGCAGGCGATCGAGCAAGGCCGCGCCGGTGAATGGCCGCACGAGGAACCCATCAAGCGCGGTCTCTGCAGCCTCAACGGCCTGGGCGTAGGTCACATGGGAAGTGACCATCAGGAACACGGTGCTGAACGGCAACAACTGCTCGCGGCGGAGTTCGTTCAGCAGGTCCTGCGCCGACATCTGGCCGGACTCCTCCAACTCCAGGTTGCACACGACGATGTCAAAGACGTCCCGCTCCAGCAGCATACGGGCCTGCTGCATCCTGCCGCAGGTGACCACTTCGCCCACGCCGCCGTCGCGCAGTTGAGCCGCCGTGACGCTGCGCATCATGGCGTTGGGCTCGATCACCAAGGTCTTGGCAAGGTGCAGATCAAGGTCGGTCATGGGATTGCCGATGGGCGTTTGGCGCTACGGGCTGTCGCGGTCTTGCGTGGACCGGCTCCGTCAAGACCGATTCTGGTTCCGGCGGATCACTTGAACAAGTCCTTGACCCGGTCTGTCCAGCTCTTGGCGTTCGGCGAGTGCCGGTCGCCGGCGCCCTTGAAGGACTCGTCGAGTTCCTTCATCAGCTTGCGCTGGTGCTCGGTCATCTTCACCGGGGTCTCCACGTTGATGTGGCAGTACAGGTCGCCCGGGTAGGTGGAGCGGATGCCCTTGATGCCTTTGCCGCGCAGACGGAAGGTCTTGCCGTGCTGTGTGCCTTCGGGCAGCTCGATTTCGGCCTTGCTGCCCAAGGCGGGCACCTCGATGGCTCCGCCAAGCGCTGCGGTGGTCATGCTCACCGGTACCGTGCAGTGCAGGTCGTCGCCATCCCGCTCGAAGATGTCGTGCTGCTTGATGCGGATCTCGATGTAGAGATCGCCAGCCGGCCCACCGTTGGTGCCGGGCTCGCCATTGCCCGCCGAGCGAATGCGCATGCCTTCGTTGATCCCCGCCGGGATCTTGACTTCCAGCGTCTTCTGCCGCTTGGTCTTGCCCGCGCCGTTGCAGGTGATGCAAGGCTCAGGAATGATCTTGCCGCTGCCCTTGCAATGGGGGCAGGTCTGCTGAATGCTGAAAAACCCCTGGCGCATGTGCACGGTGCCGGCGCCGCTGCAGGTGCTGCATGTCTTGGGGCTGGTGCCAGGCTTGGCGCCGCTGCCCTTGCAGGTTTCGCAGGTATCCCAGGTGGGGATGCGGATCTGCGTCTCCTTGCCGTGGGCCGCTTCCTCCAGCGAGATCTCCATGGCATAGCTGAGGTCGTTGCCACGGTAAACCTGCTGTCCGCCGCCACCACGCCGCCCTCCGGCGCCGCCAAAAATATCACCAAAGATGTCGCCAAAGGCCTCGGCGAACCCGCCGAAGCCCTCCGGGCCTGCGCCGCCGCGCGCACCGCCCATGCTGGGGTCCACGCCTGCATGGCCATGCTGATCGTAGGCCGCACGCTTCTGGGCGTCGGAAAGCATCTCGTAGGCCTCCTTGACCTCCTTGAAGCTTTCCTCGGACTTCTTGGCCCCGTCCCCCTGATTGCGGTCAGGGTGGTACTTCATGGCCAGCTTGCGGTAGGCCTTCTTGATGTCCTCCTCGGACGCGTTCTTGGCGACGCCCAGGACTTCGTAGTAATCACGCTTGGCCATCGGTGAATCTCAGCCTCTTGAAAAACGCTCGCCGCGGCGAGCGGCAGACCGGGTCTGCCCCTGCGACGCGGCGCCATGGACCTGCAGCCTGGAAGGGCTGCCCTCATCTCACTTCTTGACTTCCTTGAACTCGGCGTCGACCACGTTGTCGTCCGCCGGCTTGGAAGAAGCCCCCGCCTGCGGTTGCGCCGATGCCTCTGCACCCGGCGCGGCACCCGCCCCCGCAGCTGCGGCCGCGGCGGCCTGGTCTGCATACACCTTCTCCCCCAGCTTCTGGCTGGCGGTCATCAAGGCCTCGGTCTTGGCATCGATCGCGGCCTTGTCGTCACTCTTGAGAGACTCCTCGGCGTCCTTGATCGCGGCCTCGATCTTCTCCTTCTCGCCTGCATCGAGCTTTTCCCCGTGCTCGGACAGGCTCTTCTTGACGGAGTGGATCATGCCATCGGCCTGGTTGCGTGCCTGCACGAGTTCGAGCTTCTTCTGGTCCTCGGCGGCGTTGAGTTCCGCGTCCTTGACCATCTTCTGGATCTCTTCCTCGTTCAAACCGGAGTTGGCCTTGATGGTGATCTTGTTTTCCTTGCCCGTGCCCTTGTCCTTGGCGCTGACGTGCAGGATGCCGTTGGCGTCGATGTCGAAGGTGACCTCGATCTGCGGCAGGCCGCGCGGCGCGGGCGGGATGCCTTCCAGGTTGAACTCGCCCAGGCTCTTGTTGCCCGTGGCCATCTCGCGTTCCCCCTGGTAGACCTTGATAGTCACGGCTGGCTGGCTGTCGTCAGCCGTGGAGAACACCTGGCTGAACTTGGTCGGGATGGTGGTGTTCTTCTTGATCATCTTGGTCATGACCCCGCCCAGGGTCTCGATGCCCAGCGACAGCGGGGTGACGTCCAGCAGCAGCACGTCCTTGCGCTCGCCGCCCAGCACCTGCCCCTGGATGGCCGCGCCCACGGCTACGGCCTCATCGGGATTGACGTCCTTGCGTGGCTCCTTGCCGAAGAAATCCTTGACCTTTTCCTGCACCTTGGGCATGCGCGACATGCCGCCCACCAGAATGATGTCGTCGATCTCGCTGACCTTGACACCCGCGTCCTTGATGGCGATGCGGCAGGGTTCGATGGTGCGGTCGATCAGTTCTTCCACCAGCGCCTCAAGCTTGGCCCGTGTCAGCTTGATGTTCAGGTGCTTCGGACCCGAGGCGTCGGCCGTGATGTAGGGCAGGTTGACGTCTGTCTGCGTGCTGTTTGACAGCTCGATCTTGGCCTTCTCGGCGGCTTCTTTCAGGCGCTGCAGCGCCAGCACGTCCTTGGTCAGATCGACGCCCTGGTCCTTGCGGAACTCGGTGACGATGTAGTCGATGATGCGTTGGTCGAAGTCCTCGCCGCCAAGGAAGGTGTCGCCGTTGGTGGACAAGACTTCGAACTGCTTTTCGCCGTCCACATCGGCAATTTCGATGATGGAAATGTCGAAAGTGCCGCCGCCCAGATCGAACACCGCGATCTTGCGGTCACCCTTGCCATGCTTGTCCAGGCCGAAGGCCAGGGCCGCGGCGGTGGGCTCGTTGATGATGCGCTTGACCTCCAGGCCGGCGATGCGGCCGGCGTCCTTGGTGGCCTGACGCTGGCTGTCGTTGAAGTAGGCCGGCACCGTGATCACGGCCTCGGTCACTTCTTCGCCCAGGTAGTCTTCGGCGGTCTTCTTCATCTTGCGCAGCACCTCGGCACTCACCTGCGGCGGCGCCAGCTTCTTGCCACGCACCTCCACCCAGGCGTCACCGTTGTCGGCAGCGGCGATCTTGTAGGGCATCAGGTCGATGTCCTTCTGCACTTCTTTCTCGGTGAACTTGCGGCCGATCAGGCGCTTGACGGCGTAGAGGGTATTCCTTGGGTTGGTCACCGCCTGACGCTTGGCCGAGGCGCCCACCAGGATCTCGCCGTCATCCTGGTACGCAATGATGGATGGCGTGGTGCGCGCACCCTCGCTGTTCTCGATGACCTTGGTGGTGTTGCCTTCCATGATCGCCACGCACGAGTTGGTGGTGCCGAGGTCGATGCCGATGATCTTGCCCATGATGTTCTAGCTCCTGTTGAAGGATGGTATGGCTGTGCAGTTGCGGCTGACTTGCCGCGTTTCAAGCCTTCGGGCTGATGGATGCCCTGAATGCGGATGAAAACTGTTGATGAAGTGAAGGCTGAGTGGTCAGAGCCCCAACCACTGAGGTCTCACTTGGGCGCCGCCACCGTGACCAAGGCAGGGCGCAGCACGCGCTCGGCGATGAGGTAGCCCTTTTGCAGCACGCTCACCACCGTGTTGGGGTCCTGCTCGGCAGGCACCACGCTGATGGCCTGATGCTGATGGGGGTCGAATCGGGTGCCAGCGGGGGGCTCTATGGGCAGCACCTTGTTGCGTTCGAGGGCCTGCACCAGCTGCCTCAGGGTAGCCCCCACCCCTTCGAGCAACTGTTCGTTGCTGGCGTTGGGCAGGGCAAGCGCGGCTTCCAGGCTGTCCCGCACGGGCAGGAGGCTGTCTGCAAAGCCCTCGATGGCGAACTTGCGGGCCTTGCTGGCTTCCTCCTCCGAGCGCCGCCGGATGTTTTCGGCATCAGCCTTGGCCCGCAGATAAGCGTCTGACATGCTGGCCAGCCGGGCCTCCAGATCGGCCAGGCGCTGTTCTGGCGTCGCGGCGGCCTCTGCGGCGTGTTCGGGATGGGCGGCCGCAGTTGCGGCTTCTGGCGCAGTGCCGACCGGCTCAGGTGTTGAAGTGTCGTGGATGGACATGAGAGCGTCGAAGTGAAACAACGTTGATTTGTCTCACCTTTGGGTTCGGCCGGGGGATTTCAAGCCCCCTAGAGAAAAAATGGTCAATCGCCAGGTTCGAGCTTGGCGCTCCAGCGCTGCCATTCCACCAGGGTTCTGCGGTCCCGCTTGGTGGGCCGCCCCTGCTCACGGTCCTGCGCAGGTTCCACGCCGAAGCGTCGGGCCTGGGCGGCCTGCTGGCGCGCCTCGATACTTGCCCCGGTCTCCTCATAGAGTGCCTGGGCCACCGGCGCCGGGCCTCGCACGCTGCTCAAGGCCAGCACTCGCAGCGTCCGGTCGCAGGGCGGGTGGCGCAGCAAGATCAGGTCGCCCGGGCGCACGTTTCGCGAGGGCTTGGCTGCTGCACCGTTGACATGAACTTTGCCGGTGCCTATGGCCTGGGTGGCCAGGGAGCGCGTCTTGTAGAAGCGCGCAGCCCACAGCCATTTGTCCAGACGAACGTCGTCTTCGGTGGCGCTCAAGGGGGTGACCTTGCTTACGTGATCCGGGCCGTGGGCAGGGTGACGACCGCGTCCAGGCCCACCACCAGTTCACCGATGGCCCGGTTGTCCAACTGGATGCGCCCGCCGCTGGCCATCGTGATTTCACGGCAAATGGCCAGCCCCAGGCCGCAGGAACCGGTGACGGGAACGTCGCCCCGCGCAAATGGCTGAAACAGCACAGAACGCAGGTTCGCGGAGATGCCTGGCCCTTCGTCGCATACTCTCATCACGGCCTGCGCGCCAGTTGCTTCCAGTTGGACCAGCAGCCGCCCCCCTTCCGGAGAGTGACGGATGGCGTTGTGCAGCAGGTTGCGCGTGAGTTCACGCAGCCCCCATTCGTGCGCCCGCACTTCGCATGCCGTGGCATGCAGGTCCAGGTCCAGGTGGCGATCGGCCATCAGCGGGGCCAGTTCCAGCGCCACGGCGCGCAGGGTCTGCGCCCAGTCCACTGG
Source organism: Betaproteobacteria bacterium (assembly GCA_037127635.1). Lineage (GTDB taxonomy): Bacteria > Pseudomonadota > Gammaproteobacteria > Burkholderiales > Burkholderiaceae_C > Rubrivivax. The sequence goes on along the minus strand of JBAXYD010000007.1, from coordinate 6,464 downwards.
GGCGACAACCTCCTGCTGGCGCAATTGCTCCGCCTTGGCCAGGGCGAGCATCTGGTTGGCCAGCGCTGTAGCCCCGTCCACCGTCGACTCGATGTCCTGCAGGGCGCTGAGCGGATCCAGGTCGCCGCGCCGTGCCGACTGCACCTGCACCTTCAGCACCGTCAGCGGTGTACGCAGTTGGTGCGAGGCATCCCGCACGAAACGCTTTTGCTGTCGCAGCAGCCGGTCCAGGCGCGCCATCACGGCGTTGGCCGCCTCGACCACGGGCCACAACTCCTTGGGCGACCGGTCTGCACTCAGCGCAGACAGATCGTCCTCGGCCCTGGACTGCCATTGTTGGCTCAGGCGCCGCAGGGGCCGCGTGCCGCGCTTCACCACCAGCACCACCACGCCCCCGATCAATGCAATCAGCACTCCCTGCTTCCACGCCATGTCAAGCAGCACCTCACCCGCCAACGCCTTGCGCAGTTCCAGGGTCTCGGCTACCTGCACCGTGGCCATGCCCCGGCCGGCCACTCCAGACACAGGTTGCAGCAACACGGCCATGCGCACGGGCTCGTCCCGATAGGTGGCGTCATAGAAATCCACCAGGGCCGCGTACGGGCCGCTGGAACCCGCCACCGCGCGCGGGGGTGGCAGGTCTTCGTAGCCCGACACCATCTCCTGGCTGAAGCCGCTCACGCGAAAGTACATGCGACTGCGCATGTCTGCCTCGAAGGCCTCCAATGCAGAGTAGGGCAGGGGGGAGCGCAGGCGGGGCTGCCCCTGATCCTCCACCACCTCCAGCAATTCACCGATGGCCTTGGCTGACGCGAGCAACGTGCGGTCGTAGGCTGTGTCTGCAGCTTGCAGGGCCTGCTGGTAGACGCTGAAGGCGTTGAGCAGCATGAAGGCCATCACAGGACACAGGATGCCTACCAGCAGGTAGCGCTGCAGGGAGTGAGTCACGATGCCGGGCGCAGCAGATAACCCAGGCCCCGCAGCGTGACCAGGCTCACTTCCATGCCCTGCAGCTTCTTGCGCAGTCGGTAGGCCACGACCTCCACCGCTTCGGGCTGCACGTCGGACTCGCCAGGAAACACCAGGTCGAACAGCCGCTCCTTGGCGACAGCCTGTCCGGGCCGGGTCAGCAGGGCACGCATCATGGCGGCCTCACGTCCCGGCAGCTCCAGGGGTTGCCCGTGTCGCAGCACGGCGCCGGACGGGCCGTCCACCTGCAGCCCGCAGAAACTGGGTGAAGGCCCCGCATTCGGAGCCCGCCGCCACAACGCACGCAAGCGGGCTTCGAGTTCGTCAAGATCGAAGGGCTTGGCCAGGTAATCATCAGCGCCGATGTTCAAACCCAGTACCCGGTCGCCCACGGTGCCGCGGGCGGTGAGGATCATCACGGGCGTCTTGCGGCCTGCCTTGCGCGCCTGGCTGAGCACCTCCAGGCCGTCCAGGCCCGGCAGGCTCAGATCCAGCAGCACGACATCGGGCTCACGTGCTGCCCAAAGCTGAAGGGCCTCATCCCCGCGACCGCACACCCGTAAGTTGAATCCGCGCCGCTCCAGGGCGCGGCACAGGCTGGCCTGCAAGGCGGCGTTGTCTTCAACGAGGAGGATGTTCATGGCGCTTCAGGATTATCAAGCGCCGGCCTTCAGCACCCATGTTCGCGAGGGGGGCATGGCTCAGGGAATACCCACAAGACCTGGACAGCCGTTTGACAGGCGCGCACGCGAACATCTGCGACTGCCTTGGGGCAAACCTCTTCTTTCGATGCTGGAGAACACGATGCGCAGAGACGATTTCCTGAAGTTGCTGGCTGGTGCCGCCGTCGCCAGCGCATGGCCCCTGGCCGCTCAGGCCGCCACCAACATCAAGATGATGATCCCGGCCAACCCGGGAGGCGGCTGGGACACCACCGGCCGAGCTCTGGGTCCGGCCTTGCAGGCGGCAGGCGCGGGCAGCGTGGCCTATGAAAACAAGGGCGGTGCAGCAGGCGCTATCGGCCTGGCGCAGTTTGTCAATGCGAGCAAGGGTGACCCGAACGCCCTGATGATGATGGGTGCGGTGATGCTGGGAGGCATCATCACTGGCAAGCCCCCCGTGAGCCTGAGCCAGGTGACCCCCATTGCGCGGCTGACCAGCGAATACAACGTCTTCGTGGTGCCTGCAGCCTCGCCGCTGAAGAACATGAAGGACGTGGTTGAGCAGTTGAAGAAGGATCCTGGCAGCGTGAAGTGGGCCGGCGGCTCCCGGGGCTCCACAGAACACATCGCTGCGGCCATGATCGCCCGGGATGTCGGCGTCGATGCCGCCAAGATCAACTATGTGGCGTTCCGCGGGGGCGGCGAGGCCATCGCGGCCATCCTGGGCGGCAACGTCACCGTGGGGGGCAGCGGCTACAGTGAATTCGCTCCGCACATTGAAAGCGGCAAGATGCGCGCCATCTCGGTGACCTCGCCCACTCGGCTGAAGGGCCTCACCATCCCCACGCTGAAGGAACTGGGCATCAACGTGGAGATCGGCAACTGGCGCGGGGTCTACGGCGCCCCCGGCATCACTGCGGCACAGCGCAAGGCCCTGACGGACCTGGTGATCAAGGCGACCAAGACCAAGGTCTGGGCAGAAGCCATGGAGAAGAACGCGTGGACGCCGGCCCTGATGCACGGCCCGGAGTTTGACGACTTCGTGGACCGCGAGTTTGCAAGCCTGCGTGCCACCATGGTCAAGTCCGGGATGATCTGAGAACGACGGGCAGGGGGTTGCGATGGCGCAAGTGGCTGACAGAGCACACCTGTTCATCGGTGTTGGTACCTTGGTGCTGGGCTTGGCTTTGGGCCTGGGCGCCGTGTCCATTCCGTCGGCTGCCGGCTACGCCGGCGTAGGCCCGAACTTCCTGCCGTGGGTGGTGTCCCTGGCCCTGTGCCTGTGCGGAGGCTTGCTGATCCGCCAGGCGCTGACAGGCGGATTCCGCCACATGGAACCGCCCACAGGGGCCGCACAGGCCGACAAGCAGGCGCTGGCATGGGTGGCTGGCGGCTTGCTGGCCAATGCCCTGTTGATCGAGCGCGCGGGGTTCATCGTGGCCTGCACGGTCTGCTTTGCGCTGGCCGCACGTGGGCTTCGACTGGCCCAGGGTGAGCCGGTGTCCCGCTCAGCCTGGCTCTTGGATGTGTGCACGGGATCGGTCATCGCTGCGCCCACCTACTGGCTGTTCACCAAGGGCTTGGCCATCAGCCTGCCAGGTCTGACCTCGACCGGGTGGTTCTGATGGACTGGTGGGGGCACCTTCTCCAGGGCTTCGCCACAGCCGCAAGCCCGATCAACCTGGTGTGGGCTTTCGTGGGCTGCGCTCTGGGCACAGCCATTGGCGTGCTGCCGGGCATTGGGCCGGCGGTCACCGTGGCCATGCTGCTGCCGATCACTTCGCAGGTGGATGCGACGGCGTCCATGATCTTCTTTGCCGGCATCTACTACGGGGCGATGTACGGCGGTTCCACTACCTCCATCCTGTTGAACACGCCGGGCGAGACCGGCACCATGGTCACGGCGATGGAGGGCTTCAAGATGGCGCGCAACGGCCGCGCCGGTGCGGCGCTGGCCACCTCGGCCATCGGCTCTTTCGTGGCGGGCACCCTGGCCACGGTGATGGTCACCATTTCTGCCCCGTTCGTGGCGGAACACGCGGTCAAGCTCGGCCCGCCTGAGTATTTCCTTCTCATGGTGCTGGCCTTCACCACGGTGAGCGCCGTGCTGGGCAAGAGCCGGCTGCGCGGCTTGACGGCGCTGTTCATCGGCCTGGCCATTGGCCTGGTGGGCCTGGACCAGATCACTGGACAGGTACGCTACACCGGCGGCATTCCTGAATTCATGGACGGCATCGAGGTGGTGCTGGTGGCGGTGGGACTGTTTGCCGTGGGCGAGTGCCTGTACGGCGCGCTGTACGAGGGCCGTCAGGCGCAGCAACTGAACCGTTTGAACCGCGTGCACATGACCCGACAGGAGTGGCGCCGGTCCTGGCCAGCCTGGCTGCGGGGCACGGCCATCGGTTTTCCCTTCGGCACCATCCCTGCCGGGGGCTCGGAGATTCCCACCTTCTTGAGCTACGCCGCCGAGCGGAAGCTGAGCAAGCATGCAGAGGAGTTCGGCACCGTCGGGGCGATCGAGGGCGTGGCCGGCCCGGAGGCCGCGAACAATGCGGCAGTCACCGCCACCCTGGTGCCGTTGCTGACCCTGGGCATTCCCACCTCCGTGACCGCGGCCATCTTGTTGTCGGCGCTGCAGAACTACGGCATCCAGGCCGGGCCGCAGCTGTTCGACACCTCGGCCACGCTCGTCTGGGCACTCATCGCGTCGCTCTACATCGGCAACGTCATGCTGCTGGTGTTGAACCTGCCCTTGGTGGGCCTGTGGGTCAAGCTGCTGAAGGTACCCCGGCCGCAGCTGTATGCGGGCATCCTGATATTCGCCACCGTGGGCGTGTACGGCATGCGTCAGAGCGCCTTTGACCTCTACCTCATGTTCGGCGTGGGCCTGATCGGGGTGCTGATGCGGCGTTATGACTTTCCTGTGGCGCCCGTCATCGTCGGCATGATCCTCGGCCCACTGGCCGAGGCGCAGATGCGCAACGGTTTGTCCATCGGTGAAGGGCATTGGACGGTGTTCATCGAGCGACCCGCTTCGGCCACGCTGCTGTCCGTGGTGGTCTTGCTTATGAGCTGGCCCTTGATCCGGCGGCTGTTCAGGCGATGAGCCTGGCGGCACGAAGCGGCGCAAGGATGCCCCCCGCGGCGCTCAAGCAGTCCTAGCCCCTTTGCGCCGGGCTGCTGCCGAACGTCAGTCCTTGGCGCCCATCTCCAGCGCCAGGCGGCGCTGCAAGGCTCTTTCGCCTTCAGGCCCTGATGCTGGGGTGGTCGGCCAGCCCTGCAGATGGCGCAAGGCCACCTGTGCCATGGCCTGCACGGCGGCATCGTCATCGTTCAGGCAAGGAATGTAGCGAAAGGATGTGCCGCCCGCCTCAAGGAAAGCGTCACAGGCCTCTTGAGCAATCTCCTCCAGCGTCTCAAGGCAATCGATCGAGAAGCCCGGGCAGATGACATCCACCGACTTGATGCCGGACTTGGCCAGATCCTTGAGCGTGGGCTCGGTGTAGGGGCGAAGCCACTGCGCCTTGCCGAAGCGGCTCTGGAACGTGACCTGCCAGGCCTGATTGGGCAGACCCAGGGCATCGGCCAACAGGCGTGCGGACTTGTGGCACTCGCAGTGGTACGGATCGCCAAGGTGAAGGGAGCGCTCGGGAAGGCCGTGAAAACTCATCACCAGCATGTCGGCACGCCCGTTTGCATCCCAATGGCGCCGCACACTGGCGGCCAGGGCCTGAATCAGAGAGGGTTCATCACCGTAGCGGTTCACGAAGCGGAACTCGGGCAGCTGCCTGGCCTTGGCCGACCACTGCGCCACGCTGTCCCAGACGCTGGCCGTGGTGGCCGCGGCGTACTGCGGGTACAGCGGCAGTACCAGCACCCTGGTGGCTCCCTGAGCCCGGAGTTCATCCAGCGCCTTGGGCACCGAGGGGTTGCCGTAGCGCATGGCAGTCTTCACCACGATCTCATGGCCCTGCAAGGTCAGGAATTCTTGCAGCCGGTGGGTCAGTCGCTTTGTACCGCTGACCAGGGGCGAGCCCTCGGGCGTCCAAACCGTGGCGTACTTGGCCGCGGACTTCGCCGGCCGGGTGTTCAGAATGATGCCGTGAAGCACCAGCCACCAGACCGCACGCGGAATCTCCACCACCCGGGGGTCGCTCAAGAACTCCGCGAGGTAACGGCGCGTGGCAGCTGCGGTGGGTTCATCGGGGCTGCCCAGGTTCACCAGCAGCAGGGCCGTCTTGGGCGTGCTGCCGTGGGAATAGGAAGGCTCGGCTCGGAAGGACATGGGGTGGCGGCGAAATTCAATGTCGGATTATCAGCGCCCGTCTGCTTCCCAGGGCGCGCCACCGGGCCCGCTGGTGGTGCGTTACCCAATTGCACGTGCTGAGCAGCGCCGCGGCGCAGACGCGCAAGCAGCGCCTTGCAGCGCACCCGCAACTCGTACGACCTGGCCCGTTGTTACAGATTATCCAGGTAGGTCCGCAGCTTGTCAGAGCGGCTTGGGTGCTTGAGCTTGCGGATGGCCTTGGCCTCTATCTGGCGGATGCGCTCGCGGGTGACGTCAAACTGCTTGCCCACTTCCTCCAGCGTGTGGTCGGTGCTCATCTCGATGCCGAAGCGCATGCGCAGCACCTTGGCCTCACGCGGAGTCAGGCTGTCCAGGATGTCCTTGACGACATCGCGCAGGCCGGCCTGCATTGCGGCGTCCACTGGCGCCACGTTGTTCGTGTCCTCGATGAAGTCGCCCAGGTGCGAATCGTCGTCGTCACCGATGGGGGTTTCCATGGAAATCGGCTCTTTGGCGATCTTCATGATCTTGCGGATCTTGTCCTC
>JBAXYD010000006.1:0-108635 GCA_037127635.1 Betaproteobacteria bacterium | reverse complement strand
TCAGGCGGCCACGACGGGCCAGGCCCTCGGTGCGCAGGAGATCAAAGTGCAGCATGGGCTGGCATTGTAGGAGGCTCGTTTGCTCGCCCTCCGACATGCGGCCAACGCTTTACTTTGATTTTTGCTTTACATACACTCAATACCTACACTGAATAACTTCCCTACATCTCGCTCAATCACCGGAGTTCTGCCATGCCCACCTCTGCACCGCGCATTGAAGAGGCCCGCCCCACCTGGGGCCTGCCGGCTGCAGATCCCAGATCGGGCGATGCCGCCCCCCTCACACCCCCCCAGCCGTCCCCTGAACCGGCCCAAGGCGCCAGCCGCGTCCAGGCCGTGGTCTCCAGCAAGGGGCAGGTCACCCTGCCGGCGGCCATGCGGGCACAACTGGGCCTGAAGCCGGGGTCGCACATCCATTTCGAGTTGCGGGGCCGACAGATCGTGATCCAGCCGGAGCTGCCCATCAGCGCGTATCGCGGCATCCTGAAAGGCTATGACCTGGGCGACATCGAGCCCGAGAAGGAGCCGGACCGTGAGTTCGATTGAGGCTGGCCCGGGCGGCCTGCACGTGGTCGACTCTTCGGGCTGGATCGAGTACTTCCAGGACAGCCCGCGGGCCGATCTGTTCGCTGCCGCGGTGGAGGACCGTGCGCGCCTGGTGGTGCCGACGATCGCCCTGTTCGAAGTCTGCAAGATCCTCAGCCGCAGCCTCGACGCGACCGTGGTCGACACCTGCCTGAACGTCATGCGCATGGGCCGCGTGGTGGACTTCACCGATGCGCGCGCCATCTCGGCGGCCCGCATCAGCCGCGCCCAAGGTCTGGCGCTGGCTGACGCGGCCATGTACGGCATCGCCCAGGAACTGGATGCCACCTTCTGGACGCAGGACGTGGACTACGACGGGCTGCCGGGGGTACGCTACTTCGCCAAGGGCTGACGGCCTGCGCCCGTGGCCGGCGCGCTCAGCGCCCTGGCCGAGCCGCCCTCTCCAACAGCATCGCATCCCCATAACTGAAGAACCGGTAGCGCTGCGCGATGGCGTGCCGGTACAGCGCCATGATGTGGGCGTGGCCGGCGAAGGCGCTGACCAGCATCATCAGCGTGCTCTTGGGCAGGTGGAAGTTGGTGATCAGGCGGTCGACCACGCGGAACTCGAAGCCGGGCGTGATGAAGATGTCGGTCTCGCCCGTAGTGGGTTGCAGCACGCCGCTGCGGGCGGCGGACTCCAGCGAGCGCACCGTGGTGGTGCCCACGGCCACGATGCGGCCGCCCGCCGCCTTGGTGGCCTCGATGGCGGCCACCGTCTCCTGAGCCACCTCGAACCACTCGCTGTGCATGCGGTGGTCCTCGATGCGCTCGGCCCGCACGGGCTGGAAGGTGCCCGCGCCCACGTGCAGCGTCACCCGCGCCGTGCCCACGCCGCGCGCCTGCAGCGCGGCCAGCACGGCTTCGTCGAAGTGCAGCGAGGCCGTGGGCGCGGCCACGGCACCCGGGCGGGCGGCGAACACGGTCTGGTAACGCCGCTCGTCCTCGGCCTCGTCTTCGTGTGTGATGTAGGGCGGCAGCGGCACGTGCCCGAAGGTCTCCAGCAGCGCGAACGGATCGGACGGAAACGCCAGGTGGAACAGCGACCCGTCCGGGCCCGCGCGGCCCAGCACCTGGGCGTCGAAGCCTGGTACGGTGGCCGCATCGGAGCCCGCGTGGGCGGTCGGCGCGGCTCGGCCTTCGGCACCCGCCGGCCGTTGGCGGCTGAAACGCAGCACGCCGCCCGGCTGTGGCGACTTGCTCGCCCGCAGGTGCGCCCACACGGTGGCCGGCTGCCCGGTGGCGGCCGGCAGCACGCGCTCCACCAGCGCCTCCACCGCGCCGCCGCTGGCCTTGCGGCCGAACAGGCGCGCCTTGATGACGCGGGTGTCGTTGAACACCAGCAGGTCGCCCGGTGCCAGCAGCCCGGGCAGGTCGCGGAACACACGGTCCACGGGCGCCGGCCCGATGCCGTCCAGCAGACGTGAGGCGCTGCGTTCTGGCGCGGGGTGCTGGGCGATCAGTTCAGGGGGGAGCTCGAAGTCGTAGTCGGCAAGGGCAAGGGTCATGGGCGGAGGAAGCAGTCAATGGATGCGAGGCGCGGTCAGCGTCAGACTGCCAAGCCAGGCAGCGGGGCAGGCGCACCCACCAGACCCCGCTTGGGTTGGCGCGGGGGAATTATCGAGAGGCGGGCGGTCGCAAAGCGGCGAAAGTCACCCATACAGGCCCCACAGCGAAGAGACCAAACGCACCCGACGCAGCAGTCTTGGCCCCTCGTCCTGGACGCGAACGCCCTGACACGCCCTCGCCTGCGCCCGTGCCTCCTGCACGGCGTGACGCTGACGGCGTCGTACCGCTGCCTTTTCGATTGATTCGTTCGAGTTGACCAAATCGCTTGATTTCTCTACAGTTCAATGACCACTGCATCTGTGCTGAGGAGTTCTCCATGCTCACGATGACCGCCAACGAAGCCAAGACTCACTTTGGTCAATTGCTGGACAAAGCGCAACGTCAGCCCGTGCAGGTGACGCGCCATGACCGCGTGGTCGGCGTCATGATCGGTGCTGATGATTACGAGGCCATGCGTCAGTTCTACGCCAACCGGCTGATCAACTCGATGCAAGTCATCGGCACACGTGCCCAAGCCCATGGTTTGACCGAGGAAAAACTCGCCGCCCTGCTCGCCGATGAGAGCTGAAAGCGGTTTGCCGCTGTGCTACCGGCAAGTCGTCGTCGACACCAATGTCATCATCAGCGCGGCGCTTTCTCCGCATGGCGCATCGGCGTTGTTGCTCAAACGCGTCTTGCTCGAGGGGCAAGTGGTGTTGTGCGCCGCCACTTTCGCTGAGTTGGAGACGCGCCTGTGGCGCCCCAAGTTCGACCCCTATTTCACCTTGCCGGACCGGCAAGCGTTGCTTCATGACTTGGCGTCGAGCGCCCACTGGCATGAAGCCCCCCAAGCCACAGGGACTTGGTGCCGCGACCCCGACGATGACAAATTCATCGCCCTGGCGCTTGCCACCCAAGTCACGCGCCTCATCACGGGCGATGCCGACCTGCTGTGCCTGGACCCTCTGGCCGAATTGCGCCTCCTGACGCCACGCCAGGCACTCGACGAGCTGCAAACCAGCCCCTGAAGCGGATCCCCCCGCGCTGACCAACCCCATGCACGAAGCCGCCACCCGTCCCAAGCCTCTCGGCCCTGTGCTCAAGCCCAGGGGCTGAATGGCCGCCCACCCAGGGCCGCAGATGCCCACCCCGACGCCCCAGACAGCGGACACCACGAAGGCAGCGAGCCCGGTCAAGGTGCTGTCCGCCCCCCAGCGGGCGATGCGCAAGCTCGGCCTCGTGCGCGACATCGACCTCGCGCTGCACCTGCCGCTGCGCTACGAGGACGAGACGCAGCTGCAGCCCATCGCCCACACCCGCGATGGCCAGACCGCGCAGGTGGAAGGGGTGGTGCGCGAGGCCCAGGTGGAGTTGCGCAGCCGGCGCCAGCTGGTGGTGCGCCTGACGGACGACAGCGGCGAGCTCACGCTGCGCTTCCTGAACTTCTACCCCTCGCACCAGAAGGTGCTGGCGCGCGGCCAGCGCGTGCGCGTGCGCGGCGAGGTGCGCGGGGGCTTTCTGGGGCGCGAGATGGTGCACCCCATGTTCAAGGCGGTGGAGCCGGGCGCCCCGCTGCCGGCGGCGCTGACGCCGGTGTACCCCAGCAGCGCCCAACTGCCGCAGGTCTATCTGCGCAAGGCGGTCACCTCCGCGCTGGCACGCGCGCCGCTGGACGAGGTGCTGCCACCGGCCTGCGTGCCGGCCGGCCTGCCCGCGCTGAAGGAGGCCGTGCGCCTGCTGCACCAGCCCCCGCCCGGGCTGCCGCTGGCCACGCTGGACGACCGCAGCCACCCGGCCTGGCAGCGGCTGAAGTTCGACGAGCTGCTGGCGCAGCAATTGGCCCAGGCGCAGGCCGTGGCCGCGCGGGAACGGCTGCGCGCGCCGGTGATGTCCGCGGCGGCCAGCCCATCCAGCCTGCATGCGCGCCTGCGGGCCTCCCTGCCCTTTGCACTGACCGCCGCGCAGGCCCGCGTCTGCGCCGAGATCGATGCCGACCTGGCCCGGCCGGTGCCCATGCACCGCCTGCTGCAGGGCGATGTGGGCTCGGGCAAGACGGTGGTGGCCGCGCTGGCAGCCGCGCGGGCCATCGACACCGGCTGGCAATGCGCACTGATGGCGCCCACCGAGATCCTGGCCGAGCAGCACTTCCACAAGCTGGTGCACTGGCTGCAGCCGCTGGGCATCACGGTGGCCTGGCTCACGGGCAGCCGCAAGGGCAAGGTGCGGCGGCTGATGCTGGAGCAGATCGCCTCGGGCCAGGCCGGGCTGGTGGTGGGCACGCACGCGGTGATCCAGGACGACGTGGTTTTCGCCCGCCTGGGCCTGGCGGTGGTGGATGAGCAACACCGCTTCGGCGTGGCGCAGCGCCTGGAGTTGCGCCACAAGCTGGTGGAGGCCGCGGGCACCCCGCGCCTGGAGCCGCACCTGCTGACCATGAGCGCCACGCCGATTCCGCGCACGCTGGCCATGACCTACTTTGCGGATCTGGCCGTGAGCACCATCGACGAGCTGCCGCCCGGGCGCACGCCCATCGTCACCAAGGTCTTTGCTGACAGCAAGCGCGAGCAGGTGATCGGGCGCATCCGCGACGAGGTGGACAAGGGCCGACAGGTCTACTGGGTCTGCCCGCTGATCGAGGAGAGCGAGTCGCTGGACCTGCAGAACGCCACCGAGACCCATGCGCAGCTCAGCGCGGTGCTGGCCGCGGCGCTGCCCGGCTGCCAGGTGGGACTGCTGCACGGCCGCATGCCCGCGGCGGAGAAGGCCGCCGTCATGGCCGAGTTCAGCAGCGGACGCATGGGCGTGCTGGTGGCCACCACCGTCATCGAGGTCGGCGTGGACGTGCCGAACGCCAGCCTGATGGTGATCGAACATGCCGAGCGCTTCGGCCTGGCCCAACTGCACCAGCTGCGCGGGCGCGTGGGGCGTGGCGCGGCCGCCAGCGTGTGCGTGCTGCTCTACACCGGGCCGCTGTCGGACACCGGCAAGGCGCGCCTGAAGGCCATGGCCGAGACCACCGACGGGTTCGAGATCGCGCGGCGCGACCTGCAGATCCGCGGCCCGGGCGAGTTCATGGGCGCCCGGCAAAGTGGGGCCGACCTGCTTCGCTTTGCGGACCTCAATGGCGACACCGGCCTGCTGGCGCAGGCGCGCCGCGTGGCACCGCGCCTGATGGCGGAACACCCGGCCGCGGCACGGGCCCATGTGGCCCGATGGCTCAGCACCAAGGCGGAATACCTGAAGGCCTGAGGGCCTGCAGGGCCTCCGACTTGCGCTCGAGGTGCAGAGGCCCGACGACGTCAGCCCTGCAGATATAGGGCTTCGACTGGCTCAGCCCGAACGGTTTGGGCGCGTCGACCGCGGGTGAATCACTGCCGCGTGGGCAGCATGGCAGGCGCCTGGGCGTACAGGCTCCAGAGCTGCACCGGCACAGCCAGGGGGTCGCTCTTGGCGTCGGCTTCCAGGGCCTTGAGGGCCTGGCGGGCGGCGTCCCTGCGCCCGGCCTGCAGCTGGGCCATCGCCAGATGCAAACGCGCCTCCACCGGGCGGCGCAGGCCGCCCATGGCCAGACCTTGTTCCATCAGGGCCAGTCCCGGCTCGACCTGCGCCGGCGCGGCGCCCGGCGTCAGCCCGGCCACCATGGCCCAGCCCAGGTCCACCAGGCCGTTGCCGTTGGGGGCGGTCCTGGCGGAGGCTTCGGCCGCGGCCCGGTCTGCGGCCTCGGCTGCAGCCTGCTTGCGCACCTGGTCGCGCAGGGTCTGGTGTGCCGCGGCCTGACCGCCCTTGCCCATCTGCCCCGCGGCGTAGGCTTCCTCGATGACGGACAAAGCCTCGGCAGGCTGGCCCAGGCGCGAGGCCAGTTGCGCCAGTTCTTCGCCCAGATCCAGCTGCTTGACACCGCCCACCACGCGCAGCAAGCGGTACATCTCGATCAGGGTCCGGTCGGGAATGGACGGGTCGCGCGCGGCCGAAACCACCAGGTCCATCCAGTACTCAGGCCGCGGGTAGGCCACGGCCAGGCGCTCCAGCGTACGCTGCGTGCCCGCGTTCTTGGCCTTCTGCTGCAGCGACAGCAAGGTGCGCAGATGGGACTCGGGCTGCGTCTGCCCCGCCTTGTCGGCGGCGTCCAGCCGCGCCGCCAGTGCGGCCATGGCGCCCTTCTCGTCACCCGTGGCCAGCTGGCTCTGGATGCGCACCATGCGCACGGCGTCCAGCGTGCCGCCCAGGGCCGCGTAGCGTTCGGCCCAGCGCAGCACGCGCGGGTGGTCGTTCAGGCGAGACGCAATGCTGACGATGGCCTCCACCAGGCCCACCTCATCAGCGCTGGGGATCTCACCTGTTTGGAAAGCAGCCTCCAGCGCCTGCACCACCAGGGCGTTGTTGCCTTGACGTTGCGCGATGGCCGCGCGGGTGCGCTCCACCAGCATGGTCTCGTAGGGCGTGAGGCTGGGCACGGCGGCGGCCAGCAGCAGGTTCTTCATCGCATCATCGAGCTGGCCTTGGTTGAGGAGGTTCTGCGCCGCGTTCAACGGCGGGGCGAGCTCGGCCTTGACCGACTGCGCCACCACCAATGGCTGGGAGGCAGCGGCCGCGGGAGCAGGCGCAGCCGTCTGGGCGCTGGGCGCCGTCGATACAGTGCCCAGGGCCAGGGCGCAGGCGAGGGCGAGGGCCGCCGGCGCACAGCGGTGGTGACAGCGGGGCGTGGGGGCGTTGAGCATGGTCGTTCGGGGCAAGGGTGGGGGGCGGCTGGATAGGGGGCTGGTTAGGCGGCTGGTGCCGCAGGCGGGCGCGAGCATACCCGCCCCGATGAATGGCAGGTTTCAAGGCAGTTTCGCGGGCCGCGAGGTCTGGCCGCTACGGGACAATCCCGGCATGACATTGACCGAGTTGCGCTACATCGTCGCCGTCGCCCGCGAGCGGCACTTCGGCCGCGCCGCCGAGGCCTGCTTCGTCTCCCAGCCCACGCTGAGCCTGGCGGTGAAGAAGCTGGAGGAAGAGCTGGATGTCAAGCTCTTCGAGCGCGGGGGCCACGAGGTCAGTGTCACGCCGCTGGGCGAGGCCATCGTGCGCCAGGCGCAGGTGGTGATCGAGCAGGCCGCCGAGGTCAAGGAGATCGCCAAGAGCGGCAAGGACCCCCTGTCGGGCGCGCTCAAGCTGGGCATCATCTATACCATCGGGCCCTACCTGCTGCCCGACCTGGTGCGCCAGGCCATCGAGCGCGTGCCGCAGATGCCGCTGATGCTGCAGGAACACTTCACGGTCAAGCTGCTGGACATGCTGCGCAGCGGCGAGATCGACTGCGCCATCATGGCCGAGCCCTTCCCGGACGCGGGCCTGGCGGTGGCGCCGCTGTACGACGAGCCCTTCATGGTGGCCGTGCCCAAGAGCCACCCGCTGGCCAAGCGCAAGAAGGTCAGCGCGCAGGAGCTCAAGCAGGAAACCATGCTGCTGCTGGGCGCGGGCCACTGCTTCCGCGATCAGGTACTGGAGGTGTGCCCGGAGTTCGCACGCTTTTCCAGCAACGCCGACGGCATCCGCAAAAGCTTCGAAGGCTCGTCGCTGGAGACCATCAAGCACATGGTGGCCTCGGGCATGGGCGTGACGGTGGTGCCCCAACTCAGCGTGCCCGATGGCGCGCAGCCTCACGTGGCCTACCTGAAGTTCGAACCGCCCGTGCCCACCCGGCGCGTGGTGCTGGCCTGGCGCCGCAGCTTCACCCGCTACGAGGCCATCGCGGCGCTGCGCAATGCGGTGTATGCGTGTGAGCTTCCGGGGGTGAAGCGGCTGTCGTGAGGCCGGCCGTGGCCACCAGGCCTGGCGCCACCGAACTGCGTACGGACCCGTCAGGCCGAGTCAACAGCGCCCCAGGGACCACGCGACCCGGGGAAGTGAGGCCAGCGTCTATGACTGTACAAGCTCAATGCCCTGCTCGGCAGGTGCCAACAATCTGTGCGTTTCTTGATCTTCATGCTCAGGAACGATCGCACAGACCTACTGCTGTAGGCATTCGATAATTCCTGTCCAGAGTTTGGCCTCATCTGCAACCTTCACTTTATTCTTTTCAAAAGATATTGGCCAAGCAGTATCGTAGGCGACCTTGTTTGTGTCTAAGAATGATCGAATCACTGTCCCGCTTATCGCAAAATTGACCCCTTGTGGAATTGAGCCAGTTGCTCTTGCGACTGCCACATCGTTGAGTTTTTGTGAAACCATTCCTACTATTTTTCCATTTCGATCAATCACAGGGCTGCCGCTTGACCCGGGCTGAATTGGTGCTGTGATCTGAAACTGGGAGCTATTGTTGTTGATGCCCGTCATGGCGCTAACAATACCAGGAGTCAAGTTACCTGAACGAGCCAAGACTTGACTCAATGGATAGCCATACACAAGTATTTCTTCACCTTGCTTGACACTCTCAGGACTTCTAGCAAATACTGGCTTGCTGCCACCGGACATGTCTGAAACACTGATCAATGCAAGATCATTTACCTGGTCAGTAACACGGACCTGGAGGTCTTTCTTTGGGAATTCCGGTAGTCTCAATGACTTGCAGCCTCTAACAACATGCTCATTTGTCATGATGGTGCCATCGCTTACATATATATAGGTTCCAGTCTTGCTTGGCTGAGAATTTCCATCGAAAACTGATTTCTTGAGTGCCGCCCCAATTTTCCAACCAGAAGAAAGCTTCTGCGCCTCTGCCAGTTCTGAAGCCGTCAACTGTCTACCAATCTGCTCTCTCATGGACTTTACGGTCTCTCCACTAGACATTCCATCAGCAATACTAGAAGAGCCTGCAATATTCATCCAGGCGTACGCTTCCACAAGATCAGGTTGGATACCGCTGCCTTTCCACAGTCGTAGGGCCAACTTCCATTGACCTTCGTAGTCGCCGGCAATCGCTGCCTTTCTGTACCAGGTCACCGCGGTAGCAGGATCTTTAGCATAACCCCCTTCGCCAGAAGCATAAAGCTCAGCGAGATTACGCATTGACGAGGCGTCGCCCAACTCGACGCCTCGAAGAATCCATTTCGTATAATTAATCAGCGAGAACTCACCCTCTGCTTCTTTGTAGTAACTGGCCAAGAGAGCGGCACTTGAACCATCGCCTAGTTCGGCGGATCTTTCAAGCAATGACTTGGCGATTCCGATTCTCTTCTCAGTGCAAACCGTACATTTGCTTTCATATTCTCCTCGCTGCTTTAGAATTGCCGCGAATCCGGGCCTCTTGCATGCGCTTGTCCACATAAGTGGACAAAATTTTTCAGAGGCCATCAGAAAATAGTATCCGCTATTAGGATTAGTGGATGTTAAAAGGCGCTGTGCAATATTTTCTGTACGTGCAAAATCGGTTTCAATATAACTCTCAATCAGCTTGATTGCCGCCCCCTCTACACCGCCGGCAGCCGCTTTTTCGTAAAGATCATGAATTTCTTGCCTTGACGCCCCTTTCTTTTCAAGGCAGGAAGCTGCTGCAAAGTGGCCGATAGGGCTTCCAGCGCTTGATGCATCGCGAAAATATCCGCAAGCACGCTCCAGATCCTTTAAGTATCCGTACTTACCGCTTGCGTACATTACTCCAAGCGTGTAGAGGGCTTGCGGATCCCGCTTCTTAGCCGCCTCGTCAAGAAGTGATCTGAATCCACCAAGCAAATCCTGAGGAACGTAATTGTTTTTCTCTCTATAAGATATCAATTGATACCCTGCCCGCCATTCACCAAGAGAAAAGCCTTTTTCGAGAAAATTAATGGCGGCCGACTCATTAATCGAGGATGTGATGTACCCGCTCAGGTAGCTACCCACTGCAGAATAAAGGAGATCGTTATCTCCCTGTAAGGCTCTTTCCTTGATCAGATTTGCTTTCGGGGTTAGAGGGCTTGCAGTGCGCAGGAATTCGAGATTATCGTTTTGGATTGCGGTTGATGGGCTTTGCTTCCCGCAGCCAAACAGCAGCAGGCTCAGTGGAAGAAGGCTGTAGACAAATCGTTTCATTTTTCTCTCCCAGTCAACAAGGCAAAGTTTGTTAGGTGAAATTCAGTCGAGCATGAATTACCTTGATGGCTTCCGCAGAGAATATAAACTTTGGCGGATCAATATTAACCTGTTTCAGCCACTTCATTCCATCCATTGTTAGCGCAAAGCTTGGTTCGGTTAATTCAAACCCTGTTGACGTTCCGTGCGCTTTCCATAGATCGATTAGGTGCTGGAGCGACTCGTCCATTTCGCGGTCCCCGGTTTTTTGACTGTGCAGCAGTCACCACGATCGCCGGGTTTCCGCTGGAGCCGGAGCATTATTGATCGAACATGTACTGGGATGAAGAGTTGTGCAGCCGGTGATGTTGATGATTCGAACGATCCGGAAGCCGGTCCAGCATATCTGGCCACGGACGAAGGGTCGGGGTGATGGGATGAGGTATCGCATTCGAGCAAGTGTCATTGACAGACCTGACTCCGTCACTTGCCAGGGAGCGACTGGCGCATCTGCATGTACCGCAGCCACCCCTGCTTGACAAACGGATCGGCAGTTTCGGAGTAGCCGTGGCCCTTGCGAACGATGAGGTTAGCCGCAACGAGCTTGTCGATGGCCGGCGTCATGTCGTTGGCGGTGACCTCGCGGCGGAGTGCCTGGCTGAATGACGCCAGCGTATCGGCAGCATAGAGTCCGCGGGCTTGACCTGTGGCGATTCGAGAGAACACCAGCACAGCCAACTCGCCGGCGTCCTCGATAGCCTGGATGTCCAGTTCGGCAGCTGCGGTGGCCAGCGTCGCGCAGATGGTGGCGAAGGATTTGTCCGAATCAGCGCCGCGGCCAGCCCAGCAGAACTGCCTCGCTTCAGGAACCACTAGACGTCGTCCATGCCCAGCGGCTCGAAGGAGGCGGTGTGGGCGCCGGCGACCGCCTGGGAGCGCCGCGTGGCCATGTCGGTCACGCCACGGTGATTTGGAAGTTTTTGGCGTGAAGGCCAAATTTCGGCTCAACAGCAAATGCTGTCGAGACCTGCTCTCCAGCCGAACCAGACTCCGGGCGCGCTTCCCCCGCCGGGGCCGGCCAGCACGCGAATGATGCGGCTCCGATAATCCCCGGTTTACCCAAGCGGCCCTTGAGCCGCACCCGCCATGTCCAGCCCCCTGCAGGCCCAGGTGCAACGCCGCCGCACCTTCGCCATCATTTCCCACCCCGACGCCGGCAAGACGACGCTGACGGAAAAGCTGCTGCTGTTCTCTGGCGCGATCCAGATCGCAGGCTCGGTGAAGGCGCGCAAGGCCTCGCGCCACGCCACGTCGGACTGGATGGAGATCGAGAAGCAGCGCGGCATCTCGGTGGCGTCGTCCGTGATGCAGATGGAGTACCGCGGCTGCGTGATCAACCTGCTGGATACCCCCGGACACCAGGACTTCTCGGAGGACACCTACCGCGTGCTCACCGCCGTGGACGCCGCGCTGATGGTGATCGACGCGGCCAACGGCGTGGAGCCGCAGACTCGCCGGCTGCTGCAGGTTTGCCGCGCCCGCAGCACGCCCATCCTCACGTTCGTGAACAAGATGGACCGCGAGGTGCAGGAGCCACTGAACCTGATGGACGAGATCGAGCGCGAACTGGGCATGGGCGTGGTGCCCTTCACCTGGCCCGTGGGCATGGCCAAGTTCTTCGGCGGCGTGCTGGACCTGCGCAAGCACCAGATGCGCGTGTTCTCGCCGGGCGAAGACCGTGTGGGCGGCGACGACGAGATCATCGAAGGGCTGGACAACCCGGTGCTGGCGCAGCGCTTCGGCGCGGCCTACGAGCAGGCCGCGGGCGAGGTGGAGCTGGTGCAGGAAGCAGCGCCCGGCTTTGACGAGGCCGAGTTTCGGGCGGGGCGGCAGACGCCGATGTTCTTCGGCTCGGCCATCAACAACTTCGGCGTGCGCGAGGTGCTGGACGCGCTGGTGGACCTGGCGCCCTCACCTGGCGCCAAGCCGTCCATCCAGCGCACGGTGGCGCCCGAGGAGCCCAAGTTCACGGGCGTGGTGTTCAAGATCCAGGCCAACATGGACCCGGCGCACCGCGACCGCATCGCCTTCGTGCGCGTGGCCAGCGGCCGCTTCGAGCGCGGCATGCGGCTGAAGGTGGCGCGCAGCGGCAAGGAGATCCGGCCCAACACGGTGGTGGCGTTCATGAGCCAGAAGCGCGAGCTGCTGGAAGAGGCCTTTGCCGGCGACATCATCGGCATCCCCAACCACGGCGTGCTGCAGCTGGGCGACACGCTCACCGAAGGCGAGGCGCTGCAGTTCACCGGCCTGCCCTTCTTTGCGCCCGAGATGTTCCGCTCGGTGGAGGTGGCCGACCCGCTGCGCACCAAGCAACTGCGCGCGGGCCTGACGCAGCTGGGTGAAGAGGGTGCCATCCAGGTCTTCCGCCCCGTGGCCGGCAGCGTGCTGCTGCTGGGCGCCGTGGGGCAGCTGCAGTTCGAGGTGGTGGCGCACCGCCTGGAGCACGAGTACGGCGTGAAGGCGCGCGTGATGCCGGCGCGCTACAACGTGGCGCGCTGGGTCACGGCCGAGACCGGCGACGGCCCGGCGGCCGACGAGCGCGAATTGAAGCGCTTCATCGACGGCAACGCCCACCGCGTGGCGCTGGACGCGGTGGACGCACCCTGCGTGCTGCTGGAGTACGCCGGCGAACTGCGTGCCATGCAGGACAACTGGCCCAAGATCCGCTTCCACGCCCTGCGCGAGCACGCGGGGCTGGTGTTCCAGAAGCAGCTGGAGGGGTGAGCGGCGCAGGGGTGGCAGCCAGAGGGGTTTGGTGGGTGGGGCGCCATCGTTCCGGAACGCGTACCATACAACCCATCTTTTTAATATGGGTGCACCATATGAAAACCACCATTGAACTGCCTGACGATCTGCTTGAACGCTGCAAGGCGGTCGCACGGCGTGAGAATTCCACGCTCAAGGCGCTGCTGGAAGAAGGCTTGCGCATGGCGCTTCGGGCCCGCGCGCCCAAGCCGACCACCCCTTTTGTGGTGCAGCCCTTCCAAGGCGACGGGTTGACGCCGGAGTTCTCCGCAGCCGGCTGGGACAAGGTTCGCGACGAGATCTACCGTGATCGCGGTTGACACCAACCTCCTGGTCTACGCCCACCGCGCGGACTCGGCGTTCCACGAGCGTGCTCGATCTGCACTCGAATCACTTACCGCGGGCGCTCGGGAATGGGCCGTTCCTTGGCCTTGCGTTCACGAGTTTCTCGCGGTGGTGACGCATCCGCGCATCTACAAGACCGCCACGCCGCTTGAGACGGCGCTGGCGCAACTGCACGCACTGCAGGCAGTGACCAATCTCGTGCTGATCGCAGAGACCGATGCTCACCTGGACTATCTGGGGGAACTGGCGCGTGCAGCCAAAGTTCAGGGCGGTGCGGTTCACGACGCGCGCATCGCCGCTATCTGCCTGTCGCACGGTGTGTCTGAGTTGTGGTCGGCAGATCGGGACTTCTCAAGGTTTCCGAGGTTGTCGGTGCGCAATCCCTTGATCAGTTGAGGGCACTCGGGGTCTGGATTGATGCTTTGATGCATTTTTGATGCTATGATGCGTTGCATGCGCACCACGCTCAACTTGGCCGAAGACGCACTGATCGCGGCGCAGACTCTGGCCCGCCGTCAGCAGATCTCCCTGGGCGACGCGGTGTCGGAGCTGGTGCGGCGCGGTGCCAGCACGCCGGCAGGGCCGGGGCCCGCCGCAACCACAGCCCCCTTGCGCGGGCGCTTTGCCTTGCTGCCGCGCCGTGACGAGGTCATCACCGCCGAGCACGTGCGCGCGTTGATGGAGCGCGAAGGGGTCTGAGAATCTGAGCACCTGCTCGGCCGCGCCTGAAGCGCACAAGCGCTGACATCACCATGCCCACCCCTGAAGTCCGCGAACCGCCGCCCCAGGGCGCCTGGCTGCCCCCGCGCGCGCTGCTGGACGTCAACGTCTGGATCGCGCTGCTGGACGATGCCCACCAGTTCTCCGAAGAGGCCAATGCCTTCATCGAGTCCCCCGAGGCGCGCGTCGCCACCTGCCCGCTGGTGGAAAACGGCGTCATCCGCATCATGGCCATGCCCAGCTACGGCCGCGGCGGGGGCTTGCCCATTCACCAGGTGCGCCAGCGCCTGCAGCAGGCCTGCGCCAGTCTGGACCACGCCTTCTGGCCCGATGACGTGAGCCTGCGCGATGACACCCTGGTGGACTTCTCGCGCGTGCAAGGTCATCAGCAGGTGACGGACCTGTACCTCCTGGCCCTGGCCGTGCGCCATGGCGGGCGCCTGGTCACCTTCGACCGCGCCGTGGCGCTGAGCAGCGTGCGCGGCGCGACACCTGAACACCTGCTGGTGCTGTGATGCCCGGTCACATCCCCCTGCGTGGGCGCTTCTCGCTCTATCTCAACCTCATCCGCTGGGACCGCCCGGCCGGCTGGCTGTTGCTGCTGTGGCCCTCGCTGTCGGCGCTGTGGATCGCCGCGGACGGCTTTGCCGGCTGGCACCTGACAGCGGTGTTCGTGCTGGGCACCGTCCTGATGCGCAGCGCCGGGTGCTGCGTCAACGACGTGGCCGACCGCGACTTCGACCGCCACGTCAAGCGCACGGCCCAGCGCCCTGTCACCTCGGGCGCGGTGTCGGTCAAGGAGGCGCTGGCCGTGGGCGCCGTGCTGGCGCTGGCCGCCTTCGCCCTGGTGCTCACCACCAACCCGCCGACTGTTCTGCTGTCGTTTGCCGCGCTGGCGGTCACGCTCGCGTATCCCTACGCCAAGCGTCTGGTGTCCATGCCGCAAGCGGTGCTGGGCGTGGCGTTCAGCTTCGGCATTCCCATGGCCTTCGCTGCAGCCCAGGGCGGGCGCGAGTGGAGCCTGGCCGCCGTGAGCGCTGCCGTACCCTGGCAGGCCTGGGCGCTGCTGGGGTCCAACCTGCTGTGGGTGCTGGCCTACGACACCGAGTACGCGATGGTGGACCGCGACGACGACCAGAAGATCGGCATGAAGACCTCGGCCATCACGCTCGGCCGCTGGGACGTGGCCGCTGTGATGGGCTTCTACACGGCGTATCTGGTGAGCTGGACCCTGCTGGGCCGCTTGCTGGGGCTGGGCGGCTTCTTCCTGCTGGGCGTTGCGGCGGCCGCGCTGCAGGCCGCGTGGCACTTCACCTTGATCCGCCACCGCACCCGGGAGGGCTGCTTCAAGGCCTTCAGGCTGAACCACTGGGTGGGCTTTGCGGTCTTTGTGGGGGTCGTGGTGGATCTGGGAGCCCGTTGACATCTCCATCAGGCAACTGCCGGCGTCATTCGGTGGATGACAATCTCAGCCTGATCTGTCTTTGGGCAAAAGACCCTTTTTGAGGGTTTGCCTGAACGCCGCGCAGTTGCGCGGTGGGGCAAGATCGCGCGCTTGTGTAAACCTACGCACCACAGGAGCCCACCCCCATGAAACTCTCCCGCCGCCTCGTTCTGGCCGCCGCCGCCCTGGCACTTGCCGGCACCGCCGCGCAGGCCCAGCAGTTCTTCCGCATCGGCACCGGCGGCACCGCTGGCACCTACTTCCCCGTGGGCGGCATGATCGCCAACACGGTGAGCCAGCCCAGCAAGATCGCCTCCACCGCCCAGGCCAGCGCCGGCTCGGTGGCCAACGTCAACGCCGTGGCCGCAGGGCAACTGGAGTCGGGCTTCTCCCAGGCCGACGTGGCTACCTGGGCCTACAGCGGAACGGGCGTGTGGGAAGGCCGCCCGGCGGTGGCCGGCCTGCGCCTGATCGCCAACCTTTACCCCGAGAGCGTGCACATCGTGGCGCGCAAGGGTGCGGGCATCAAGACCGTGGCCGACCTGAAGGGCAAGCGGGTGGCGCTGGACGAGCCGGGTTCGGGCACGCTGCTGAATGCGCGCTCCATCCTGGCCGCCTACGGCCTGAAGGACGCCGACCTCAAGCCCGAATACATCAAGCCCAACCAGGCCGGCGACAAGCTCAAGGACGGTTCGCTGGACGCCTTCTTCTTCACCGGCGGCTGGCCCGCAGGCGCGATCTCGGAGCTGGCTTCCTCGGGCGCCGGCATCGAGCTCGTGGCCATCGACGGCCCCCAGGCCGACGCCATCCGCAAGGCCTCGAGCTTCTTCGCGACCGACACCATCCCGGCCGAAACCTACAAGGGCGTGGCCTCGGTCAAGACCCTGGCCGTGGGCGCCCAGTGGGTGACCAGCGACAAGGTGGACGCCAATCTGGTGTACGAGATCGTCAAGTCGCTGTATTCGGCTGAGGGCCAGAAGGCCATGGGTGCGGGCCACGCCAAGGGCAAGTTCATCACCAAGGAGAACGCGGTGCTGGGCGCGGGTATCCCCTTCCACCCGGGTGCTGCGCGGTTCTACAAAGAAGCGGGCGTGATGAAGTAAGCCCTGACGCCATCCTGCCCACGGGCGGTCCACGGGCCGCCCGTTTGTTTTCGGAATGCCCATGACCACCCAAGCCCTGCCCGATGACAAGCAGCTCCAGGAACTGGAGCAGAAGTTCGACCCCGAGATGCGTTTTCGGCCGCTGGGCACGGCGGCCACCACGCTGGTGGGCGCGCTGCTGATTGCGCTGTCGCTGTTCCACTACTACACAGCCGGCTTCGGGTTGCTGCAGGAGATCACCCACCGCGGCGTGCACCTGGCCTTGGTGTTGGGGCTGATCTTCCTGGTGTTTCCCCATCGCCAGGCGCTGCTGGAGAGGGCCCGACCGTCAAGCCTGTGGAACCCCGGCGGCCTGCCCTGGTTTGACTGGCTGCTGGCCGCGGCCGTGGCGGCCTCCGTGCTCTACATCCCATGGATCTTCCACGACCTGATGTTCCGGGTGGGCAACCCCCTGCCGCTGGACGTGGTGATGGGCACGGTCCTGATCGTGGCCCTGCTGGAGGCCACGCGGCGCAGCATGGGCTGGCCGCTGCCCGTCATCGCCCTCGCGTTCATGGCCTACGCGCTGTTCGGGCCGGCCTTCCCGGGACTGCTCAAGCACGCGGGCTCCAGCTGGAGCCAGCTCATCAGCCACCAGTACCTCACCAGCCAGGGCATCTACGGCGTGGCCGTGGGCGTGGTGGCCACCTACGTCTTCCACTTCGTGCTGTTCGGCGTGCTGGCCACGCGGATCGGCCTGGGGCAGCTGTTCCTGGACGTGGCCTCCGCCATCGCGGGGGGCTACGCCGGCGGGCCAGCCAAGGTCAGCGTGTTCGGTTCGGCCATGTTCGGCATGCTGTCCGGCTCGTCGGTAGCCAACGCGGTGACGGTGGGCTCGCTCACCATCCCCGCGATGATTCGAGTGGGCTACAAGCGGGAGTTCGCCGGTGCGGTGGAGGCCGCGGCCTCCACAGGCGGGCAGATCACGCCGCCGGTGCTGGGCGCGGCCGCTTTCCTGATGATCGAGTTCCTTTCGGTGCCGTACCAGACCATCATCGCGGCAGCGGCGGTGCCAGCCTTCATGCACTTCTTCGGCGTGTTCATGCAAGTGCACTTCGAGGCCAAGCGCTTCGGCCTGCGTGGGCTCACGCCCGAGGAAATGCCCAAGTTGCGCGAGTCTTTCGCGCAGCGCTGGCCCACGCTCATCCCGCTGGTGCTGCTGATCTTCATCCTGGTGTCAGGGCGTACCCCCTACCTGGCCGCCTTCACCGGCATCACCTCCTGCGCCATCGTGGGCCTGACCACCCGCGTCAGCGGCAACACGGCGCGGCACTGGGGGCTGCTGGCCGGTCTGCACGCCCTGCTGGCGGTCATCATCTTCGGCGGTCTGCAGAGCCAGGAGCTGAAGCTTGCGATCTTTGCCGCCGGCGCGGTGGCCACACCCTTCCTGCTGAAGGCATTGAAGGTAGAGGGCCGCATCGGCCTGCCCGTGCTGGTGGAAAGTCTGGGCACCGGGGCCAAGTACGCGCTGGCCGTAGGTGCGGCCGCGGCCACCGTGGGCATCGTGATCGGCGTGGTCACCCTCACGGGCGTGGGCTTCAAGCTCAGCACCATCATCACGGGTGCGGCACAAGCGGTGGCCGGCGGGGTGGGCACGCTGATCCCGGCCACGCTGGCCGATCCCAAGACCCTGACGCTGCTGGTGGCCCTGATCATGACCGGGCTGGTGTGCATCCTGCTGGGCTGCGGCATCCCCACCACGGCCAACTACATCATCATGGTGACGGTGGCCGCGCCCACCCTGACGCTGCTGGGGGTGGAGCCGTTGGTGGCGCACTTCTTTGTCTTCTACTACGGGGTGCTGGCCGACATCACGCCGCCCGTAGCGCTGGCGGCCTACGCGGCGGCGGGCATGGCTGGCAGCGACCCCTTCAAGACAGGCAACACCGCCTTCCGCCTGGGCATGGCCAAGGTGCTGGTGCCCTTCGTGTTTGTCTTTTCGCCCAGCCTGCTCATCGTGGCCAAGGGCTTCACCCCCTACGATTTCACCGTCACCTTCGTGGGTTGCATCCTGGGCATCACGCTGCTCGCCGCCGCGCTGTCGAAGTTCTTCCTGGTGGAGATGACGCGCAGCGAGCAACTGCTGTGCGGCGCCGCCGCGCTGCTGATGATCGCCCCGGGCCTGACGCCCACGCTGATCGGCTGTGCGATGGCGGTGCCGATGCTGATGCGACATGTGGTGGCGGCCAGAAAGCTGCGAGCAGGGCTGGGTTGAAGAGCCACCCCATGGCGGGGGATGCAGGGCGCTGCGGCCCGCCGGGGCCGGGCGCCGACACGCTGGTCATCGCCTGCGGTGTGGTGGCCGCGCTCCACGTGGGCAAGCTGCCGCCCGCCTTGCCCGTCCTGCGCGACGCGCTGGGTGTGAGTCTGGTGCAGGCTGGTTTTCTGCTGTCGGTGGTGCAGGCCGCAGGCATGGTGTTGGCGCTAGCGCTGGGGCTGGGCGTGGCCCGCCTGGGCTTGAGGCGCTCGCTCATCACGGGCTTGCTCATCCTGGCCGCCGCCAGCATGGCCGGCAGCCTCGCGCAGGGCGCGGGTGGCTTGCTGCTGGGGCGGGCGGCCGAGGGCGCGGGCTTTCTGCTGGTATCCCTGGCGGCGCCGGCACTGATTCGCGCCCTGGTGCCGCCCCAACGACTGAGCCTGCGCATGGGGCTGTGGGGCACCTACATGCCCACGGGCATGGCGCTGGCCCTGCTGGCGGGTCCGGTGGTGATGTCAGGCCATGGCTGGCAGGCGTGGTGGCTGGGGCTGGGCCTGCTGGCCGCCGTCATGGCCGCTTGGGCCCTGCGGGTGCTGGGCTGGAACGACCCCGGCACCCGCAGGGCCCAAGCCGCCAGCCAAACCCCGATGGCCTGGACAGCGGTGCTGCGCCAGACGCTCGGCCAGCGCGGCCCCTGGCTGGTGGCGTTGGCCTTCGGCGCTTACTCGTCGCAGTGGATCACGGTGATCGGCTTCCTGCCCACCATCTACGCCGACGCCGGCGTGGCGCAGGGCACGGCCGGGCTGCTCACGGCGCTGGCCGCTGCGGCCAACATCATCGGCAACGTGATGGCCGGGCGCTTGCTGCACCGCGGCCGCGCACCGGTGCAGTTGCTGCTCATCGGCTTCACCACCATGGGGCTGACCGCGTTCATGGCCTTTGGCCTGCCCGAGGCCATGACGGCCACCGGGCGCTACGCCGCCGTGCTGGCCTTCTCGGCCGTGGGCGGCCTGATCCCCGGCACGCTGTTCGCTCTGGCCGTGCGGGTGGCGCCGCACGACAGGGCGGTCCCGGCCGTGGTGGGGTGGACGCTGCAATGCTCGGCCTTCGGCCAGTTCATCGGCCCGCCGGCAGCGGTCTGGTGGACCTCACATCACGGTGGCTGGTCGCAGACCTGGGTCACGACCGCAAGCGCGGCCGCGGCGGGGCTGCTGCTCGCGCTGGCGCTGGGCCGGGTGCTCAGGCGCTGAAGTCCAGCTGCATGGCAAGAGCGGTCAGTAAGTGGCCTCCAGGCTGGACGGGGCAGACGCCTCGGCGCGCACCGCCGTCACGCAGTCGCGCAGATCCGCCAGGTACTCCTCCAGCGACGGTGCATGCAGCAGGGACATCATGCGGTGGATGGCCTTGGGCCGCTGCACCAGGCCTGGCAACCAGCCCTTGGCGGACAGCCGTTCAGCCACCGCGAAGATGTCGAAGTCCTGGGCCCCGAAGGCGACGATGGACAGGTGCGGACGCCCCAGCACCTGCAGCCCGTCGATCGCCCCGACACCGGCCTTGTACCGATCGATGAACTCCATGAGCTCACGCGCCACGCGCTCGTAACCCTCCACGCCCAGAAACTGCATGGTGGCCCAGGCCGCGGCCACGCCACCGGCGGGCCGCGTGCCCACGATGGTGGCCGTGCTGAAGCGGCCGTTGGGCCAGGCGTTGAAGTCGAAAGCGTGCAGGCGGGCCTTGTCCGGATCCCGGTAGAACACGGTGGACGCGGGCTTGGGGCAGAACCCGAACTTGTGCAGATCGGCAGAGATCGACGTCACCGCAGGGACGCTGAAATCGAAGTCCGGGATGTCGCGCCCGATGCGGCGCGCAAACGGCGCCAGGTAGCCGCCCACACAGGCGTCCACATGCAGCCACAGACCGCGCCGCTCGGCCAGGGCGCCGATCTCGGCAATGGGGTCGATCACACCGTACGGAAAACAGGGCGCCGAGCCCACCAGCATCAGGGTGTTCTCGTCGATCAGGGCCTCCATGGCCGCGGCGTCGGCCCGCAGGTCAGGCCCCACCGGGGCGCGCCGGATCTCCAGGTCCATGAGGCGGGCGGCCTTGTCGAAGGCCGGGTGCAGCGACTCCGGCGCCACGATGTTGCCGCGCAAACCCGGCTGGCCGCGCTGCTCGCGCGTCCAGTCACGGCAAGTCTGGACGGCCTGGATGATGCTTTCGGTGCCGCCGGTGGTCATGAAGCCGCAGCCGGATTCGGGCGCGTGGAACAGATCCAGCGCCATGTCCACCACCTCCTCCTCCATGCGGCGCACGCTGTGGAAGGCCCGCTTGGCGCCCAGCGCGTTCTCGGAGAAGTACTCGAAGAAGGCCTCCCGGCCGACCTCGTGGGCCTGGTCATCGCCCTTGAAGACGAACAGCGGCGCCCGGCCATGCGTCCAGTCGATGTCACCCGCCTTGAAGCTGCGCAGGTCCGACAGGACCTCTTCGCGCACACGGCCTTGCGCCGCCATCTTGGTCCGCATGGGAGTCACCCGCCTTTCGTGTGAGCCCCGTGACCGAGGCGTTGACAAAAGGATAGGCGGATGAGTAGTATTCGTCAATGCCTACTCATGATTCGGTTTTGCCGAACAGACGTCGCTCCAGCATCCTCAGCGGGCTGGACGCGCTGGAGTGCCTGGCTGGCAGCGACCGCCCGCTGTCGCTGGGCGAAGTGGCCGTCCGGCTGCAGATGGCCAAGTCCAGCGTCCACGAGTTGCTGGGCGCCTTGACGATGCGCGGCTACGTCGAGCGCCGGGGCGACATGACCTACGCCGTGGGCACCAAGGCCTGGGAGGTGGGATGCCGCGCAGGGTTTGTCGAGATCGGACGCGTTGCCGAGCCCTATCTGGCCGAGTTGGTGCGCGAAGTGCAGGAAGGCGCGTCACTGGCCGTGTTGGACGGCGCGCATACCGTGTGCATCCAGATCGCCGAATCGCCCCAGGTCGTGCGCGTGCACTCGGGCGTGGGTGAGCGCAATCCGGCCCACTGCGTGTCCACCGGGCTGGCCATGCTGGCCACGCGCAGCGATGACGAAATCAAGCAGCTGTTCCCGGCGGCACTGCCCACCCTGACCCGCAAGAGCCTGGCCACCCGCGCTGAACTGCTGCGCGAACTGCAGCGCGTGCGTGAACGCGGCTGCGCGGTCAGCAAGGGAGCCTGGCACCTGGACGTGGCCGGCGTGGCCGCGGCCATCATCGGAGCAGACGGCCGTGCCGTTGCTGCCGTGTCCGTGGCGCTGCCGCGGACACGCCTGACTGCGGCCCGACAGGCCCAGTTGGCCCGTGCGCTGGTGGACGCCACGGAGGCGATCGCGCGGCAACTTGAGCTCGGATCAGGCATTCCGCCATCTGCCGCTTCGGCGCGGCAGATGCCGCATACGCTTTCACCCATCTCCCGCCCGCCCGCCACGGGCAACCCCGCGGCACGCCCGCACCGCGCCGCAGCAGCCCAAACGCCCTTGTCCGGATGACCCTCCGGCTGGACCGTCAGCAGTGATCCCCCTTCAACCCAACGAGGAGCCGTCGATGAGCCTGAAAACCACTTTCACACGCCGCGAGATCGCGATGCTGGGCGCCAATGTCGGCATGGCCTCGGTCGCGGCCTCCGCGCTGTCCTGGGCCGGGCCCGCGCAGGCCCAGGAAGCCAGGGCGATGCTGGGCCACTTCCCCTCAGCCAATCAGCAGAACTTCTCCAAGGCCACCGGCTCCATGCAGAAGGCGCTGGGCGCCAACGTCAAGATCGACTTCATCAGCGTGTCGGCCGGACCGCAGATCCTGACCGCCATGGCAGCCAACAACATGGACGCCTGCAATATGGGCTCCAGCCCCATGATCGTGGGCTTTGCCCAAGGCCTGCCCGTGTCCATGGTCTACATGCACAAGGTGGTCAAGGACAGCGAATGCCTGGTGGTGCGCAACGACGCCGGCATCAAGGAGTTGAAGGATCTGAAGGGCAAGAAGATCGGCTGCCCCTTCAACACGTCAGCGCATTTCGGCATCCTTTCGGCGATGAAGATCGCGGGGCTGAGCGCGGCGGACGTCACGCTGGTCAACCTGCGGCCCGACACCATCCCGGCGGCTTGGCAGCGCAAGGAGATCGACGGCGCCTACATCTGGCACCCCGTGCTGTTGAGTCTGGAAAAAGACAACGGCACCACGATCTTCAAGACCGGTGACCTGATGGCGCGTGGCGCGCTCGTCTTCGACGGCCTGGTCGCCCGCGACACCTTCAAGAAGCAGCACCCGGACCTGCTTTTGGCCTACCTGAAGGAGATCGACCGCATCAACACCATCTACCGCGCCAAGCCCGAGGAAGTGGTCGACGTGATGGCGCCCTTCCTGCAGGTGCCCAAGGAGGTGGTGAGCCTGGTGGTGCGCACCACGCACACCATCACCCCGAAGGAGATGCTGACCGAGGCCTGGATGGGCGCCCCGGGCGCGCGCGATTCTGGCATCCTGCGCGCCATCCGCGACCAGGCCGAGTTCCTGCGGTCGACCGACCAGCTCCGGAGCGTGCCGAGCGACTTCTCGAAGTTCGTCGACAGCTCGTTCGTGGCCCGGATGGTCTGAGAGCCCCCGCCCACGGCGCACAGGAGCCCCCCGATGCTGCGCGATGACCTGAACCCCCTGGAGCCGGTGGCCCTGGACGCCCCAGAGCGCCGCACCAGCGCACTGCTGGCCATCGACCAGCTGGGCAAGACCTTCGGCAGCGGCGTCGGGCAGGTCCAGGCCTTGTCGCCGACCGACCTGTACGTGCAGGAGGGCGACTTCCTGTGCGTGGTCGGGCCCTCGGGCTGCGGCAAGACCACCTTGCTGAACCTGGTGGCCGGCTTCGAGCGCCCCTCCACCGGCCAGGTGCGCCTGCGCGGCCAGCCCATCACCGGCCCGGGGGCCGAGCGCGGCGTGGTCTTCCAGCAAGGTGCGCTGTTCAACTGGATGACGGTGCTGGAGAACGTGGCCTTCGGCCCACGCGCCTGCGGCGTCAACCCTGAAGCCGCGCGCCAGCGCGCGCGGCAGCTGCTGCAGATGGTGGGCCTGGACAGCTTTGCGGACAAGTACCCGTACCAGCTCTCGGGCGGCATGCAGCAGCGCGTGGGCATTGCGCGTGCGCTGGCCAACGAGCCGGGCATCCTGCTGATGGACGAGCCCTTCGCCGCCCTGGACCAGCAGACGCGCGAATTGCTGCAGGAGGAGATCCGCAACATCTGGCGGCGCGAGCGCAAGACAGTGTTGTGGATCACGCACTCCATCGACGAGGCGCTCTTCCTGGCCACCCACATCGCCGTGATGACGGCGCGGCCCGGCCGCATCAAGGCCGCCTTCCGCTCGCCCTTCAACGAGACCGAAGACCCGCTGGTGGCGGCCACGCCGGCCTTCACGGCCGCCAAGCGCCAGATCGTCGAGCTGCTGCGCGGAGAGTCGCGCCAGGCCCAGGCACAGGAGAGCGCCGCGTGAGCACCAACCGGCCCGAAGCCTCCGCGGTGGAAGCCCTCGACGAGGACACGCTACACCGCCGCGAAGACCGGCGCGACCGCTGGCTGACCGTGGGCACCTTCGCCAGCCTGCTGGGCCTGTGGGCTGCCGTCACCGGCTCCGGCCTGTGGGAGCCCCTGATCAAGCCGCTGTTCCTGCCCTCACCCGTGGCGGTGTGGGAGGCCTTGCTGCGCCTGATCGAGCAGGGCTACCAGGGGCGCAGCCTCATGCACCACGTGGGGGTGAGCTTCCAGCGCTTCGCCACGGCGTTCTCGTTCTGCGTCCTCATCGGTGTGCCGCTGGGCCTGCTGATGGGCATGCACCGCCCCACGCGCGCCGTGCTGGAGCCGCCCATCCAGGCGATCCGCCCCATCCCCAAGCTGGCGCTGCTGCCGCTGTTTCTGATCTGGTTCGGCATCGGCAACCTGTCCAAGATCGTCGTCATCGCCGCGCCCGTGTTCCCGCTGATCGCCATCAGCGCGATGCAGGCCGTGCGCTCGGTGTCCACGCGCAAGATCCAGGCGGCGCAGGCGCTGGGCGCAAGCCCCTGGGTGGTGTTCTGGCGCGTGGTGCTGCCAGCCAGCCTGCCCGGCATCTTCACCGGCATCCGGGTGTCGATCTCGCTGGGGGTGACGATGCTGGTGGGCGCCGAGCTGACCGCCACCTCCGACGGCATCGCCTGGATGGCGCTGACCGCCGCCGAGTACCTGTCCACCGACATCGTGCTGGTGGGCGTGCTCATCATGGCCGCCATGGGCTACAGCCTGGACCGCCTGGTGCGCGCCCTCGAGACGCGCCTGGTGCACTGGAGCGGCAAGGACTGAGGACCACTGGGGCCGAGGCCCTCACCGCTGCGAAGTCAGTCGGGATCCACCATGTTGCGGGCCGTCAGAGGCGGTTTGGGCAGACCCATCGGCGCAAGGCACTGCAGGGACCGCCCCGGCCAGCCCATCGGTGCGTCGATGCTCAGACGCTGATCGCGCTCGTGAACGTGAGCCGGTTGCCGAAGGGGTCGGTCACCGTGAAGTCGCGCGTGCCCCAAGGCATGGCCTGCACCTCGGCGCGGTTGTGTCGCGGATGTCGGGCCATCAGTTCGGCGCACAAGGCATCCACATCGTCCACCTCGATGCGCATCGAGGCGCCGGGCGTGGCGTCGCCGTGGTGCTCCGACAGGTGCAGCGCACAGTCGCCACGCGCCACGCCCATGTACAGCGGCAGCCCGGGCTCGAAGCGGTGTTCGAACACCACCTGGAAGCCCAGAAAGTCCAGATAGAACTCGCGCGCCTTGGCCTCGTCAAAGCTGCGCAGGATGGGGGTGGTCTTGCGGAGGGTGGTCATGGTTAAGATCCTTGTATCGCGTAATCCAAGGCCCAGTAGTGGGCCCAGGTGGTGACATGTATGCCCGTTGCCAGCCCGGCGACGGCCTCGCGCAGTTGCGCCTCGGAGGGGAAGTTCTTGAGCACGCGGTAGGTGCTGCCGTCGTCCAGGCGGCGCAGTTGCCAAGTGTCGCCCTGCGCGTCGTCCTCGCTGACAGGCGTGCTGCTGCCGGGCACGAAGCGGTTGTCCAGAAAGACGACGCGGGCGCCCGGCTCCAGGCAAGCGTGCAAGCCAAGCAGAAACCCGCGCAGACGTGCGCGCGGTACATGAGACCACCAGAAGCCGGCGAAGGCGGCGTCGAAGCGCTGGCCGGACTTGATGCACTCATGCGGCGCATAGGCATCCCCCACGGTGAAGGCCATCCGTTCTGGCGGCACGCGCCGGCGCGCGATTTCCAGGGTCTCGGGCGACGCATCCAGCGCCAGCATGTGGGTGGCGACGGGCGCAATCAGGCGCGTCCAGTAGCCGGTACCGCAGGCCACTTCCAACACCCGCCGCCCAGCAAATTGCGCGGGCAGCCAGGCTTCGATCTGGCGCAGGTCGGCCTGGCGCTCGGGCTTCAAGTAAATGCGGTCGTATTCCGCGGCGCGGGCGGCGTAGTAGGCGCGCAGAGGGTCGGGCGCCTGCGTCACGACAGATGTTCACGGCTGCGCCAGACCGGCCCCGGCTTTCCTGCGCTCCGGCCAACGCTCAGGATGGGCAATGCGCGCCCCTCGGAGCTGCCGAGGACATGCGTGCGTCCGCAGGACCGGATGGCCTCACTGCGCAAGAAAACCCCCATCCACCGCCAGCGTGTGCCCGGTGACCATGGAGGCCGCAGAGCTGGCGAGGAACAAGATAGCCGCGGCCACCTCCTCGGGCTCGGCCATGCGGCCCAGGGGCGTGACCGCGCGCACGCGTTCACGCACCGCGTCGGTCAACTCGCCGATGAAACCCGTGCGGGTCCACGTGGGCGCCACGGCGTTGACGCGGATGCCGCGCGCAGCCCATTCCACCGCCTGCGAGCGGGTGAGATTGACCAACGCGCCCTTGGTGGCGTGGTATGCCGGGTTGGGGTACGGCCCGGCACCGGACAAGCCCATGATGGAGGCGGTGTTGACCACGGCACCGCCCTGCGCGGGCATGGCCGCTGCGGCAGCCCGTGCACAAAGGAAGCAGCCCGTCAGGTTGATCGCCAGCACCTGGTTCCACTCGTCCAGCGAGAGCTCCAGGCTGGACTTGCGGATGGAGATGCCAGCGTTGTTCACCAGGATGTCGATGCGGCCATGGCGCTGCGCGATCTCGCCGAACACACGCTCGATGGCCGGCGCATCGGCCACGTCCAGGGCCAGCGCCTGGCTGCCCGGCAGCGCCGCCGACGCCTGCTGCGCGGCGGCCAGATCACGGTCCAGCAGGATCACGGTCGCCCCCGCCTCGTGCAGCGCCTGCGCCGCAGCGCGCCCGATGCCCTGGGCCCCGCCCGTGACCACCGCCACGCGGCCGTCCACCCGAAAGCGCGCCAGAGTGCTGGGGAAGGCGGGGGACGGGCTCATCGTGTCCATGGGAAGCATCTCCTGGGCGGTGCTTGGTCAGCGGTTGGGCGGTGGCGGGGCGGTGGCTGGGGGGCCGGAAGCCGGCTTGCATTCTGCGATGCGGCCGGGGTGGCCTGTGCGATCCACCGGGCCGCCGCGCCAGAGCCCACCCGGGCGTGCTTCGTGCAGGGCCAGGCAGCGCCGGCGTGCGCAAGGGGCTATCCTGCCCGCAATGCACCACGGTCCCGACCTGCGCCAATTCATCGCCCGGCACCTGGCCGTGTTCGACCCCCAGCCCCTGCCGGCCGACAGCCGCAAGCGCGCTGCCGTGGTCTTGGGGGTGACGCAAGAGGGGCACGGCGCCGGCGTGGAGGGCCTGCCGCACCACACCGAGTGGAGCCCCGCGCCCGCCCTGCTGTTGACGCGCCGTGCCAGCGGGCTGCGCAGCCATGCCGGCCAGTGGGCCCTGCCGGGCGGCCGCATGGACGAAGGCGAGACTCCCGAGCAAGCCGCTCTGCGCGAGTTGCGGGAGGAAATCGGCCTGAGGCCAGGCCCCAGCGCCGTGCTCGGCAGGCTGGACGACTACGCCACGCGCTCGGGCTATCTCATCACGCCCGTGGTGGTGTGGCTGGACGCCGCGCAAGACGTCAGGCCCAACCCGCAGGAGGTGCACAGCGTCCACCGCATCCCGGTGAGTGAACTCACCCGCGCCGACGCCCCCATCGTCAACCGGGTGCGGGCCACACAGCGGCAGGTGCTGCGCATGCCCGTGGGCCAGCGCTGGATTGCAGCTCCCACGGCGGCCTTTCTGCTGCAGTTCCGCGAGGTCTGCCTGTTGGGCCGGCCCACGCGCGTGGCGCACTTTGATCAGCCGGCCTTCGCTTGGCGCTGAGCATGGCACTGATCGCCCATTGAAGGCTACTCAGAGCTCATGAACATCCCCGGCCCATGACCGCGCCTGGCGTTCGCGAAGAAACCTTTCGGGCTGAGAGCTTGTGAAATATCCCCGCACACCCGCTCGTTCGCCCCAAAGGGCGCCGCTCAGCGTTGCAAATGCTCGCCGTAGCCCGAGCTACGGCTGCGCTTTTCGCCTTGATCGGCACCCTTTGGAACGCCTGCTCGGGCGCGCCGGAATACTTCAGAAGCTCTGAGGCGTGAGCTGGCCGGAGAGGTGGAGGACACCAACGGGGCGGACGAGCGGGTGTGCAGGGATGTTTCACAAGCTCTCAAAGGGCGCCGGCACCTGTGCCCAGGTCTTGAGGACGATGGCGCGGTCTTCGTCGTCGGCAATGGCCGCGATCGAAAGTCGCGCCTGTTCCCAGGATGCACGGTGCGCATCACCCCGTCCCGCCGCAGCGGCAGCAAGGGCGTGGATGGCATGCACGAAGGCCCTCTCCCAATCCGGCGTCTCGCTCTGGCCCAGCAGGAAGGTGTGGACGGTCTCGGCCTGCTGCCAGGCCGTGGCGCCATGGCCGGCCAACGCGTTGACCAGCGCCAACAGCATCATGGCCCGCATGCGGTGCAACTCGGTGCCCACGGCGTCCCAATGCCAGGCCGCAGCGTGGGCGGCGGCGAGCATCTGGGCATCGTGGCTGGCATCGGTTCGGGACTCGGCCAGGTCCCAGGCCCGGTTGTTGGCCTGGGCGGCGAAGTGGCGGTGCCAGCTCGAGGGGTCGGCGTCGGTGGGCAGGCGTGACATGAAGCGTCTCCTTGAATCTGAACGGGCCACGCGCCAATTCTGCAGCCGGCTCTAGAACCGGCTGCATCCCGGCGCTGCGCCGGTTTCTACACCCGGCCGCTCGCGCGCATCCGTTCCAGCCGCAGCAGCAGGGCTTGCTCCAGTTCGGCCAGTTGGCGCTGCAGCGCCAACCGCTGCTCGGGTGAGGGCGCCTGGGCCAGCGCTCGGGCTCGGCCAGGGGTTTCCAAAGCTCGGGGCGGGTGGGCTGCATGGTGGTCAAACCGCGGTCGAACCGCGCCACTGTCTGGCGCCGGGCACCTGCCGCACAGCGCCGAGCGCCTACAGTTCAACATGTGCTCACCGCTGGTCCGGCTGCTTGGTCGACCGTCAGCTCGCCCCCTGTCATCCCGTTTGTCCTCCCCCATGCCGCCCCCTGTTCCGCGTCCGCCGCGTCCTCCGGGCCTGTCGCGTCTGTCTCGCCTGCTGCGTCTGTTGAGCTCGCACGGCGAGTTGCGCGCGGGGCCCGGGCTGATCACGGGAGTGCTTGGTCTGGCACTGGCCGTGCTCAGCGTGCTGGCCGTGCTCGCGTTTCACTTTCCCGAGTACCTGACCACGCCCGAGATCCGGCGACGCTACGACGTGGAGCTGCTGCGCCGTCTTCTGCTGGGCGCGCTGGCCGTCTCGGGCAGCCTGGCGCTGTTCAACCTCATGCTCGGCCGTGTGCGGTGGCTGGCCAGCATCACCTTCGCGCTGGTGCTGCTGGCCGCCGCGCTGGGCGGCCACGCCGTGCCGGTGGACCCAGACTTCCCGGACCAAACGCCCTACATCGGGCTGGACTGGCTGGTGCTGGACCTGCTGGGCTCGGCGCTGTTGTTCGTCTTCATCGAGAAGGCGTGGCCCCTGCGGCGGGCGCAGCCCATGTTTCGCGAAGCCTGGCAGACCGACCTGGCGCACTTCATCGTCATCCACCTGATGGTGGGCCTGCTGATGGCCCTGACCAACGGCGTGGCCCAGGGCCTGGTGAACTGGGTGGACCCCGACAGCCTGCAGGCGGCCGTGCAGCGCCTGCCCTTCGCGGTGGCGCTGCTGCTGTGCGTGGTGCTGGCCGACCTGGTGCAGTACGCCGTGCACCGGAGCTTTCACGAAGTGCCATGGCTGTGGCGCTTTCATGCCGTGCACCACAGCGCCAGGGCCATGGACTGGCTGGCGGGCTCGCGGCTGCATTTGGGGGAGGTGCTGGTCACGCGCTCGCTGGTGCTCGCAGCGCTGCTGATGGCCGGCTTCAACATGGGGGTGATCGACGCCTACGTGGTGATCGTGGGTTTCCACGCCGTGCTCAACCACGCGAATGTGAACTTGCCGGGCCGCAGGCTCGGGTTCTTGGGTCACCTGATCGTGACGCCCTCTTACCACCACTGGCACCACGCCCGGGAGCCGGCCGCCCTGGGCCGCAACTATGCGGCACACCTGCCCGTCATCGACCGCCTCTTCGGCACTCAGCTACTGAACGCGGCGCCCTGGCCCGAACGCTACGGTGTGCTGGAGGACGACGTACCCGAGGGCTTCTGGGCGCAGACGCTGCACCCGTTCAGGCGCAGAAAGGCCTGATGGGCGGCGCCAAGGCGCCATTCTCCGGAGGGCATTGGGCGCAGGCCGCGCATCACGTCCCGCAGAACGTCCGGTAGCAGGCCGTCACCTCGGCCAGTGCAGGCTCGGCGAAAGGGGCATCGTCGGGATGCTCGTCGAAGGGCCGGCGCAGCGCCTGCAGCAGCCGCTCGAAGGGCACCAGGTCGCCGCGGTCGGAGGCAGCGGCCAGCGCCTCCTCCACCCGGTGGTTGCGCGGGATGATCCAGGGGCTGGCGCGGCGCATCGCGGCGGCGGCTTCGTACCTGGCGGCGCTGGGCGCCTGGCCGTCGGACTGGGCCAGGCGTTCACGCCAGCGCGCCAGCCAGGGTTCCAGGGCCCCAGGCTCGCCAAAGAGTGGGCGCAGGCGGGAGGTGCGCGCCGCGTCCTCGTCGGTAGACGCCGCTTCGTCCGCCAGGAAGCGCCAGGCCTGGGTGAAGTCCACGCGCTGCTGGTGCAGCAGGTCCAGCCAGTCGCCGGCCAGGGCATCGTCGGCCTCGGCTTGGGGGTCCACCGCCTCCACGGCGTCCAGCCGGTCGGCACCGCGCGCGCCCGGGAGGGCTGCGCCCGGCGCCTCGCCTGCCAGCCCCAGCTTGGCCCGTTGCCCGCGCCGCAGCGCGGCCTCGAACCAGCCAGGGAAGGCGTCCAGCACCTCAGTGGCCTGCGCCACGGCGCGCTGGGGGTCGTCGTCGATCAGCTGCAGCAGCGTCTCGGCCAGGCGGGCCAGGTTCCAGCGCGCGATATGCGGCTGGTTGCCGTAGGCGTAGCGCCCGCCGTGGTCGATGGAGCTGAATACCGCCTGCGGGTCGTAGGCCTCCATGAAGGCGCAGGGCCCGAAGTCGATGGACTCGCCCGAGATCGTCATGTTGTCGGTGTTCATCACCCCGTGGATGAAGCCCACGTTCATCCACTGCGCCAGCAGCGCGGCCTGGCGCTGCGCCACGGCGCGGAAGAAGGCGAGGTAGTGCTCGGGGTCGGCGCCCTGGCTCACCAGCCCCGGGTCGTGCCGGGCGATGGCGTAGTCGGCCAGCCGCTGCACACGCTCGGTCTCGCGCCGCGCCGCGAAGTATTGGAAGGTGCCCACCCGCAGGTGGCTGGCCGCCACGCGCGTGAGCACCGCCCCGGGCAGCACCTGCTCGCGCAACACCCGTTCGCCCGTGCCAGCCACGGCCAGCGCGCGGGTGGTGGGGATGCCCAGGGCGTGCAGCGCCTCGCTGATCAGGACTTCGCGCAGCATCGGCCCCACGGCCGCCTTGCCGTCGCCTCCGCGCGAATAGGGCGTGCGCCCGGAGCCCTTGAAGGCGATGTCACGGCGCAGCCCGTGGCAGTCGATCACCTCGCCCAGGAGCAACGCGCGGCCATCACCCAGTTGCGGCGAGAAGCCACCGAACTGGTGACCCGCGTAGACCTGCGCGATGGGCTCTGCGCCCTCGGGCAAGGCGTTGCCGGCCCACAAGGTCGCGGTCTCCTGGGCTGACAGCACGTCTGCATCCAGGCCCAACTCTTCAGCCAGGGACGAGTTGAGAAAGACCAGCCTCGGCTCGGGCACGGCTGCCGGCTTCCACGGCACGTGAAAGCCCGGCAGTTCACGGGCGTAGGTGTTGTCGAAGGCGAAGGTGGGCAAGGGCATGAGAGGGGACAGCAGCGGGGCTCAGCCCCCATTCACAGTGTGCCTTGGGCCGCGTGACCCCCAACCGGGCCGGCATGCCCAGGGTGACCTCAGGCGCCGATCTGGCGCGGGGTGAAGGCAGGCTCCTGCGGCAGGAAGATCCACAGCAGCAGGTACACGAGCAAGCCCATGCCACCGAAGAAGGTGAACAGGGTGAAGGCAAAGCGCCACAGCCAAGGCGCCATCCCCGAGACCTGGGCCAGGCCGCCGCACACGCCGCCCAGCCAGCGGTCACTGCGGCTGCGACGCAGGCCGTTGAGCGCACCCGCCAGCGGGGGCTGGTCGCGCAACACACGTTCGCTCAAAACACGAGCCTTGGCCTGTGCAAACTCATCGTCGCTCAAGGCGCCGCTGCGGTGCAGATCGGCCAGGCGGGTCAGATCATCGGTGGTGGACATGGCAGGCTCCTTTTGGTGTGGGATGCGTGATGGGTTCGCCCCGTGGGCATCAGTTCAGGGCTGAAGCGTAATTCGCAAGGCCCGGCAGGGCCATCACCCCGCGACGAACCGTACTTCTGACCTGCCGGCCCGCAGCCAAGGCCGACAGGCCGCTGGAGTGAGCGCGATCCGCCGCGGGGTGATGGCCCCGTCGGCCCTGCAGCCCATGATCCCCTGGCATCCTCGTGGCAAATCCCGATCGCGCCTGCCGAAGGAGCCCCCTACGATCGACCGTGCTCGTATCCCAAACCCTGCGACTGAGCCCGCAGCCCCACCCTCGACAGAGCCCCGCCATGACCATCATCGACCCCGCCGCCCTGAAACCCTTGAGCGCTGCCATCTTGTCCGACGTGATGGACAGCCTGGGCCTGATGCGCCAGGCCATGAAGCCCTTCGTGCGGCCGCTGGACGACACGCTGGTGCTGGTGGGGCGTGCGCGCACCGGCCTGTACATGCCGGCCTACGAGGTGAAGGACGGCGAAAACCCCTACGAGGTGGAGATCGCCCTGGTGGACGACCTCAAGCCCGGTGACGTGGTGGTGCTGGCCTGCAACGGCCCCACCGAGCGCATTGCGCCCTGGGGAGAACTGCTGTCCACCGCCGCCACGGCGCGTGGCGCGGCTGGCTGCGTCATCGACGGCCTGGTGCGCGATGTGCGCCAGATCCGCGAGATGCGCTTTCCGGTGTTCCACGGCGGCATCGGCCCGCTGGACACCAAAGGCCGCGCGCGCATGATGCAGCGCGACGTGCCAGTGGAGTGCGCCGGCGTGGCCGTGGCCAGCGGCGACCTGGTGTTCGGCGACGTGGACGGGGTGGTGGTCATCCCGCAAGCGCGCG
Source organism: Betaproteobacteria bacterium (assembly GCA_037127635.1). Taxonomy (GTDB): domain Bacteria; phylum Pseudomonadota; class Gammaproteobacteria; order Burkholderiales; family Burkholderiaceae_C; genus Rubrivivax. The sequence continues at coordinate 75,236 of JBAXYD010000006.1, read as the reverse complement.
AGCATGAGGTGATCGAACGCGCGCTGGCCAAGGTGCAGGGCGAGAACGACACCCGCGACGCGTTGCTGCGGGGGGAATCGCTGGCCAGCGTGTTCCAGCGCATGGGCATTCTCTGAAGGGGCCGGGCGAGCGTCGCCCGGACCTTGGGACCTGGCAGGGTGGCGGGCCTCAGCCCAGCACGCCCCACACCGCCTGGCCGATCAGCCTCTGCGGCAATAGGGTGAACAGCCCGGTGATCAGCAAGGCGCCGACGAAGATGGAGATCATGGTGGTGCGGTGCGCCTTGATGTTGCGCCGCCGGGCGTTCGCCACGCCGAACACCAGTGCAAAGAGGGTGTAGACCGACAGGCCGTGGATCCAGGAAAAGCCGTTGTAGCGGATGGCAAACGAGATGCTGGCCACCGCCGCCATCAGCACCACCCAGGTCCAGCCCAGTGCGCGGTGCGAGGCCGTGCCCTTGCGCCGCGCCAGCACCGTGCCGCCCACCACCAGTGCTGCCCCGGCCAGGGCAGCATGGGCGGCGATCACGGGGGTCCATTGGTAGGTGCTCATGCGGCAAATCTCATGGCTTGAGGCCAGGGCTTGAAAAGGTACAAAGGCGTCATCACTTGCGTTTGCAGTTTACTGACTCTCTTGCGGGTCAGGCATGTCACCGGCACAGACCTTCAGGTTGCGCAGATGACGTGCAGGCCCCCCGGACGCGGGCATGATGCGCCGGGCGAGCTGAAGTCCCGCAGCCCAGCCGCCCCGCAGGTGTCCTGTAACCTGCACCTTGACCAACCTTCATTGCACCAACCCATGACCCTGCGCCGCCGTTCCCTTCTTGTTGCCGCCGTGGCCGCCCCAGCGCTGGTCGGCATAGGGTTGGGCCTGCGCAGCGCGCGCGCCCAGACGGCCCTGCCGACCCCGAGCTTGGTGGCAGGCCTTGACGGCGAGGTCCGCACCTTCGAACTGGACTGGGCCGACGCCGCGCGCCAGCGCCCGGTGCCCGTGCGCCTGTACCTGCCGGCCACGGCTTCGGCGGCGCGGCCAGCGCCGCTGGTGGTGTTCTCGCACGGCATTGGCGGCTCGCGCCGTAGCTACAGCTACCTGGGCAGCCACTTCGCGGCCGAGGGCTTTGCCAGCCTGCACCTGCAGCATGTGGGCAGCGACCGCAGCCTGTGGACTGCAGGCAACCCGCTGGCCCTGGTGGGCCGGCTGCAGGACGCCGCGCAGGAGGCCGAGGCCATTGCCCGCGTGCACGACCTGCGCTTTGCGCTGAGCCAGGTGCTGGGCGGGGAGTTCGGCGCGCGGCTGGATGGGCAGCGCGTGGTGGCCGCGGGCCATTCCTACGGCGCCAACACCACGCTGCTGGCCAGCGGGGCGCAGGTGGTGCGCGGCGGGCGGCCGCTGGACCTGCGGGACCCGCGCATCCGCGCGGCCATCGTGATCTCAGCCCCGCCTTTCTACGGCGAGTCAGCGCTGGCGCCCATCCTCGGCCCAGTGCGCGTGCCCAGCCTGCATGTCTCGGCGACCGAGGATGTGATCCGCATTCCCGGCTACTACAGCGGCCCGGAAGACCGCGTGGCGGTGTTCGACGCCATCGGCAGCCCGCGCAAGACACTGGCGTTGTTCACGGGCGGCTCGCACAGCATGTTCACCGACCGCGCCGGCACCGGCGGCTTGGTGCTCAACGGTCAGGTCAAGACCGCCACCAAGGAACTCGGCACGGCCTTCCTGCGCCAGGTGCTGGAAGGCGACGACACGGCCCTGCGTACCTGGCCGCAGCGCCACGCGGCCATCGTGGCGAGGTTTGTGACGGCGGGGTGAAGGTGGCGTGGTCATCAGCCCGCCCGGCTGAGGCCCAGCCCTCAAGCCGCGCGCTGGGCCAGACGGGCCAGACAGGGCGCTGTCAGTTTTGAGGCCACCCTGGAAGAAAGTTGCGACTATCTTCCAGGGTCCATTGATTTGGTCGGATGCTGTGCCCGCACCACCCGGAGTGCGGCAGGCAACACCCGCACACTGAAGCGGGTGAAGGCGCCCAGGTACTCGCCGTCCACCGCCAGCGGCACGGGCTCGGCCGCCTGCACCTCCAAGGTCTGGAAGGGCTGCAAGGCCACGCGCGGGTCTGAAAGGTGCGTGCCGCGCAGCAGGCGCGGCAGCAGGGTGAGCACACCGCCTCGGCCCATGGCGCCAGCGCGTAACAGCTCCAGCCTGCCATCGTCGATACGCGCCGCGGGCGCAGCCGGCATTCCGCTGCCATAGCTGCGAGTGTTGAGCGTGGAGGCCAGCAGCACGCGGCCCTGCCATGCCGGGCCGCCGTCCACCGCGATGCGCAGGCCCCAATGCCGCAGGGCGAAAAGCTCTTTCAAAGTGGCCCACAGGTAGCGCGGCTGACCGCGCAGCCAAGGCGGCCCGCGCAGGGCACGCAGACCCACAGAGGCGTCAAAGCCCACGGCCAGGCTGGAGTGGAAAGGCACGGCGCAGGAGATCTGGGTATCGATTCCCGGGTGAGGCGGGAAACCGGTCGACCCATCGCCCGGACCTTCTTGCAACACCACCTCTCCTACGTCCATGAAGGATTCAGGAGAAGTCAGTGCGCACTCCAAAGCCGCAGTCAACGCCAGGCCGTGCAGGCCCAGGGCCCGCGCCAGGTCGTTGCCGCTGCCCATGGGCACAAGCGCCAGCGTGTGGTCACCGGCCCGCAGGGCCGGCAACCAGCGGTTGACGGTGCCATCGCCACCAAAGGCCAGCACCCGGGTGCCCGGTGGCTGGTGTTGGATGAGGTGCAGCGCTTCGGCCACCGTGTCGGGCAGCGCCCAATGGGCCTGGGGCGCCCGCAGGGCCAGCGCCCGAGCCAAGGCTGGCGCCGAGCGGCGCAGCCGCCCGCCCTGGGCGTGGGGATTGGTCAGCGCGAGCACGGCAGCCATCCCCGATGGTAGGGCGCGCTGCGCGGCGCTTCGCGCGCCGTTACCCCGGAACCCCACAGCGCCCCCGGCCGCCCCCCCAGCCTCGGGAGACGGGTTCGGTCAGGCCGTCACCGGCTCGAAGGCATCCCAAGCCGCCAAAGCCTCGCTGGCGTACATCAGCGCCGGGCCGCCACCCATGTAGATGCACACGGCCAGCATTTCCTCCAGCTCAGGCCGGGTGCAGCCCAGGCGCCGCAGGGCCTTGACATGAAAGCCGATGCAGCCCGAGCAGTGCTGCGTGATGCCGATGGCCAGCGCGATCAACTCTTTCTGCTTCTCGTCCAGCGCGCCGAGCGCCATGGCGGCCTTGGCCAGCTGGCCGAAGCCCTGCATCGCCTCGGGCCGCGCCTTGCGCAGGCTGGTCATCTGCTGGCCGATCTGCTGGATGAGGGTGGGATGGTCGAAGGAACTCATGGTGGTCTTGCTTAAGCAGGTGGAATGAAAACGCCGGGCAACGCCCAGGCCTGGGGAGCTCACAGCGCGTTCAGCGGAATCTTCACGTAGGCCGTGCCGTTGGCCTCCTTGGGCGGCAGGTGGCCGGCGCGGATGTTGATCTGCACGGCGGGCAGGATAAGCACGGGCATCTCCAACGTGGCATCGCGCTTGGTGCGCATCTGCACGAACTGCTCTTCGCTGATGCCGTCTTGCACGTGGATGTTGGCCTGGCGCTGCGCCGCCACCGTGGTCTCGAAGGCGATGGGCCGGCCGCCCGGCGGGTAGTCGTGGCACATGAACAGCCGCGTGTCCTCGGGCAGGCTCAGGATGCGGCGCACCGAGGCGTAGAGCGTGCGCGCGTCGCCCCCGGGAAAGTCGCAACGCGCCGTGCCCACATCCGGCATGAACAAGGTGTCGCCCACGAACACGGCGTCACCCACCTGATAAGCCACGCAGGCCGGGGTATGGCCGGGCATAGACATCACGCGGGCCGACAGGGAACCAAACTCGATGACCTGGTCGTCCCCCAGCAGCACGTCGAACTGGGAGCCGTCCACCGCGAACTCCGGCTCCAGATTGAAGATGCCCTTGAACACCTTCTGCACGCCCGTGATGCGCGCGCCAATGGCGATCTGGCCGCCCAGGTGCTGCTGGAGGTAGGGCGCGGCGCTCAGGTGGTCGGCGTGCGCGTGCGTCTCCAGGATCCACTGCACGCGCAGGTCGTTGGCCTTCACGTAAGTGATCACCTGGTCGGCCGAGGTGGTGCGGGTGCGGCCGGACTTGGGGTCGTAGTCCAGCACCGAATCAATGATGGCGCAGGCAGTGCCCGGGCCGTCGTGCACCACATAGGTCACCGTCCAGGTGGCCTTGTCGAACAGGCCGTGCACCTGGGGCTTGCGCGTGGCGGCAGGCGGCACGGCAGATGAAGTGGGGGGTGTTGTGGCGGACGGGATGGGGGACAGGGTGTTCAAGGCAACTCCTTCGCTTTCGTTTCCAATAGTATATTGACAGATAGATTGTTTGTCAATAGACTGTGAACCATCGAACTGTTGAAGCGCCTATCCCGCGCTGAAAGGACGCCCCTGCCATGACCACCGCCGAACTTGACATGAGCGCGGACCCCAGCCTGGAGTTGAGCCAGATGCGCGAGGCCGCAGCCCAAGCCTGCAACCTCATGAAGGTGCTGGCCAACCCCGACCGGTTGATGATCCTGTGCCAACTCTCGCAAGGCGAGTTGCGCGTGGGCGAGTTGGAGGAGCGCCTGGGCATCGTGCAGCCCACCTTGTCGCAACAGCTGACCGTGCTGCGCGAGCAGCAGCTGGTGAGCACCCGGCGCGAGGGCAAGCACATCTTCTACACGCTCAGCAGCCCGCAGGCGCTGGCGGTGATCCAGACGCTGTACCAGGAGTTCTGCCAGCCGCACTGCGCAACGGCGGACCACAAGGCCACCAGCGCTGTGGAGTGAGGGGCCGCAGGCCGCCATTTCACTTCTGGCGCTTCACTTCTCCTCTCATCCCCCACCCATCCAAACCCCAAGGACCTCACCATGACGATAGCCTGGACCCACTTCACGCCCTGGGCGTCGCTGGCAGGCGGCGTGCTGCTGGGCATCGCCTCGGCACTGTTCATCCTGGCCAACGGCCGCATCCTGGGCATCAGCGGCATCGTGGGCGGGCTGCTGCGCCCCAAGAGCGGTGACGCCGGCTGGCGCATCACCTTCCTGCTGGGCATGCTGGCCGCCCCGGTCACGCTGAAGTGGCTGGCTCCGGCGGGCTTCCTCACCGCACCGCGCATCGACGCCAGCGTGGCCGCCGTGGTGGTGGCCGGCCTGCTGGTGGGCTACGGCACACGCCTGAGTTCAGGCTGCACCAGCGGCCACGGCGTGTGTGGGCTGTCGCGCCTGTCGCCACGGTCAATGGTGGCCACCGGCACCTTCATGGCCGCAGGCTTTGCCATCGTCTTCGTGATCAAACACTTGCTGTGAGTGCGGTGCACACAACCCCTGAGGACATCTCCATGAAAAACACCAACCTGCAACGCGCAACCGAATTCGCCGTCGGCCTTCTCTTCGGCTGGGGCCTGATGATTGCCGGCATGACCGACCCCGGCAAGGTGATCGGCTTCCTGGACCTGGCCGGCGCCTGGGACCCGTCACTCGCCTTCGTCATGGGCGGCGCCATCGCGGTGGGCTTCTTCGCCTTCGGCATGGCCAAGAAGCGCACCACCAACTTCTTCGGTGGCGCCCTGCACCTGCCCACCTCCAAGGACATCGACAAGCGCCTGGTGATCGGCTCGCTGCTCTTTGGGGCCGGCTGGGGGCTGGCGGGCTTCTGCCCCGGGCCGGGCATCGTCTCCATGGCCGCTGGCGAGTTCAAGGGCCTGGTGTTCGTGGCCGCGATGGTGGCCGGCATGGCGGTATTCGAGTTCACCGACCGGCGCGCTGCGCCGCCGCAGCCCAAGGCGGCCTGAGACAGCCCTGGCCCGTAACACCGAGCTGCACCCTCCATGACCGCCCCCACTGGCGCCGCCGCCTATCTGCCCATCCTGGGTTGGGGCCGCCGCTACGACCGCGGCACCCTGGTCAGCGACCTGGTGGCCGCGGTGATCGTCACGCTGATGCTGATCCCGCAGAGCCTGGCCTACGCGCAGCTGGCCGGCCTGCCAGCGCAAGCGGGGCTGTACGCCAGCATCGCGCCGCTGGTGCTCTACGCCCTGCTGGGCACCAGCCGCGTGCTGGCCGTGGGCCCGGTGGCGGTGGTGTCGCTGATGACGGCCTCCACCGTGGGCGGCTTTGCCGCCCAAGGCACGGCGCCCTACGCCGCCATCGCCCTGACGCTGGCCTTCCTGTCGGGCGGCATGTTGCTGGTGATGGGCCTGCTGCGCTGGGGCTTTCTGGCGCACTTTCTCAGCCACCCGGTGATCTCAGGCTTCATCACGGCCTCGGCCTTGCTGATTGCGGCCGGGCAGTTGAAGGTGTTGCTGGGCGTGAAGGTGGAGGGCGCGCACTTCTTCGAGCTGGTGCTGGGCCTGGCCCGCCATGCTGGCGAGGTGCACGGGTTGACGGCGGCGGTCGGGCTGACGATGGTGGCCTTTCTGTTCTGGGCACGCAAGCGTCTTAAGCCGCTGCTGGTGCGCCTGGGCTTGCCGGCCCGGGGAGCGGACCTGGCCGCCAAGGCGGCACCGGTGGTAGGCATTGCGCTCTCGGCCGTGCTGACTTGGCAACTGCAGTGGACGCAGCAGGGGGTCAAGATCGTGGGCAACGTGCCGCAGGGCCTGCCGCCACTGACCCTGCCGCTGTGGGATCTGGCGCTGTGGAAGGAGCTCGCCCTGCCCGCGCTGCTGATCAGCGTGGTGGGCTTCGTCGAATCGGTGTCGGTGGGCCAGACCCTGGCCGCACGCCGGCGCCAGCGCATCGAGCCCGACCGCGAGCTCGTGGCCCTGGGCGCCGGCAACCTGGGCGCGGCCTTCACCGGGGGCTTTCCCGTCACGGGCGGCTTCGCGCGCTCGGTGGTGAACTTCGACGCCGGGGCGCAGACGCCCGCGGCGGGCGTGTTCACCGCCGTCGGCATCCTGGCCGCGGCGCTGCTGCTCACACCGGCGCTGTACTTCGTGCCCCAGGCCACGCTGGCAGCCACCATCGTGGTGGCCGTGCTGTCGCTGGTGGATGTGTCGGTCTTCCGGCACACCTGGGCCTACTCGAAATCAGACTTTTCGGCGGCCGTCGCCACGGTGCTGGTCACCCTGGGGACGGGCGTGGAGGCCGGCCTGATCGCCGGGGTGGGCCTGTCCTTGGCGATGTTCGTCTACCGCACCAGCCGCCCACACATTGCCGAGGTGGGGCTGGTGCCGGGCACCGAGCACTTCCGCAACGTGCAACGCCACACCGTGCAGACCGACGAAGCCGTGCTGGGCCTGCGCGTGGACGAGAGCCTGTACTTCGCCAACGCCCGCGCGCTGGAAGACCGCCTGAACGCTGAAGTGGCGCAGCGCCCCGGCCTGCGCCACGTGGTGCTGCAGTGCTCGGCCATCAACGACATCGACGCCAGCGCCCTTGAAAGCCTGGAAGCCATCGACGCCCGCCTGCGCGACGCCGGCGTCACGCTGCACCTGTCGGAAGTGAAGGGTCCGGTAATGGACCGCCTGCAAGGCACCGAGCTGCTGCAACACCTGCGCGGACAGGTGTTTCTCACGCACTACCAGGCGGTGCAGGTGCTGGGAGCGCAGGCTCCGCCGTCACCGGGCGCTCGCGAGGCGCGCCGTCCCGCCGCCAGAACGCGCCAGGAGTGAACGGTCCGGCCTCAGCGAGCATGCCCCTTGACTGTCGCGCCGGTCTAGATCTCGATGGCTTGCCAAGCTGCCCTTGCGGGGATCACCAGATCCGCTTCGTGGCGTAGCATCTGTCCTGGCGACATCTGCAACATCATGGATATCCCAGCCTACTTTCGACGCATTCGCTTGGCAAGCGCCCGTTTGCCGACACGCGCATTTCTGGACGATCTTGTCCAACACCACACAAGTTCCATCCCGTTCGAAAACTTGTCGGTCGTGGTGGAAGGTCCACCCAGCCTTGACTTGAACGCAATCGAGACCAAACTGGTGCGCAATGGGCGAGGCGGATACTGCTATGAGCACAATTCGCTGTTTCAGGCGGTCCTTACGGGTCTTGGCTATAAGGTCACCGGATTGTCGGCGCGCGTGCTCTATGGCCTGCCGTCGGGAACGCTCTCGCCACGAAGTCATATGGTGCTCTGCGTTGACATGCCCGATGCTCGCATGCTCGTAGATGTGGGTTTTGGCGGGTTGACGCTGACTGCGGCGATCGACATGACAACCGAAGTCGAGCAGGACACCCTCAACGAAAAGGTTCGCGTCCTCAGTGTTGGGCCATCGCGACTGGTTCAGGCCAAGCTGGGACAGGCGTGGGTCGATGTGTACCAATTTGACTTTGCCGAGCAATTGCGTCCTGACTACGAACAACAGAACTGGTACGCCGCCACGCGTCCGAACTCGTTGTTTGCCAACAATCTCATCGTGACGATGCCCATCCGGGACGGCCGTTACGCCTTATTCAACAGAACATTGACGTTTCGAACCCAGGCGGGCGAGAAACAGGTTCAAGGCATTGCCAATGCGGATTCCCTGCGGACGGTGTTGAAGGACGTCTTCTCCATCGCGCTGTCGAACCGGGAACTAGAGCGCGTTTGGGAAGTCTCAGGCAACCAGCGCCCTGCTCACCCAGGTTTTTCGTGATCGCGTGAGGGGCGCTCTTCGGGTGGGGCAACTTGCGGAACCACAGGGATGTCAATACGCTCATTCTGGTTCACAGATTCATTTACTTGCCTTCAAGAACAGCGCGCCCAACGCTAGAGGCATCGGCTTTCTCAGAAACGCAGCCCGGAGCAGCAAGCAAGACTCTGAACACTGGACCCCCCTACGGACGCTCCCGCACTGAAGCCTCACCTAATGGGCCAAGACAGTCCGTCAGGCTGCCTTCGGAATCACGGTAGAAGGACATCTGTACGACTTCTCGGGCATGGGGTCGGCCCTTCAGCGCCTGCATGACGATAAAAGTCTTGAACAGGCTGCCGCAGAGCGGGCCCTCAAGACCTAATCGGCTGTCCGCTGCCCGCGGAGTGGGCGGGGCGGTGGTCGGCCTCCTTCATACCCTGCAATTAGTACACACGCTCAGGCGCGTGCTGGAAGACCGCCTGAACGAGGCGGTGGCCCAGCGCCCGGCGCTCAAGCACGTGGTGCTGCAGTGCTCGGCCATCAACGACATCGACGCCAGCGCCCTGGAAAGCCTGGAAGCCATCGACGCCCGCCTGCGCGACGCCGGCGTCACGCTGCACCTGTCGGAAGTGAAGGGTCCGGTAATGGACCGCCTGCAAGGCACCGAGCTGCTGCAACACCTGCGCGGACAGGTGTTTCTCACGCACTACCAGGCGGTGCAGGTGCTCGCACCGCGAGGCACGCCAGCCGCGTGAGTTCCTCAGGCCGCGGGTCGTCCCGCAGCCAAGGTGCGCCAGGAGTGGACTGGCCAGTCTGAACGGGCTTGGCCTTGGTCTCCTCCAAATAGGACACAGCCCCCGGCAATGGCCTTGGGGTGATGCGTCGCAAAGGCCTTGAGGCCCTTGAAATAGTCCGGGTTGACCGTAGCGCCCGCCTTGATCTCGATGGCTTGCAAGCCCGGCCCTGCGGGCATCAGCAGATCGACCTCATTGCCATCGGAGTCCCGGTAGAAGTGCAACTGTGAGGTCTCGCCGGAATTGAACCGATCCTTCAACGCCTCCATCACGATGAAGTTCTCGAACAAGCTGCCGTACAGCGGGTCTCGCGAAACCTGCTCGGCTGTGCGCAACCCCAGCAGCCAGCAGGCCAGCCCGACATCGATGAAGTAGAGCTTGGGCGTCTTGACCAGACGCTTGCTGCTGCTGTTGGTGAACCAAGGCGGGAGCAGATGCACGATGTAGCTGGTCTGGAGAAGGTCGATCCAGGCCCGCGCGGTGACGTGGGACACACCCGCGTCGTTGCCGAGCTGGCTCAGGTTCAGCATCTGCCCGGTACGCCCTGCGCACAGCTGAACGAAACGCTCGAAACGCTGCAGATCCTGCACCAAAGCCAGCTGCCGCAGATCACGCTGCACATAGGTGGCAAAGTAGTCCGCCAGGGCCTGCGAAGGGTCCAGACGTCGGTCGTGGATGCGGGGCATGAAGCCGCTCAGCAGGGTGGAGGGCAGGCTTGAGACCTCGGCAGTTCCCCTCATCCGCTGCACTTCAGCCAGCGTGAAGGGCAGCAGGCGAACCAGGGCCGTGCGACCAGCCAAGGACTGCGACACCCGGGTCATCAGCTCGAACTGTTGACTGCCCGTCAGGATGAAGCGGCCGGGCCGCCGGTCCTCATCGACCATGCCCTGCAGGTAAGACAGGAGATCCGGTGCGCGCTGGATTTCGTCAAGAACCGCACCGTCTGGGTGCTGGGCGAGAAAGCCCCGCGGATCGTCAAGTGCGAACCGCCGCTGGTCAGGATCTTCCATGCTCACATACGGCAGGTGCGGGAATTGCGCCCTTGCCAACGTCGTCTTGCCGCTCTGGCGCGGCCCGGTGAGCGTCACCACAGGGTACTGGCGGGCCAGCATGAGGATCACGGAGGTGATGGCGCGCTCGATCATGCGGTGAATGCTATCACCAGGTTCTGCAAATTGAAGTTTTAACTTTCAACTTACAGATTGACGAACCGGCTCCCTTCTCTTGTGGGCTACTTCAGTTGCGGCTTTCGAGCGGGCTGACTGCCGTGCTTTGCCAGGATCTCAGCCCGCTTTCAGTGGAAGTCTTCTTCTCGCTGATGGCGTGCGCCAATGACGAGGACCAGTTCCGGCGTGCGGATATCGAAGCGAAGGACGTACCCAGTCGATCCGAAGGGAACAATGAGCTCGCGCAGCGTTGAACGCTGACCTGCCTTGCGGTAGCTGTACGGCGACGTTGAAAGATGGCTGTTGGCGGCGATGCGAAGGGCCTCCACCGCCGCGTAGGCGCGCATGGCGTCTTCGGCGGTCTGTGCACCCTCGAGCAGAAAGTCGAACAGACGATCCAGATCGGCGTCCGCCTCTGGGGTGAACTCGACCTTGAACGTCATCTGCGCAGCTGTTCCACCCGTGCTGCGACCTTCGCCTCGAGTTTCGACAAGACAAGGTCCGACCGGATGGAGACCCCGGTGCGCTCGTAAGCCGCCAATGCAGCATCGCAACGCGCGGCGAAGTCAGTTTGCACGCGGCGGAACTCCACGGCGCGCCTCACGGATGCCTCGACGAAATCGGTCAGCGTCTCGCCAGGCAAGAGCACCGAGTCAAGATCAGCGCGCAACTTGGGCTCCACACGGACTTGAGGAATGACAGCGGTCTTCATCTGGGCAGTGTAGTGCGCGCGCACCACATCATCGAGCGGCAGGCCACCCGTCGACCAGACTTGGCTGCGAGTCAGTGCAACTGTCGCGGGTCGGCGATCTGGGCATTTCAGAGCCCAGCGCCTTCTCGCGCTGGCACCGCGGACGCTTCGGTGTCAGCGCCCGACAGGCGGGGCTGGGGTCGGTCGCCTCATCTCCGTCTTGACCCGACCGTCACGGACAATCGTGCCTATGGCAGACCTGAATGACTCCAGCCCCGTTCTGATCGCCGGCGGCGGCATCGGCGGTATGGCCCTGGCCCTGACGCTGCACCAGATCGGCGTGCCGTGCCAGGTGCTCGAAGCAGTGCCCGCACTCAAGCCGCTGGGCGTGGGCATCAACCTGCAGCCCAATGCCGTGCGCGAGTTGTACGACCTGGGCCTGGGTGAGCAGGTGCTGGACACCATCGGCCTGCAGGCGCGCGAATGGGCGCTGGTGGGGCGCAACGGCCACGACGTCTACAGCGAGCCGCGTGGCCTGCGGGCTGGCTACCGCTGGCCGCAATACTCGGTGCACCGCGGGCAGTTGCAGATGCTGCTGTACCGCACGGTGCTGGAGCGGCTGGGGCCTGATGCGGTGCAACTGGGCCAGCGCGTGGTGGGCTATGCGCAGGATGAGCACGGCGTCACAGCCCAGATCGAGTCACGCGACGGCCGCCGCCACGAGCAGCGCGGGCGCCTACTGGTGGCCGCCGACGGCCTGCACTCGGCCATCCGCGCGCAGATGCACCCCTCTCAACCCCCTATCCAGTGGGGGGGCGCCATCATGTGGCGCGGCACCACGCCGGGGGTGCCCATCCGCACGGGAGCGTCCTTCGTCGGCCTCGGTTCGCTGCGCCACCGGGTGGTGCTGTATCCCATCTCACCGGCGGACCCGCACACCGGCCTGGCCACCATCAACTGGATCGCCGAGATCACGGTGGACAACTCCCAGGGCTGGACGCAAGGCGACTGGAACCGGCGCGTGGCGCTGGAAGACTTTGCCCACCACTTCGCCGACTGGACCTACGGCTGGCTGGACGTGCCCGCGATGCTGCGCGGCGCGCAGGAGATCTTCGAGTACCCCATGATCGACCGCGACCCGGTGCCCACGTGGGTGGACGGCCGCGTGGCGCTGATGGGTGACGCCGCACATGTGATGTACCCCGTGGGCTCCAACGGCGCCAGCCAGGCCATCGTCGATGCGCGCGTGCTGGGCGCGCAGATGCTGGCGCATGGCATCACCGCGCAGGCGCTGACGGCCTACGACCAGCGCCTTTGCGCCGACATCTCCGCCTTGGTGCTGCGCAATCGCGGGGCCGGCCCCTTCGGTCTGCTGGGGCTGGTGGACGAGCGCTGCGGCGGGGTCTTCAACCACATCGACCACGTGATCCCGGCAGCGGAGCGCGAGAGCTTCATGGCCCGCTACAAGGCCGCCGCCGGCTTTGCCATCGAGACCTTGAACGCCGCGCCGCCCACCATCCCGCCCGGGGCGCGTGTGAGTGCGAACGCGTAAGACCGTCTGGCTCACCTGGTGAGCCCGGCGCATGCCAACATGCGGCCCATGTCTCCGGTGTCGCCCATGTCGTCAGAAGAGCCCTTGTCCACCGGCCTGACCCCCGGCTTCATGGTGGTGCATGGCAACCACCCCGAGACGCTGCGCGACCTGGTGCGCGACTGGATGCGCCGCCACCCGCTGGCTCCACTGGAGGACGAGTGCATCCTGGTGCAAAGCAACGGGGTGGCGCAGTGGTTGCGCCTGGCGCTGGCGCAAGACCCGGCCCAGGGCGGGCATGGCATCGCCGCGGCGCTGCAGGTGCAGCTGCCCATGCGCTTCGTCTGGCAGGCCTACCGGGCCGTACTCGGTGCCGATGCCGTGCCGCGCACCTCGGCCCTGGACGCCGAGCCGCTGACCTGGCGCCTGATGCGCCTGCTGCCCGGGCTGCTGCAAGACCCGACCTTCGCCCCGCTGCAGCGCTTTCTGGCGCAGGACGACGACCTGCGCAAACGCCACCAGCTGGCCGAACGCCTGGCCGACCTGCTGGACCAGTACCAGGTGTACCGGGCCGACTGGCTGGCGCAATGGTCCGACTCGGCCCATTTGGCTGACGGCCAAGACACCTTCACCCAGGGCCGCCAGGGCGCGCAGCCCGTACCCCCTGAGCAGGCCTGGCAGCCGCGCCTGTGGCGGGCGCTGCGGGACGATGTGGGCGCCGCGGCGGCCGCCGGCAGCCGAGCCGAGGTGCACCGGCGCTTCATGGCGGCGGCGCAGGGCTGGCAGGGCCCGCGGCCCGCGCGGCTGCCACGCCGGGTGATCGTCTTTGGCTTATCGGCCCTGCCGCAGCAGACGCTGGAGGCCCTGGCTGCGCTGGGGCGCTGGTGCCAGGTGCTGATGTGCGTGCACAACCCCTGCCGGCACGACTGGTCGCACACCGTGCCCGACCGCGACCTGCTGCGCGCCGCCCACCACCGCCAGCGCCGTCGAGCGGGCTCAGAAGGCCTGATACGAGAAGACCAGTTGCACCAGCACGCCCACCCCCTGCTGGCCGCCTGGGGGCGCCAGGGGCGGGACTTCATCCGACTGTTGGACGCGCACGACGACCTGCAGTCTTATGCGGGGCGCTTTGCTGCCATTGGCCAGCGCGTGGACTGTTTCGACGAGAACACGGACCCCGCCCACCCCACGTTGCTGCACCAGCTGCAGGACGACGTGCTGGACCTGCGGCCTCTGGCCGAGACGCGGCAGCAGCAGCGGGTGCTGAACCCGCAAGCCGACCGCTCGCTGCGCTTCCACGTCACCCACGGCGCGCTGCGCGAGGTGGAGGTGCTGCACGATCAGTTGCTGTCGGCCTTTGCCGCCGACGCCACGCTGCGCCCGCGCGACGTGCTTGTGATGGTGCCCGACATCCAGGCCTATGCGCCGCTGGTGCAGGCGGTGTTCGGGCTGCACCGGGCAGGGCTTGCAGCGGACGGAGAGCAGGCTGCGCCCTGGGATGCAGCCGGCGAAGCGCAAGACCGGTTGCGCCGCATCCCCTTCAGCGTGGCCGACCGCGGCGCGCGCCACCAGGAACCGCTGAGCGTGGCGCTGGAGGCGCTGCTGGGTCTGCCGCATTCGCGCCTGGGCGCCAGCGAGGTGCAGGACCTGCTGCAAGTGCCGGCGCTGCGCCGCCGCTTCGGCATCGATGAAGCGCAGTTGCCGCAGTTGCAGGCCTGGATCGCGCAGGCCGGCATCCGCTGGGGCCTGCACGCCGAGCACCGCGCCACCCTGGGCCTGCCCGACGGCCTGGACCACAACACGTGGGCCCTGGGTCTGCAGCGCCTGTTGCTGGGCTACGCCACAGGCGCGGGGCCGGCCTGGCAAGGGCTGGAGCCAGTGGACGAGGTGGGCGGCCTGGACGCCGCCCTGCTCGGTCCGCTGGCGCGCCTGGTGCAGGCCCTGCAGCAGCACTGGCGCGCATTGGCCACCCCGGCCCAGCCGGGCGAATGGGGTGAGCGCCTGCGCGCCCTGCTGCAAGACTTCTTCCTGCCCGACGGCGGGGCCGAGGCCCTGCTGTTGCAACGCCTGGAGTCCACGCTGCAGGGCTGGCTGCAGACCTGCGAGGCCGCGGCACTGGACGAGCCGCTGCCGCTGTCGGTGGTGCGCGCGCACTGGCTGGCCCAGATGGAGAGCACGGGTCTGGGCAGCCCCTTCTTCGGCGGCGGCGTCACCTTCGCCACGCTGATGCCCATGCGCGCGATTCCCTTCCGCTTCGTGGCGCTGCTGGGCATGAACGACGGCGACTACCCGCGCAGCCGCGTCGCGCCCGACTTCGACCTGATGGCGCAGGACCCGCGCCCGGGTGACCGCTCGCGCCGCGAGGACGACCGCTACCTCTTCCTGGAGGCGCTGCTGTCGGCGCGCCAGCATCTGCACATCAGTTGGGCGGGCCGCAGCCTGCACGACAACGACGAGCGCCCGCCCTCGGTGCTGGTGGCGCAACTGCGCGACCACCTGGCGGCCGCGTGGCGTCTGGCCGGCGATGCACGCCCTTCGGCCGAGGCAGGCCCCGCCTTGCTGCGGGCGTTGACGGTGGAGCACCCATTGCAGCCCTTCAGCCCGGCCTACTTTGCTGACCGCGGCCCGGCGGAACTGTTCAGCCACGCGCGGGAGTGGCGGCAGGCGCTGATGGCTCGGGAGGCAGGGCCGCCTGGCGCGGTCGCGTCTGAGCCCCCGCCCGCCCTGCCGCCCGTGCCGCCCCTGCCGCCCCTGCCGCCTCTGACGCTTGACACCCCCCTGACCCTGCGCGAGCTGGCGGCTTTCCTCAAGGACCCGATCGGCCAGTTCTTCGAGCAACGCCTGGGCGTGTACTTCGCCCGCGACAGCGAAGAGACGCCCGATCACGAACCCTTCGCGCTCAACGGCCTGGAGAACTGGCAGTTGCAGGACGAACTGATCCGCGCGCAGCGTGCCGCCTTGGAAGCCGGTGAGCCGCCTGAGGCCGCGCTGGAGCCAGGGCTGGACCGGCTGGAGCGCAGCGGCGCACTGCCAGCGCGCGCCTTCGGACAGCAGGTCCGCAAAGCCCTGGCCGAACCGATGACCAAGCTCTTTGCCGATTGGGCCGAGCAACTGCAAGCCTGGCCGGAGGAGGCGCCCGACGAGCCCGTGGCCTGGTCGAACGCCACGCTGGAGGTGGCCGACCAACTCACGAGCCTGCGCCGCAACGCCCAAGGCGCGCGCTGCCGCCTGGTGCTGGAGAGCAGCGGCGTCATCAAGGATGGGCGCTACCGCACCGACAAGCTGGCCGCGGCCTGGGTGGCCCACCTGGCCGGGCATCTGAACGGGGAAGCCCTGACCACCGTGGTGGTGAGCAAGGCGGGCACGGCCACCTTCTCGCCCTTGGGCCTGCCGCAGGCCGAGCAAGCTTGGGGCGACCTGCTGGCCGCGTGGCAGGAGGGCATGACGCGGCCCCTGCCCTTTGTGCAGGCCTGCAGCGACGCCTGGTGGCTGTCGCAGCTGAAGGAAGGCGCTGACAGCGCCAAGACCCGAGACGCCGCGCGCAAGGCCTACGAGCACCACGAGCCAGAGCACGGCGCGCGGGCCGAGCGCGAACAGAACCCGTGTGCGGAACGGGCCTTCCCTGACTTCGAGGCGCTGTGGGCGGGAGGGGAGTTCGCGCACTGGGCGCGCACCTTGCTGGGGCCCCTGCGCCAGGCCCTGCCCGTGAGCAAGTCCAAGGGACGTGGGGCCCCAATATCTGGTGGGGCCCCGATGTCTGAAATGGCGGGCGACGCCGCCGAGGAGGCGCCTTGAACAGCGCAGACACCGGGGACAGGGCAGGCGGCGCTCACAACTCGCACAGCGCACCTCCCCTGCTGCAACCCCTGAGCTTCCCGCTGCGCGGCAGCCGCCTGGTGGAGGCCAGCGCCGGCACGGGCAAGACCTTCACCATCGCCACGCTGGTGCTGCGCCTGGTGCTGGGCCATGGCGGGGCGCACGCCTTCGCACGCCCGCTGATGCCGCCGGAGATCCTGGTGGTCACCTTCACCGACGCAGCCGCCAAGGAACTGCGCGACCGCATCCGCCGTCGCCTGGCCGAGGCCGCTGCGGCCTTTGAGCGCATGCCGGGCGAGGTGCCCGAGCGCCCGCCAGGCGAGGACGTGCTGCACGACCTGCGAGCATCTTTCCCGAGTGCGCAATGGCCCGCCCAGGCGCGCACGCTTCGACTGGCCGCCGAGTGGATGGACGAGGCCGCCGTGTCCACCATCCACAGCTGGTGCCAGCGCATGCTGCGCGAACATGCCTTTGACAGCGACAGCCTGTTCCTGCAGACGCTGCAGACCGACGAGAGCGCGCTGCAAGACGAGGTGGTGCGCGACTGGTGGCGCCACTTCCTGTACCCGCTGACCGACGCCCAGGCCGCCGCGGTGGCCGGCTGGTGGGCCACGCCCGAAGACTTGCGCAAGGCATTGAAAAAGCTGCTCCCCTGGGCCGAGACCCTGGCCGAGGACGGCATGCCCGCCGACCCCTCCCGCGCCCTGCGCGAGGCGGCTGACGAAGCCGCACAGCAGCTGCAGGCGCTGAAGGCGCCGTGGCGGGTGTGGGCTGACGAGTTGCAGGAGCTGCTCGACACCGCCGTCAAGGCCAAGGCCGTGGACGGCAAGCGCCTTCAAGCCAGGTACTACCAGGCGTGGCTTCAGGCGCTGCGGGACTGGTCCGCGGGCGACGCGGTCCTGCCCTTCAAGCCCGACAGCACGGCCTGGACCCGTCTGACGCCGCAAGGGCTGGCAGACGTCTGGCGGCAGGGCGATCCCCCCCAGCATCCGGCACTCGACCACATGGTCAGCCTGCTGGGCACGCTGAAAAACCTGCCCACCGCCCGCACCGAGCTGCTGCGCCACGCCGCGGTGTGGTGCGCGCAGCGCATGACGCAGGAGAAGGCGCGCCACGCGGTGATGGGCTATCAGGACCTGCTGCTGCGCCTGGACGCCGCGCTGCGCGGGCCCAACGGGCCGGTGCTGGCCGCGCGCATCCGCCAGCAGTTCCCGGTGGCGCTGATCGACGAGTTCCAGGACACGGACCCGCTGCAGGTGCGCATCTTCGACACGATCTACGGCGTGCAGCGCAACGACCCGGCCACAGCGCTGGTGCTGATCGGAGACCCCAAGCAGTCCATCTACGCCTTCCGCGGCGCGGACATCCACACCTACCTGGCCGCGCGGCGCCACACCCAGGGCCGGCACGCCACGCTGGGCACGAACTTCCGCTCCACGGCCGCCATGGTGCAGGCCGTCAACCGTGTGTTCAGCCAGGCCGAAGGCCAAGGTGAGGGCGCGTTCGGCTACCAGTCTGCCAGCGGCGACAACCTGCTGCCGTTCCACGCGGTGGCGGCGCAAGGGCGCAGCGAGCGCTGGCAGGTGGGTGGCAAGGACACACCCGCCCTGACCTTCTGGTGCGTCGAAGCCGAGGAAGCATTGGGCTCCGAGCGCCACCGCGAGCATCTGGCCGAGCTGTGCGCCCGCGAGATGGTGCGCCTGCTGCACGCCGGCCGGCAACAGCAGACCGGCTTCGTGGGGCCTGAGGGCCGTCTGCGCGGGGTGCAACCGGGCGACATGGCGGTGCTGGTGAGCACCGGCCGCGAGGCCCGTGCCGTGCGTGACGCGCTGAGTGCCCGCGGGGTGCGCAGCGTCTACCTTTCGGACCAGGGTTCGGTCTACCGCAGCCCCATGGCGGCCGAGCTGCAACGCTGGCTGGCCGCCTGCGCTGCGCCTGAGGATGAGCGCTTACTGCGTGCAGCCCTGGCCACACCGGCATTGGGCCTGAGCTGGGCCGAGCTGGACGCGCTGCGCCGCGACGATACGGCCTGGGAGGCGCGCGTGCAGCAGTGCCGCGCCTGCCACGACACCTGGCTGCGCCAGGGGGTGCTACCCATGCTGAAGCGCTGGATCCACCTGCACGGCATCGCCACGCGCCTGCTGGCGGACGGCCGCGAGCGCGACCTGACCGACCTGCTCCACCTGGCAGAGTTGCTGCAGCAGGCCAGCGCCCGGTTGGACGGCCCACAGGCGCTGATCCGCCACCTGGCGCAGCTGCGCCAGGACGACAGCGACGCCGACGAGGGCCGCCGCGTGCGCCTGGAAAGCGACGAGCAGCTGGTGAAGGTGGTCACCATCCACAAGTCCAAGGGCCTGGAGTACCCGCTGGTCTTCCTGCCCTTTGCCAGCGCGTGCCGGCCGGCCAAGGCCAAAGACGAGCCGCCGTTTGTCTGGCGGGATAGCGAGGCAGCCCCCGAGGGGGCCAGCATGATGGAAGAGCAGGGCAGCTCCGAATGGGGCGCCACGCCAGGAGAACAGGCGGGTGAAGCAGAGGCCCACGCCGACCATGGCCACACGGGGGTGGAGCGCCTGCCAAGGCTACCTCAGCAGCACACGCCATCACCCCGGCTGCACCTGCACCTGACTGCCGATGCTCACACGCTAGCGCGCGTGGATGCCGAACGTATGCGCGAAGACCTGCGCAAGCTCTACGTCGCTTTGACCAGGGCACGCTTTGCCACCTGGGTGGGTGCGGCGCAGGCCAAGAGCCTGGAGCACAGCGCGCTGGGCCACCTGCTGGGCAGCGCACAGGTCTTGGCCGCCGAGGGCTTGCACGGTGCGCTGCAGCGGCTGCGCGGGGAAGAGCCCGCCATCGCCATCACCACGCCCAGCCCGGACGATGTGCCCCGATGGCAGCCCGACGTCCCGACCACCGTCTGGCGCAACCCGCCCGCGCTGCCCGCGCGCCCAGCCGAAGCCTGGGGCTTCACCAGCTACTCCGCCATGCTGGGCGGGCTGGGTGCCACCCCCGCCGCTGACAGCGCGCAGGCGGAGACCTTCTTGGAGGAGGTGCAGGAAGACGACCTGGGTTCGGCCAGGGCGGGCAGCACGCGCGCGGTGGCAACGGATCTGCAAACCGAAGAGGACGCACTTGATCGGGGCACTCAGCCCAGCGCGCCAGCCTCTGCGAGTACCGGCCTCGCTGAGTCGGCCCTGGCCGGGATCGTCACGACAGCGGCTCGGGCAACGACGGAAACCGCGCAGCCCAAAGAGACCGCAACAACCCGCACCGGCCTGCTGCACGACTTCCCACGCGGGGCCGGGCCGGGCAGCTTCCTGCACAGCCTGCTGGAGTGGGCGGGACAGGAGGGCTTCGACCGCGCGGCCGAACAAGCTGCCGAGCTGCGCGCGCAGGTGCAGCGCCGATGCCAGCTCGCGGGCTACGGCCGTTGGGCGCCACAGCTGCAGCGCTGGCTCCAGCAATGGCTGGTGACGCCGCTGCCCCTGGGTGCCGCATCAGCCGACGAAGCCTCCTCCACCGCCGCCGGCGCGGACGACGGCCCCACCAGGCCCGTGGCGCCGTCCGGGCTGTGCTCGGTGAAAGTGGAGATGGAGTTCTGGTTCCCCGCACCGCAGGTGCCGCTGCGCCGGCTGGACGAGCTGGTGCGCCGCCACACCCTGGTAGGTGCCGCCCGGCCGGCGCTGTCGGCGCACACGCTCAACGGCATGCTCAAGGGCTTCATCGACCTGGTGTTCGAGCATGACGGCCGCTACTTTGTGGCCGACCACAAGTCGAACTGGCTGGGGCCGATGGACGCCGACTACACGCCGCAGCGCATGCGCCAGGTGATGCTGGACAAGCGATACGACCTGCAGGCCGTGCTCTACGTCTTTGCGCTGCACCGCCTGCTGCGCTCACGCCTGGCGGACTACGACTACGCACGCCACGTGGGTGGCGCGGTCTACCTTTTCCTGCGCGGCCACGCCGCCTCCGGGCAGGGCCTGCATGTGGAGCGCCCGCCCTGGGCGCTGATCGAGGCGCTGGACCAGATGTTC
The DNA here is from genome assembly GCA_037127635.1 of Betaproteobacteria bacterium. GTDB lineage: Bacteria > Pseudomonadota > Gammaproteobacteria > Burkholderiales > Burkholderiaceae_C > Rubrivivax. The sequence continues at coordinate 54,589 of JBAXYD010000006.1, read as the reverse complement.
AGCGGGAGCGTCGCATGACCACGGCGACGTCGAAAATGCTGCGCGCCTGGACAGACGCGGGCTGGCTGCGCGAGCTGGACGTCGCCTTCGCGGACTTCATCGCGCCCACTGGTACCGGGCAGGACCCGCTGGTCCACCTGGCTGCGGCCCTGCTCAGCCACCAGGTCGGCCGCGGCCAGGTGCGGCTGGATCTGGCCGCCGCCTTGGCCGACCCGACCTGGGCCCTGGACCTGCCGCCTGAAGGCTGGCGCGAACGCGTCTCTGCTGAGCAAGACGGCCCCGCGCCGCCGCAGCCCGCCGAGGTATTGACTGGCGTGACCCTGCCGGCCTGGCTGGCCGCGCTGCAAACGCACCCTGCTGTGGTTGACATGAACGGCCAGGACAACGGCGACGGCAGCACCCCCCTGGTGCTGGCCGATGGGTGTCTGCTCCTGCGGCGGCACTGGCGGTGCGAACAGACGATCCAGCAAGCGCTCGCCGAGCGCCTGCAAGAGCCGCCGCGGGAGATAGGGCACACGCCCGCCGGGCCACGCGCTGAGGACGACGACGCGCTGCGTGAGGCGCTCGACGTCCTCTTCCCGGCCATGCCGCCGGACCAGGGCGCGCAGGACAGCAGTGGCCCCGACTGGCAGAAGATCGCCTGCGCCCTGGCGGCCCGCCACGCGTTTGCCATCATCACGGGCGGCCCGGGCACGGGCAAGACCACCACCGTGGTGAAGCTGCTGGCGGTGCTGCAGCACTTGGCGCTGCAGCGGCCCGCCGCCCGCACGCTGCGCATCCGCCTGGCCGCCCCCACGGGCAAGGCGGCGGCGCGCCTTGCCGAGTCCATCGCCACGGCGCGCGGCAAGCTCACGCTGGAGGGCCTGCCGGGCGGCCCTGCGCTGCTGGCCCACCTGCCCCGCGAGGTGGGCACGCTGCACCGGCTGCTCGGGGTGAAGCCGGGCTCGCGGCACTTCCGCCACCACGCGCAGCAAAAGCTGCCCCTGGACGTGCTGGTGATCGATGAGGCTTCGATGGTGGACCTGGAGATGATGGCCGCCGTGCTGGAGGCGCTGCCCCGCCACGCCCGCCTGGTCCTGCTGGGCGACAAGGACCAGCTCGCCTCGGTGGAAGCCGGTGCGGTGCTCGGCACCCTGTGCCGGCGCGCGGACGGCGGCCACTACACCCCGGCGACCCGCGCCTGGGTGCAGCAGGTGACCGGCCAGGACATGGGCGACACCATGACCGACCCCGAAGGCCAGCCGGCCGATCAGGCCGTCGTCAAGCTGCGCAAGAGCCACCGCTTCGGCGCATACAGCGGCATCGGCCGCCTGGCGCAGGCCGTCAACGCCGGCCAGGCCGCGCTGGCCCGGCAGTTGCTGGCGCAAGCCCTGCCCGACCTGGCCCTCGTCGGGCTGGATGCGCGCGGCCAGGCCCTGTCGGCGCTTGCGCTGGAATCTGCCTCCGGATGGCGCCACACATTCGCGGTGTTGCGCGCGCAGCGGCCGTCCGCGGGCGCAGCCCAAGGCGACCATGACGCCTGGGCCCAGCAGGTGCTGAAGGCCGCCCGGCGCTTCCAGGTGCTGTGCGCGGTGCGCGGCGGCCCGCAGGGCGTGGAAGCCGTCAACCGCCGCATCGCCCAGGCCCTGGCAGCCGAAGGCCTGATTCCCGGCGCCGAGGGCTGGTTCCTGGGCCGGCCTGTGATGGTCACCCGCAACGACTACGCCCTGGGGCTGATGAACGGCGACGTCGGCGTGACGCTGCACGGCCCGTCGGGTGGCTCCGGGGAGCCCCCGCTGCGCGTGGCCTTCCCCGACGGCCTGGGCGGCATCCGCTGGGTGCTGCCGTCCCGGCTGCAGGATGTGGAAACCGTCTTCGCCATGACAGTCCACAAGTCCCAGGGCTCCGAAATCGACCACGTCGCCCTGGTGCTGCCCGGCCACATGAGCGCGGTGGTCACGCGGGAATTGCTCTACACGGCGATCACCCGGGCGCGGGTGTGGTTTACGCTTGTGGCGCCGGAAGGACGCATGGACGTGCTGCAGCAGGCGGTGCAACGGACTGCGCCACGCGCCGCGAGTGCCGGTGCGTCGACCGATGTCCCTAGCCTTCAGGTGGTCTGAGAAGCGGCGCAACACCACGCGCCGCCACACCACACCCCCCACCCACCGCAGGCCTACCGGCCCAGCTCTTCAGCCCGGTCTCTGGCCGCGTGCAGCGCGCGCACGAACGCGGCCTTCACGCCGCTAGCCTCCAGCGAGCTGAGCGCGGCGTAGGTGGTGCCGCCCTTGGAGGTGACACGCTCGCGCAGCACCTCGGGCGGCTCGTCCGATTGCGCGGCCAGGGCCGCCGCGCCGGCAAAGGTTTCCTGCGCCAGGCGGCGGGCCTGTGCCGGCTCCAGCCCCATCTCGGCGCCGGCCTGCATCATGGCCTCGATGAAATAGAAGACATAGGCCGGGCCCGAGCCCGACAACGCGGTCACGGTGTCGAGGTCGCGCTCCTGCGCCACCCACAGCGTGCTGCCGGTGGGCGCCAGCACGGCCTGCACCTGCGCGCAGTCGGCCTCGGTGACGGCCTCGCGGGCGTACAGCCCGGCGATGCCGCGGCCGATCAGCGCCGGGGTGTTGGGCATGGCGCGCACCACGCGCGGGCTGCCCGAGGCGGTGACGATAACCTCGCTGCGGATGCCCGCCATGATGCTGAGTTGCAGCGCCGCCCCGACGAAGGGCGCACAGGGCGCAGCCGCCTCGGCAAACATCTGCGGCTTCACGGCCCAGACCACCAGGCCCGCCTTCGCCAGCGAGGCATCCGCCACGGTCAGGGCCTCGATGCCCAGTTCGGCCTGCAACCTTTGGCGCTGCGGCGCATGAGGCTCCACCACGATGAAGGCGTCGGCCGGCGCACCCCCGCGGCGCAAACCGCCCAGGATCGCCATGGCCATGTTGCCGCCGCCGATGAAGGCGATGGGGGGAAGCGCGTGGGGGGGTGTGGATGCGGTCATGACCAGAGGATCGTATCGCGGCAGCGATCGCCGGCGATGTGTAGGGATCTCCCTAGAATGTGTATCTTCAAGACAAGGCTTGGCCCATGCGAACCAACATCGTGATCGACGACAAACTCATGGCCGACACGCTGCGGGCCACCGGCTTGAAGACCAAGCGCGAGGCCGTTGAGCTGGGTTTGAAGACGCTGTTGCGGCTCAAGCAGCAGACCGAGTTGCGCAGGCTGCGCGGCAAGTATGAATGGGACGGTGACCTGGACGCCATGAGACGCGACCGATGATCCTGGTCGACTCCAGCGTCTGGATCGATTTCTTTCGCAATCAGCCCACGCCGCAGGCGCAGTGGCTGGACCATCGCTTGGCCGTTGAAGAGGTGGTGGTGGGAGACTTGATCCTCGCAGAGGTCTTGCGCGGCTTCAAGGACGACCGCGGATTCAACGAAACACGGCGCATGCTCGGACGATTGCGTCAGATCTCACTGTGCGGAGAAGAGCTTGCGGTACTGGCGGCACGCAACTTCCGCAAGTTGCGTGCCCGGGGCGTGACAGTGCGCGGAACGGTGGATGTGATCGTCGCCACGCGGTGTCTGGAGGACGACCTGCAGCTGCTCCACAGTGATCGCGACTTTGACGGCTTTGAGGAGCATCTGGGGCTGCGCGTGGTGGATTGCAGGGCCTGAGCAATGCTGGGCTTGCCCTGGAGCCACTCCCCAACCTCGAGTGCAAGAACCTTCAACCGTTGAGCTGCCTCGCAGGCCCAGACCTGCACCGCCAGACCGGCCAGATCCGTGACGGCTCAAGGCGCAAACATCGCCTGAAGCGTATTCAGCGTCAGAGCCAAGGTGGAAGGGCGCAACGCCCCCAGGCGCTTGACCAGGCGAGCCTTGTCCAGCGCGCAGACCTGATCAAGGACGATCAAGCCCTGTTGGCCCTGGAACGTCAGAGGAATGCGAAAGTGCGCAGGCCGGTAACCCGTGATCATGGGCGCCACGATCACGGTGCGCAGGTGATCGTTCATCTCCTGGGGAGAGATCACCACGCACGGCCGGGTCTTCTGGATCTCGCTGCCCACGGTGGGGTCCAGTTGTGCCAGCCAGATCTCACCCGCCTTCATCACCTTCACCAGACCAGCTTGTCATCGCCCTCATTGGCGAACTCGGGCCAGACCAGGGTGTCGTCGCTCTGCTCGGCCAAGCGGCGCGCGTCTTCAGCCCAGCCCTCGCGCGGGTTGCGGCGCACGGGACGAATCTCGATCACCCCATCGCGCACCTGCAGGTCTGCGCTGCCCTCCAGCCCCACTTGAGCCAAGATGGGCTTGGGGATCAACACCCCCTGCGAGTTGCCCATTTTTCGGATGGCTACTTCCATGGTCTTGCCCTCGCCATCAAATGCGCCTTGTTGATGCGGTGTCAATGCGCTGGAGATTCCGTTCGGGCTGAGCCCTTCGACGCTGCTCAGGACAGGCCTGTCGAAGCCCTTCGACAGGCTCAGGGCGAACGGTTCAAGCAGGACGGTGCCGTCTCATGTAAGCACAATGGTAGCACTCAGGCCAGGCTGTCGACGGTGCCAAGAATTACAGAACAGGCTATGGTCGTTGATGGTCGGCCATCGCAGGGCCCTCGACCACCGGGCTTGCCCGTAGACCGAGCTGCGCCATCCGGTGCAAGAATCCCGGAGATTCGAATTCATCAGCAGGCGCGGACCGCTCCAGGCTGACGCTGCCGGCTTCAGGCCGCCCGTCAGCCCGACACCCGCCCTGCAGGAGCCCACTTTGTCATTGAACCGATTGCTCGACCTGTACCGGTCGATGCGCCGCATCCGCGCCTTCGAGGATGCGGCCGAAGTCGCCAGCCAGGGCGGCGTGGCGGCCTGGGGCCTGGCGGCCTCCGCCAAGCCCGCCCTGGTGCGCGGCCCGCTGCACCTGTCCACCGGGCAAGAGGCCGTGGCCGCGGGCGTGTGCTTCAACCTGCAGCGCGATGACCTGCTGACCTCCACCCACCGCGGCCACGGCCACACGCTGGCCAAGGGGGCGGATGCCGCGCGCATGATGTGCGAGCTGTTCGGCCGCGCCACGGGCTACAACCAGGGCAAGGGCGGCTCCATGCACATCGCCGACTTCTCGGTGGGCATGCTGGGCGCCAACGGCGTGGTGGCCGCCGGCATCCCGATTGCCACGGGCGCGGCGCACGCGCTGAAGATCCGCGGCCTGCCGCATATCGTCGCCTGCTTCTTCGGCGACGGCGCAGCCAACCGTGGGCCCTTCCTGGAGGGGCTGAACTGGGCGCAGGTCTACCGGCTGCCGGTGCTGTTCGTCTGCGAGGACAACCGCATCTCGGCCACCACGCCCACCGCGCCCATGACGGCGGGCGCTGGCGTGTCGGCACGGGCTGAAGCCCTGGGCATGCCCGGCCTGAAGGTGGACGGCAACGACGTGGCGGCGGTGGACGCTGCCGCGACCCAGTTGGTGGCCGAGATCCGCGCCGGTGGCGGGCCGCGCCTGCTGCACGCCGTGACCTACCGCTTCAAGGGCCATGTGTCGGTAGATCCCGGCACGTACCGGGATCCGGCCGAGGTGGAAGCTGCCAAGCGCAACGACCCGCTGCTGGTCACTCAAGCGCAGTTGCGGGCCCTGGGCGCCACGCTGGCGGACATAGCCGCCATCGACGCGGCCGCGCAGGCCGAGATCGATCACGCGCTGCAGGTGGCCGAGGCCGCCCCCTGGCCCGAGGTGGCCGATGCCTATGAAGAGATCATGAACAGCGGCGCGGGGGTGTGGAAATGAGCACGGTCCAAGAGCTCACCTATGCAGCGGCCGCCGCACTGGCGCTGCAGCAGGCCATGGAGGCGGACCCGGCCATCGTGGCGCTGGGCGAGGACCTGGGGCGCGGCGGCGTCTTCGGCCAGTACCGCGGGTTGCCGCAGCAGTTCGGCCCTGAGCGGATCATCGACACCCCCATCTCCGAGGCCAACATCATGGGCGCGGCCGTGGGCATGGCGCTGGCGGGCTTAAGGCCCGTGGTGGAGATGCGCGTCATCGACTTCGCGCTGTGCGCCATGGACGAGATCGTCAACCAGGCTGCCAAGAACCGCTACATGTTCGGCGGCCAGGGGCGCGTGCCGCTGGTGGCGCGCATGCCCATCGGCATCTGGTCGGCTTCGGCGGCGCAGCATTCGCAGTCGCTAGAGGCCTGGTTCGCACACCTGCCGGGTCTGGTGGTAGCGGTGCCGGCCACGCCGCAGGACAACTTCAGTCTGCTCAAGGCCAGCCTGGCCAGCGGCGACCCCGTGATCTACATGGAGCACAAGGAGCTCTGGGGCCAGACCGGGCCGGTGGACACGGCGCTGGACCTCCCGCTGGGGCGCGCCAACGTGATGCGCGAGGGCGCAGACCTGACCATCGTCACCTGGTCGCGCGGCGTGGCACCGGCGCTGCAGGCGCTGGAGCATGAGGCCCTGCAGGGCGTGAGCGTGGAGGTCATCGACCTGCGCACGCTCTGGCCCTGGGACCAGGCCACGGTGCATGCCTCGGCCGCCAAGACCGGGCGCCTGCTGGTGGTGCACGAGGCGGTGCAGGTGGCCGGCTTCGGCGCCGAAATCGCCGCGCACGCCGCCGAGGCCACGGGCTGCCGCGTGGCGCGCCTGGGCTCGCCGCGCATCCCCGTGGGCTACGCCCAGGTGCTGGAAAACGAGGCCCGCCTCAGCCCCGAAAAGATCGCCCACGCCGCCAAGGCGCTGTTGGAGCGGGCTTGAGCGCTACGCTCGGCCTGCACTGCGATGGTCCCGGCGCGCACTCAAGCCCCCGATACGCAAGACTTCCCCCCGCTCACCCAAAGGAGACAACCCATGAGCAACGACATTTCCCGCAGCCGCCGCCAGTTGATCCGCGCCACCGCCACCGCCGGGGCGCTGGCCTCCATCGGCGCGCCGCTGTTCGCCCAGGGCACACCCCTGGTGTTCAAGTGGGCCAACAACATCCCCACGACCCACCCCTCCAACATTCGGGTGCGTGAGGCCGCTGAGGCCGTGAAGAAGGACAGCGGCGGCAAGGTCGAGATCCAGATCTTCCCCAACAACCAGCTGGGCGGCGACACCGACATGCTGTCGCAGGTGCGCTCGGGCGCCATCGACATCTTCCCGCTGTCGGGCCTGATCCTGCAGACGCTGGTGCCGCTGGCCGGCATCAACGGCCTGGCCTTCGCCTTCAAAGACTACGACACGGTGTGGAAGGCGATGGACGGCGACCTGGGCGCCTTCATCCGCGAGGCCATCGCCAAGGTCAACCTGCACAGCTTCGACCGCATCCTGGACAACGGCTTCCGCAACATCACGAGCTCCACCAAGCCCATCAACAACGCTGATGACCTCAAGGGCTTCAAGATCCGCGTGCCGGTGAGCCCGCTGTGGACCTCGATGTTCAAGGCCTTCGGCGCGGCGCCTACCGGCATCAATTTCAGCGAGGTGTACTCCGCGCTGCAGACCAAGGTGGTGGAGGGCCAGGAGAACCCGCTGGCCATCATCGAGATCGCCAAGCTGTTCGAGGTGCAGAAGTTCCTGTCCATGACCGGCCACATGTGGGACGGCCAGTGGATCCTGGTCAACGGCAGGCGCTGGGCCGGCACGCCAGCCGAGGTGCAGGGTCTGCTGAACAAGCATGTGACGGCCGCCGTCATGTCACAGCGCGACGACATCAAGCAGCTCAACCTGGGCCTGGAAAAGACCCTGAAGGACAAGGGCATGGTGCTCAACACGCCGGATGGCAAGAGCTTCCGCGACGTGCTGGCCAAGGCCGGGTTCTACGAAGAGTGGCGCGGCAAGTTTGGCGCCGACGCCATGGCACGGCTGGAGAAGTACTCCGGGAAGCTGGGCTGATGAAAGCCAGGACGCAGCGCCGGCCCGCGGGCCACCGGGGGGCCGCGCGGTGAGCGCGGTCGAGTTGTCGCCGGTGCCGCTGGGCGTCGGACCCATGGCCGCACGCCTGATGCGGCCTCTGGAAGCGCTTGCGGCGCTGCTCCTGGCGGTGATCGTGGTGCTGCTGCTCGCGGCCGTGGCGGCGCGTTACGTGTTCGCCTACCCCATGGTGTGGGTGGACGAGATCGTCTCGCTGTCCTTCTTGTGGCTGTCCATGCTCGGCGCGGTCATCGCCATGCACCGCAACGAGCACCTGCGCCTGACGCTGGTGGTCGAGCGCGTGCCCGAGCGCTGGCGCGGCTATGTGCAGGCCTTTGCGCTGTGCGCGGTGGCGGCCACGCTGCTGGCCTGGGCCGGCCCGGCGATCGAATACACCCAGGACGAGTGGGCCATCCGCACGCCAGAACTCAGCATGCCCAACGCCTTCCGCGTGGGCTCCATCGCCTTCAGCGTGCTGGCCATGCTGGCGCTGCTGCTGGCCTACGCGCTGCGCACCGTCAAGCCTCGGGAGTTGTTCGCCGCTGCCGTGGTGGTGGCGCTGGCCGCCGCCGCCTGCTGGGCAGGTTCTGCCGGCCTGCAGCAACTGGGCAAGCTCAACCTCGTGATCTTCCTGGTGGGTCTGCTCACGCTGTGCCTGGCCGCCGGCGTGCCCATCGGCTTTTGCTTTGGCATCGCCACGGTGGCCTACCTGGGCTTTGCCACCACCACGCCGCTGACGGTGGTGATCAGCCGCATGGACGAGGGCATGTCCAGCATCATCCTGGTGTCGGTGCCCATCTTCGTGCTGCTCGGTTGCGTGCTGGACAGCACCGGCATGGGCAAGGCCATCGTCGATGTGCTGGCCGCCATGATCGGCCACATCCGCGCCGGCATGTCCTACGTGCTGCTGGGCTCGCTCTTCATCGTCTCGGGCATTTCCGGCTCCAAGGTATCGGACATGGCCACGGTGGCGCCGGCACTGTTCCCGGAGATGAAGCGGCGCGGCCACAAACCCAAGGAGATGATCGCGCTGCTCGCCACCGGGGCGGCCATGGCCGACACCGTGCCGCCCAGCATCGTGCTCATCGTGCTGGGTTCGGTGGCGGGGGTGTCCATTGCCGGCCTGTTCCAGAGCGGCGTGGTGATCGCCATGGTGCTGCTGCTCACCCTGGTGGTGCTGGCGCGCTGGAAGGCGCGGCACGAGGTGATGGACGGCATCCGCCGCGCACCTCTGGCGACCGTGGGCAAGCTGCTGCTGATCGCAGGGCCGGCACTGGTGCTGCCCTTTCTGATCCGCAGCGCCGTGGGCGGGGGCGTGGCCACGGCCACGGAAGTCTCCACCATCGCCGTGCTCTACGCCATGCTGATCGGCCACTGGCTCTACGGCGGCCTGGGCTGGCGCAAGATCTACACCATGCTGGTGGACACGGCCGCGCTCAGCGGCGCCATCCTGCTGATCCTGGGCACCGCCTCGGGCATGGCCTGGGCCATTGCGCAAAGCGGCGTGATCCAGACGCTGTCCACCTTCCTGACCACCATGCCCGGCGGCGCGCTGACCTACCTGGCCGTCACCATCCTGGTGTTCCTGATCCTGGGCTGCGTGCTGGAGGGCCTGCCGGCCATCCTGCTGCTGGCGCCCATCATGTTCCCCATCGCCAAGAAGCTGGGCATCCACGACATCCACTACTCGATGGTGGTGGTCACGGCGATGAACATCGGCCTGATGATGCCGCCCATCGGTGTGGGCTTCTACATCGCCTGCCGCATAGGCGACGCCTCACCCGATGAGGTGGTGGGCGCGATCTGGCCCTACATCGTGGCCCTGATCCTGGGCCTGGTGGTCATCGCCGCCGTGCCCTGGCTGTCGACGGTGGCGCTGTAACGCTCGGGGTTGCGGGCGGGGTCTCGTCCCGCCTGCTGCCCGGCGTTGCCCCTGTTGCCGGCAGCGCTCGGGCAGGCTTCAGGGCGCCTAGCGCCGCAGCGTGGGCAGGCCCACGCCGCTGGCGTCAAAGCCGCCGTCCACTGCCAGGGTCTGGCCGTTGACGTAGCTCGCCGCCGGGCTGCACAGGAACCCCACCGCGTTGGCGATTTCTTCCGTGGTGCCGTAGCGGTTGAGCGGAATGGTGTCGTAGTAGTCGCTGCGGATGGCTACCGTGTGCACCAGCTTGGACATCTCCGTGTCCACCGGCCCTGGGGCGATGCAGTTCACGCGGATGCCGGCGTTGCCCAGTTCGATGGCCTGCTGCTTGGTCAGGTGGATGATGGCGCCCTTGCTCGTGCCGTAGGCCACGCGCATGGTGCTGGCCCGCAGGCCCGAGATGGAGGCGATGTTGACCACTGCGCCCCCGCCCGTGTGAAGCATCACCGCAGCGCAGGCCTGGGTGCACAGGAAGGCGCCGTCCAGGTTGGTGTCCATCACGTAGCGCCAGTCGGCCCAGGTGGTCTCGCCGATCTTCTTGAACACGGCCACGCCGGCGTTGTTCACCAGCGCGTCAATGCGGCCGAAACGCGCCACCACGGCCGCCACTGCGGCGTCCACCTGATCGGGCTTGGAGACGTCGGCGTGCACTGTGAGCATGCGCTGCGGGTCAGCCAGTTCGGCATCGGTGCGCGCCAGCGTGGCCGCGTCGATGTCGACCAGGGCCACGTGATAACCGTGGGCCAGGAACCATCGGCCACAGGCCAGGCCGATGCCGCGGGCGCCGCCCGTGACGACAGCCACGGGCGTGGCAGAGGGTGTTGCAGTCATGTCGGCTCCAGCGATAGAGGGTCTTGCATTGTGCGGGAAGTGAGTTTGCGCAAGGGCTGGCGGCGTGCAAGCGCAGACGCTCCCTGCCACAGGAGACCTGCCCCATGCTCACCCCCCCGAGTGCCGGCGCACCGCCCGGCTCCGGTGCCCACCTGTCCTATGTCCACCCCGGCCCGGACAGCCCCTGGAGCACCTACCTGTCACAGATCGAACGCGTGATGCCGTACCTGGGCCGCCTGGCACCCTGGGCCGAGACCCTGCGGCGGCCCAAGCGCAGCCTGATCGTGGACGTGCCCATCGAGATGGACGACGGACGCATCGCCCACTTCGAGGGCTACCGCGTGCAGCACTCGCTCACGCGCGGCCCGGGAAAAGGCGGCGTGCGTTACCACCCGGACGTGACGCTGGAGGAGGTGATGGCGCTGGCCGCCTGGATGAGCATCAAGAACGCCGCCCTCAACCTGCCATTTGGCGGCGCCAAGGGCGGCATCCGCGTCGAGCCGCGGCAACTCTCGCGCAAGGAGTTGGAGAAGATGACCCGGCGCTACACCAGCGAGATCGGCGTGCTGATCGGCCCACAGCAGGACATTCCTGCACCGGACGTCAACACCAACGCCCAGATCATGGCCTGGATGATGGACACCTACTCGATGAACGTGGGTGCCACCGCCACGGGGGTGGTGACCGGCAAGCCGCTGCACCTGGGCGGCTCGCTTGGGCGGGTGAAGGCCACAGGGCGCGGCGTGTTCGTCTGCGGGCGCGAGGCGGCACGACGCATCGGGCTGCCACTGGAAGGCGCGCGGGTGGCGGTGCAGGGCTTTGGCAACGTGGGCTCGGCCGCAGCCGAGCTGTTCCAGCAAGCGGGCGGGCGCATCGTCGCGGTCCAGGACCACACGGGCACCATCTACGACGAGGCCGGGCTGGACGTTGCCGCGCTGATGCCCCACGTGGAGCGCGAGGGCGGCGTGGCCGGCTTCGGCGATGCAGCACCGATCGACGACGAGGCCTTTTGGGACGTGCCCTGCGACATCCTGGTGCCCGCCGCCATGGAAGGCCAGATCACCCCAGCGCGCGCGCTGCGGCTGCGCTCGCGCCTGGTGCTGGAGGGCGCCAACGGCCCCACCTTGCCCTCAGCCGACGACGTGCTGGAAGAGCGGGGCATCCTTGTCGTGCCCGACGTCATCTGCAACGCCGGCGGCGTGACCGTGAGCTACTTCGAGTGGGTACAGGACTTCAGCTCCTTCTTCTGGAGCGAGGACGAGATCAACCTGCGGCTGGACCGCATCGTGGTGCAGGCGCTCAAGCACATCTGGGACAAGGCCGACGAGCACCGCTACCCCCGCCCGATGACCCTGCGCACGGCCGCCTTCGCCGTGGCCTGCGAGCGCATTCTGAGCGCCCGCGAGGAGCGCGGGCTGTATCCCTGACCCTGACCCCTGCCGCGCGCTTCAGCGCGAAGCCGGCTGGGTGGGGGCGGGCGCCGCCAGGGCGGGCGCCGAGGCGGCCCCGGTGGGCACCGACACGCCGGGGGCCAGCGGGATCTCGGCGGCGATCTCGACCTTGGTCACGAAGTGGCGCGTCTCGCCAAAGCAGCTGGTGGGCAGGCCCACCTTCTCCTCGTAGTGCAGGCTCGCGCGCTTGCCCATGGCCTTCATGATCTGCTGCGCCACGGCCTCGTCGCGCACGGTGAAGTAGAACTTCTCCACTGCGCTGCCGGGCAGCGACACCAGCGCCAGCTCACCCTCCCAGGTCTTGCAGACCCAGCCCTTGTTCGACAGCTTCTGCACCCAGCCAGCGCGCTCGCCCGTGGAGTAGCTCCAGGACAACGCGGCCCAGAACCACAACGAGACAAGCACGATCAAGACAGCGGTGAGCGTGACCAGGACCTTGAGGACGCGTGACATGACCGGAAACCCAGACGAAAGAAGGGTGATGACCCCGCGATCGTCGCATGGAAAGCCGCACAGGCGGTGAACGGCCGATGCGCGCACTACAGTACGGGCCCGACTTCCCGCACCCCTGACGCGAGGACCCCATGCGCCTGCATCGCCGCCAGCTTCTGGCTCTGACCGCCGCCCTGAGCACCGCCTTGGGCACCGCCCTGCCTGCCGCCGCGCAAGGCGCTTGGCCCAGCCGCCCCGTGAAGATCGTCGTGCCCACGGGCCCGGGCAGCTCGCTGGATCTGATCGTGCGCGCCATGAGCGAGAAGCTGGCCGCGCGCTGGGGCCAGCCGGTGGTCATCGAGAACAAGCCTGGGGCCGGCGGCATGTTGGGCATGGACGCGGTGGCCAAGGCCACCGACGGCCACACGCTGGGCATCGGCTTCAACGGCCCGCTGGCCTACGCACCGTTCCTGTACGCCAAGACGCCGTACGACCCCACCAAAGACCTCAAGCCCGTGGTCATGACCACCAGCCAGCCCAACGTGCTGGCCGTCAACGCCGACGTGCCGGCGCGCACCGTGGCTGAGCTGGTGGCCTGGGCCAAGGCGCAGGGCGGCAAGGTGAATTACTCCTCGCTGGGCAACGGCAGCTCAGCCCATCTGACGATGGAGCTGCTGCTGTCCGAGGCCGGCTTCGCCGCCACCCACGTGCCCTTCAACGGCTCACCCCCGGCAGCCCTGGCCGTGGCCCAGGGCGAGGCGCAACTCACCTTCATGGTGGCGCCGGCCCTGCTGCCGCACGTGCGCAACAACAAGGCGCGGCTGCTGGCCGTCACGAGCAGCCAGCGCCCGGACAGCCTGAAAGACCTGCCCACCATGGCCGAGGCCGGCTACCCCAACGTGGAGGCGCTGGCCTGGAACGGCCTGGTCGGCCCGGCCAGCCTGCCCGAGGCCGTAGCCCAGCGTGTGGCCACCGATGTGACCGAGCTGCTCAAGGACGCCGCCGTGCGCCAGGTGCTGGACAACGCCGGCCTGACCGCCGTGGGCGGCACGCCCGAGGCCTTCCGCCGCTTCATCGACGGCGATGTCAAGCGCTGGGGGCCCGTCATCACGCGCCTGGGCGTCAAGCTGGGCTGACCGACCATTCGCCACCGCTTCTGAACGACACTCGCCGCCATGTTCTCCACCGACCCGAACCTGTCCGCCGCCCCTGCACCGCAGGACTTGTCCTTCGACGTCACCGAGGCCGACTTCCGCCAGACCGTGCTCGAGCGCTCGCTCGAGGTGCCGGTGCTGCTGGACTGCTGGGCGCCTTGGTGCGGCCCCTGCCGCAACCTCAAGCCGCTTCTGGAAAAGCTGGTGCAGGCCTACGGCGGGCGCGTCGTGCTGGCCAAGCTCAACACCGACGAGGCGCCGCAGGTCTCGGCCGCGCTGCAGATCCGCAGCATCCCGCTGGTGGTGCTGTTCGTCGGCGGCCGGCCGGTGGACCAGTTCACGGGCGCACAGCCCGAGGGCCAGATCCGCCAGTTCCTGGACAAGCACCTGGGGCCCGACATCTCGGAAGCCGAGCAGATCCGCCTGGAAGCGGCCGAAGCGCCGGACGCCGAGACCGCCGAGGCGCTGCTGCGCGAGGCGCTGGGCTACGAGCCCGACAACACCGACGTGCTGCTGGACCTGGCCGAGCGCGTGATCGCCCGGGGCGATCTGGAAGAGGCGGAGCAGATTCTGCTGGCCGTGTCCGAGGCCGAGCGCAAGGACCGCCACGCCGGGCTGCTCAAGCGCCTGGAGCTGGCGCGCAACCGCCCCCAGGGCGACGCCACCGCCTTGGCCGAGCGCATCGCCGCCAGCGGCAGGGACTTCGAGGCCCGCCTCGCGCTGGCGGCCCTGCAAGCCTACGAAGGCGACTTCAACGCCGCCTTCGACCAGCTGCTGGAAGTGGTGCTGCGCGACAAGGCGGAGTGGCGCGAGAAGGCGCGGCTGCAGCTGGTGGAGTGGTTCGACGTCTGCCCCGACCCGGCCACCGTCAGCCGCGGCCGCCGCTACCTGGGGATGTATCTGAACTGAGCCCTCAGCCTGGGCTGAGGGCTTCGGCAAGCCTGTCCTGAGCGAAGCCGAAGGGCTCAACCCGAACGGTCAAGACAAGACAGACTCTGGCCCCTGCGCGGCTCAACCCGGCAGCCGGATGGGCAGGCGCCGGATGCGCTGCCCCGTCAGCACCGCCAGGGCGTTGACGACGGCGGGGGCGATCGGCGGCACGCCCACCTCGCCCAGGCCGCCCGGCGGACGGGCGCTGGGGACGAAGTGAGTCTCCACTGACGGCATCTGCGCCAGACGCAGCACCTCTTGCTGCCCGAAGCTGGCCTGCTCCACGCGGCCGTCTTTGACCGTGATCTCGCCCAGCAGCGCGGCCGTCAGGCCGAAGGCCACTGCACCTTCCACCTGTGCCTGGGCGCTGTCCGGGTGCACCACCACGCCACAGTCCACGGCGCACACCACCCGGTGCACGCGCGGCTGGCCGTCCTGCAGCGAGACCTCGGCCACCTGGGCGCAGATGGAGCCGAAGCTGGCATGCAGCGCCAGGCCACGCGCCCGGCCGGCCGGCAGCGGTGTGCCCCAACCCGCCTTCTCGGCCGCCAGGTCCAGCACCGCCCGGTGGCGGGGGTGGCCCTCCAACAGCGCGCGGCGGTAAGCCAGCGGGTCCTGCCCGGCCGCAGCCGCCAGTTCGTCGAGGAAGCATTCGGTGAAGAAGGCGTTGTAGGAATGGCCAACGCTACGCCAGTAGCCTACGGGCACCGCTGTCTTGCAAAGAAGTTGGCGCACGCTCATATGGGGAATGGCGTAGGGCAGGTCGAACGCGCCCTCGGCCTGGAACTTGTCGGGGAGCGCGGGCGTGGCCAGGCCCATCAGGCGGTCGGAGAAGGACTGCGTCACCGACGGCGCCGCCACGCGGTGGGCCCAGGCCTGCGGCCGGCCGCGCTCGTCCAGCGCGGCGCGGAACCCGGCCATCGCCGCCGGGCGGTAGACGTCCTGGCGGAAATCTTCCTCGCGCGTCCACAGCAGCTGCACCGGCGTGCCGGGCATGCGCAGGGCAATGGCCACCGCCTCATCCACCATGTCGACCTCCAGTCGGCGGCCGAAGCCGCCGCCCAGCGCCGTCATGTGCAAGGTCACCTTCGACGGCCACACCCTGGCGGTGCGCGCGGCCTGCAGCCGCGCCAGGATGGGCACCTGGGTGGGGCACCACAGCGTCACCTGACCGTCGCTGACCTGGGCGGTGCAGTTGACCGGCTCCAGCGCGGCATGTGCCAGGAAGGGCACTTCGTAGACCGCCTCGATGCGCCGGCTGGCTGCGGCCAGCGCCGCCTGGGCGTCGCCCTCGCTGCGGAAGCTGAAGCCCGCGTCCGGCCCCTCCAGCGCGGTCTGCAGCTGCTGGCGCAGCGCGGCTGTGGACAGGCTGGCCTGCGGTCCGTCGCGCCAGACCACGGCGCCTGCGGCCAGCGCGGCCTGCAGCGCCGCATGGGCGCGCCAGAAACTGTCGGCCACCACCACGGCGGCAGCTTGGTCCTCCAACATGAACGCCGCCCGCACGCCCGGCTGGCGCAAGGTCGCCGCCGTGTCGAACGAGACGACGGCTCCGCCCAGGGTGGGGGCGTGGCGGATCGCCGCATAACGCTGGCCGGGCTGGCGCACGTCGGTCCCGTAAACCGTGCGACCGCTGACGCGCGCGGCCCTGTCCAGGCGCGCCACCCCCGGGCGGCCGATGAGGTGAAAACTGGCGGGGTCTTTGAGCGCCACCTCGGACGGCGGCGTCAAGGCGGCCGCGGCGGCGGCCAGTTCCCCGTAGCCGAGCGCACGGCCTGTGGCCGCGTGGCGAACCTGGCCCGCCTCGGCGCGGCAATCGGCCACGCGCACCTGCCAGCGCTGCGCCGCGGCCTGCACCAGCAGCGCGCGGGCGGTGGCGCCGGCCAGGCGCAGCGGGCCCCAGGCATCGCGCACGCTGGAGGAGCCGCCCGTGGCGTGCAGCGACAGGGCCTGCCCGGCCCACTGCAGCGCGGCCACGGTGGTGCGCGCGCTCCAACGCTCGTCATCGAGCTCGAAGGGCGCGGCGTTCAGCAGCAGCGCGGTGTTGGCGTACAGGGCGCCTACCGGCGTGGCCTGGACGTCCACCCGCGCCCAATCGGCCTCCAGCTCCTCGGCCACCAGCAGCGCCAGCGCGGTGTGCACGCCCTGGCCCATCTCGGCGCGCGGCGCGGCCACGATGACGCGGCCGTCCGCGCTGATCTTGATCCAGCCGTTCAGGGCCACCTCGCCGGGGCCGGCGGCGAAGTCCGCGCCCCGGCCCACGCGCGATGCCGGCGCCACGCCACAGCCCACCAGCAGGCCGCCGCCCGCCAGGGCCCCGGCCAGGAGAAAGCCGCGCCGGCTCGGCCGGGCCGGCGCGGGGTCAGGGGAGCAAGGGGGGAACGGAGGATGGGGGGACATGCGCGGGCTCTCCAGGAGCGCCGAGACCGCGTCCCGGTCGCCCCCCGCATGCTAAGGGCCAGGCCGCGCAGTCAACTGCGCCGCGACAGCAGCACGGCGTCCACCTCGATATCGAACCCCAACAGCGAAGACTGCGTCAAGGTCCTCGCCGGCGGCGGGTCGGAGACATAAGGCGAGCCCGCCGGCTTCCATGGCGATGCTGTAGGGGCCCGCCGGCAGGAGCGCGCGTTCACTGCTGAAGGCCCGCCGGGTCTGGGGGGGGTCTGGCGCTCAGGCACGGTAGCGCTCGATGAGTTGCACGGTTCGCTCCAACGCGGCTACTGCGGCGGGGTGGTTCTGCGAAAAGTTGAGCCGGATGTTGTGGTCGGCGTCTGGGCTGAACTCGGTGCCGGGGGTGACGGTAACGCCGGCCTGCAGGCGCAGGATGCGCACGAACGGGTGCAGGCCGATGGCCATCGGGGGCAGGCGGGGGAACAGGTAGCTGCCGGCCTCGGGCGTGCGCGCTGCCAGCCCCTGCACCCCGCCCAGCACGCGCATCAGGTCGTCGCGGATGGCCTGGTGCTGGACGATGCGCTCCTGCAGCCAGCCTGGCGGCTCGGCAAACCAGGTCTGCAGCACGGCCTGGCAATAGCCCGGCGCCCGCAGCGACACGATGGCCTGCAGCTTCTCCATGCGCTCGACCAGGTGCGCGGCGCCGAAGGCCACGCCCAGGCGATAGCCGCTCAGGGACTCGGTCTTGGAAGGCCCCATCAGGGTGACCACCCGCTCAGCCTCGATCGGCGCGGCCCGCAGATGCGTGTAGGCCCGGCCCGGGTACAGCAGCCGGGAGTAGAGCTGGTCCACGATCACGGTCACGCCGTAGCGGTTGGCCAGCGCGGCGATCTGCGCAATCTCGTCCGGGGCGTAGATCACCCCGGCCGGGTTGTTGGGGTTGGAGAACAGGAAGGTCCGCGCGCCTTGGCGGAAGGCGTCTTCCAGTTGGTCGAGGTCAAGGCCGGCACGGTCCTGGTGGTTCAGATGATCGAGCCGCACGGGGACGACCTGCGCGCCCAGAAACTCCACCAGCTTGCGGTTGGCAAAGTAGTCTGGCCGCACGATGGCCACCCGGTCGCCCGCCGTCACCGCCGCGGCCACGGCCAGGAACAGGGCGCCCTGGGAGCCGGGGGTGATGATCAATTCCTGCGCCCCCGACAACGGCCGGCCCGTGAACTCGGCCAGCCGTTGCGCCAGCAAGTCGCGCAAGTCGGCGCTGCCGCGGTACTCGGTGTAGGCCTGGCTGCCACCCCGGTGCACGCCGTCGATGAAGGCCGGCAGCGCGCCGGGCGTGGGCGCGAAGGCGTTGGCGTTGACGTCGCCGTGCGAGAAGTCCACCGGCAGGCCGGGCAAGGGGTCACCGCGAAGCAGCGCCTCGGGCAGGGCACCGCCCGCGCGCACCTCCTGGCCGGGCGCATGGTCCGTGCCCAGCCGGGCGAACTTGTCCTCAATCAGGCTCATGGGGGCTCCTTCAAGGGCGTCCAAGTCAGCAGCATCAAGGTGCAAGCGCCGAGCCGCACACCGCCCCTGCCGGCTCACGATCGGGCAGGCCAAGGAATTGATCTCCCCCCGCATATTCCACACGATCGGGCAGGCCAAGGAATTGACCCCACCGTGAACTCCAGTATATATTGAGTATTCAGCTTGTATTTAACTCGATCCAGCCCGGATCCACGGCGCTTGGCTGCGCCTCTTCCACCCCCAAGAATCCCCAGGAGATTCCCATGCATTTGCCCAGCTGGTTGAAATCGGTCGCCCTCGCCACGGCACTCGCGGCGCCCTGGGTCTCGTCAGTGGCGCAGGCCAAGTGGGACCTGGCGTCGGCCAATCCGCCGACGAACTTCCAGACCACCAACCTCGACCGCTTCGTCGAGGACGTGGACAAGCGCACCAACGGCGCCCTCAAGATCACGCACCATTCCAACGCCTCGCTGTTCAAGATGGCCGAGATCCGCCGCGCCACGCAGCGCGGGCAGGTCGCCATCGGCGAGGTGCTGCTGGGCACGATGGTCAACGAGTTCCCGCTGCTGGCCTTCGATGCCGTGCCGTTCCTGTTCTCGTCGCGCGAGGAGGGGCAGAAGTTCTGGCGCGAGATCCGGCCCTTTGTCGAGAAGCGCCTGGCCGAGCAGGGCCTGACCATCCTGTACGTGCAGCCCTGGCAACCCCAAGGCCTGTACTCCACCAAGGAGGTCAAGGGCGTGGCTGACCTGAAGGGCACGCGGTTTCGCGCGCACTCGCCGGTGTTTGCCAAGTACGCGCAGGCCGTCGGCGCGCAGCCGCTGTCGATTCCCTACACCGAGCTGTCGCAGGCCATCCTCACAGGCGCGGTCGACACCATGATGACCGGCATCACCGCAGCGGCCGACCTGAAGTTCTGGAAAAACATGCCGTACTACTACGACGTGCAGGCCTCCTTCACC
Organism: Betaproteobacteria bacterium; assembly: GCA_037127635.1. GTDB lineage: Bacteria > Pseudomonadota > Gammaproteobacteria > Burkholderiales > Burkholderiaceae_C > Rubrivivax. The sequence continues at coordinate 35,157 of JBAXYD010000006.1, read as the reverse complement.
CACAACATCATCTTCGCCAATATCGAGAAGATGAACGCGCTGCCGGAAGCGGTGCGGGCCGAACTGCTCAAGGCCGCGGCCGCGGCCGAGGAGCGTGCGGTGCAGAACGTGATTGCACTCGAGCAGCAGCAAGTCAAGATGGTGACGGAAGCCGGGATGAAGGTGCTGCCGGCCGACGCCAAGCTCAAGGGCGAATTGCGCGCGGCAGCCAAGAGTGTGATCGACGAGTGGATGCAGCAGGCCGGCCCGGAGGCGCAGCGTGCGCTGACGGCGATCCGCCGCTGATCCCCGGCCCCGCTGCAGCAGCCGGCGCGGCATGACCAGCCCCCGCCCCCCTGAGACGAGGCCTGCGCAAGACGGTCCGCTGTCGCGTGCCCTTGGCGCCGCCTGCACGGCGCTGGGCGGCCTGGGCGCCGTGCTGTTTGCCAGCGTGGCCGTGGTGATGGTCGCGCAGGCCGGCTCACGCGCCTTTGGCTGGGCGCTCGTCGGCGGCGACGAGATCACGGGCTGGCTGAGTGCCAGCGCGGCCTTCTGCGCGCTGTCCTACGCCTTTCGCGCAGGCACGCTCATCCGCATGGAACTGGTGCTGTCGCGCCTGAAGGGCGAGGCCCTGCGCCGCGCCGAGCTCGGCGCGCTGGCCGTGGGGACGCTGTGGTGCGGCACCATGGCCTTTGCCATGGCCCGCTTCGTCTGGCAGAACGCGGTCTTCGGCGAGCGCTCCACTGGCCTGATCAGCATCCCGATCTGGCCGGTGCAGGTGCCGGCCGTGGCCGGCCTGACCCTGCTGGCCCTGGCCATGGCCGAACAATTCGTGCGGGTCTGGCAGGGTCACCGCCCCCTCTACGTCGTCAAGGCCGAGCAGACGCTGGCCGGCGATGAGCGCCACTCGGCTGGAGTCTGAGACCATGTCCGCCATTGCCACGGCCACCCTGCTGATCGCCATCCTGCTGCTGCTGCTGGCCGGCGGCGTCTGGGTGGGGCTGGCGCTGTCCATCGTTGGCGGCGTGGCCTTCGTCTTCTTTGCCAACACCAGCGTGATCGACGGCCTGTCGGTGGCGCTCTGGGGCTCGCTGGACTCCTGGGAGCTCGCGGCCCTTCCGCTGTTCGTCTGGATGGGCGAGATCCTGTTCCGCACGCGCCTGTCGGAGCAGATGTTCTCCGGGCTGGCCCCCTGGGTGGACCGCCTGCCCGGGCGCCTGCTGCATGTCAACGTGATCGCCTCCGGGCTGTTCGGAGCGGTGTGCGGCTCCACGGCCGCGACCACCGCCACGGTGGCCAAGGCGGCGCTGCCCGAGCTCAAGCGCCTGGGCTATGACGAGAAGCTCACCCTGGGCTCGCTGTGCGGGTCGGGCACGCTGGGCATCCTGATCCCGCCCTCGGTGACGATGATCATCTACGCGGTGGCCGCGCAGGTGCCCATCGTCGACCTGTTCGCCGCCGGCATCGTGCCGGCCGCGATCCTGATGGCTGGCTTCATGTCGTGGATCGCCTGGCGCTGCGTGCGCGACCCCTCGCTGGCACCCGACAGCGCACCGCGCGCCGGCTGGGGCGTACGCCTGCGCGGCCTGGGTCAGCTGCTGCCCGTGGGCGTGCTGATCTTCTTCGTCCTCGGGCTGATGATGCTGGGCTATGCCACCGCCACCGAGGGCGCGGCCTTCGGGGTGCTGGGCTCGCTGCTGATCGCGGCGGCCGGCCGCTCACTGACCTGGCAGGCCTTCCGCGACAGCCTGCTGGGCGCCACCAAGGTCTCGGCCATGATCATGATGATCATCGCCGGCGCGGCGTTTCTCACCAAGGCCATGGCCTACACCGGCATCCCCAAGGGCTTGGCGCTGTGGGTCAGCACGCAGGGCTTCAGCCCGTCCATGCTGATCCTGGCGCTGTCGCTGGTCTACATCGTGCTGGGCACGGCCCTGGACGGGGTGTCGATGATCGTGCTGACGGCGGCGGTGGTCATCCCGATGGTGCAGGCCGCCGGCATCAACCTGGTGTGGTTCGGCATCTTCATCGTGCTGATGGTCGAGATGTCAGAGATCACGCCGCCGGTGGGCTTTTGCCTGTTCATCCTCCAGGCGATGAGCGGACGAGACTCGAACTTCGTCGCCATGGCGGCCGTGCCCTTCTTTTTCATCCTGGGCGGGGCCGTGGCCCTGATCACGGCCTTCCCGAGTCTGGTGCTGTGGCTGCCGCAGACGCTGCTGCGCTGAGGCGCAGTCCGCCTGCGCGTGCCACCCCACACGGAACCCCCCACGCAACGGAGAGCAGGTTTGGAACAAGGTCGATTGCTGGGCAAGCGCGCCGTGGTGACCGCTGCCGGACAAGGCATCGGGCGCGCCACGGCGCTGGCCATGTGCGCCGCGGGCGCCACCGTCTACGCCTGCGACCTGGACGAGGCGCTCCTGGCCACGCTGCCAGCCGCGCCGGCGCTGGTGCCCAGGCGGCTCGACGCCTGCAGCGCGGCGGACGTGGCGCGCCTGGCCCACGACGTGGGCGGCGTGGACGTGCTGTTCAACGGCGTCGGCTGGGTCCACACAGGGTCGATCCTGCAGTGCGACGAGGCGGCCTGGGCCCGCTCTCTGGAGGTCAACGTGAGCTCGATGTACCGGCTGATCCGGGCGCTGCTGCCGGCCATGATCGAGCGCGGCGGCGGCAGCATCGTCAACATGAGCTCGGTGCAGTCCAGCGTGAAGGGCTTCCCGAACCGGCTGGCCTACGGCACGACCAAGGCCGCGGTGATCGGCCTGACCAAGGCCGTGGCCGCCGACCATGCGAAGGACCGCGTGCGCTGCAACGCGATCTGCCCCTCGGCCGTAGATTCGCCGTCCATGCGCGCGCGCATCGCCGAGATGCCCGATCCCCAGGCGGCCTTCACGATGTTCAGCCAACGCCAGCCGCTGGGCCGCATGGGCCAGCCCGATGAGATCGCCCTGCTGGCCCTGTACCTGGCCAGCGATGAGTCTGCCTTCGTCACCGGCACGGCCGTGGTGATCGACGGCGGCGCGGTGATGTGAAGGGGTGGATGCAATGATCCGAGCTGCCATCGTGGGTCTGGGCCGCTGGGGGCAGCGCCTGGTGGACGCCGTGCAGGATGGCCGCGTGGCGCCGAGCACCGAGATCCGCTTCGTGCGGGGCTGGACGCGGACCGCCGAGCGCGCCCGCGGGTTCGCCGCGGCCCGGGGCTTTGAGCTGGCGCCGGATCTGGCCACGCTGCTGGCCGACCCGGACGTCGACGCCATCGTGCTGGCCACCCCGCACAGCCACCATGTCGATCAGGTCCTGGCCTGCGCCCGGGCCGGCAAGCCGGTGTACGTCGAAAAGCCCCTGGCCCTCACCCACGCGGCCGCCTGCCAAGCCGCGCAGGCCTGCCAACAAGCCGGCGTGGTGCTGGCCGTGGGCCACAACCGGCGCTTCCTGCCGGCAGTGCGGGCGCTGCTGGAGATGGCCGCCGCGGGCGAGTTCGGCCGCGTGCTCCATGTCGAGGGCAACTTCTCCGGCCCGTTCGGCCTCGACTACGACCACACCGCCTGGCGTGCGAGCCAGGACGAGGCGCCAGCCGGGGGCCTGACGCTGATGGGCGTGCACATCATCGACGCCATGATCGCGATGAAGGGCCCCATCACCGCGCTGTCGGCCACCAGCCTGCGCCAGGTGCTGCAGATCGAGCTCGACGACACCTCGTCGGCCACGCTGCGCTTCGCCGACGGTGCATCAGGCTATGTCAGCACCCTCACGGCCACGCCCCGGCTGTGGCGGCTGCAAGCCTTCGGCACCCAGGGCTGGGGCCATGTGCTGGACCACGAGGTGCTCGAGGTATGCAAGGTGGGCGGCGCCGTCGAGCGGCGCGAGTTCGGGCGCGAGGATGCCGAGCGCACCGCGCTGGAGCACTTCGCCCGCGCAGTGCGGGGCCAGGCGCCCTTCCCGGTGCCGCTGTCCGACGTGCTCAATGGCATTGCAGCGGTGCAGGCGTTCGTCGATTCGGCGCGGCTCGGCGGCCAGCCGGTGGTGCTGGAGACCGGGGAATGAGCTTGCTGCCCATGGCCTTGATCCGACGCGGGCTGTTCGGCTCGGACGGCCGCGCCGATTTGCCCGCCACGCCGACGCTGCGTCCGCGCTATGACGTGGCCATCATCGGCGGGGGCGGCCATGGCCTGGCCACGGCCTACTTCCTGGCGAGCCGGCACCGCGTGGGCCGGATCGCGGTGATCGAGCGCGGCTACATCGGCGGCGGCAACACCGGGCGCAACACGCAAGTGATACGCGCCAACTACATCACCCCGGAGGCGATCCGCTTCTATGCCCGGTCGCTGGAGCTGTACAAGGGCTTGAGCGAGGAACTCGGCTTCAACGTGATGTTCTCCGGCCGCGGCCAGCTCACGCTGGCCCAGACCGACGCGGCGCTGCGCGGCTTTCGCTTGCGCGCCGAGGCCAACCAGCACCTGGGCGTGCACAGCGAGATCATCGACCGCCGGGCCATCCGCGAGCTGTGCCCCGAGCTCAGCCTGATGGACGACACGCCACAGCCGGTGCTGGGCGCCCTGTGGCATCCGGTGGGCGGCATGGCCCGCCATGACGCCGTGGGCTGGGGCTTTGCACGCGCCGCGGCGCGGCTGGGAGTGGAGATCCACCAGCAGACGGCGGTGGTGGGCATGGACATCGAGGGCGGCGCGGTGCGGCGCCTGCGCACCACGCGCGGCGACATCGAGGTGGGCGCAGTCGTGCAGGCCGTGGCGGGGGCCAGCTCCGAGGTGGCGGCAATGGCGGGCCTGCGCCTGCCCATCGTCACCTACCCGCTGCAGGCGCTGGTGACGCAGCCGCTCAAGCCCTTCCTCGATCCGCTGGTCAGCGCTCCGGCCTACCACTGCTATGTCTCGCAGAGCCCGCGCGGCGAGGCCATCATCGGCGGCGGCTCCGACCCCTATCCGCTGTACTCCACCCGGGTGACGCTGGAGATGAAGGAGGAGCTGCTGCACGCTGCGGTGACGATGTTCCCGTGCCTGGCCGGGGCCAAGGTGCTGCGCCAATGGGCCGGCATGACCGACATGACGCCTGACTACAGCCCGGTGATGGGGCCCACGGCCGTGCGCGGCTATTACCTCGACGCCGGCTGGGGCACCTGGGGCTTCAAGGCCACGCCCGTCTGCGGCGAGACCATGGCCCAGACGGTGGCCACCGGGCAGGCGCCGCCGCTGATCCAGGGCTTCGGCCTGGACCGCTTCGCCGAGTTCGTGCAGATCAACGAAATGGGCGCCACCGCGGCCAGCCACTGAGGATGCAAGCGCGATGAAGAAGATGCGATGCCCCTTGAACGGCTGGCGTGGCGTGGACGAGTTCAGCTACGGCGGCGAGTATTGCGAGATGCCCGACCCCCAGGCCTGTGACGACCTGGCCTGGAGTGCCTACCTGTTCCTGCGCGACAACCACCGCGGCCCGGTGGCCGAGTGGTGGTGTCATCTGCCCTCGGCGTTCTGGTTCGTCGCCCTGCGCCACACCGGCAGCGGCGAGGTGATCGACACCTGCACCGTGCAGCAGTGGCGCGAGCGCCTGGCCCAGTGCCAGGGCCTGGCCGCGGCATCGACGCCGGAGGCGGCGTGATGGCGCGGCACACGGCGGCATCGACGCGCCTGGATGCACCCGCAGGCGTGCTGATCGACCGCTCGCGACGCATGGGCCTGCGCTTCGATGGCCAGGCCATCGAAGCCTTCGAGGGTGACACCATCGCCAGTGCGTTGGCCGCCAGCGGACGCTGGCTGCTGTCGCGCTCCTTCAAGTACCACCGCCCGCGCGGGCCGATGTCATTTGCCGGTCACGAGGCCAATACGCTGGTTCAGGTTGGCACGGAGCCCAACGTGATGGCCGACCTGCGCGCGGTGCTGGACGGCGACGATGTGCGGCCGCTCAACGTCGTTGGCCGCCTGGATCGGGACTACGCCGCGGTGCTCGGGCGCCTGTCGCGTTTCCTGCCCGTGGGCTTCTACTACCGCGACTTCTTCGGGCCAGGCAGCACCTGGGACCGCTGGGAGAGGCGCATCCGCGCCCTGTCGGGCCTGGGCCGCGTGGGCACGCTGGACCCCAGCCGCCACTTCGACCAGCGCTTCGTGCACTGCGACGTGGCCGTCGTCGGCGGCGGGCCGGCCGGGCTCGCCGCAGCCGCGGCGGCAGCCCGCGCGGGTGCGGATGTCGCACTGTTCGAGCAGTTGCCCCAGGTCGGGGGCTCACTGCTGTGGGGCCGCTGGCACGCCGACGCGCAGACCGACGCCGCCGAGCGCGCGCGCCGGCTGTCCCTGCTGGCGCTGCCGCCCGGCGTGACGGTCTACGCCCCGGCCACCGTGACCGGGATCTTCGACGACGGGCTGCTGTCGGCCATCGCCGGCAACCGGCTGCTCAAGGTGCGGGCGCGCCGCATCGTGATGGCGCACGGCGGCATCGAGCAGTTCCCGGTGTTCGAAAACAACGACCTGCCGGGCATCGCCCTGCCCAGCGGCTTGCAGCGCTTGATCCGGCTCTACGGGGTGCGCCCCGGCCGGCGCGCAGTGGTGCTGGCGGCTGACGACGCCGCCTATGGCGCTGCCCTGGACCTGCTGGACGCCGGGGTGCAGGTACCGGTGCTGGCCGACCTGCGCGGCCCCGCGGCAGGCCCGGCCGACTTCGTCGACGCGCTGGAGCGCGCCGGCACGCGGCTCGTGGCCGACGTGGCCGGCCTGCGGGCGCATGCGGCGTCCGGCGGCCTGCACGTGGGCGGGCTGGAGCTGCAGCACACCGCGGGTGCGCGCGAGCGCCTCCCGGCCGACCTCCTGGCCGTCTCGGCAGGGACCGTACCCGCCTTCAACCTGGCCGCGCAGGGCGGTGCGGCCGTGCACTACGACCCGGCGCTGCGCAACTTCGTCGTCGAGTCCCGCAGCGCAGCGCTGCAGGTGGTGGGCCTGCTTGCCGGCCTGGCTGACCTCGACCAGGCCCTTGAGCACGCCGAGGCGGCAGGCCGCCGGGCGGCCCACGGCGGCGAAAGCGCCACGGCCACGACCACGGTCATGCCGGCACGCCGCGAGGTGCTTCCTGCCTGGCCCATCTTCGAATCCTCCGGCAAGGCCTTCGTCGACCTGGACGAGGACCTGCAGCCCGAGGACCTGCGCGAGACCGTGCGCCTGGGCTACGCCGACATGCAGCTGCTCAAGCGCTTCTCCACCGTGGGCATGGGGCCCACCCAGGGGCGCCACTCGGCGCTGGCCACGCTGCGCCTGCTGGCGCGCGCACGCGGCACGGAACACGCCAGCGTCGGCCTGGCCACCCCGCGCCCGCCCGTGGGCGAGGAGCTGGTGGCCCACATGGCCACCGGGCCGGCGCACGCGGTGCGCCACTCCCCCTTGCACGACCTGCACCTCGCCCTTGGCGCCACGATGATGCCGGTGGGGGCTTGGCTGCGCCCGGCCTGTTTTGCCGCCGGCGGGGCGCGGGAGGAGGCCATCGCACGCGAGGTCGCCGCAGTGCGCGAGCGGGCGGGCCTGTTCGATGTCGGCACGCTGGGCGGCCTGTTGGTGCGCGGCGCCGAGGCGGCCGTACTGCTCGAGCGCATGTACACCGGCCGCTATGCCCTGATGAAGCCCGGCGCGGTGCGCTACGCGCTGATGCTGGACGAGGTGGGCTCGGTCTTCGACGACGGGGTGGTGGCCTGCCTGGAGCCGGGCGTGTTCTACCTGACCACCACAACCGGACACTCCGACGCCATCTTCCGCTCGATGCTGAAGTGGAACGCGCGCTGGCAGCTCGACGTCGACGTGAGCAACGTGACCACCGCCTACTGCGGCGTGAACCTGGCCGGGCCGGCCAGCCGCGCGATCCTGGGCCTGCTGTGCCCGCACGAGGACCTGTCGCATGCGGCCTTTGGCTACATGCGCAACCGGGAGCTGGAGATCGCCGGCGTGAAAGCGATTGCGATGCGGGTGGGCTTCCTGGGCGAGCTCGCCTACGAGCTGCACCTGCCCGCCAGCCGCGCCTTGTCGGTGGCCGAGCGCCTGCTCGAGGCCGGCCGGGCGCACGGCCTGGTGCCCATCGGCGTCGAGGCGCAGCGCCTGCTGCGCCTGGAAAAGGGCCATGTCATCGTCGGGCAGGACACCGATGCCGTGTCCACCCCGCAGGAGGTCGGCCTGGGATGGGCCCTGCCGCCCGACAAACCCTTCTTCATCGGGCAGCGGGCGCTCAGCGCGCGCACCGCCAAGCCGCCAGCGCGCGTGCTGGTGTGCTGGCAGAGCCCGCCCGGCGCGCAGTGGGCGGTGGCCGAGGGCCATCTCGTGCTGCGGGGCGAGGACATCGTCGGCCACATCACCTCGGTGGGCCGTTCGGCCACCTTGGGGCGCACGATCGGCATGGCCTTCGCGGCCCCGGAGGCGGCCGCGCCCGGCGCTCTCATCACGATCAAGGCGCAAGGCGGCGTGCGCCTGCAAGCCGAGGTGGTGACGCCGCCCTTCTACGACGCCGAAGGCGCGAGGCAGAAGACATGAATGCGGTCGACCCTTCCCCGGCGCCGGCAACGGCGCGTGCCGTGCGGGTGTCGCCCCTGCGCAGCCTGCTGCAGCGCGAGGGCTGGCAGCTGGACACCGTCGACGGGGTCGAGGTGTCCGGCACCAGCACCACACTGGAGGCGCTGGCGGACCTCTCGACCTGCGACCGCCTCGGGCTCAAGGGGCCGGGCGCCGTGGCCTGGCTGCAGGCCTGCGGGCTGGCGCTGCCGGCGCAGCCCAACCGCCTGCTCGCACGCGACGACGGCCTGATCGTGGCGCGCTATGGCGAGAGCGAGTTCGCGCTCGCGGACTTTCGCGGCGCGGTCTCGCCCGCCCTCGACGGTCTGCGCGCGGCGCTCGCGCAGGCGCGCCCGGCGCGCTGCTACAGCGTGCCGCGCGCCGACGGCCAGGCGGCCTTCGGTCTGGCGGGCGAGGCCGTGCTGCCGGCGCTGGCCGCACTCTGCCCCGCCGACCTGCGCGCCCAGGCCTTCGGCCCAGGCGATGTCCTGCAGACGCTGTGCGCCGGCATCGGCGCGCAGCTGTGGAACCTGTCGTACGACGGCGTCACGCGCGTGGCCCTGCTGTGTGACGCCAGCCTGGCGCGCCACCAGTGGGCAGCCCTGCAGGCGGCGGTCGTCGCGGCCGGGGGCCAGGCGGGCGCACAAGGCGCCTGGTTCGCAGCCCGGCCGCCTGCCGCCTGAGCCCGTCCTCCACCCCGCACACCCTCCTCCCGCTCGAGCCGCCGCGATGTTCACCCCCGCACAACATGCCGCGTTCAACGCCTGGGCCAACCAGCGCCTGCTGGCCGTTTGCGCCACGCTCAGCAAGGAGCGGCTGCGGGCCGACCGCGGGGCCTACTTCAAGTCGATCTGGGGCACGCTCAACCACATCCTGCTGGTGGACATGCTGTACCTGGACCGCCTGCACGGGCGCGCGAGCCACTTCAAGCGTCTGGACGAGCCGGTGTGCCTGGACTTCCTCGAACTGCAAGCCCTCCAGACCGAGCAGGACCGCCTCTACGCCGAATACGTGAACACACTGACGCCGGCAGCGCTCGACCGCGACGTGCGCTTTCGCACCCTGCTGGCTGAAGCGCAAGTCTGGACCGTGCCGATGCGGCTGTACCTGAGCAACCTGTTCCAGCATCAGGCCCACCACCGCGGGCAGGTCCACAACCTGCTGTCCCAGGAAGGCCTCGACCCCCCGCCGCTCGGTTTCGTCGAGTACGCAATCGAGGCCGGCCTGGTGGCCCCGCCCGAGAGCGTCGAGGGGTCGCACTGAGATGCGGCAGACCTCGGCCGTCATCATCGGCGCCGGCCAGGCCGGATTGGCCGGCAGCCACGCCCTGACGGCGCGCGGCGTCGACCATCTGGTGTTGGAGCGCGGCCGCATCGGCGAGGCCTGGCGCAGCGCCCGCTGGGACTCGTTTCGGCTGGTGACACCCAACTGGATGACGCGCCTGCCGGGCAAGGCCTACGACGGCCCGGAGCCAGACGGCTTCATCGCCGGGCACGAGTTCGTGACCTTTCTGGAAGACTACGCGCGCAGCTTCGACGCCCCGGTGCAGGGGGGTGTCGACGTGCACCAGGTGCAGCGCGACGGCACCGGGTTCCGGCTGCGCACGAGCGCGGGCGAGCTGGCCTGTGACAACGTGATCGTGGCCACGGCCACCTACCAGCGGCCCGCCATCCCGCCCGTGGCCCAGGCCCTGCCCCCGGACCTGGCACAGCTGCATGCCAGCGCCTACCGCAACCCCGACGCGCTGGCGCCCGGTGCGGTACTGGTGGTGGGCTCCGGCCAGTCGGGCTGCCAGATCGCCGAGGAGCTGCGCCGCCATGGGCGCGAGGTCTACCTGTGCACCGGGCGCGCCGGGCGGCTGCCACGCCGGTACCGGGGCCGCGACGGCATCGGCTGGCAGCACCTGATGGGTCTGCTCGACCGCACGCCCGACCTGCTGGCGTCGCCCGCGCTGCGCTTTCGCGGTGACCCGCACCTCACCGGCGCGGGCGGCGGGCGCACGCTCAATCTGCACCGCTTCGCGCAGCAGGGCATCCACTTGCTCGGCCGTCTGGCGGGGGTGGACGGCCGCCACTTGCGGCTGGGCGACGACCTCGCCGCCAACCTCGCCTTTGCCGACGACTACTTCGCCGAATTCTGCGCCCGGGTGGACGCCTTCGTGGCCGAACGCAGGCTGCAGGCACCCGCCGCCGACGCCGAGAATACCGACTACGGCGGGCCGTTGCGCGCCGCGCCCCCTGCCACGCCGCGGGCAATCGATCTGGACGCCACCGCCATCCGCACCGTGATCTGGGCCACTGGCTTTGCCTTTGACTTTTCCTGGATCGAAGCCCCGGGCAGCTTTGACGAGTTCGGCTATCCGCGGCAACACGGCGGGGTGAGCCCGGAGCCGGGGCTGTTCTTCATCGGCTTGAACTGGTTGAGCAAGCGCAAATCCGGGATCATCTTCGGCGTGGACGAAGACGCGGAACAGGTCGGTGAGATGGTGGCGCGCCGCGCGCAGGGCGGTGCCGGTGCTGTTGCAGCCTGGGCGGCGGCGCCCGACTTCACGGGCGCTGCGCTATGACCATGCGCCCCGACACCGCGCGAAGCCGACGCCCGGCCGGCGCACGCAGCCAGCCGCCGGCCACCCCTGCACGCGCCGCGGTCGGGCGGGGCAACGCGGTGGCCCATGTCTACGAGACGCTGCGGGCGGAGATCCTCGGCCTGCGCCTGGCCCCGGGGGAGGACATCGACGACACGGCCCTGGTCCAGCGCCTCGGGCTGTCACGCACCCCCATCCGCGAAGCATTGGCCCGGCTGGCAGGCGACGGCCTGGTGGTGCAGTCGCCCAACCGCGGCGTGCAGGTCGCCCCGGTCAACCTCATGGACCTGCCACGCTTTGCCGAGGCCCTGTCGTTGCTGCAGCGGGCGGTGATGCGCACCGCGGCCCTGCGCCGCACAGCCAAGGACCTCGTGCGCATCGAGGCGGCGCTCGAGGCCTTCGAGGCGGCAGCGGGCGATCAGGACCCGCTCGAACTGACGCTGCTCAACCGGGCCTTCCATGTGGCCATCGGCGAGGCCAGCCACAACCGGTATCTGGCCGAAGGCTACGCTCGCCTGCTCGACGAAGGCACGCGCATGCTCAGCGTGCCCTTCGGGTACGACCCCGAGCCTGGCGACAGCGCGCGCGCCCACACCGCCAAGGTGGTCGCCGACCACCGCGAGATGATCGAGGTGCTGCGGGCCGCCGAGGCCGACCGCGCCGAGGCCCTGGGCGCTGCGCATGTCGAGCTGTTTCGGTCGCGCTTTGTCGCCTACTTCGAGCAGAACCTGCTCGGCGGCATGGAGGTGGGTGCCGTACCGCGCCTGTACGGCGACACCCCGGCCTGAGAGCGTCTGCTCCGGCATGACCTCCCGCATCACCCCCTTGTACCCTTAATCCCCTACCCGGAACTACCGAGCACCATGCGCCAGATGCGAGTCGCCTCCGATGTCGGGGGAACCTTCACCGACAGCGTCGCCTACGACCCCGAGACGGGTCGGCTCACGGTCTCCAAAGTCTCGACGACCCCCGAGAACCGCGCGGAGGGGACGGTGGCAGGGCTGCGGCACGCGCTGCAGATGCAGTCGCGCAGCGGCGCTGATGTGGCCTATGTAGGGCATGGCATGACGACGGCGACCAATGCCGTCATCCAGCGCCGTGGGGCACGCACCGCCTTCCTCACCAACGAGGGCTTCCGCGACATCCTGCTGATCGGCCGCCAGAACCGGCCCAGCCTGTACGACCTGTCGGTCGTGCGTCAGGAACAGATCGTGCCGCGCGAGCGCTGTTTCACCGTGCGCGGCCGCCTGGACGCCGCAGGCTGCGAGATCGCGCCGCTGGACGAAGCCGGGCTGCGCGAGATCGCCGCGCACCTGCGTGCCGACGGCGTGCAGGCAGTGGCTGTGACCTTCCTGCACGCCTATGCAAATTCGCAACACGAGCGACGGGCGGCTGAGGTGCTGCGCGCAGAACTGCCGGGGGTGATCGTGTGCATCTCCACCGACGTGCTGCGCGAGTTCCGCGAGTTCGAGCGCGCCAGCGTCACGGTGCTCAACGCCTTTCTGGTGCCGCTGATGGACCGCTACCTGGCGTCCCTGGTGGCGATGCTGGAGGCACCCGACGGGCTCGGCCTGCCGGCCGGGACCCCGGTCATGGTGATGGAGGCCGCCGGCGGCGTCATGACCGTGATGTCCGCGCGTGCCAAGCCCGTGCATACCGTGTTGTCCGGCCCGGCGGGCGGGGTGGTGGCCGCCAGCCATGTGGCCGCGGCCTGCGGCGTGGCCGACCTGATCACGATGGACATCGGCGGCACCAGCACCGACATCAGCCTGATCCGCGACGGGCGGCCGGCCGTCACCCGCGAGGCGCGGCTGGAGGCGATGCCGATCCGTCTGCCGGTGGTGGACATCAACGCGATCGGCGCCGGTGGCGGCTCGATCGCCTGGATCGACGACGGCGGCGCGCTGCGCGTGGGGCCACAGAGTGCCGAGGCCGTGCCCGGCCCGGCCTGCTACCGCCGCGGCGGGACCGAACCGACGGTCTCCGACGCCAACCTCGTGCTCGGACGCCTGGGCACGGACACGCGTCTGGGCGGCGACATGACGCTGGACCTGGAGGCGGCGCGCCACGTGATCCGCCAGCGGGTGGCCGAGCCGCTGGGGATCGACCTCATCGAAGCGGCCGCCGGCATCCTGCGCGTGGCGCACGCCAACATCGTGCGCGGGATCCGCGTCGTGTCCGTGGAACGCGGGCACGACCCGCGTGACTTCGCCCTGGTGCCCTTTGGCGGCGCCGGACCGATGCATGGCAGCCCGGTGGCGCGCGACCTCGGCATGCCGCGCCTGGTGGTGCCGCCCAACCCGGGCATCCTGTGTGCGTACGGGCTGCTCGTCTCCGATCTGCGGCACGACCTGCTGGAAACGCATGTGCGCGGCCTGCAGGACTTCAGCTTCGCCACGGCACAGCCGATCCTGCAACGCCTGGAGACCTCGGCCAGCGCGCTGCTCGCGCACGACGGCGTGCCACCGGAGCGGCGCGTCATCGAACTCCGCGCGGACCTGCGCTACGTGGGCCAGAGCTTCGAGCTGGCGGTGCCGGTCGCGCCTGCAACGGCGCAGGGCTGGGCCGATCTGGCGGCACGCTTCCATGAGCTCCACCGCCAGCGCTTCGGCCACGCCGACGAGCGCGCAGCGGTCGAGGTGGTGACGCTGGCCGTCACCGGCTGGGGCCGCGTGGACCCGCCGCGCCTGGCCCAGCTCGAGGCCGGGGGCCCGGACGCACAGGCGGCGCGGCTCGGCACGCGGCCGGTGTACTTCGAGGCCGGTGCGGTGGGCACAGGCGGGGCGTGGCACGAGGCACCGGTCTACGAGCGCGCGCGCCTGCGCGCCGGCAACGTCGTGACCGGGCCGGCCGTGATCGACGAGGTCTCGGCCACCACCGTGCTCTACCCGGGCGACGTGGCGCGGGTGCATGTGACGGGTGCGCTGTTCGTGGAGGTGATGGCATGACGCATGACGACCGGCTGGATGCCGCCACCCTTGAGGTGCTGCGCAACGCGCTGGACGCCACCGCCGAGGAGATGGGCGCAGTGCTGCGCCGCACCGCCTTCTCGCCCAACATCAAGGAGCGCATGGACGCCTCGTGCGCGGTGTTCGACCGCCACGCCCAGCTGGTGGCGCAGGCCGAGCATGTGCCCGTGCACCTGGGCTCCATGCTGAGCGCCCTGGGCCCAACCCTGGCCACCGTGGCACCGCTCGGGCCAGGCGATGTGCTGGTGGTCAACGACCCGTTCATCGCCGGCGCCCACCTGCCCGACGTGCTGTTCGTCAGCGCCGTCCACGTGCAGGGGCGCCACGTCGGCTATGTGGCCACGCGCGCCCACCACTCCGACGTGGGCGGGATGGAGCCCGGCTCGATGCCGGGCAATTCGCGCGAGATCTGGCAGGAGGGGCTGGTCATCCCGCCAGTCCTGCTCTATCGCCAGGGCGAGTTGCAGACCGACATCGAGCGCCTCATCCTGGCCAACGTGCGCACGCCGCTGGAGCGGCGCGGCGACCTGAACGCGCAGCTGGCCTGCCTGCGCGTGGGCGAGCGGCGCGTGGCCGAGCTGGCGGCGAAATACGGCGTCGAGGTGCTGGTGCGCGGGCTGGACGCCCTGCTGGACTACGCCGAGCGGCGCATGCGCCACCGCATCGCGCAGTTCCCGCCCGGCATCTACCGTGCGCAGGACGCGCTGGACGATGACGGCATCGGCGATGCGCCGGTGGCGATCGCGGTGACGATCGAGGTCCGGGGCGATGGCATGGTGATCGACTTCGCCGGCTCGGCGCCGCAACGCCCGGGCAACATCAACGCAGTGGCCCCGATGACCCACTCGGCCGTGTTCTTCGCCCTGAAGGTCGTCACCGACGCCTCGATTCCCGCCAACGCCGGGGCCTTCCGGGCGGTGGAAATCCGCATCCCCGAGGGCAGCGTGCTGAACGCGCGCGCCCCGGCAGCGGTGTGCGCCGGCAACACCGAGACCACGCAGCGCGTGGCCGATGTCGTGCTGCGCGCGATGGCCGAGTGCGTGCCGCAGCGCGTGCCCGCAGCCAGTCAGGGCACCATGAACCTGATCGGCATCGGCGGGCTGGACCCGCGCAACGGCCGCCGCTACGCCTATGTCGAGACGATCGGCGGCGGGCAAGGGGGGCGGCCCATGGGGCATGGCCAGGACGGGCTGCAATGCAACATGACGAACACCATGAACACCCCGGTGGAGGCGCTGGAGATCACCTACCCGCTGCGGGTGGAGCGCTATGAGCTGCGCGAGGGCTCGGCCGGGGTGGGCCACCACCACGGCGGCCTGGGGGTGGTGCGGGCGCTGCGCGTGCTCGACCACGAAGCGCGCGTGTCCCTGCAGTCCGATCGACGCCGCATCAGCCCCTACGGCCTGCATGGCGGGTTGCCCGGCCAGTGCGGCCGCAACCTGGTGATCGACGCAACCGGCCATGCACATGACCGGCCGGGCAAGGTGACGATGACGCTGCAGCCGGGCGAGACGGTCATCGTCGAGACGCCGGGCGGGGGCGGCTGGGGCGCGCCTGACGCCTGACGCCTGACCGCCACGCCGCACCCCCACACCGAGGCCTGTGCAAGCCCCAGTGTGAGGGTGGGCCCGTATCAGTGCGGGCGCCCGGCCGCCTCAGGTACGGGCGCGGGTGCGGGCTGCGCCCGGGCACCAAAGATCGCCGTGCCCACGCGCACCAGCGTCGAGCCTTCGGCTACTGCGGCCTCCAGATCGTCGCTCATGCCCATGGACAGGGTGTCCAGCGCCAGCCCGCGCTGGTTCAACGCCTGCAGCAGCAGGCGCAGGGCGCGGTGCGGGGCACGCTGCGCCTCAACGCCCTGCGCCGGCTCAGGGATGGCCATCAGGCCGCGCAGGCGCAGGCGCGGCAAGGCCGACACGGCCTGGGCGAGCTCCGCCAGTTCCTGCGCCTGCAAGCCGCTCTTGCTGGCCTCGCCGCTGATGTTGACCTGCAGACAGACATTCAGCGGCGGCAGTTCGGCCGGGCGTTGCTCCGACAGTCGCTGCGCGATCTTCAGGCGGTCCACCGAGTGCACCCAGTCGAAGGACTCGGCCACGGCACGGGTCTTGTTGCTCTGCAGCGGGCCGATCAAGTGCCACTCGATAGCCGTGCGCAGGTCGGCCAGTGCCACCATCTTGTCCAGCGCTTCCTGGACATAGTTCTCGCCAAAGGCCCGCTGGCCGGCCTGCTGCGCCTGGCGTACGGCCTGCGCCGGTTGCAGCTTGCTCACGGCCAGCAGGCTGACCGTTCCGGGGTCGCGCCCGGCGGTGCGGCAGGCCTGCAAGATGCGCTGGCGCACCCCGTCCAGGCGCTGTTCAAGGATGGTCATAATGTTCAGGTCAATTGAGGCCCCTTGCCGCTCGGTGAGCTGGGCCCCTCCGCACGCAGGATAAACCGCCGCTCATGGACATCACCCTGTTGCTGGCTTTCGCGGTCAAGAACAAGGCGTCGGACCTGCACCTGTCGGCCGGGCTGCCGCCCATGATCCGCGTCAACGGCGATGTGCGCCGCATCAATGTCGAGCCCCTGGACCACATGCAGGTGCGCGACATGGTGTACGACATCATGAACGACGGCCAACGCAAGCACTATGAGGAAACGCTCGATTGCGACTTCAGCTTCGAGATTCAGGGGCTATCCCGGTTCCGCGTCAACGCCTTCAACCAGCACCGGGGGGCCGGCGCGGTGTTCCGCACCATCCCGAGCAAGATCCTGACGCTGGAACAGCTCAACGCGCCCAAGATCTTCTCTGACCTGGCCTTGAAGCCCAGGGGGCTGATCCTGGTCACCGGCCCCACGGGCTCGGGCAAGAGCACGACGCTGGCCGCGATGATCAACCACCTGAACGAGAACCAGTACGGCCATGTGCTCACGGTGGAAGACCCCATCGAGTTCGTGCACGAGAGCAAGAAATGCCTGGTCAACCAACGCGAAGTCGGGCCGCACACCCTGAGCTTCAACAACGCCTTGCGTGGGGCGCTGCGCGAAGACCCGGACGCCATCCTGGTGGGCGAGCTGCGCGACCTGGAAACCATCCGCCTGGCCATCACTGCGGCCGAGACCGGTCACCTGGTGCTCGGCACGCTGCACACCAGCTCGGCGGCCAAGACCATGGACCGCATCATCGACGTCTTTCCCGCCGCGGAGAAGGACATGGTGCGCTCCATGATCTCCGAGAGCCTGGTGGGCGTCGTCTCGCAGACGCTGTGCAAACTGAAGGACGGCTCAGGGCGGGTGGCCGCGCACGAAGTCCTGTTGGGCACCCCGGCCGTGCGCAACCTGATCCGGGAAAACAAGATCGCCCAGATGTACTCGGCCATCCAGACCAGCCAGGCGGTGGGCATGCAGACCCTGGACCAGAACCTCTCCGAGCTGGTGAGGCGCAACCTCATCACATCGGCCGAAGCCCGTACCAAAGCCAAGATCCCTGAGAATTTCCCAGGCTGAGAGCTTCGGAGCACTTGCGGGTGATGCGCGACATCGGTTACCACGGTCTGTAGGCCGTGGCCGCCGGCCAAGCCATGCCTTCGGGGCGGCTCTGCGGCACCGGCAAGACCCTGAAACTTCACATGGAGAGAAACCCGTGAGTGCAAAGACCTACGACCCCATCGCCGCGCAACGCGTGGCCTTTCTCGGCTTGGGCGTGATGGGCTACCCCATGGCCGGCCACCTGGCGCAGGCCGGTCACCAGGTGACGGTCTACAACCGCACCGCGGCCAAGGCCGCGGCCTGGGTAGCAGAATATGGCAGCACCGGCAGCACGAGCGCGGCCACGCCCGCACAGGCGGCGCAGGGCGTCGACATCGTCTTCGCCTGCGTGGGCAACGACGACGACCTGCGCTCGGTCACCCTCGGCGCACACGGAGCACACGGCGCCTTCGAGGGCATGAAGCCGGGCGCGCTGTTCGTGGACCACACCACCGCCTCGGCCGCGGGCGCGCGCGAGCTGTACGCGGCCGCGCAGGGGCGCGGTCTGCACTTCGTGGATGCACCCGTCTCCGGCGGTCAGGCCGGCGCAGTCAACGGCGCGCTGACCGTCATGTGTGGCGGAGACGAGGCGCCGTTCGAGGCGATGAAGCCGGTGGCCATGGCCTACTCGAAGGCCGTCACGCGGGTGGGCGCGCCGGGCGCGGGTCAGCTGGCCAAGATGGTCAACCAGACGGCCATCGCCGGCCTGGTGCAGGGACTGTCGGAGGCCATCGCCTTCGGCCTGCGCGCCGGGCTGGACATGAAGCTCGTGCTCGAGGTCATCGGCAAGGGTGCGGCGCAAAGCTGGCAGCTGGACAACCGCGGCAAGACCATGGTGGACGGCCAGTTCGACTTCGGCTTCGCCGTGGACTGGATGCGCAAGGACCTGGGGCTGGTGCTGGAAGAGGCGCGGCGCAACGGCGCCACGCTGCCGGTGACCGCCCTGGTGGACCAGTTCTACGCCGATGTGCAATCGGCCGGCGGCCGGCGCTGGGACACCTCCAGCCTGATCACGCGCCTGCAGTGAGTGCCTGAAGGGCTCACTTCCTGGGCTGCTGGCCCATGCTGTCCATCAGGGCCGCGAGTTGCGCATCCGTCAGGATCTCGAACACCCGCACCACCTTCTGCACACCAGGCACGCCGCGCGCCACCTCGACGGCGCGCGCCGCCTCACGCTCGGTGACGCGGCCCATCAAGTGCACCACGCCGCGCTCGGTGGTCACCTTGACGGTCTGGACCTGCAGGTCCTTGGCGTCGATGAAGCCGGCCTTGACGCGGGCCGACAGCACGGCGTCGTTGGACCGGACGGTCAGCGTGGTCTTGCCCATCACGGCGAGTTCGTTGACCACCGACCGCACGCCCTCGATGCGGCCGATGGCCTGCTCTACCGCGCCGCGGGCCGCGGCGTCGGGCACCTCGCCAGTGAGCAACACGATGCGGTTGTAGCTCGTCACGTTCACATGCGCCTGCTCGCCCGTGAGTTCGCGCACCCGGGCGGCAGCCTTGAGTTCGATGGCCTGGTCTTCCACCTGCGTCCCGGCGGTGCGGCGGTCCACGCTGGCCAGCGCACCCCCCACCATCGCACCGCCCACCAGCACGGGCGCACAGGCCGGCAGCACGGTGGCCGCAGCCAGGGCCAGGACGGCCAGGCGCGCGGCACGGGCCGCAAGGGGGAAGGAGGAGTGGTGGGTGTTCATCAGGAGTCCAGTTCGCCCATGAGTTGAAGGTCGACGGCGTCGCACAAGGCGTGCAGCACCACCAGATGCGTCTCGGCCACGCGGGCCGGCCGGTCGTGCGGCACGGTCAGCAGCACGTCGGTGTCGGTCAGCAGGTCATGCCATTCGCCAGCCTCGGGCCCGGTCAGGGCCACCACCGTCATGTCCAGCGATCGCGCCACGCGGGCGGCCTGGCGCAAGCGGTCACCATCGGCCCCGGCGTCCAGCATCAGCAGCAGGTCACCCGGCTGCCCCAGGGCACGCACCTGCTGCGCCAGGCCCTGCAGGGTGTCATCGCGCAGGGCCAGGGCAGCCAAAGGCGGGCGGTCCCGCTCGAAGCGCCCGGTGAGGGCTGCTGCCAGCACAGGCGCCAAGCCCGCGCCCACATCGCTGCCGGCCACCAGCACCTTGCCGCCGCTGGTGACGCACACCGTCAGCGCTTGCACCGCCTCGGCCACGGGCCGAGACAATCCCTGCGCTGCGCGACTGAGCAGATCGGCGGCCTCAAAAAATTGTTGCTGGATACGCTGCTCAAGCATGGACATTCATCATATGACACGGGTTTAGGGGAAAAGTTCCCCAGGCCTCACCCGGCATCAAAGGCGGCCTTCAGCCACTGCAGGCCATCACCATCCAGGGCCACCACGTCGAAGCGACAGGGCGGCAGCGCGGCCTGGCGCATCAGCCAGTGCTGCGCGGCGTACACGATGCGTCGCTGCTTGATGCGGCCCACGCTCGCCGCTGCGCCACCAAAGGCCCCTACAGCCCCTACAGCCCCTACAGCCCCCACAGCGCCGAAAGCGCGTGCCGCACCGGTCGCCCCCGCCGCACCGCGCGCGCTGCCCGGGGTGGCGCGCGCACGCACCTCCACGAACACGATGGTGCCATCGGGTTCACGCATGATCAGGTCGATCTCACCGCCGCGTGCACCCGGCCCCCGCGCCACCCGATAATTGCGCTGCACCAAACGCAGGCCTGCGTGCTGCAGGTGCTGCAGCGCCACCGCCTCCGCCAGGTTCCCGGCCTCGCCGGGGCTGCCCACACCACCCCACCTCTTGACCATCGACGCCTCCACCCTGCTGCACGCGGCCGCTCTGGCCGCGGGTGCGCAGCAGTATCCGGCAGGCGCCCTGTATGTGGTGGCCACCCCCATCGGCAACCTGGCCGACCTGAGCCTGCGCGCGCTGCATGTGCTGGCGCTGGCCGACACCGTCGCCTGCGAGGACACCCGCCACACCGGCGCCCTGCTGCGCCATCTGGGGCTGGACAAGCCCCTGCTGGCCCTGCACGAACACAACGAGAGCACTGCCGCCGCGCGCGTCATTGGCCTGCTGTCCGAGGGCCGGCGCGTGGCTTATGTCAGTGACGCAGGCACCCCGGCCGTCTCCGACCCCGGGGCGGCGCTGGTCGCGGCCGTGCGCCAGGCCGGCCTGCGCAGCGTGCCCATACCCGGGGCCAGCAGTGCGGTGGCCGCGGTCAGCGTGGCCGGTGACGCCTCGGCCGCGGGCTTTTGCTTCGTGGGCTTTCTGCCAGCCAAGGGCGGCGAGCGCCGCAACGCAGTGCAGGCCGTGACGGCCTGCCTGGACCAGCAGGTCCTGTTCGAAGCGCCGCACCGCATCGAAGCCCTGCTGGCCATGTTGGCCGAGAACCTGGGCCACCGAGAGGTGACGCTGTGCCGCGAATTGACCAAGCAATTCGAGTCCGTGGTGACTCTGCCCGCCGCCGAGTTGCCGGCCTGGCTGGCAGCCGACCCAAACCGCGGACGTGGCGAGTTCGTGCTGGTGGTCCATGCCCTGCGTCAGAAAGCACCGGCAGACGACAGCCTGGCCCCAGACGTGCTGAAGGTGCTGCAGGCCCTGCTGGCCGAACTGCCCGTCAAGCAGGCGGTGGGCCTGGCCGCCACCATCACCGGGGGGCCGCGCAATGCGCTGTACGAGGCGGCCTTGGCGCTGCGCAACGAGTCGGTCTGCGAAACCGCCACGCCTGAACGTCAGCCACCAGGCTGATGCATGATTGACTCATTGACCTGTTGACTCATTGACCTGTTGACCTGTTGACGTATTGATTCATTCATCCGGCATCCGTTTTCTTGAAATGCCGTTCGGGCTGAGCCTGTCGAAGCCCTTCGACGGGCCCAGGGTGAACGGTTCAAGTGGATCACTCACCGAAAGCCCCCCGCCATGATCTCCCGCGAACCCACCATCGAACGCCTGGCCACGGCGCAGGCGCTGATGCTCGAGCCCTTCGGCCTGAGCGAGGCCACGCTGCAGCAGGCCCTGGGCCTGATCTCGCAGCACCGCATCGATGACGCCGACCTGTACTTCCAGACCACGCGCCACGAGGGCTGGAGCCTGGAGGAAGGCATCGTCAAGAGCGGCAGTTTCAGCATCGACCAGGGCGTGGGCGTGCGCGCCGTGGCGGGGGAGAAGACGGCCTTTGCCTACTCTGACGATCTGTCCGAGGCCTCGCTGCTGGACGCCGCCCGCACCGTTCGCACCATCGCCGCAGCTGGGCAGATGCGCCGTATCAAGGTGGGCAAGGCCACCAAGGTGGCCGGCAGCCGGCTGCTGTACGCCCCCACCGACCCCATTGCCACCCTGGACAGCACGGCCAAGGTGGCGTTGCTGGAGAAGGTGGAGAAGCTGGCCCGCGCCAAGGACCCGCGCATCGTGCAGGTGATGGCCGGCCTGGCCGCCGAGCATGATGTGGTGCTGGTGGCGCGCGCCGACGGCACGCGGGCGGCTGACGTGCGCCCTCTGGTGCGCCTGAGCGTGACGGTGATCGCCGAGCAGACCGTGGCCGGTGAGGTGCGGCGCGAGATGGGCAGCGGCGGCGGCGGCGGACGCTTCGGCCTGGAGCACTTCACCGACGAGGTGATCCGCGGCTACGTGGACCAGGCCGTGCACGGCGCGCTGACCAACCTGGACAGCCGCCCGGCACCGGCGGGCGAGCTCACGGTGGTGCTCGGCCCGGGCTGGCCGGGCGTGCTGCTGCACGAAGCCGTGGGTCACGGCCTGGAGGGTGACTTCAACCGCAAGGGTTCCAGCGTGTTTGCCGGGCGCGTCGGCCAGCGCGTGGCCGCCAAGGGCGTGACCGTGCTTGACGACGGCACCCTGACCGACAGGCGCGGCTCGCTCAACGTGGACGACGAGGGCTGCACCTCGCAGAAGAACGTGCTGATCGAGGACGGCATCCTCAAAGGCTACATCCAGGACCGCATGAACGCGCGCCTGATGGGCGTACAGCCCACCGGCAACGGCCGGCGCGAAAGCTACGCCCATGTGCCCATGCCGCGCATGACCAACACCTACATGCTGGGCGGCGACAAGAGCCAGGAGGAAATCCTCGCCAGCGTCAAGCGCGGCCTGTACGCCACCAACTTCGGCGGCGGCCAGGTGGACATCACCAACGGCAAGTTCGTGTTCTCCGCCAGCGAGGCCTACTGGGTGGAGAACGGCCGCATCCTCTACCCCGTCAAGGGCGCCACCCTGGTGGGCAACGGCCCGGAATCGCTCAAGCGCATCAGCATGATCGGCAACGACATGGCGCTGGACACCGGCGTGGGCGTGTGCGGCAAGGAAGGCCAGAGCGTGCCCGTGGGCGTTGGCCAGCCCACGCTGAGGATCGAACGGCTGACGGTGGGCGGCACGGCGTGAACCAGATCCTTGGCCCGATGGGCGGGCCGCAGCGGCCGCGCCAGGACCCTCAGTCCGTGCGCGGGCTGACCACCCCACCATCACCGGGGCGCGACACCAGCCAGAGCCCTGCATAGGTGAGCGCACCGTTGAGCAGCAGCAACTCCAGCCCCATCTCGTAGCGGCCGAACAGAGCGCGCTGGTTCAGGTCGATGAGCGCGCACAGCAGCGGTGCGGCCAGGGCCACCGCAGGCACCCAGCCGTCGCGCACCATGCGGCGCGTGAACAGGCCAAAGGCGAACAAGCCCAGCAGTGGCCCGTAGGTGTAGCCGGCGATCTTCAGGATCAGGCCGATCATGCTGGAGTCATCCACCGCCCGAAAGCCCAGCACCAGCGCCATGAACAGCGCGGCAAACGCGAGGTGCACGCGCTGGCGGATGCGCAGGCGCCGCGCTTCATCCCAGTCGGTGCGGCGCTGCAAGCCCAGCAAGTCGATGCAAAAGCTCGAGGTCAAGGCCGTGAGCGCGCCGTCAGCGCTGGGGAACAACGCCGAGATCAGCGCGACGATGAAGACGATCTGCACCCAGCCTGGCAGATGCTGCATCACCACGGCGGGGAACAGCCGGTCACCCTTGTCGGCCATCCCGGCCTGCACGGCGAACAGGTGCAGCAGCCCGCCCAGGAACAGGAACAGCGTCACCACCGCCAACAGCGTGAAGGCCAGCACGATGACGTTCTTCTGCGCGTCGCGCCGCGTCGTCACCGAGATGTTCTTCTGCATCATCTCCTGGTCCAGCCCGGTCATGGCGATGGCGATGAACACGCCGGCCAGCACCTGCTTGACCCAGTAGGTGCGGCTCATGGGGTCGGTGCCGAACACGGTGGACAGACCCGCGCCCTGCAGGCGCTCCACGCTGGCGGTGAGAGACAGGTCCAGCCGACCCAGCAGGAACACCACACACACCACCAGCCCGAACAACATGCCCGCGGTCTGCAGAGTGTCGGTCCACACGATGGTCTTGACGCCGCCCTCGTAGGTATAGAGCACGATCATCAGCAGGATCACGGCGGCCGTCAGCCAGAAAGGCACGCCCAGGCTGTCCAGGATGACGTCCTGCAGGATGCGCACCACCAGGTACAGGCGCGCCGTGGCGCCCAGCGTGCGCGACAGGATGAAGAAGGCCGCGCCCGTGCGGTACGAGCGCGGGCCCAGGCGCTCGGACAGGAAGTGGTAAATCGAGGCCACCTGCTGTCGGTAGTACAGCGGCAGCAGCACGAAGGCCACCACCAGGTAGCCGATCACGTGGCCCAGGATGATCTGCAGGTAGGTAAACCCACCGGCACCCACCGACCCCGGCACGCTGATGAAAGTCACCCCCGACAGCGAGGTGCCCACCATGCCGAAGGCCACCAGCGCCCAGTGGCTGCGGCGGTTGCCGATGAAGAAGCTGTCGTTGTCGGCGCCGCGCGAGGTGCGCCAGGCCACCAGCAGGAGCAGCCCGAACCAGACAAAGACGACGAGGGCCAGGAGAGCAGGTGACATGGGCGGCGGGTCAGGTGGAGGCAGTCAGCCGCCCGGCAAGGGCCGCAGGCGGTCGAAGTCGAAGCCCAGCACCGACTGCGCTGCCAGGGTACCCACCTGCTCGTACAGCGCGACGATGCTCTCGCGGGTGCGGGGGTGGACGCGGTTGGACAGCAGCACGTGGAAGGTGCGGGAGAAAGGGTCGATCCACAACGCGCAGCCGGTGAAGCCGGTGTGGCCAAAGCTGCCCCGCGGGTAGCGCTGGCCGCGCGCGCGCGAGAAGGGCGAGTCAACGTCCCAGCCCAGACTGCGCTGCTCGGTCAGCGCGGGCGGCGTGGCCACCGCGGTCATCTGCGCAACGGCCTGGGGGCTGAGCACGCGCAGGCCGTCCAGTTCGCCGCCCTGCAGCAGCATGCGGGCAAAGCGCGCCAGATCGGCCGCCGTGCTGAACAGCCCCGCGTGCCCGGCCACGCCGCCCATGCGGCGCGCGGTGGGGTCGTGCACCTGGCCGCGCAACATCGCCGTTCCTGGGCGCTGCGCCGAGGGCACTGCGCCGATCTCAGCGTCCCACTCGGTGGGCGCGATGCGATCCAGGGGCACGCGGGCCCAGGCCTGCGGGTCGGCCAGCGGGCGATAGCCGCTGTCGCGCATGCCCAGCGGTTGGAAGAGCCAGGTGTGGGCGAGCACGTCCAGCGCTTGCCCGGTGACGCGCTGCGCGATCTGACCCAGCAGGATGAAGTTCACATCGGAGTAGCGGAAGAAGGTACCCGGCGGATGCGTGGGCACGCGCGTGCCGGCCAGCAACAGAGCGGGCTCCAGCCCGGTCCACGCCGGTTGCAGTGGCACCCCGGCCGGCAGCCCGGAAGTGTGGGTGAGCAACTGGCCCACAGTGATGGCCGGGCCGCCCCGGTCACTCTCGAAACCGGGCAGCAGGTCGCGCACGGCCGTGCCGGGATGCAACGCACCCTCCTGCATCAGGCGCGCCAGCAGGGCCGCAGTGACCACGACCTTGGTCAGCGACGCGCAGTCGTAGACGGTGGAGGCCTCCAGCGGCTCAGGCACCGGCTCCAGGGCCTTGCGACCCACGGCACTCTCGTAGGCTTCATGGGCCGCAGGGGTCTCCTGGGGCCCATGGGCTTGATGTGTGGTGCTCGGCAAAGGCCCCATCCCCAGCCGCTCCACCCGCACCACCGCGCCTGGCAACTGTCCGGCCCGCACCGCCGCCGCGATCGCCTCGTCGAGCAAGGGCAGCCGGGCAGGGTCGAGCAAACGGACGGGCGAGGTGGGCACGGTGGGGGCAGGCTTGGCGAAGACGGGTGACGAGTTCCAGGCCGCGGTTGCCGCAGCGGCGGCGGTCCACAAGCACAGGCGCCTGCGGCTCGGCTCGTCGGCGCCATCACCACGGCCGGGACGGGACGGTGCCTGTGGTGCAGGGGTCACGAGGCGCGTCGGGCTCATCAAGCCGCAGGATAGCCCGCCGCGGCGGGGCGCGGGCTCAGGGATGGCCCGGGTGTGCGTGCTACATTCGAGGTCATGCGTTTGCCCGCTTCGTTTTACTTTGCGTATTTTTGGATCTCGCACCGCCCGGCGGTTGGAGAGGCCAGCGCATAAGCCAAGACAGCGCGCCAGACCCAACGAAACCGCCGGAGACCCCGGCGGTTTTTTTTCGTCTGCCGCCTGCTGCCGCCACCAACGTCACCACCCCCCGCCATCACCAGGAGCCCCCGATGCCGAACCGAAACACCGCCACCAGCGAGGGTTGGTATGCACACAGCGAGAAGACCAGCCAAACCGACGACCAGCGTATCAAGGACGTGACACCCTTGCCGCCGCCGGAACACCTCATCAAGTTCTTTCCCATCGCCGGTACCGCGGTGGAGAAGCTCGTGGGCGACACGCGCCAGGCCGTGCGCCGCATCCTGCACGGCGAGGACGACCGCCTGCTCGTGATCATCGGGCCCTGCTCGATTCACGACCCGGCCGCCGCGCTCGAATACGCGCGGCGCCTGAAAGCCGAGCGGGCCAAGTACGCCGACACCCTGGAAGTGGTGATGCGCGTGTACTTCGAGAAGCCGCGCACCACGGTGGGCTGGAAGGGGTTGATCAACGACCCGTACCTGGACGAGAGCTACCGCATCCACGAGGGCCTGCGCATCGCGCGGCAGTTGCTGCTGGAGATCAACCGCAGCGGCGTGCCTGCGGCCAGCGAGTTCCTGGACGTCATCAGCCCGCAGTACATCGCCGACCTGGTGAGCTGGGGCGCCATTGGCGCGCGCACGACGGAGAGCCAGGTGCACCGCGAGCTGGCCTCGGGCTTGAGTGCGCCCATCGGCTTCAAGAACGGCACCGACGGCAACATCAAGATCGCCACCGACGCCATCCAGGCCGCGGCGCGGGCGCACCACTTCCTGTCGGTGCACAAGAACGGGCAGGTGGCCATCGTCGAGACCAAGGGCAACAAGGACTGCCACGTCATCCTGCGCGGCGGCAAGGCGCCCAACTACGACGCCGCCAGCGTGGCAGCGGCCTGCCAGGAGCTGGAAGGCGCCAAGCTGGAGCCGCGCCTGATGATCGACTGCAGCCACGCCAACTCCAGCAAGCAGCACCAGCGCCAGATCGAGGTGGCGCGCGACATCGCCGCCCAGGTGGGCGGCGGCAGCCGCCAGGTCTTCGGCCTGATGGTGGAGAGCCACCTGCTGGACGGCGCGCAGAAGTTCACCCCCGGCAAGGACGACCCGACCCAGCTGCACTACGGCCAGAGCATCACCGACGCCTGCCTGGGCTGGGAAGATTCGCTGGGCGTGCTGCAGACGCTGAGCGAGGCGGTGCAGGCGCGGCGCCGGGGGTGACAGGTGTGCGAGAGGGCGCCCGCAAGGGCTGCCTGCCTGGCTTCGCACGGGCTCAGGCCCGGACGATTCAGCCGCCTTCGCGCGCCAGCCGCTCGCTCTTCCAGTACACGTCGTCCCCGCCCAGCCCGTCGAGGTTGGCGCGGTTGAGCACCCGTGCCAGCACGAACATCAGGTCCGACAGGCGGTTGAGGTACTGGCGCGGCGCCTCGTTGATGGGCTCGGACAGCCCCAGGTGCACCACGGCCCGCTCCGCCCGGCGGGCGATGGTGCGGCTGACATGGGCCAGTGCGGCGCTGCGGGTGCCTGCGGGCAGGATGAACTCCTTCAGGCGAGGCAGCGTGGTGTTATGCCTTTCAAGTGCCGTATCCAGACTGGCCACGGCCTCGGCCTTGAGCAGGGTGTAGCCGGGGATGGACAGCTCACCGCCCAGGTTGAAAAGCTCGTGCTGCACGACAACAAGCAACTCGCGCACGTCCTCCGGCAAGGGCTCGGCCAGCAGCACGCCGATGGACGAATTCAGCTCGTCCACATCGCCCATGGCCTGCACGCGCAGGTGGTCCTTGGGGACGCGGCTGCCGTCGCCGAGGCCGGTGGTGCCGTCGTCTCCGGTGCGGGTGGCGATTTGGGTCAGGCGGTTGCTCATGGTGCGGCCGATGCTACCAGCGGGGCCTTGGAGCCGAATCTCCCCACGCTCGGGTATTGACGGGCTCGCGGTCGCGGCCGGGATACGCGAAGATCGCGCTTTCGCCAGGCGTGCGTGGTCGGCGCCTCGGCCTGATTGATGACCGGAGACCTGCCATGAACGCCCCCCACGACTTCGCACCCCGCGTTGACATCCGCCCCGTACCTGCCCAGATGCTGGCCGCCCTGCGCGCCCACTTCGGCGAGCGTTGTTCCACCGCCCCTGCGGTACGTGAGCAGCACGGGCGCGACGAGTCGCCGTTCCCGGTGACGCCACCGGAGGTGGTGGTGTTCTGCGAGAGCATCGACGACGTGGTGGCGGTGGTGCAGTTGGCCGAAGCGCACGCCGTGCCCGTCATCCCCTACGGCACGGGTTCGTCGCTGGAGGGCCACTTGCTGGCGGTGCAGGGCGGGGTGAGCGTGGACGTGAGCCGTATGACCCAGATCGTTCGCGTGAACCCAGAGGACTTGACGGTCACCGTGCAAGCCGGCGTCACGCGCGAACAGCTCAACCGCGAGATCCGCGACACCGGCCTGTTCTTCCCCATCGACCCCGGCGCCAACGCGAGCCTGGGCGGCATGGCCGCCACGCGCGCCAGCGGCACGAATGCTGTGCGCTACGGCACCATGCGCGAGAACGTGCTGGGCCTGACGGTGGTCACCGCCTCGGGTGAGGTCATCCGCACCGGCACGCGCGCCAAGAAGTCCAGCGCCGGCTACGACCTCACGCGCCTCATGGTGGGCAGCGAAGGCACGCTGGGCGTCATCACCGAAGTCACGCTCAAGCTCTACCCGCTGCCCGAGGCGGTGAGCGCGGCGATCTGCCACTTCCCGAGCGTGCAGGCCGCCGTGGCCACCACCATCCAGGCCATCCAGATGGGCGTCCCCATCGCTCGCTGTGAACTGCTGGACGCCAACGCCGTGCGCGCGGTCAACGCGCAAAGCGGCCTGTCCATGCGCGAGTCGCCCCTGCTACTGATGGAGTTCCACGGCACCGACGCCGGGGTGAAGGAGCAGGCCGAGACGATGCAGGACATCGCCAGCGACCAGGGCGGAGAAGGCTTCGAGTGGGCGAGCACGCCCGAGGAGCGCACCCGGCTGTGGACCGCGCGGCACAAGGCCTACTTCGCCGGCATGGCCAGCAACCCCGGCTGCCGCACCGTCACCACCGACACCTGCGTGCCCATCTCCCGCCTGGCAGAGATCATCGACATCTCAGTGCAGGAGGCGGCCGAGTCCGGCCTGCCGCACTACATCGTGGGCCATGTGGGGGACGGCAACTTCCACCTGGCCTACATGGTGAAGGAGGGCGATCTGGCGCAGCGCGCCACCGCCGAGCGCCTGAGCCTGCAGATGGTGCAGCGCGCCATCGCGCTGGAAGGCACCTGCACGGGCGAGCACGGCATCGGCCTGCACAAGATGGGCTTCCTGGTCGACGAAGCCGGCGCCGGCGCCGTGGACCTGATGCGCCAGATCAAGCGCGCGCTGGACCCGAAAAACATCATGAACCCGGGGAAGATCTTCGCGCTGTAGCCAGCGGGTTCCGCGGTTCGCTCCGGGTGGGGCGGTTCGCTCAGGGACACACCGGCGCGGGCAGGAGAGCGTCATAGCGCTGCACCGTCACAAGGGGCAGTAGCAGCGTGTCGTCCAGCCCCCGAAGTTCGAGCACCAAGGCAGAGGGATCGGCGGCGCGTACGCTCAGGGACGCGGCCACGCCCGCCACGCCTTCGGCACCGAAAACGCCGTAGTACCTCGCGCCCAGCGTCTGGTTGGAGGCCCACTGGCCCTGAAATCGCTCTTTGGTGCAGCGCTTGTCGAGCATGACGGCATCACCCTGCACTTCCAGCCGGAAACGCGCGCCCGGGGCGGTGTCCAGCCAGACCACTGTGGAGGGCTGGACCGCGGGTGACCCCAGGACCGCGGACGCCGCACAAGCCGGCGATGACGACGCCCCCGAGGCGCAGGCACTGATCGGCTGCGCGCCAAAGGCCTGCAAGCCGTCCAGCGCCGAAGAGAGCCCGGTGCCTGTGCCCCCCACGCCAGGCCCACATGCAGCCAGCAGGCAGGCCTGCGCAAGCAGCAGCATCGGCCACAGCCTGCGGCATCGCGCAAGGCGGGCCAGGCACGTTCTGCAGGTGAGGAATTCAGAAATCATCGGGGGTCGTCCTCGGTGTCGTAGAAGTAAACGCCCATGCGCACGCGACGCCTGTGCGGGGCCCGGCCTGCCGGTCCCGGCGGCGGGGCGTCCAAAGGCGTGCCTGGGGTCTGGTCCAGGTCGTAAAGGTTCCGGGCCTCGCGCAGCAGTCCGGGAATGACCTGCTGCCAGGCGGCGGCGGCCGCCTGGTGCAGGCGGGCCGCTGATGGCGGGCTGAGGCGGTCCACATAGAGCGCCTGCTCCAGGAAGTTGGCCCCATCCTGCAGGTTGGCCGTGGCTGCGCTGGCGTGGTCGGCCAGGTTGTCGGCCATGAGCGTGGCCATTTCGGCAAATCCCTGACGGGGTGCAAAGCCCTGGGCAGCCAGGCTGACGCTGCCATCCTCGGCGCAGGTCACCACCCCCAGGCGCACCAGTTCGTCGCGCAGGGCACGCGGCCGCACGTCCTGGCTGACCGCGCTGACCAGGGCATCGAAGGCCGCGCGCGACAGAACCTGAGGCCGTCCCTGCCCGTCCAGACAGGCCGGATCGGACATCCAGCGGCCCACCACTTCACCCGCCAGGGACGCGGGGGGTGAATCCGCGGGGCTTGGATTCTCTGTGTCTTCTGAGCGAGTGAGCACTCGCACATCACGCCGGTGCACGCCGCTGAGCAGGGTCAGGGCGCTGTCAGTGACCGGCATGCTCTGGGCGTTCAGCTCCTCCCGTGCCGCCTCCAGGAAAGCGGGCTTCAAGGCACTCGCAAAGGCCGTGTAGGTGACGCCGTGGCGCAGCATCAAGCGCACCATCGGGCGCAGGATACGCAGCACGGTGTGCAGGACCAGATGGTGACGGGTGCTCAAGGGGGCGCTTGACAAGTGTCCATAGAATGTGGGAAATTATCCCACGTCATCGGTCCTGAGGCAAGAACCCCGTCAACAACGGGGCCCCGGGAAGGGCCTTGGGAATCGGTGACACCCCTACATCCTAAGGAGAAAGCTTCATGAAAAGAACAAGTCCGCCAATGAACGCGCACCCGGAACCGCATGGGCGCGGCCTGCAGATGTACGGCGACGACACAGCGCCCAGAGCCCGCCGCCTTGGCCTGTCAGCCGGCCTGGTGGTCGGTGTGGCCGCAGCGGTGATGGTCCTGAGCGCCTGCGGCGGCGGCGGGTCGGCCACGACGACGCGCACGGTGCGGCCGCTGGCTGCGCTCGAACCCGTGGCCGACGGAGCGCTGGTACCCACGGTGCGAGATCTGCTGCGCAGCCGCCAGGCTGCGCGCACCGCCAACTCGGCGATCAGCTTTGACCGCTTTGCGGTCACGGGGGGGTTGACCGCGCTGGCCAGCACCTCGAACGGGGGGGCGGCGGCCACCCCAGCCTTCTCCGGGACCACCGTGCAGGAAGCGGGGGTCGACGAGGCAGACCTTCTGAAGACCGACGGCCGCCTGCTGTTCGCGCTGGACGGCTACACCTTGCGGGATGCCCAAGGCATCGCCCGCCCCCAGGTGCGGGTGGCCAAGCCCGGAGCCGATGGCGCCGTGCAGCCGCTGGGAACCCTGGCTCTGGATGTGAGCGAGCCTTCCGCGCCCAAGGGACTGCTGCTGTCTGACAAGGCCACGCGGCTCGTGGCGATGGCGGCCACCGCCTCATGGGCCAGCCAGCCGTGTCCGCCCGGACTGCTGTGTGCCATGCCGGTGATCGCCTTCGCTGACCCCGTGCTTCACCTGCAGGTGGCCGATGTCTCAGCCAGTGGCGTATTGACCACCGCAAGGCGACTCGCGCTGGACGGGCAGTTGGTGGGCAGCCGTCGCGTGGGCGACGTGATCCATCTGGTGACCACCTGGAGCCCGCGCCCGGCCTACGAGGCCCTTCCGGCGGACGCGTCGGACAAGGAGCGCGAGGCAGCCCTGGCCGCGCTCAAGGCCGCCGACATCCTGCCGGGTGTACGCATCGATGGCGGCGCACGACAGCCCCTGGTGGCGGAAAGCGACTGCCTGATGCAGCCCAAGGCCTCGTCGCTGGCGCTGACCGTGACCACCCTGGTGGCCATCGACCTGGCCTCGCCCACGCTGGCCACCCGCACACGCTGCTTCTTCGGGGGCACCGAGGGCCTGTACATGTCCACGCAGAGCCTGTACCTGGCCACCACCCGTTCACTCCAGCCAGTGATGGGCGCCGACGGACGCACCCTCTTTCCCACGGACTTCGTCACCGATGTGCACAAGTTCGCCCTCGATGGCCTGAACCTCAGCTACCGGGCCTCGGGCGAGGTCAAGGGCCACCTGGGGTGGGATGCCGAGCGCATCGCCCTCCGCATGAGCGAACACGCGGGCGACCTGCGGGTCATCAGCTACACCGGCACCAGCGGCTGGGTCACGTTGCCCGACGTGACCACCACCACCCCGGGTACACCCACAACCACCCCTGCCACGGCCTCGCCGGCCACCCTGACCGTCCTGCGCGAGAGCGCCAGCGAGGCCGTCCTGAAGTCGATCGCCACACTGCCCAATGAGCGCCGGCCAGCGCCTCTGGGCAAGCCCGGGGAGCAGATCTACGGTGTGCGGTTCTCGGGGGCCACGGGCTACCTCGTGACCTTCCGCCGCACCGACCCGCTGTATGTGCTCGACCTCCAGGACCCGACCGACCCCAAGGCGGCAGGCGCGCTCGAGGTGCCGGGCTTCTCCGACTTGCTGCTGCCGCTGCCGCAAGGGCTGCTGCTGGGCGTAGGCCGCGACGCCGACGCCACGGGCGCAGCGCTGGGGCCCAAGGTCGCGCTGTTCGACGTACGCGACCCCACAAGGCCGACGGTGCTGTCCTCACGCAGCTTCGGGGCCAAGGGCAGCGCCAGCACCGTGGACTTCAGCAGCCACGGGCTGAACCTGCTGCAAGTGGGAGCGGTTTCCCGCATGGCCCTGCCGATGTCGCTGCGCGAGGTGGACTGGGGCGCCAGCACACGCCACATGCTGCAACGCTTGGAGGTGGACACTGCGGCCCGCACCTTGAGTTGGCGCAAGGAACTGGCCGCCCCTGAAGGCACCGATCCACTGGACGTCAGCGCCGACCGCAGCGTCCAGATCGGAGACTCGATCTACTTCCTGAGCCAGGGGAGGCTGGTGGGCAGCCCCTGGTGATCCCGCGCAAGCCGGCGGAACTGCGGCCGCCATAGGCTGGTTTCCTTCATTCAAGGCAAAGGGAACCGGCCATGCTTCCTCAATCCCCCAGCGGTTCGCAAGACCGCCCAATTGTGCAGACCAGATCGAAGGGCTGCGGCCTGCGGTGGCCGGCCCTGTGGACAGCCAGCCTGCTGGCGGGGTGCGGCGGCGGGGGCGGTAGCGCGCCAGAACCTCTGGAGGTGCCCATGGGCCTGCGAGTGGAGGCAGCGTCTGCCGGGGCTGACCTCAGCGCGGCCTCGCTGCTCACCCAGGGCGCGGCGCTGGCGCAGGCCGTCATGTTCACCACTGGCAACCCGATGGCGTCGGCCGCGTTCAGCCTGCAGGCCGCGCCCGTGGCGATGCTGGCCACGGCGGGCGGCGACCTGTTACGTCAGGCGTTGGGCCAGCGCGCCCAGCCGACCGCTGTAGTCCAGACGGCGCAAACCCTCACCGAGGCCTGCCTGGTGAGCGGATCCCTCGGTCTGCGGGCCGACGATGCCGATGACGACGGTGCTCTCAGCCCGGGCGATGGCATCACCTTGCAGGCGTCGAGTTGCGTCACTACCCCGGGAGCGCCCGCGTTGGACGGCGTCTTCGCGCTGACGATCGAACGCATCGAGCTCGACAGTAAAGGCATGGTCACCGCCCTCCAGGCCAGCGGCACGATGGCCGGCTTTGCCGTCGGTGCGGCCGGCACGATGGACGGGGGCTTTCGGATGTGGATGCGCAATGAGGCAGCCTCCGCGCAGCGCCTGCGCATGCGCTACGAAGGCATGCTGGTGCGGCGCACTGGCCAGGACACGCTCATCCTGGACTTTGACGTGCTCACGCTCGCCTCGTCGGCCGAGGTGTCGCACACCCTCAGCGGCGGCTTGGTGATGGGCGGCCTGACCTACAAGCTCGAGCCTCTGGACGGTGCGCCGCTGGTGCTGTCCACCGCCGGCGGGTTGCCAGGCTCGTTTTATGAACCCGGGCGTCAGGTGTGGCCGCACAGCGGTGCCGTGCGATTGCGGGACGGCGCAGGCGACGCGCTGGTGCTGCGCGCGCGGCCCGATGCCCTGGTGGATCTGGAGTTCTGGCCTGCGGGTGCGGGGGCACCCAGCACCTCTTTGCCCGGCCAGTCCTGGGGACGCTTCATGCAGCCGCCGGGTTGAAGACCCTGCCAGCGCCAGGGCGGTGGTGCGATGATGGGTCATGACCCGCCATCTTCTGCTGCTCGCCTTCTGCCAAAGCATGTTCATGACGAACAACATAACGTTCATCGCCGTGAACGGCCTGGCAGGGCTGGCGCTGGCGCCAGTGGGGTGGATGGCCACGCTGCCGATCACGAGCTATGTGATCGGCAGCGCGCTGAGCGCGCCACTGGTGGCGCGTCTGCAGTCGCAGTGGGGCCGCAAGCGCAGCTTCCAGCTCGGGTTGGTGATGGCCGCGGTGAGCGCGGGAGCCTGCGCCTACGCCATGAGCCAGAAGAATTTCGGGTTGCTGATGCTGGCCACCTTGCTGGCCGGGTTCTACCAGGCCAATGCCGCCCTGTACCGCTTTGCCGGCACCGAGGTGGTGGAGCCCTCGTACAAGGAAAAGGCCATCTCCTGGGTGCTCGCCGGAGGCATCGTGGGGGCCCTGATCGGCCCCAACTTGGCCAATGCCTCGGTGGACCTGTTGCCGGTGCGTTATGCGGGTGCCTACCTGGCGCTGATCGGCGTGGCCGCCGTGGCCTTCGTGGCGCTGTCCTTCATCCAGTTCCCGCCGCACAAGGCGCCGGCACCCGGCGCCTCGTCGGGCCGGCCGCTGGCCGAGATCGCCCGCCAGCCCACCTTCATCGTCGCCGTGGCCGCCGGCGCACTGGGCTACGGCGTGATGAACCTGCTGATGGCCGCCACGCCGCTGGCCATGCAGC
>JBAXYD010000005.1:0-119094 GCA_037127635.1 Betaproteobacteria bacterium | reverse complement strand
CGTGCGCTGCGCGCACATGAGCCTGCGCCGCAATCTCGCCCTCGCTATGCGAGGACGAGATTGTCACGGTGGATGAGTTCGGGTTCGTTGGCGTAGCCGAGCAGGCCCTCGATCTGTGACGAAGGCTTGCGGGCGATGAGGCGGGCTTCGGCGGCGGAATAGTTGGCAAGCCCGCGGGCGATCTCGGCGCCGGCGTGCGTGCGCACGGCAATCACATCCCCACGGGCGAACTCCCCAGTCACCTCCATCACCCCGATGGGCAACAGGCTCTTGCCGCCGTCGCGCAGCTTGTCCACCGCGCCTGCATCGACGGTCACCGAGCCGCGCATCTGCAGGTGATCGACCATCCACTGCTTGCGCGCCGCCAATTTCGGCAGGTGGGCGTCCAGGTGGGTGCCGATCGATTCACCACGGGCCAAGCGCAGCAGCACGTCCGGCTCGCGACCCCAGGCAATGACAGTGGAAGCGCCGCTTCCCGCTGCCCGCTTGGCAGCCAGGATCTTGGTGATCATGCCACCGCGCCCTATGGATGAGCCCACCCCGCCGGCCATGCGCTCGAGTTCGGGGTCTCCAGCCAAGGCCTGATCGATGAAGCGGGCGGCCGGATCGCGCCGTGGATCGGCTGAGTACAGGCCGCGCTGGTCCGTCAGGATGATGAGGAAGTCAGCATCCACCAGGTTCGCCACCAGTGCGCCCAGGGTGTCGTTGTCGCCAAACTTGATCTCGTCGGTGACGACCGTATCGTTCTCGTTGATGACCGGGATGACCTTCAATTGCAGCAAGGTCAGCAGGGTCGAGCGGGCATTGAGGTAGCGCTCCCGGTCGGCCAGGTCGGCGTGGGTGAGCAAGACCTGGGCGCTGGCCATGCCGTGGCAGCGCAACTGAGTCTCGTACATCTGCACCAATCCCATCTGACCCACCGCGGCAGCGGCCTGGAGTTCATGCAGCTCTTTCGGACGGGTGGTCCAGCCCAGGCGCTTCATGCCTTCGGCGATGGCGCCGCTGGACACCATCACCACTTCCCGCCCGCCCTGAGCCAGGGTGGCGAGCTGGCGCGCCCAGTTGCCGATGGCCTCGGCGTCCACGCCACGGCCTTCGTTGGTGACCAGGCTGGAACCGACCTTGACGACGATGCGTCGTGCGCTGGCCAGGGACGCTGCCACGCTCAGCCCCGCGAGTGATCCGTTCGGGGCTGTTCGGCGCCCACATGGCCCGGGGCCAACGGAGCCGGCGCGGCCACCGCGCCATCAGCCGAGGACGCCACGAACCGCACGTCCGGTGCCTCTGCGGCCACGCGCCTGACCGCGGCCACGTGCTGATAGGCGGCGCGCACCAGCGTCTCCAGCCCGTCGCGCGCGAGGGCCGACACCGCAAACACGGGGCCCTTCCAGCGCAGGCGGCGCACGAAGTCCTTCACGCGGACCTCGCGCTCCTCAAGCGGCACCATGTCCAGCTTGTTCAGCACGATCCAGCGCGGCTTGGCATGCAAGCCCGGGTCATAGGCCTTGAGTTCCTTGACAATGGCGCGCGTCTGCGCCACCGGGTCCGACCCGTCGAAAGGGGCCAGATCCACCAGGTGCAGCAACAGCTCAGTACGCTGCAGGTGGCGCAGAAACTGGTGGCCGAGCCCGGCGCCTTCCGAGGCGCCTTCGATCAAGCCGGGAATGTCGGCCACGACGAAACTCTGGTCGGGCCCCACGCGCACAACCCCGAGGTTCGGGTGCAGCGTGGTGAAGGGGTAGTCGGCGATCTTCGGCCGAGCGTTGGAAATCGCGGTGATCAGCGTGGACTTGCCAGCGTTGGGCATGCCCAGCAGGCCCACGTCGGCCAGCACGCGCAACTCCAGCTTGAGCTTTCGGGCCTCGCCCGGCCAGCCAGGGGTCTTCTGCCGTGGCGCCCGGTTGGTGCTGCTCTTGAAGTGCAGATTGCCAAAGCCGCCATCACCGCCTTTGGTCAGCAACACCCGCTCGCCAGGCTCCAGCAATTCACACAGCCGCTCACCGGTTTCCGCGTCGTTGAAGATGGTCCCCACCGGCACCCGCAGCAAGATGTCTTCGCCAGCTGCGCCGAACTGATCGGACCCCCGCCCGGCTTCGCCGTTGCGGGCCTCGAAACGGCGGGTGTAGCGGAAATCGATCAGCGTATTCAGGTTCACATCGGCCACGGCCCATACGCTGCCGCCACGCCCGCCGTCACCGCCGTTGGGCCCGCCAAACGGGATGAACTTCTCGCGACGAAAACTCACGCACCCAGCCCCGCCGTGACCAGCTGCGATATCGATGGTGGCTTCGTCGACGAACTTCATCTCTGCGTAACGCTCCAACGAGAAACCCCGGCCGAGGCCGGGGCTTCAGTGCGGGCCTGACGATAAATCAGATCGGCGTGACCGAAACGGTTTGACGGTTCAATCCGCCCTTGACGGCGAAGCTGACCTGCCCGTCGACCAGCGCGAAAAGCGTGTGGTCACGCCCCATGCCGACATTGGTGCCGGCGTGAAAACGGGTGCCGCGCTGGCGCACGATGATGGATCCGGCGGGGATGGACTGCCCGCCAAATACCTTGACGCCCAGCATCTTGGGCTGCGAGTCACGGCCGTTCCGGGTGGAACCGCCGCCTTTTTTCTGTGCCATGGCTGAAGACTCCTGAGACGATCAAGCGTTGACCGAACCGATTTGAATCTCGGTGTAGGTCTGGCGGTGGCCGCCATGCTTTTGGTAATGCTTGCGGCGACGCATCTTGAAGATGCGCACCTTGTCGTGCTTGCCGTGCGCCACAACCGTGGCGATGACACTGGCACCCGCGACCCAGGGGGTTCCGACTTTCAGGTCTGCGCCGTTTCCGACGGCCAGCACCTGATCAATCGTGATGTCCTGGCCCACGTCCGCAGCTATCTGTTCTACCTTGATCTTTTCGCCGGCTGCAACCTTGTATTGCTTGCCACCGGTTTTTATGACCGCGTACATGTGTGACCTTTCAAAAATGGCATTCCCAAAATCAAGAAAGCCGCGTGCGACTGCGGGGCAAACCCCGCCCCTCGAATTTGGCAACGCTTCAAGCCACTGTCAGCCGAAAAAGGCATGTGGCTTGGCTGACCGGCACCCGCAGGGGGCGCCAGCGCCGAAAACGAAGCCCGACAGTCTAGCATGAAAGGTTTCGAAGACAGGCGCCTGCGCCGAACAAGCGCTGGTACCCATCGGGCAGGCCCGACATACCCATGCGCGCCGAAAACGCAACCCGCGCCGACATTGATGCGGGGCAACTCTTGGCCAATCACCTGAGCAGCAGCCCCGGTCTCGGGGCCAGGGTCATCGGAGCCCCCTTCCTATAATCATTGTTGAACCTTTATGGCCAAACGCGGTCAAACGACTTGACGCCCTCCTCCACGCCTGACACGGCCCGCAGCGACTTCCTCGACCTTGCCATGCAACAGGTGGATGTCGTGATTCGCGAGCGCCTGTCGTCCAAGGTCGCGCTGGTGGAGCAGATCGGCCGCTACATCGTCGAGGCTGGTGGCAAGCGGGTGCGCCCGCGCTTGCTGCTGCTGTTCGCACAGGCGCTGGGGTATGAAGGCACCGAGAGCCATGAACTGGCCGCCACGGTGGAGTTCATCCACACAGCCACGCTGCTGCACGACGATGTCGTGGACGAGTCGTCACTCCGGCGCGGGCGGGCCACGGCCAATGCCCTGTTCGGCAATGCAGCCAGCGTGCTGGTGGGCGACTTTCTCTACTCCCGCGCCTTCCAGATGATGGTGTCTGTGAACCGCATGCGCGTCTTGGATGTAGTGGCTGACGCCACGAACGTGATTGCCGAGGGCGAGGTGTTGCAGTTGATGAACATGCACGACCCCGATCTGGCAGTAGAGGACTACCTGCAGGTCATCCGCTTCAAGACGGCCAAGCTTTTCGAGGCCAGTGCGCGCCTGGGGGCCATACTGGGCCATGCTGACGCCACCACGGAGGAGGCCTGCGCGGACTTCGGCCGGCGGCTGGGCACCGCCTTCCAGTTGGTGGACGATCTGCTGGACTACGAGGGCCGCAGCGAGGAACTCGGAAAAAACGTGGGCGATGACATCCGCGAAGGCAAGGCAACCCTGCCCATCCTGCTGGCAATGGAGCGCGGCACCCTCGAGGAACGCGAGTTGCTCAGGCAGGCCGTCCGCTCCGGCGAAGTGGAGCGACTGGGTCAGATCATTGAAGTGGTGCGCGGTACAGGCGCGATTGAAGCCACTCGACAGGCTGCCGAGGCGGAAATTGAGCAGGCTCGCCTGAACCTCGAGTGCCTACCCAGCGGCCGTGCACGGGACGCCCTGCTAGAATTGTGTTCTCGTGCGGTGCATCGATCATCTTGACGGCATCTCGCGGCTGTTGCAGGGCTTGCCCCTGCAGGGCACCTCGGGGTGTAGCTTAGCCTGGTAGAGCGCTACGTTCGGGACGTAGAGGCCGGAGGTTCGAATCCTCTCACCCCGACCAGGACTCCAATGTGGACCCTCTGTCCTCAACATATCAGAGGCCGTAGGATTCCCTCCATGAGATCAAGATGCTTTGGCGTCGTCGGGCTTCAGCTAAGCGCACCGCCGTGAGCAAGGCCGCCTGCGACACCCGCCAAACTGTGCTGCGCGCCCAGGACCGCTCATGGCCAACTTGAATTCACGTCTGGCCAAGACGAAGGTATCCCAGGAGGCCTCTTTCGCCTGGGAAGGCCGTGACAAGAACGGCAAACTGGTGCGCGGCGAGATGCGGGCCGTCAGCACCACCGTGGCCGTTTCGGCGCTACGGCGTCAGGGCATCCTCGCCCACAAGGTCAAGAAGCGCAGTGTCAGCGGTGGCAGATCGATCCGACAGAAGGACATCGCCATCTTCACCCGGCAACTCTGCGCCATGATGTCGGCGGGGGTACCACTGCTGCAGTCCTTTGATGTGGTGGCGCGCGGGCATCCCAACCCGCGCATGATGCGCATGCTCAACGAGGTCCGCATGGACATCGAGACGGGCACCAGCCTGTCATCAGCGCTGCGCAAGCACCCGAGGCACTTTGATCCCCTGTACTGCAACCTCGTGGAGGCGGGCGAGGTCGGTGGCGTTCTTGAAGCGATGCTGGACCGCTTGGCGGTCTACCAAGAGCGAACCATGGCCCTGACGGGCAAAGTCCGGTCGGCCTTGATGTATCCGTCGGTGCTGCTCGTCGTGTCCGTTGTGGTGCTGGCCGTGATCATGGCCCTCGTGATTCCGTCCTTCAAGGACGCCTTCAAATCCTATGGCGCCGAACTGCCGGGGCCCACGCTGATGGTCATGGCGGCGTCGGACTTCTTCGTCGCAAACTGGTTGCCCTTGTTTGCTGGCGTGGCCGGGAGCATCTACCTGTTCTTCAGCCTGTGGCGGCGCTCGGTGAAGATGCAGATGATCATGGACAGGCTGCTGCTGAAGGTACCCGTCTTCGGTGGCTTGATCGAGAAGGCGAGCATCGCTCGCTGGACGCGGACCTTGTCCACCCTGTCAGCCGCGGGTGTGCCTCTCGTGGCGGCGCTGCAGTCTGCAGGCGGCGCCAGCGGCAATGCCGTCTTCGCCCAGGCCACCGACATCATTCAGCGTGAAGTCCGCACGGGCACAGGCCTGACCACGGCGATGCAAGGCACCGGCGTCTTCACGCCCATGGTCCTGCAGGTCACGGCCATTGGCGAGGAATCGGGCTCCCTGGATCACATGCTGGGCAAGGCCGCCGAGTTCTACGAGGAGGAGGTGGAAGAGATGATCAAGGGCCTGTCAAGTCTGATGGAGCCGTTCATCATGGTGGCGCTGGGCCTGATCATTGGCGCGATCATGATCTCGATGTACCTGCCCATCTTCAAGCTTGGCCAGGTGGCATGAGCGCGCTGTGGCAGGAATGGCTGCTATCGCCCGTGGCCCTGGGCGTTCTGGGCCTGGCCGTCGGCAGTTTCCTCAATGTGGTGGTCCACCGGTTGCCGCAGATGATGGCGCGGCAATGGTGGGGCGAGGTGGCAGGGCAATTGCAGGACGAGGCCTCCCACCGCGAGGTGTTCGATCAGGCACTGCCCGCTGATGCCACGGCGACTGGGCGCTCGCTGGAGACCGCGCTGCACGCCCTGCCCAGGTTGAACCTGGCCGTGCCGCGATCGCGATGTCCGGCTTGCGGGCATGCGCTAAGCTGGAGCGAGAACGTGCCGCTTCTGGGGTGGCTGCGCCTGCGCGGGCGTTGCGCCGCCTGCGGCGCGCGCATCCCGGTCCGATATCCCGCAATCGAAGCGCTCACCGCGCTGCTGTTTGCTGCGATTGGCTGGCGCGTGGGCCCACAGCCCGCAGCCCTGATGTGGTGCGGCGTGGCGGCCGTACTGGTGGCCCTGTCTGCGATCGACTGGGACACCACGCTGCTGCCGGACAGCCTGACCCAGCCGCTCACCTGGGCCGGTCTCGTAGCCGCCGTGGCGGGCTGGAGCGGCCTGGCTCCAGAAGCCGCGCTCATCGGTGCCGTGAGCGGCTACCTGGCGCTGTGGTCGGTGCACTGGCTCTTCTTCTTTGCCACCCGCAAGGAAGGCATGGGCCATGGTGACTTCAAGCTTCTGGCCGCGCTCGGGGCCTGGTTGGGCTGGCAGGCCATCCTGCCCATCGTGCTGATGGCTTCGGTGATCGGCGCCCTGGTCGGTCTGGGCATGAAGATGGCCGGCCAGTTGCGCGAGGGACGCTACGTGCCCTTCGGCCCCTTCCTGGCTGGGGGCGGCCTGGTGGTCATGTTGGCCGGCACCGGGCAGGTCCTGACCCATCTGGGCTGGTGAGACGGACCTGCCGGGGATGGCTGTGCGTCCGCTTCACATCGGCCTGACTGGCGGCATCGGCAGCGGCAAGAGCACGGTGGCGCAGATGCTGGTGCAGCTTGGCGCGGCGCTGGTGGACACCGATGCCATCGCGCGCAGCCTGACGACCGCCCATGGCGCGGCGCTGCCGGCCATCGCCCACGCCTTCGGGGCGGAGATGGTCAGCGCGCAGGGCGGCCTGGACCGAGACCGCATGCGCGCCCTGGCCTTCAGCGACCCTTCGGCCAAGCAAGGGCTGGAAGCGATCCTGCACCCCCTGATTGGCGAGCAGGCGCGCAGCCAGGCGGCCCTGGCCATGCAGGCCGGCTCCATCGTCGTGGTCTTCGACGTGCCCTTACTGGCCGAGTCGGGCCACTGGCGCGCCCGGGTGGACCGGGTGCTCGTGGTCGACTGCGACCTGGCCACGCAGATTCAACGGGTGATGCTGCGCAACGGGTGGGCCGAAGACACGGTTCGGCGTGTGATCGCCCAGCAATCCACCCGGGAGCATCGAAGGTCGATGGCCGACGCCGTGATCTTCAACAACTCGATTTCCAGGGAGCGGCTGAATTCCCAGGTTCGCAGCCTGTGGAAGCACTGGGTTGCGGGCTGACACAGCGCGCCTGTGTGGAACAATCGGTGACGCGAATCTGCCTACCGATGCCCACCTCCCGGATCCTGTACGAATACCCCTTCAACGAAGGGATCCGCACGATGCTGCGCCTGGAGCACCTGTTCGAGCGGCTCGGTCGGCTGATGGTGCGGGACGACGCGCTGGACCATCATTTCGCCCTGGTGACGATCTTCGAGGTCATGGATGTCGCCTCCCGGGCCGACCTGAAGTCCGACTTGCTCAAGGAACTGGAGCGCCACAAGTCCCAGCTGCAGTCCTATCGCGGCCACCCCGGGATTTCTGAGGCGGCCCTGGACGAGGTCATCAGCCGTATCGACCACGCCTTCCAGGGCCTGATCGAGGTGCAGGGCAAGGCGGGCCAGGCCTTGACCACCAACGAGTGGCTGATGAGCGTGCGCAGCCGCATCGGCATACCCGCCGGCACCTGCGAGTTCGATCTGCCCGGCTACTACGCCTGGCAACAGCATCCCGCCGAGCGCCGCCGGACCGATCTGGACCGCTGGTCGGCCTGCTTGACGCCGCTTGCGCAGGCGCTGCAACTGCTGTTGGGCTTGCTGCGCGACGGCGGCGTGACGCAGCGCATGCACGCCACGGCCGGCCAATTCCAGCAGCGCCTGCCCGAAGGCAAGAGCTACCACCTGCTGCGTGTGCACATGAACGCGGGCTCGGAGTTGGTGCCGGAAATCAGCGGGCATCGCCTGCTCGTGTCGGTGCGGATGCTGCGGGCAGATGCCGAGGGTCGCCTGCGGCCGGCCAGCGAGGACGCCGATTTCGAGATGACGCTCTGCGCCTGAGCCGACGCGCCCAGACTGTGAGTTTGAGCACCCTCGCGCCATGAGCGACAGAATCGTCACCTGCCCCGCCTGCAAGGGCCCCTCGCTGTACGGGACGGTCAATCCTTGGCGCCCCTTTTGCAGCAGGCGCTGCCGGGAACACGACCTGGGGGCCTGGGCCACCGAGTCCTATCGGGTGGAGGATCTCTCCCCAAACAGCGACGACTCCTCAGAGCCAGCGGCGCGGGGCTTGCATCAGGACCCAGGCCGCAACCCCGGCTTGAACTGACGCCCAACGTCGCGCCAGCGGCCCACGTCAGCCGCGGTACATCGCCTCGATCTGCTCGGCGTACTTGGTCTGCACCAACTTGCGCTTGAGCTTCATCGTGGGTGTCAGCTCCTCGTCCTCGGCGGTGAGCTGGCGGTCGAGCAGGAAGAACTTCTTGACCTGCTCCACGCGGGCGAACTGCTTGTTGACCCGGTCCACCTCCGACTGGATGAGTTCGAGGATCTCGGGCGAACGGGTCAGGCTTGCGTAATTCGAGAACGGGATGTCGCGCTCCTGCGCGAAGCGCTCCACGTTCTCCTGGTCGATCATCACGATAGCCGTGAGAAAGGCCCGCTTGTCGCCAATCACCACCGCATCCGTGACGTAAGGGCTGAACTTCAGCTGGTTCTCCCACTCGCTGGGCGTGATGTTCTTGCCGCCGGCCGTGATGATGATGTCCTTCATCCGGTCGGTGATGTAGAAGTAGCCGTCGTCGTCCACGCGTCCGACGTCGCCGGTGTGCAGCCAGCCCTGGGCGTCGATGGCCTCAGCCGTCTTGTCGGGCTGGTTCAGGTAGCCCAGGATCACGTTCGAGCCACGCAGCAAGATCTCGTTCGTACCCTCGGCGATGCGCATCTCCAGCCCCGGGCCCGGCACTCCGATGCTGCCGGCCCTGGGGGCCTTGCGCGGGTTGACGGTCCCGCCGCCAGTGGTCTCGGTCATGCCCCAGCCCTCGCGCAACGGCACGCCCAGGGCACGGTACCAACGGATCAGATCCGGGGAGATGGGCGCGGCCCCGGTGAGGGCCATCTGCACGCGGCTCATGCCGGTCATCCGGCGCACGTTGTCGAGGACGATGAAGTTGGCCAAGACGTGCTGCAGGGCTAACCAGGGGCTCGGCGCGGTGCCTTGGCCCTGACACTGCGCCACGCGTGTACCCACCGCCACCGCCCAGGCATAGGCCAGCTTTTGCACCCGACCGGCCTCGCTCAGGGTGATCATCACCTGCGAGTAGATCTTCTCCCACACGCGCGGCACGGCGAAGAAGACATGGGGCTGGACCTCGCGCAGGTTCTCGAACACCGTTTCCGGGTTCTCGACGAAGTTCGTGAC
Organism: Betaproteobacteria bacterium; assembly: GCA_037127635.1. Classification (GTDB taxonomy): domain Bacteria; phylum Pseudomonadota; class Gammaproteobacteria; order Burkholderiales; family Burkholderiaceae_C; genus Rubrivivax. The sequence continues at coordinate 109,498 of JBAXYD010000005.1, read as the reverse complement.
CGAACGCCGCATGATCGGGATGTACTCGCCGATCATGCGCTCGGCGATGTGGCACAGCGGCAGGAAGGCGATGCGCTCGCCCCCCATGGGCATGCCCTCGAAGAGGCTGGATGACAGCCCGGACAGCACCGCACACAGGTTGGAGTGCGTGATCATCGCGCCCTTGGGCCGCCCGGTGGTGCCGGAGGTGTAGACGAGGATGGCCACGTCGGTGGACCGGCGCGCGGCCCGGCGTTGCGCCATCAGGCCGGGATGGGCCTGCAGGTGCTCGCGTCCCAGTGCGCGCAGGGCCTCCAGCCCGATGACCTGCGGGTCGTCCAGATCCCCCAGGCCTTCCATGTCGAAGACCACCACCTTGCGGATGCGCGGCAGGGACTCACGCACTTCAAGAAACTTGTCGAGCTGCTCGTCATCCTCGACGAAGAGGTACGCCGAAGCGGAGTCGTCACACAGGTAGCGCACCTGCGCTGCCGCGTCGGTGGGGTAGATGCCGTTGCAGATGCCGCCCGCAGACAGCACCGCCAGATCGGCCCAGACCCACTCGCGCGAGGTGTTGGCCAACACAGAGGCGGTCTCGCCGGGCTCGAACCCCAGGCGCACCAGGCCGGCGGCGATCTCGCTGACGATGGTGGCCACGCCGCTCCAGCTGTAGGGGCGCCACAGGCCCAGGTCCTTCTGGCGCATCATGGGCGCGTCACCGAGCTCGGCCACGCGCTGCCAGAACAATTCGTGCACGGTTTCGAAGGGCAGCGCCTGTGGTTCCCAGCCGAACTGGGAGCCGGCCACGATGCGATGCGGGTCCAGGGCCACGGTGCTCATCTCCAGGTCTTCTTCTTCTTCCAGCGGCGCTCGCCCCGCACACCCGCTTCCTTCATGCCGAGGTAGAACTCCTTGATGTCCTCCTTCTCGCGCAGGCGGTCACAGGTGTCTTCCATGACGATGCGGCCGTTTTCCAGCACATAGCCGTAGTCGGCGGCGTTCAGCGCCATGTTGGCGTTCTGCTCCACCAGCAGGATGGTGGTGCCGCGCTCGCGGTTGATGCGCACCACGATCTCGAAGATCTCCTTGGTGAGCTTGGGGCTCAGGCCCAGGCTGGGCTCATCCAGCAAGATGAGTTCGGGCTGCGCCATGAGCGCACGCGAGATGGCCAGCATCTGCTGCTGGCCGCCGGACAGCAGGCCCGCGTCCTGGGCCGCCCGCTCCTTCAGGATGGGGAAGTAGCCGTAGACCATCTCCATGTCGCGCGCCACACCGTCGCGGTCGCTGCGCGTGTAGGCACCCATCAGCAGGTTGTCGCGCACCGACAGCAGCGGGAAGACCTCGCGCCCCTCGGGCACGTGGCTCAGCCCCATGCGCACGATCAGGGCGGGATCTATTCCGGCGATGGGCTGGCCCTTGAACTCGATGGTGCCGCGGCGCGGATCGATGATGCCGGAAATGGTTTTCAGGATCGTGCTCTTGCCCGCGCCGTTGGAGCCCAGCACGGTGGCGATCTGCCCGCGCTGCACTTCGAGGCTGACGCCGCGGATCGCCCGGATGGGGCCGTAGGCGCTCTCCACATTGGCCAGGGCCAGCAGCACATCGTCACTCATGCCGGCCTCCGCAGGGACGAGACGTCCTCCACCGAGCCGAGGTAGGCCTCGATAACGCCGGGGTGGGTCTGCACCTCACGCGGCGTGCCGGCGGCCAGCACCTGGCCCTGGTTCAGCGCCACCACGCGGTCGGACACGCGCGACACCAGCGTCATGTCGTGCTCGACCATCAGAACCGTGATGCCAAGCTGGTCGCGGATGTCCTCGATCCAGAACGCCATGTCGCCAGTCTCCTCGACGTTCAGGCCCGAGGAGGGTTCGTCCAGCAGCAGCAGCTTGGGCTCCGTGGACAGCGCCCGCGCCAGCTCCACCACCTTGCGTACGCCGTAGGGAAGCCCCGCAATCATGGTGTCGCGGTAGGCCTGGAGGTCCAGGAAGTCGATGACCTCCTCCACCTTACGGCGCGAGGCCAACTCGGCCTCGCGAACCGAACGGTTGAACAGCAGGTCGCTCCACACGCCGGTCTTGCGGTGGCGGTGGCGACCGATCAACAGGTTGTGCAGCACCGTGGCGTGCTCGAACAGCTCGATGTTCTGGAAGGTGCGCGCAATGCCCAGCGAGGCGATCTCGTGTGGGGCCACGCCCGTGATGTCGCGCCCCATGAACTCCACCGTGCCAGCGGTGGGCTCGTAGATGCGGCTGATGAGGTTGAAGACCGTGGTCTTGCCCGCGCCGTTGGGGCCGATGAGGGTGAAGACCTCACCCGGGTGGACGTCGAAGCTGACGTCGTTGACCGCCAGCACGCCACCGAAGCGCACGCTGAGCCCGCGGGCGGAGAGCAGGGGCGCAGTCATTTCAGACGATCCGACTTCTGGAACGACTTCTGCCGCTTGAACATGCCCTTGCGGTAGAACGGGAACAGGCTGAAGTAGGTGCGGATCTTGAGCCAGCGGCCGTACATGCCCATGGGCTCGAACAGAACGAACAGCACCAGCACCGCGCCGTACACGGCCGACTTCAGGCCCGGCGCCTCGGCGATGACCATGGGCAGAACACCCTTGGAGGCGGAGATGATCTGCGGCATGGTGATGAGGAAGACGGCGCCAAAGAACACACCGTGGATCGAGCCCAGCCCACCGATGACCACCATCAACAGCAGATCGATGGACTGGATGATGTTGAACTGGTCGGGCGACAAGAAGCGCAGGTTGTGCGCGTACAAGGCCCCGCCAATGCCCGCCAGCGCCGCCGAGATGGCGAAGGACAAAGTCTTGTAATACGCCAGATGGATGCCCATGCTCTGGGCCGAGATCTCGGAGTCGCGGATGGCCACGAAGGCCCGGCCCGTGGGCGAGCGCAGCACATTCAGCACGCCCAGCGTGGCCACCACAGTGATCACCAGGCACAGGTAATAGAACTCGCCACCCGAGCCGACCACCCAGCCAAAGAGATTGGGCGACTTCACGTTCAGGCCCGAATTGCCGCCTGTGACGCTTTCCCAGCGTGCAAAGACCTCTTCCAGGATGAAGCCGAAGGCCAGCGTGGCCATGCCCAGGTAGATGCCCTTGACTCGCAACGCGGGCAAACCCACCACCACACCCGCCAGCGCCGACAAGCCGGCCGACAGCGCCAGGGCCAGCGGAAATGGGACCCCGTGGTTGGTCAGCACCGCCTGGGTGTAGGCACCCACCCCGAGGAAGGCGGCATGCCCCAGCGAGAACAGGCCGGTGTAGCCCGCCAACACCATCAGGCCCAGGCCGACGACGCCGTAGATGAGCACATAGGTCAACTGCGCCAGCCAGTATTCCTCCAGCAGCACGGGGGCCGCGGCCAGCGCGAGCATGAGCGCGCCGTACCAGAACACATGCCCCGGGTGCTTGGCCAGGCGCAGGTCCTGGGCGTAGTCGGTCTTGAAGATGAATCGCATGCCGGGCTCTCTGTCTCAGACCTTCTTGCGAAGCTTCTCACCGAACAGCCCGTTGGGCCGCAGCATCAGCATGATCAACACCACGACGTAGGCGGCTACGTCCTTGAATCCGGCCGGGAGGTAAAAGCCCGACAGCGACTCCACCACACCGATGATCAAGCCTCCCACGATCGCCCCAGGCAGGCTGCCGAAGCCCCCCACCACGGCGGCCGGAAAGGCCTTCAACCCGATGAAGCCCATGTTGGCATGCACGAACGTGATGGGCGCCAGCAGGATGCCGGCCACCGCCGCCACTGCCGCGGCCAGCGCCCAGACCAGGCCGTTGAGTTGCCGCACCGGGATGCCCATGTAGTAGGCCGCCAATTGGTTCTGCGACGAGGCCTGCATCGCAATGCCCAACTTGCTGTAGCGAAACAGCGCGAACAAGGCGGCGCAGAGCAGGGCCGTCACCGCGATCACCACGACCTGCTCGACGTTGATCACCAGGGCCCCGACATGCCAGATCTGGTCTTTATAGGGCACGGGCAGGACATGGGTTTCGGTGCCGATGCCCGGCACCATGGTCACCAGGCCCCGCAGCACATAGCCGATGCCGATGGTCAGCATCACGATGGAAAACGCCGGCTGGCCCAGGATGGGGCGGATGACCGCGCGCTCGGCCAGCAAACCGAAGGCCGCCATGGCCGCGATCGAAGCGGCCACCGCCAACCAGAAGGGGAAGCCCAGGAACGTCATGGAGGCCAGGCCGGCAAAGGCGCCGAGCATCATCAGATCGCCCTGGGCGAAGCTGACGGTCTCGGTCGCCTTGTAGATCAGCACGAAACCCAAGGCGATCAGGCCGTAGATGCAGCCCTGGGCCATGCCTGCGATAAGCAATTGCAACAGCTGCAAGCGCGATTCCTTGTTGGCGGAAAGAGCCCTGATCGTCGAAACCCTCAAGGCGCCGGATTGCACCACGCGCCCTCATTTGCGTCATGGGGGGTGACCCTGATGCCCCCAAGCATCAAAAGGTTGAGCCTGCGGGTCTTGAACCCCCCAGACCCACCCCTATAATCCATTTTGCTAGCACTCAACCGTTACGAGTGCTAATGGCGCCCGAACCGCTCGCGACTGCGCGGTCAGAACAGGTGCCAAACGAGTGACCACCAGTTTGCTGGCAACTTACAACCCATCCACACGTCCTCTCAAAGGAGATTCCATGAAATTGCGTCCATTGCACGATCGCGTGATCGTCAAGCGCCTCGAGAACGAAACCAAGACGGCCTCGGGCATCGTCATCCCCGACAACGCCGCCGAAAAGCCCGACCAAGGTGAGGTGTTGGCTGTCGGCCCGGGCAAGCGCACCGACAAGGGCGAGCTGATCGCCGTGGGCGTGGCCGTGGGCGACCGCGTGCTGTTCGGCAAGTACAGCGGCCAGACCGTCAAGGTCGATGGCGACGAACTGCTCGTGATGCGCGAAGAAGACCTCTTCGCCGTGGTAGAAAAGTAATCTTTACCGTATTTGAATTCGGAGATAAAAGCAAATGGCTTCAAAAGACGTAGTCTTCGGTGCAGATGCCCGTCATCGCATGGTCGAGGGCGTGAACATCCTGGCTAACGCCGTCAAGGTCACGCTGGGCCCCAAGGGCCGCAACGTGGTGCTCGAGCGCTCCTTCGGCGCCCCCACCGTCACCAAGGACGGTGTGTCGGTGGCCAAGGAGATCGAGCTGAAGGACAAGCTTCAGAACATGGGCGCACAGATGGTCAAGGAAGTCGCTTCCAAGACCAGCGACAACGCCGGTGACGGCACCACCACCGCCACCGTGCTGGCGCAAGCCATCGTGCGCGAAGGCATGAAGTACGTGGCCGCCGGCATGAACCCGATGGATCTGAAGCGCGGCATCGACAAGGCGGTCACCGCCCTGACGGCCGAGCTGAAGAAGGCCTCCAAGGCCACGACGACGAGCAAGGAAATCAGCCAGGTCGGCGCCATCTCCGCCAACTCTGACGAGTCGATTGGCGAGATCATCGCCAAGGCGATGGACAAGGTCGGCAAGGAAGGCGTCATCACCGTCGAAGACGGCAAGAGCCTGGACAACGAACTCGACATCGTCGAGGGCATGCAGTTCGACCGCGGCTACCTGTCGCCCTACTTCATCAACAACCCTGAGAAGCAGAGCGCGATCCTGGACAACCCGTTCGTGCTGCTGTTTGACAAGAAGATCAGCAACATCCGCGACCTGCTGCCCACGTTGGAGCAGGTGGCCAAGGCCGGCCGGCCGCTGCTGATCATCGCCGAGGAAGTTGAAGGCGAAGCCCTGGCCACGCTGGTGGTCAACACCCTGCGCGGCATCCTGAAGGTCTGCGCCGTCAAGGCCCCGGGCTTTGGTGACCGTCGCAAGGCCATGTTGGAAGACATCGCCATCCTGACCGGCGGCAAGGTCATCGCCGAGGAAATCGGTCTGACGCTGGAGAAGGTCACCCTGGCCGACCTGGGCCAAGCCAAGCGTGTGGAAATCGGCAAGGAAAACACCACCCTGATCGACGGCGCCGGCGCAGCAGGCGACATCGAGGCGCGCGTCAAGCAGATCCGCGTTCAGATCGAGGAGGCCACTTCCGACTACGACCGCGAGAAGCTGCAAGAGCGCGTGGCCAAGCTGGCCGGCGGCGTGGCCGTCATCAAGGTCGGTGCCGCCACCGAAGTCGAGATGAAGGAGAAGAAGGCCCGCGTGGAAGACGCGCTGCACGCCACCCGTGCCGCTGTTGAAGAAGGCATCGTGGCCGGTGGTGGCGTGGCGCTGCTGCGCGCCCGCTCCGCCATGGGCGCCCTCAAGGGCGACAACCACGACCAGGACGCCGGCATCAAGATCGTGCTGCGCGCGGTCGAGCAGCCGCTGCGCGAAATCGTGGCCAACGCCGGCGACGAACCCAGCGTGGTGGTCAACAAGGTCCTCGAAGGCACAGGCAACTACGGCTACAACGCCGCCAATGCCACCTACGGCGACATGATCGAAATGGGCATCCTGGACCCAACAAAGGTCACCCGCACCGCGCTGCAGAACGCGGCCTCCGTGGCCAGCCTGATGCTGACGACCGAGTGCATGATCGCTGAAGCCCCCAAGGACGACGCACCGGCCATGCCTGGCGGCGGCGGCATGGGTGGCATGGGCGGCATGGGCATGGACATGTAATCCAGGCTCTGTCAGCCTGGCCAAAAAGGCCCGCCCCGCAAGGGCGGGCCTTTTTTCTTGGGTAAGCCGCAACCCCAGACGGCACGATAATCTGGCGGTTAATCACCAAATCCGCCTCGGGCAAATGACCAACAGCGCCGCACTCCTGAGCTTCGTCGAGGACGAGCTCACCCGTGCGCCCATGCTCGCCCAGAAGGTGATGGACGACACGCTGGCGGCGTTGTCGAACATGCCCATGTCTTCCGATCCCGCCGAGCGGTTCAAGGCGCTGGATCTCACGATGGCCTTGCGGCCGCAACGGCGGCGCGTGGCCGCCGCCTTCGTGGATTGCCTGGGGCTGCAGGTCAAGCGCCTCATCAGTGGGGAGCGGGGCCCGCAAAGGGCGGCTGAAGGCCAGGTCTCCTCGGACGCACTCATCGCGAATTGCATCGACCAGATCAAGCTTGTGGCCGAGTTCGAGTTCCGGGAGTTGACCGCCTTCGTCTCTGCGCTGGTCGGGGACACGCTGGTCATCTCGGACCACAACCCGTTCAAGCCCGAGGTGATCGCCCACGCCCTGTGGGGTGCAGCTCAATCCCTGACCGAGGACGATGGCCTGCGCGCGGTGTTCATGAAGGTGGCCAGCACGCCCCTTGCGCAGGAGCTTCGACGCGAGTTCGCGGCGGCCTGTGGGCGCCTGGAGGACGCCGGCGTACTGCCGGCGATGTACAGCAGCGTCGTCGACCCCTCGGGCGCGAAACTGCCAATCAAGCCGGCCGGCTGGGACTCCGAAACGGCGGCAGCGCCCTTCTCATCGACCACGGTGTCCCCTCGCATCGCCTCGGACACACAGCCCGCCGAATTGCCTGCAGATCCGGACTACCTGGGGCTGCTGAACCGTCTGTTTGACGTCATCCTGGCTGACAGGCGATTGGCCGCTGACGTCAAGTTCGCGATCTCCCGGCTGCAGGCGCCAGCCGTCCAGCTGGCCCACACCGACGACAGCCTGCTGGACACCCATGACCATGCGCTGTGGCTGTTGCTGGACCGGATCGCCTGGCAGTCCGAGGTGCTGCCCGAGGCGCCCCACCCCGCACGCAGCGCGGTGATGCAGACAATCGGCAGCCTGATCAGTCAGCTGAACTCGACGACGACGCATGAGCCCTCAGCCTACCAGTGGACCCTGAGCAATGTCATGACGTCGGAGCGCCAGCGCTTCGACCAACGGCGCCAGCGGCTGGTACCGGTCATCAACGAGTTGGAGTCCCTGGCGCTCAAGTCCACCCAGCCGACGGAGTTGGCAGGCACGACCATCCAGACCCTGGGGATGGGGCAGATGGACACCGTGCCCTCGCAGCTCCTGGACATCCCGTCCGCACCGGAGGGCCGGGCGGCTGGAAAGCGCTGGATCACCTCCCTACGGCCCGGGCATGTGGCGCGCATCTATTTGTCCGGAAACTGGGTCAACGCCCAGCTCGTGTGGGTGGACACGCAGCAGGATCTGTTCTTGTGGGCAGACTGCCGGTCGGATGCCGTCTGGCCGATCAAGCGCCCGGCGCTGGCTCTGCTTCAGGCGGAGTCGCTGGCCATGGCACACGAGCCGCGCTGTCTGGTCCGCGCCGCCGCCCGGCTGGTGGCCGTTCAGATCTCACGCAATCGCCCGGCTTGAGCGTGAACGTTGATGCCCCACCGTCAACGGCTGCCGCCCGGCAGCAAAGGCCGAGCTGCATGAACACCCCCAGAGTCCGCTCGGTGCCGGTACCGGCTCCCAGAGGGCGCGCAAAAAAACTTGGGGCGGCTGTGCCCTGACCGACCGTCAACCCAGACCCAGACAGCGCCGGATCTCGTCGACCACCCGCTGCGGCTGCTCGTGCACGATCCAGTGACTGGCCTGCGCCACGCGGGTCAGGTGCAGATCCGGCACCCAACGCTCCAGCCCGTCCAGCAGGCAGGGCAGCAGGGCGTGATCGCCCTCGCCCCAGAGCACGAAGGTGGGCACGCGCGAGGTGGTCATGGCATCGGGCAGTTGCAACTCCCGCAGGGCCAGGGCCACGCGTGGATCGGCAGACGAGGGCGGGCGCAGAGGCGAGGCGCGGTAGAGATTGAGCCCCCCCGTCAGGCCCATCGCCCACACCGCCCGGTAACGGTCCCGCATGCCCTCGACCAACCAGGCATGGCCGCCCATGCGCCCGAAGAAGGGCCACAGCCGGGCGAAGTCGTTCTCGGCCAGCAGGGTCTCGGCGTCGGGGCGGCACAGAAAGTTCATGTAATCGCTGGCCGACTGCTGCGCCGGGTTGTTGCGCAGCTCACGCAGGAAGGTGGCAGGGTGCGGCGAGTTGATGATGAGCAGCCGCTTCATCAACTCCGGCCGCATGGCAGCCAGGTTCCAGGCCACGGCGCCCCCCCAGTCATGGGCCACCAGCAGGTCCACCGGACCGCCCGTCTGCAGAATCAGTGCCTCGATGTCCTGCATCAGGTGGCGTGCGCGGTAGGCCTCCACCTCCTGCGGCGCAGAAGACTTCTCGAAGCCGCGCAGGTTGGGCGCCAGGCAACGGGCGTGCGGCGCCAGGGCTTGCATCACGCCGTCCCAGACGAACGCGGCCTCTGGAAAGCCGTGCAGCAGCAGGACACGCGGCGCCTGCACCGGCCCCGCCGCCCGGCAGGACAGCGCGATGCCATGCGGCAAGGCTGCCTGGAACGTCTCGATCACGGCACCCAGCTTCTCAAGGTCTGTGCCACATCGCCCACCCCCTGACGCGAGAGCGCCGAAAACAGCGTCACCCCCACATCGGCCGGCTCTTGCGCCATCTCGCCCAACACCTCCTGCGCCCCCTGCAGCGAGCGCTGCGCTTGGGCACGGTTGAGCTTGTCGGCCTTGGTCAGCAGCGCGAGCAGGCGCACCTGGCCCGTGACCACGCGCGGGGCGATGAAGCCCAGCAGCTGCCGGTCCAGCTCAGTGAAGCCCAGGCGCGAGTCCACCATCAGCACCACGCCTGTCAGGCTGCGGCGAAGCTCGAGGTAACGCGCCATCACCTCCTGCCAGCGCAGCTTGGCAGAGCGCTCAACGGCCGCGTAGCCGTATCCGGGCAAGTCTGCGAACAGCGCATTGGGCGCGTCCTTGGGGCCCAGTTCGAACAGGTTGATGTGCTGTGTGCGGCCCGGTGTGCGGGAGGCAAAGGCCAGCCGCTTGCGTTGCGCCAGCATGTTGATCGCCGTGGACTTGCCCGCATTGGAGCGCCCGACAAAGGCGATCTCCGGCAGCTCGGTGACGGGCAATTGGTCCAGCTGACTGGCCGTGGTGAGAAAGCGTGCCGTGTGCGTCCAGGCCAGTGCGGCCTTGTCCAACGCCGCTGACGGGGCTTCCGGTGAGGGTAGGTTCATGGGGCATTGTAAAATCCGCAGGTTTTGGATGAACATGTTGCCGTTTGGCGCCGTGCAAGCCCCCGTCACAAGGCGCCTGCCGGCCGATGCGGTCCGTGCCATCCGCACCCTGCAAGCACACGTACACCCGCAAGATGGCGCAACCCGCGCGAGGCCCTGTCATATGAAGCCCGTCCAAGCCCTGATCTTCTCGGCCCTGCTGTCAGTCGCCACCATCGGCTCGGCCCTGGCCGCCGAGACCCAGTCCGCGTTCAAGGCAGACCCCGCCAAGGGCCAGGCCATCGCCCAGGTCTGCGGCGCCTGCCACACGGCAGACGGCAGCCGCGGCGCCCCGGCCAACCCCATCCTGCAGGGCCAGCACCCCGAATACCTCGTCAAGCAATTGCAGGAATTCAAGTCCGGCAAGCGCAACAACGCCGTGATGAAGGGCTTTGCCTCCACCCTCAGCGATGAGGACATGAAGCACGTGGCTGCCTTCTACGCTGGCAAGACGGCCAAGCCCGGGGCCGCCAAGAACAAGGACACCATCCGCCTAGGCGAAAAGATCTACCGCGGTGGCATCCTGGACAAGGCGGTGCCCGCCTGCGCCGGCTGCCACAGCCCCACGGGCGCCGGCATTCCGGCCCAGTATCCACGCCTGGGTGGCCAGCATGCCGATTACACCGAAAGCCAGATGAACGGCTTCCGTGCCGGCACGCGCGCCAACAGCGCGCAGATGATGGCCATTGCCGCCAAGCTCAGCGACACCGAGATCAAGGCCGTGTCGGACTACATCTCCGGCCTGCGCTGAAGGGTCCGCACGGGGGCCCGGTCAACGGGCCCTGGTCTGGAATGGAGCCGGTCGCTGACCGGCTCTTTTCCTTTCGGGCGGGCCCTGGCGCCGGCCGCCCACCGCCGCGCCGCACCATTCGCGTCAGATCCGGGAAAGCCCGCCAATTCCAACTTGCGCTCCAGATCGCGTAAGGTGCAGGCTTGCGCTGCCGGCTCGGCAGCGTGACGACCCTGCGAGGCACCCCATGCACTTCCACCCCGACCGTGGTTTCCACCACCCCACACCTTCCGAGATCACGCCACGCCCGGCCTACGAGGCGCGGCGCGACTGGCTGAAAGCCCTGGCCATTGGGGCCACGGGCACGGCACTGGGCAGTTGGGCGGCACGCGATGCGCTGGCCTCCACGGCGGCCGCGCCGGGCAAGCTCGCCGCCCTGCCCGGGGCGCGCAGCACCGTGGCCGGTGCAGCCACGATGGAAAAGTCGACGTCCTACAAGGACGCCTCCACCTACAACAACTTCTACGAGTTCGGCACCGACAAAAGCGACCCGGCGCGTAACGCCCACACGCTCAAGACCCGCCCTTGGACCGTGGCCATCGAGGGCGAGGTGCGCAAGCCCGGCACCTTCGATATCGAGTCGCTGCTCAAGCTGGCGCCGATGGAAGAGCGCATCTACCGGATGCGCTGCGTCGAGGGCTGGTCCATGGTGATCCCTTGGGTGGGCTGGTCGCTGGCCGAGCTGATCAAACGGGTGGAGCCCACGGGCAACGCCAAGTTCATCCAGTTCGTGACGCTGGCTGACGCATCGCAAATGCCCGGTGTACGCTCCTCGGTGTTGGAGTGGCCCTATGTGGAAGGCCTGCGCATGGACGAGGCGATGCACCCGCTCACGCTGCTGACCTTCGGCATGTACGGCGAAGTCCTGCCGAACCAGAACGGCGCGCCGCTGCGCCTGGTGGTGCCCTGGAAGTACGGCTTCAAGTCGGGCAAGTCCATCGTCAAGATCCGCTTTCTGGATAAGCAGCCGCGCACCAGCTGGGAGACCTCCATCCCCAGCGAGTACGGCTTTTACTCCAACGTGAACCCGAAGGTGGACCACCCGCGCTGGAGCCAGGCCACTGAACGGCGTATCGGTGAGGACGGCCTGCTGACCAAGAAGCGCCCCACGCTGATGTTCAACGGCTACGAGGGGCAGGTGGGACAGCTGTATGCGGGGATGGACCTGCGCAAGTTCTACTGATCGGCAGGATCCGGCAGCGCCGTGAACCGCCTGCTGCTGCACCCGGCCACCAAGCCCGCCGTCTTCCTGCTGGCCCTGGCACCGTTCCTGTGGCTGGCCTATGCGGCGCTGACGGATCCGTCTGAGCACCTGGGGCCCAACCCGGCCGAGGCCCTGATCCGCGACACGGGGGAGCTGGCCTTGCGCTTCCTGTGTGCCGCGCTGGCGGTCACGCCGCTGCGCCAGTGGACCGGCTGGCAGGCGCTGGCCCGGCTGCGGCGCATGCTGGGGCTGTTCGCCTTCTTCTACGCGGCGCTGCACTTCTTGTGCTTCGCTTGGCTGGACATGGGGCTGGATCTGGAGGCCATCCTCGCCGACATCGTCAAGCGGCCCTTTATCCTGGTGGGCACGGCGGCGCTGCTGGGCATGCTGCCGCTGGCGGCCACGTCCTTCAACCGAGCCATCAAGACGCTGGGCGCACGGCGTTGGCAGGCATTGCACCGCCTGGTGTACGCGGTCGCTGGGCTGGCCCTGCTGCACTTTTTCTGGAAGCGCTCAGGCAAGAACGACTTCGCCGATGTGGCAGTCTACGCGGCGATCATCGCCGTGCTGCTGGGCTGGCGCTGCTGGAAGTGGTGGAGGACCAGCCACGCCAGAGTGCGCTGAGCCGGCCGAACACGCGCCCGCCGGCTGCCGCCTGCCGCCGCCCCTATTTCATGTACGAAGGCAGCCACAGTGACAACTGCGGCACCTCCAGCACGATGAACAGGGCCACCGAAAGCAGCAGCACATGGAGCCATACGCCGCGGAAGATCTGCTTCAGGCTCACGCCCTTGATGAGGGCGTTCAGCACGAACAGGTTCATGCCCACAGGCGGCGAGATCAGGCCGATCTGCACCACCAGCACGATCAGCACACCGAACCAGACCGGATCGAAGCCCAGGCCCATGACGATGGGAAAGAAGACCGGGATGGTCAGCAGCACCATGGAGAGCTCTTCCATGATGGTGCCCAGCAGGATGTAGATCACCATCATCGCGCCCACCACCATCAGCGGTGACAGGCCGGCGTGCAGGATCCAGTCCTTCAGGTCCCCTGGCATGGTGGTGAAGTTCACGAAGCTGGAGAACAGCATGGCCGCGATCAGGATGGTGAACAGCATGGCCGTGGTGCGGGCACTCTCCACCAACACGTCCAGCAACACCTTCCAGCTCAGCGTCCCGCGCGCCAGGGCGAAGAAGAAGGCGCCGGAGGCGCCGATGCCCGCCCCCTCGGTGGCGGTGAACACGCCGCCGTAGATGCCGCCCAGCACCACCACCACCAGCAGCGCCACGCCCCAGATGCCGCGCAGCGCCTCGAAGCGCTCGGCCCAGGTGGCGCGCTCGCCGGCCGGGCCGGCGGCGGGGTCACGCCAAGTCTGCCAGGCCACCCCCAGCATCAGCAGGCCCGCGCACATCAGCCCGGGCAGGATGCCGGCAGCGAACAGCTTGCCGATGTTGGTCTCGGTCACGATGCCGTAGATGACCATGATGGTCGACGGCGGGATCATGATGCCCAGCGTGCCGCCTGCAGCGATGACGCCCGTGCTCAGGGGGTCGGCATAGCCGAGCTTCTTCATCGGCGGGTAGGCCACCTTGGCCATGGTGGCCGCCGTGGCGATGGACGAGCCGCAGATGGCCCCGAAGCCGGCGCAGGCGATCACGGTGGCATGCGCCAGCCCGCCGCGCACATGGCCCACAAAGGTGTAGGCGGCCCGGAACAACTCATGCGCCAACCCGGCGCGGGCCACGAAGTTGCCCATCAGGATGAACAGCGGCACCACGCTGAGCGTGTACGCGAAGCCGGTGTCGTAGACCACCTGCGCGGCATTGGCCATCGACGGTGCCCAGCCGCGCAGCAAGCCCAGGCCCACAAAGCCCACCAGCCCCATGGCAAAAGCCAGCGGCACGCGCAGCAGCGCCAGGGCGAAGACGCAGGCAAAGCCGACCAGCGCCTCGATCATGTGGCGCCCCCGCTGAACGCCTCGGGCTCCAGCTCCTCATCGACCCCGACGTGGTGATGCCCCACGGGCGCCACCATGAGCAGCGCATGGACGAAGGCGGTGACCGCGATCAGGCCGCTCATCACCTTGACGAAGGGCGCCAGTGACAGCTTGAGCTGCGCGGTGGTGTCCCCGTAGCTGGCCATATCGGCGCCCTTGGTCCACATGAGCCAGGCCAGACCCCCCAGCGCCGCCACGCACAGCAGATCGACCAGGGCATGCTGCAGGCGCCTGAGACCGCGCGGAATCCAGGGGTCCAGCGAATCGAACACCACATGCTCACCCTTGAGCGAGACCAGCGGCAGGCCCGCGAAGATCACCACGACCATCAAGAGCTCGGTGAGTTCCAGCGAGCCGGGCACCGACTCGCTCAGCAGCTTGCGTCCGCTCACATCCACGAGGGTGAGCGCCATGATGGCGAACAGCGCCACCGCAGCCAGGAGGCCGCAGCAGGCGCTGAGCAGCTTCTTCAGCGCAGTCAAACGGGGGTCACTCCAGGGTCACTGCAGCTTCGCAATTTCGGCGCGAAACTCGGCCAGCACCTTCTTCGGGTCCTTCATGCCCTTGGCCTCAGCCCCCTTGGCCCAGGCATCCACCAAGCCCGAGGTCTTAGCCGTGACGTCCTTGACGAAAGTGGGGTCGGCCTTGGTGAACTGCACGCCGTTGGCCTGCATGAAGGCCATGCCACGGCGGTCCACCTTGTCCCAGCCCTTGCCGATCATGCGCGCAGCGAACTCTCCGCTCATCTCGTCGATGGCCTTCTTCACGTCAGGCGGCAGGCTGTCGTACTTGGCCTGGTTCATCATGAAGACGAAGCTGGTGTTGTACAGGCCACCCGGGAACAGGGTGGCGTACTTGATGACCTTGTCGATCTTGAAGCCCTCAACCGACTCGGCCGGGAACAGCGTGCCGTCCATCACGCCCGTGGAGAGCAGCTCATAGCTCTCAGGGGCGGGCTTGAGCGTGACGTTCATGCCCAGGGCCTTGGAGATGTCGTTGACCATGCCGCCGCCAATGCGGAACTTCATGCCCAGCAGCTCGTCCATCTTGGTGATGGGGCGCTTGGTGTTGAACACGATGCCAGGGCCATGGGTGAAGACGGTGATGACCTTGACGCCCTTGTGTTCCTCGGCCATGGCGGGCTGCTTCTGGTACATGCGCTGGAAGGCCACCGAACTGGCCTCGGCCGACTGCCCCAGGAAGGGAATCTCGGCAAACTGCGTGGTCGCGAAGCGGCCCGGGGTGTAGCCATGCACCGTGAAGGAGATGTCCACCAGGCCGTTGCGCACCGCGTCAAACGTGGCGGGAGGTGCTGCCACGGCGCGCGGCAGCGCATTGCACTTGACCTTGCCCGCCACCTTCTGGGACAGCATCTCGCACCATTCCTTCTGGGTCTCGGTCAGCGTATGGGAAGGCGGCACCCAGGAAGACAAGGTCAACGTCGTCTGCGCGGACGCGCTGGCGGCCAAGCAGGCCAGGGTGGCAACGGCCCACAGGGCGGCGGCGCGGGGGCGAAGGGCGGTCTTGACGTTCATATCGGCTCCTACCAAGTCATGCAGGCAAACAGCTCGGATGGTGGCACCCGAACCTGACAACAGGATTGTCCGGGCTCTCCGTGTAAACCCGAGTGATGGTTTTCCTTGAGATGCGGGCTTCTGTTGCAGGTGCCGGGCCATGGCGGGTAGGGCCTCTTCCGTGCCAGGTTCTGCCCGCCGCGCCCGTCACCGCGCCAGCACAGGCGCCAGGGCCCGGCCGGTATGAGTGCCGGCGGCCACCAGCGCTTCTGGCGGGCCTTCGCAGACCACATGGCCGCCGCCCGTGCCGCCCTCGGGGCCCAGGTCGATCACCCAGTCGGCCTCGGCGATGACGTCCAGGTCGTGCTCGATCACCACCACGCTGTGGCCACCGCTCACCAGGCGGTGCAGCACGCGGATCAGCTTCTCCACATCGGCCATGTGCAGGCCCACGGTGGGTTCGTCCAGGACGTACAGGGTGTGGGGCGCCTTCTGGCCACGCCGCGTGACGTCGTCGCGCACCTTGGTGAGTTCGGTGACCAGCTTGATGCGCTGCGCCTCGCCGCCCGACAGCGTGGGGCTCGGCTGGCCCAATGTCAGGTAGCCCAGGCCCACGTCCTGCAGCAACTGCAGCGGGTGGGCGATGGAGGGCATGGAGGCGAAGAAGTCCACGGCCTCGTCCACCTCCATGTTCAGCACGTCGCCGATGCTGCGGCCGCGCCAGGTCACGGCCAGCGTCTCGGCATTGAAGCGCCGGCCATGGCAGACATCGCAGGGCACCTTCACATCCGGCAGGAAGCTCATCTCGATGGTGCGCATGCCCTGCCCCTCGCAGGCAGGGCAGCGGCCGTCACCCGTGTTGAAGGAAAAGCGTGCGGCGGCGTAGCCGCGCGCCTTGGCCTCCAGCGTCTCGGTGAAGAGCTTGCGGATGGTGTCCCAGAAGCCGATGTAGGTGGCGGGGCAGGAGCGCGGGGTCTTGCCGATGGGGGTCTGGTCCACCTCGAGCACGCGGTCGACGGCCTCGAACCCGGCCAGGCCCGTGCAACCCGCCCAGGCCGGATGTTCGCCGCGGCCCAGCGCCTCGCGCCCGGCTTTGGTGGCGCGCAGAGCCACTGCGGCGTGCACGTTGGCCAGCAGCACATCACGCGCCAGCGTGCTCTTGCCGGAGCCGGACACGCCCGTGACGGCCACCAACCGCCCCAGTGGCAGGCGCACATCAACGCGCTGCAGGTTGTGGAGGTGGGCGCCCGCCAGCGTCAGGGCCAGGGCCGGCGCGGCGGCGGCGTCGGCAAACACGGGGCGGCGGGGCTGGATCGGGTGCTTGAGCGGGTGGGCCAGGAACCGGCCCGTCACGGACTCTGGCGCACCCGTCAGGTCTGCCACCGTGCCCTGCGCGACGACCCGCCCCCCACGCTTGCCGGCACCCGGGCCGATGTCGATCAGGTGGTCAGCGCGGCGGATGGTGTCCTCGTCATGCTCGACCACGACCAGGGTGTTGCCCTTGTCACCCAACTGGTGCAAGGCGTTGAGCAGGATGCCGTTGTCGCGCGGGTGCAGGCCGATGGTGGGCTCGTCCAGCACGTAGCACACCCCTTGCAGGTTGCTGCCCAGCTGCGCGGCCAGGCGGATGCGCTGCGCCTCGCCTCCTGACAGGGTGGGCGCGGCCCGGTCCAGCGTCAGGTAGCCCAGGCCCACCTCCTGCAGAAAGTCCAGGCGGCCGCGAATCTCGACGATCACGTCCCGGGCGATACCGGTCTCCCGCTCGCTCAGGCGGCCCTGCGCCTCCAGCGAGCGCACCCAGTCGGCCGCCTGCAGCACGCTCATGCGCGCGATGTCGCTGATGGGCTGGCCCAGGAAGGTCACGTCCAGCGAGGCTGGGTTCAGCCGGGCGCCGCCGCAGGCCCCGCAGGGCTCGTCGACCAGGCCCTCGACTTCGGCCTCCTCGGCCGGAAAGCTCTGCTCGCGGCCCTTGGCATCGTCATCGCGCACCGAGTCGTCGTAGGCGCGGCGCTGCTCGCGGGTGAGCTTCAGGCCCGTGCCCACGCATTCGGTGCACCAGCCGTGCTTGCTGTTGTAGCTGAACATGCGCGGGTCCAGCTCGGGATAGCTGATGCCGCAGGTGGGGCAGGCGCGCTTGGTGGAGAACACCTGCACCCGGCCCAGGCCGGCCGTGGACTCTCCGGCCTGCAGCGCCCGGGCCAGGCCGTCCAGCGGCTGCAGCAGGTGCAGCACGCCCTTGCCAAGCTGCAGGGTGCGCGACAAGGCCTCGCGCAGCGCGGCCTCGTTCGCGGGGTCGACGACGAGATCGGCCACCGGCAGCTCGATCGTGTGCTCCTTGAAGCGGTCGATGCGCGGAAACGGCTCCAGCGGCAGGAACTCGCCATCCACGCGCAGATGGGTGTGGCCACGCGCCTTGGCCCACTTGGCCAGGTCGGTGTAGACGCCCTTGCGGTTCACCACCAGAGGCGCGAGCAGCCCGACATGGCGGCCGGGAAAGTCGCGCAGCAGCTGGGCGGCAATGCTCTCGGCGCTCTGCGGGCGCACGGGCGCACCGTCGTGCACGCAGTGCTGCAGGCCCAGCTTGACCCACAGCAGGCGCATGAAGTGCCAGACCTCGGTGGTGGTGGCTACCGTGCTCTTGCGCCCGCCGCGCGAAAGGCGCTGCTCAATGGCCACGGTGGGCGGGATGCCCCACACCGCATCCACCTCGGGCCGCCCTGCCGGCTGCACGATGCTGCGGGCGTAGGCGTTCAGGCTTTCGAGGTAGCGGCGCTGGCCCTCGTTGAACAGGATGTCGAAGGCCAGCGTGCTCTTGCCGGAACCGGACACGCCCGTGACCACGCTGAACTTGCCGCGCGGGATGTCGACGTTCAGCGACTTGAGGTTGTGCTCGCGGGCATTGACGATGCGAATGGCGTCACCCAGGTAGCGGGTGTGGTCTTCGTCTGCGCATGGCGCGGCGAACGCCCCACCCCCGTCCCGCACCGAGAGCGCGCCGCCGCTCATCGCCACGTCGTAGTCGCGCAGCGCCTGGCCCGTGTGCGAAGTGGGATGTGCCCGCACATCGTCGGGCGTGCCTTCGGCCACCAGCAGGCCGCCGCCGTCTCCACCCTCAGGCCCGAGGTCAACGATCCAGTCGGCCGCGCGGATGACGTCCAGGTTGTGCTCGATCACGACCAGCGAATGCCCGGCCTCCAGCAGCTTGCGAAAGGCCCGCATGAGCTTGGCGATGTCGTCGAAATGCAGCCCGGTGGTGGGCTCGTCGAACAGGAACAGGGTGCCCTTCTTGGCCACGCGCTGCACCGGCGAGGTGACCGCCTCGGCCAGGAAGCCCGCAAGCTTCAGGCGCTGCGCCTCGCCGCCCGACAGCGTGGGCACGGGCTGGCCCAGGCGCACGTAGTCCAGGCCCACGTCCACCAGCGGCTGCAGCCGCGCCACCACCTCGCGGTCGTCGCGGAACAGCGTGGCCGCTTCGCTGACGGTGAGCTCCAGCACATCGGCCACCGAGAGCTGGCGCGGCCCGCGCACGATCTTCACGTCCAGGATCTCGGCGCGGAAGCGCCGGCCGTCGCAGTCCGGGCAGCGCAGGTACACGTCCGACAGGAACTGCATCTCCACATGCTCGAAGCCCGAGCCGCCGCAGGTGGGGCAGCGCCCGTCGCCGGCGTTGAAGCTGAACATGCCGGCGGTGTAGCTGCGCTCGGCCGCCAGCGGCGCGCCGGCGAACAGCTTGCGCACTTCGTCGAAGGCACCCACGTAGCTGGCCGGGTTGCTGCGCGCCGTCTTGCCGATGGGCGACTGGTCCACGAACACCGCATCGGCCAGCCAGTCGGCGCCCAGCAGCTGGCCATGCGCCCCGGGCGTCTCGGTGGGCTTGCCGAAGTGGCGCGCCAGTGCTGGGTACAGCACGTCCTGCACCAGCGTGCTCTTGCCAGAGCCTGAGACCCCGGTCACGCACACCAGACGCTGCAGCGGCAGCGCCACGGTGACCTGCTGCAGGTTGTGCTCGGTGGCGTCCTCCAGGATCAGCCGCGGCGTGGCCGCTTCCACCAGGCGCCGAAAACCCTGGCCCACATGCTTGCGGGCGCCCAGGTAATCGCCCGTCAGGGTGTCGGCCTGGCGCGCGGCCTGCGGCGTGCCGTCGAAGACGATCTGCCCGCCGCGCTCACCGGGGCCAGGGCCCATGTCGATCAGCCGGTCGGCCGCCAGCATCACGGCCGGATCGTGCTCCACCACCACCAGGGTGTTGCCGGCGTCACGCAGCCGGTGCATGGCCTGCACGATGCGGTTCATGTCGCGCGGGTGCAGGCCGATGCTGGGCTCGTCCAGCACGAACATCGTGTTCACCAGCGAGGTGCCCAGCGCCGTGGTCAGGTTGATGCGCTGCACCTCGCCGCCAGAGAGGGTGCGGCTTTGCCGGTCCAGCGTCAGGTAGCCCAGGCCCACGTCGCACAGGTACTTCAAACGGGTGCGGATCTCGTCGAGCAGCAGCTTCAGCGCGTCGTCGAGCATGGTGGACGGCAGGCTCAGGCCGCCAAAGAAGCACTGCAGGCGCTCGATAGGCAGCTGCATCAAGTCGTGTAGGGCCAGGCCGGGCAGGCCGTCGAGCTGCTCACGCGACCAGGCCACACCCACGGGCAGGAAGCGCTCCGAAGGGGTTCTCCCACTCCAGGCGTCCTGAACTCGCCCACCCCGTTCGTCCTGAGCCTGTCGAAGGACAGCGCCACCCTGCGATGGGGCTTCGACAAGCTCAGCCCGAACGGATGTGGGCTCAGCCCGAACGGATGTGGGCTCAGCCCGAACGGATGCGGGCTCAGCCCGAACGGATGCAGGATCAGCCCGAACGGATGCGGGGTCAGCACTGACGGATGCGGCTAAAGCCAGCACCGCATCGGCATCGGCCTTCGAACCGAGCCGCCACAGCAGCGCCTCGAGCTTCAACCGCGCACCGCCACAGCTGCCGCAGGGCGTGTAGCTGCGGTACTTGGACAAGAGCACGCGGATGTGCATCTTGTAGGCCTTGCTTTCCAAGTAACCGAAGAAGCGGCGCACGCCGTACCACTGCTTGTTCCAGTGGCCCTTCCAGGCCGGATCACCCTCGATGACCCAGTCGCGCTGAGCGGTCGTCAGCTGGGCCCAGGCGGTGTCGCGCGGGATGCCCGCCTCGCCGGCGTACTTCACCAGGTCGTCCTGGCACTCCTTCCAGGCGGGGGTCTGCAAGGGCTTGATGGCGCCGTTGCGCAGGGTCTTGCGGTGGTCGGGGATCACGAGCCCGAAGTCCACGCCGATGACGCGGCCGAAGCCGCGGCAGGTCTCGCAGGCGCCAAAGGCAGAGTTGAAGCTGAACAGCGCCGGCTGCGGATCGGCATAGCGCAGGTCGCTCTCGGGGCAGTGCAGGCCGGTGGAGTAGCGCCAGGTGGCCCCCGCCGCAGCGTCATCGGCGGCCACATGCACGTCCAGCCGGCCGCCACCGCGCTTGAAGGCCAGTTCGATGGCCTCCATCACACGTACCTGCTCGGCGTTGCTCATGCGCAGGCGGTCGGCCACCACGTCCAGCACCTTGCGCGCGCCCTGTGGGCGCTCGGCGTGCACGCGCGTGAAGCCGCTGGCCGCCAACCACTGGGCCTGCTGCTCGGCCGTGGTGTCGGCCGGCAGCTCCACCGGGAATGTGAAGACGAGTCGGGGGTCACCCGCCACGGCGGCCCGGCCCACGAGGTTGGCATACACCGTCTCTGGCGTGTCGTGCCGCACCGCCAGCGCCGTCTGGCGGTCAAAGAGCTGCGCGGCCCTGGCGAACAGCAGCTTCAGGTGGTCGTTCAGCTCGGTCATCGTGCCCACCGTGCTGCGGCTGGTGCGCACCGGGTTGGTCTGGTCGATGGCGATGGCCGGCGGCACGCCGTCCACCCGGTCCACCGCCGGGCGGTCCATGCGGTCCAGGAACTGCCGGGCGTAGGCGCTGAAGGTCTCGACGTAGCGCCGCTGGCCCTCGGCGTACAGGGTGTCGAACACCAGGCTGGACTTGCCCGACCCGCTGGGCCCCGTGACCACCGTCATCTCGCCCGTGCGGATGTCGAGGTCCAGATTCTTCAGGTTGTGCTGGCGCGCGCCGCGGATGCGGATCAGCCCGGTGGACATCGGTGGCTCCAGAAGGTGTGCCGCAGGTAAGGAGCCGATCATTCTAAGGAAGGCCCCGACAGCTCAAGTGCACCGGCGCAAGGGGCCCGCGACCTCCCTCGCCCATGCGCTGGGGCAGGGCAAAGGGCTGGCTATAGTGGTGCACAGCATTCCGCTTCCCACCCGCCACGCCACCTCAGGAAGCTGGCAGACAACATAAGGGCCCCGGTACCCGCGCCTGCGCCCGCATCCCGAAAAGGACTCCATGACCGCACCCCGATTCCTGCGCACCCTGTGCCTCACCACTGCGCTGCTGGCCGTCACCCTTGCGCAGGCACAGACCCCGGCGGCTGTGCAAACCAAGGTGGCCGAGCATGTGCAGCCCCTGCTGGGCACGCTGAAGGAACTGGTCAGCATCGAATCCGGCAGCCGCGACCTCGAGGGTCTTGCGCAGCTGTCGCAGGTGGTGGCCGCGCAGTTGAAAGCCTCTGGTATGACGGTGCAGATGCTGCCGGCCAAGGCGCCGGACTTCCACCCGCAGCTCAAGGGGGCGCCGGTGGGCTCGATGGTGTATGGCACCCGCGCCGGCACCGGACAGCGCAAGGTGCTCCTGCTGGCCCACATGGACACTGTCTACCCCAAGGGCATGGTTGCCAAGCAGCCCTTCCGCGTAGAGGGCGACAAGGCCTGGGGCCTGGGCATCTCCGATGACAAGGGCGGCGTGGCCCTGGTGCTGCACACCGTGAAGCTGCTGGCCGAGCTGGGCTTCACCGACTATGCCCAGCTGGGGGTGCTGATCAACGGCGACGAGGAGATTGGTTCCCCTGGTTCGGGCAACTTCATCACCCAACTTGGCAGCGAGTACGACGCCGTCTTCAGCTTCGAAGGGGCGGGCTTCCAGGAGGATTACGTGCGCCTGGCCACCAGCAGCATCGCCATCGTGGAGATGAAGATCACCGGCAAGGCCAGCCACGCCGGCAGCAGCCCGGAGCGGGGCCGCAACGCCCTGTACGAGATGGCGCACCAGATGCTGAAGACGCGCGACTTCGGCGACGCCGCCAAGGGCCTGAAGATCAACTGGACCGTCGCCAACAGTGGCGAGACGCGTAACGTGATCCCGGCAGCGGCGGTGGCCATTGCCGACGTGCGCGCCCTGGCCAACGAGGATATGGACCGGCTGGAGGCGCGGCTGCGCGAGTCCATCAAGGACAGGCTGATTCCAGACACCAGCATCGAGCTGAGCTTCTACCGCAGCCGACCGGCCTTCACTTCCAACGCGGTGTCCCTCAGCCTGGCCCGGCATGCGCAAGGGGTCTACCAGGAGATCGGCATGAAGCTGGACGTGCGCGACCGCGCCACAGGTGGTGGCACCGACGCCGCGTTTGCCGGCCTGCGCCCCAAGGGCGGCGTGCTCGAGAGCTTCGGCCTGCGCGGCTTTGGCGCGCACTCCAACGACGACGAGTACATCTTCATCAGCTCCATCGCCCCGCGCCTGTACCTGAGCACCCGCATGGTGATGGACGCGGGCCGAGGCGCCGTGCGCTGACGGGATGGACCTGGATCGGCCCAAGGGCGCGAAGGCGATGGCCGCGCAGCACTTTCAGGAGCAGCAGATGAGACACAAGATGGCCGTGATCGGCCTGGGCATCATGGGCAGGCGCATGCTGGACAACGCGCTGGTGCATCCCAGCTTCGAGGTCGCCGGGGCATGGGATCCATCACCCGCGTCGGTAGCCAAGGCACAGGAGGTGATGCCAGGTCTTCCGCTGGCCGCCAGCGCCGAGGCCGCCATGCAAGGCGCCGACGTCGTCTACCTCGCGTGCCCGCCCGGTCCGCGCAAGGCCTACGCACTGGCGGCGGCCGCCGCCGGCCAAGGCGTGTTCATGGAAAAGCCCCTGGGCACCGACAACGCCAGCAGCCGCGACTTGGTAGAACGCCTGAGCAGCGCCCGCCTGCCTGGGGTGGTGAACTTCACCCAGGCCTCGTCGCGCGGCTTCGAGGAATTGCGCCGCGCCATCCAGGCGGGAGAGACCGGCGAACTGCTGGGCATCGACATCGTCGTGCAGTACCCGGCCTGGCCACGCGCCTGGCAGGCCGAAGCAGACTGGCTGCGCTTTCGCGCCGAGGGCGGTTACACCCGGGAGGTGATCTCGCACTTCCTCTTCCTGGCCGGCCGCTTTCTCGGGCCGCTGCAACTGCGCCAGGCGGCGCCGCGCTACCCGGCCGACCCGGCGCTGTGCGAACTCGACCTGCTGGCGCGGCTGGAGACGGCCGACGGCCGGCCGGTGACCATCCTCGCCACCACCGGCGGGTGCCAGCCCGACCGGCAGGAGGTCACCGTGCGCGGCAGCCGGCTGAACCACCAGTTCCGCGAGTTCTACCAACTGTGGCGCTCGGACGGCGGGCCGTGGGTGGAGGCCGTGGACTGGACCACGGGCGAAGACCCGCGGCGCAGCGCGCTGCAGCGCCAGCTCACGCACGCCGACCTCTGGCTGCGGGGCCGACCCCACCTGCTGGCCACGGCCGAAGAGGCGCTGGCGGTGCAGGAGCTGGTGGAAGCAATGTTGGCAGGCCACGCCTGAGGAACTGCTTGCAGCCACTGACCCGGCCCTGCGGCATGCGGGCCCTCACGTCCAGGAACAGGTTTGCGCCATGAAGATCATCGACGTCAAGGTCCACGTCCTGCAAAGCCCACTGGCCGAGCCCTTCGCTTTCTCCCAAGGCTGGGTACACCGCCGGTCGGCCACTCTGGTGGAGGTGGTCAGCGATGCGGGACTGACCGGCTGGGGCGAGGCCTTCTCCCAGGGCCTGGAGCCGCCCCAGATTGCCGCCAGCGCCATCGAACACGCCCTGCGCCCCCTGGTGCTCGGAGCGGACCCGCTGGAGATCGAGGTGTTGTGGCACCGCATGTACCACCAGACCCGGGACTACGGGCGCAAGGGCTCGGTGGTCGCGGCCATCAGCGCCGTCGACATGGCACTGTGGGACCTGGCCGGCCACCACTATCAGCAACCCGTGCACCGCCTGCTGGGCGGTGCTTTCAGAACCCGGGTGCAGCCCTACGCCACGGGCTTCTACCGCGTCCGCGGGCAAGGTGAGCGGGACCGGTTGGTGGACGAGGCGCATGGCCACCTGGACGCGGGCTTTCGGCTGATGAAGGTGAAGCTCGGGTACGGCGTGGCCGACGATATCGAGGTCATCCAGGCGATCGCGGCAGCGATGCAGGGGCAAGGTGTCACGCTGATGGTGGACACCAACCACGGCTACGGCCGCACCGAAGCCTTGCGCCTGGGCCGCGTGCTGGATGAGCTCGACCTGCGTTGGTACGAAGAGCCGGTGGCGCCCGAAGACCTGGACGGCTATTGCGAGCTGCGCGCCAAGCTGCGCACGCCCATCGCCGGGGGCGAGAACGAGCACACGCTGTACGGATTCCGAGACCTGCTCGGCCGTCACGCGGTGGACATCGTGCAACCCGACCTGGGCTCCTGCGGGGGCATCAGCGCCGCGCGCCACATCACCGCCTTGGCCCAGGCGCACGGCATCGAGGTCAATCCGCATGTCTGGGGGTCCGCCGTGGCACAGGCCGCCTCGCTGCAGATGATCGCCGCACTGCCCGTGACCCACCACGCGGTCTTCGCCCGCGACCCGGTGCTGGAGTACGACCGCTCCTCACACCCCTTCCGACGTCACCTGGTCACCCAGCCCATCGAGATGACCGACGGCTTCGTCCACATCCCCAACGGCCCCGGCCTGGGCATCGAGGTCCGCCGGGACACGCTGGAGCGCTTCCGGGTGAATTGACGGCGCTTAGACCCGTAACGCCCGCGGCGTCTGCACGCCCAGGCCGAAGACACGCTTGTAGCGCTCGATCTCCTCGGCCGGGCCCATGGCCTTGAGCGAGTTGTCGCTGAGCTTGACGGTCGGGCGCCCGTTGGCCGAGACGGCCTTGCACACCAGGCTGAAGGGAGCCAGGGCGTCGTCGGCCACCAGGCCGACGAAGTCGTTGGTCAGCATGGTGCCCCAGCCGAAGGAGGCCTTCACACGGCCGCGGAAGCGCTGGCTGAGCGTCTCGATGGCCTCCACGTCCAGCCCGTCGGAGAAGATCACCAGCTTGTCTCGCGGCTCCTCGCCGTGGCGCTGCCACCAGGCAATCGCCGCCTCGGCCCCCTCGGCCGGGTCCCCGCTGTCGATGCGGATGCCGGTCCAGCGCGCCAGCCAGTCCGGTGCATGCTCCAAAAAGCCCTGCGTGCCGTAGGTGTCGGGCAGGATGATGCGCAGGTTGCCCTCGTGCTCTTCCTGCCAGTCGGCCAGCACACGGTACGGCGCCTGGCGCAACTCCTCTTCGCTGTCAGCCAGGGCGCAGGTGATCATGGGCAACTCGTGCGCGTTGGTGCCGATGGCCTCGATGTCGCGCCGCATGGCGATCAGGCAATTGGAGGTGCCGACGAACTTCGGGCCCAGCCCCTCCATCATGGCCTGCACGCACCAGTCCTGCCACAGGAAACCGTGCCGCCGGCGCGTGCCGAAGTCGGCCAGGCGCAGGTCAGGGATGGTTTTCAGGCGCTCCACCTTCTGCCACAGCTTGGTCATGGCGCGGGCGTACAGGATCTCCAGCTCGAATTTGCCCATGCGATTGAGCACGGCCCGCGAGCGCAACTCCATCAGCACGGCCAGGGCCGGCACCTCCCACAGCATGACCTCGGGCCACGCGCCCTCGAAGGTGAGTTCGTACTGCCCGTTGCGCTTTTCCAGGTGGTAGGGCGGCAGGCGCAGCCCTTCGAACCACTCCATGAAATCGGGGCGGAACATCTGGCGCTTGCCGTAGAAGGTGTTGCCGCGCAGCCAGGTGGATTCACCCCGCGACAGCGACAGGGTGCGCAGGTGGTCCAGCTGCTCGCGCAGTTCACCTTCATCGATCAGCTCGGCCAGGCGCACCTGGGTCGCACGGTTGATGAGCGAGAAGGTCACCCGCGCGTCGGCGAACTTGCGCCGCACGGACTGGCACATCAGCAGCTTGTAGAAGTCCGTGTCGATGAGCGACCGCACGATGGGGTCGATCTTCCAGCGGTGGGCCCAGACGCGGGCGGCGATGTCGGCCATGGCAGGGCTTTCAGGTCGAGGCGGCGTGGGTGCTCATGCCGGAAGTCAGGCAGCTGCGAGAGGGAACTCCGGCTCGCCCAGGTTGTGCATCAGGCGGTTGGCCCAGCCGAAGATGGCCGCGGCGTGCAGCACGTCCAGGATCTGCTCGGCACTCATGCCCAGGGCGCGCAGCGGCGCCACGTCCGCGGCGGCCAACGTGTGCGGGCGCAGCGTGACAGCCTGCGCAAAGCGCGCAATGGCGCGCTCACGCTCGTCAACGCCGGCGGTGGCGGGGTTGCGGAAGACCTGTTCCACGGTGTCGTGCCTGCGGGCCAGCTGGGCAAAGCGCTGGGCATGCACCGAGGTGCAGTACACGCAGCCATTGGTGACCGACACCACCATGGCCGCCAACTCACGCTCGGCCCGCGGCGCCCCGCCTGCGGCGTACATGATGGCGTTGTAGGCGGCCGAGCGATGGCGCAGCATCAAGGGTTGGTGGATCAGCGTCAGGTAGTAGGCTGAAGTGCGCGCTTGCGGATGGCTCTCGTCCAGCACGGCCTGCTGAAGGTCGGTCGCCTGGGCCATGTCCAGCGGTGAGAGCCACGAGCGCCACTGCAGGGTCTCGTTGGTGAAGCCATTCAACCGGATCACGGGAACGGGCCCGGATGAGGCGGACTTGGCAGAGGCGCCCCCGGGCGCAGGGGCCGGAGTTCCAGCGTCCATTGAGCCGGGTGACGGGGGCGCAGGGCTGACCAGGGCCGCTTCCATGGCCACCAAGCCGGCCACCACGCGGGTCTGGTAGGACAGGAAAGCCACCAGCTGGGCCAGCGCCACGATGGCGGGGTCTGCCAGGCCCGCCGCCCTGAGCGCCTGCAGGGCTTCACGGTCGCCGCGGCGCGGGTCGGTGGTGAGCAAGCCGGCCCAGGTCAGCATGGCCGGCAGCGCGGGAGAGGACGCTTCGCCTGCGGGCTGCTGCACGAGCAGAGCACGGTAGTGCGCTGCCAGCTGGTGCGCTTCGGCGGCCTCGCAGCAGTGCACGGCCACACGCAGGCGGTCGGCCGTGGACAGGCCGGGCACAGGCTCGTGCAGCAGGGCCTCGTGGCTGGCCTGCGTGGCCTCCACCACCGTGGAGCGGAAGCGCCGAGCGGTCTGCAGCGCACTGCTCGGCGCCAGGCCCGCGGCGGTGTCGATCACATCGGCGGCGGCTGCGGCCGGGTAGGCGTCAGTGGGGGTGCTCATGGAATGCTCACCTCGGAAGGGGGGACGGAGACAGGCCCGAGGTCATCAAGACTGAAGCTGGGCAAGGGCGAGGCCACCCACTCGTCGCCCAGCAGCTCCGGCTCGGCATAGGCCTGCATGCGGGCGAAGTGGTGTTCGTGGTCCTCGGCGTACAGCAACCCGGCCAGCCCCGTGGCCAGCTGCAAGGCGCCTTCGCTGATGGCGGGGATGTCACCCGTGATCACGCCCATCGACAGGGCCGCGGGGTAGCAGAAGCAGTGGATGCGCTCCAGCCCCGGGCAGGTCTGGCCCTCGCGCACCTGGAACTCGAAGTCCGGGCCCAGGTCGGGCGAGGCGGACAGTTCGGCGTCTTCCTCGCCCGGTGGCGGCGTCCAGCGCTCGCGCCAGGGCCGTACGAACGGGGCGATGTGGCGCAGCATCGGCCGCGCCGTCCAGTCGATGGCAAAGCCAGTGGCGAAGATCAGGAAGTCCAGCGCGATGGGTCCGGCGGAGGTGCGCACCAGCAGCGCCCCGTCCTGCTCGTGCACACCCTGCACCGCACAGCCGAGGTGGAAGAAAGCGTTGGGGTGGGCCGACACGCGCAGCGTGCTGTTGTGGGGCGGTGGCACCTGCTGGGTGTGAATGTAGTGGCGGATGCGCCACTTGTATGGGTCGGCCAACCGGGCGTAGCCATGCACGAAGCCCGGGCTGCCGGCACCCTTGCCCTTGTTGACGCGCGGCAGGTCCGGCCGTCGCACCAGCAGATGCACGCGCTGCGCACCCTGCTCCAGCGCCGTGGCGGCGCTGTCCATGGCCGAAGCGCCTGCGCCCACCACGCCCACTCGCAGGCCGCGCAGGCGCTCGTGGTCCAGTTCGTCGGCGGAATGCGCCCAGCGCCGGCGCGGCAGCGCCTGCGCCCAGGGCGGCACCGAGCCCGTGCCCAGCCCGGCGCGGCCGGTGGACAGCACAAGGCGCCGTGCAAAGACCTTCAGCAATTGACCGCCATGGTCGAGGTGCATTTCCACCAGACCATCGGCCCGCGGCAGCACAGCGGTCACCCGGTGCTCGTTGTGTACCTTCAGCCGCAGAACGCGCCGGTACCAGCGCAGGTAGTCCATCCACTGCAGGCGCGGGATCTTGTCCAGCGCCTCCCACTGCTGCGCGCCGAACTGCGCCTCAAACCAGGCGCGGAAGGTCAGCGACGGCAGGCCCAGCGCCGGCCCAGCCAGCTGCTTGGGGGAGCGCAGCGTCTCCATGCGGGCCGTGGTGGCCCAGGGGCCTTCCAGGCCGGCAGGAGCCTCGTCATACAGGGCCACCGCTAGACCGCGGTGCTGCAAGGCGGCCGCCAACGCCAACCCGGCCATGCCGGCGCCGATGATGGCCACATCCGCCACCGCCTGGCCCTCGTGCTCCAGCGTCGGGGTCCAGCGTGCGGCCGGCAGTTGCAGGCACGCCATCTCGTAGGCCAGGCGCTGCTCCAGCGCCGCCAGCCCCTGGGCCTGCGGCCCGATTCCCAAGACAGGCCCGGTAGGCCCAGCAGGGGCAACAGGCTCAGTGGATCCGGTTGGCCCCGTAGGTCCAGAAGGCCCGGTCAGAAGCGTCATGTCCGCAAGGTCATTGCACCGAAATCTTGGCGTCGCGCACCACCCGGCCCCACTTGTCGATCTCGGCGGCCAGGTGGTCGGCCAACTGCTTGGGCGTGCCACCCAGCGGCGAAGCGCCAATGTCGCTCAGCCGCTTCTTCACCGCAGGGTCGGCCAACACCTCGTTCATTGCCGCGTTCATGCGCTCCAGGGCCACGGCAGGCGTGCCCTTGGGCGCCAGCAGCGCAAACCAGGTGGACGACATCAGCTTGGGCGCACCCAGTTCGACCATGGTGGGCACGTCGGGCAGGGCGGGCGAGCGCTGCGCCGCCATCACGCCGATGGCCCGCACGCGGCCGGCCTTGACCTGGGAGGCGATGCCCGGGATCAGCTGGAACATCAGCTGGATCTCGCCCGACATCAGGTTGGTGGTGGCGTTGCCGGGGTTGGAGAAGGGCACGTGCACCATCTGCGCACCGTACTCGCGGGAGTACAGCTCACCGGCCAGGTGCATGGAGCTGCCGATGCCGGTGGAGCCATAGCTCAACTTGCCCGGGTTGGCGCGCACGTGGCGAACGAAGTCCTCCACGGTCTTGACCGGCAGGTCGTTGTTCACCACCAGGATGTTGGGCACGTCCGCCACCAGGCCGATGGGCACGAAGTCGCGCTGCGAGTCGTAACCCATCTGCTTGTACATGGCCTGGTTGACGGCCAGGGTGCCGGCCCAGGAGAAAAGGAAGTTGTAGCCGTCGCCCGGGGCCTGCGCCGCCGCCGTGGCACCGATGTTGCCGTTGGCGCCGGGCTTGTTATCGATGACGAAATTGGCCTTCAGCCGCTTGCCGATCTCCTCGGCCGCGATGCGGGCGATGGTGTCGCCCGTGCCGCTGCCTCCCGGAGACGGCACGATGAGGCGGATGTTGCGGCCGGCGGCGGGCCAGTCCTGCGCCTGGGCTGGGGTGGCCATCTGGGCAGCCGTCACCATCAAGCCGGCCAGCAAGCTGAGGCCTTTGGTCGACGCTAGGCGGGTGAAGTGGCAGAGTGCGCGCATGGTCATACAAAGCAAGTCCAGGAACAGCCGTGATGATGGCATGCCCGGACACATCCTCTCGCAGGTCTGGCACACCGGCCGCTTCCGCCTCGTGCTGAGCCGCGTGCACCTGATGGGCATCGTCAACGTGACGCCGGACTCGTTTTCGGACGGCGGGCGGTATCTGGACGCGCGCGCGGCGATCGCTCAGGCCGAACGGCTGGTGGCGCAAGGGGCCGATCTGCTGGACCTGGGCGCGGAGTCCACCCGCCTGAACGCCACGCCCGTGCCGGCTGAAGAAGAATGGCGGCGGCTGCAGCCCGTGCTGGAAGAGGTGGTGCGCTGGGGCGTGCCGGTGTCGGTGGACACGCACAAGCCCGAGGTGATGCGCGCCGCCCTGGGGGCCGGCGCCGACCTGATCAACGACGTGCGGGCGCTCACGACACTAGGCGCGCTGCAGGCCCTGGCCACCCACCCCAGCGCCGGGGTGTGCCTGATGCACTCGCGCGGCGACCCCACCACCATGCAGACGCTGGCGCAATACGACGACGTGGTCGAGGAGGTGGCCGCCTTCCTGGTCGATCGATTTCAGGCCGCGTGCACCGCAGGCATCACCGCCGAGCGCATCGTGCTGGACCCAGGCTACGGCTTTGCCAAGACCGTCGAACACAGCGTGGATCTGCTGGCACGTCAAGAAGCGCTGCTGACACGCCTGGCGCAGGCCGGCGTGGATCGCCCGCTGCTGGCGGGCCTCTCGCGCAAGGGCACGGTCGGCCGGCTGACCGGCCGGCCCGTGGAGCAACGCCTGGCCGGCAGCCTGGCCGCCGCCCTGCTGGCCGCGCAGCGCGGTGCGCGGGTGCTGCGCGTGCACGATGTCGCCGAGACGGTGGACATGCTGAAGGTCTGGCAGGCCGTCGAGCAGGCCAGCCGGGAGACGGTGGCCATCGGCCTGGGCGCCAATCTGGGCGATACGCGCGCCACCCTGGCCTGGGCCGTGCAACAGCTGGCAGCCCACCCTGCCGTGCAGTTGCAGCGCGTCTCCAGCCTCTACCGCACCCGCCCGGTGGACGCCGAAGGGCCCGACTACCTCAACGCGGTGGCCCTGCTGACCACCTCGCTTGAGCCTCAGGCCCTGCTGGGCCTGCTGCAGGGCCTGGAGCAGCAGGCCGGCCGCGAACGCCCCTACCGCAACGCCCCCCGCAAGCTGGACCTGGACCTGCTGCTCCATGGCCAGCGGGTGCTGAACACCGACCACCTGACCCTGCCCCACCCTCGGCTGCACCAGCGCCGCTTCGTGCTGGAGCCTCTCGCCGAGATCGCGCCCGACCTGATGGTCCCCAACCAAGGGTCGGCGACCTCACTTCAGCAAGAACTGGCCGCCGGTCAGCACGTTCAAGAAGTGGACCACATGGATAGGCCTGACTGGTGGCAAGCCGGCCTCAGCCCAGGCCGCCCGGGGTGCTGACCGTCTCTCGCACTTCGCGTAACCCGGGCTTGTGTCGGGCGCTTGGAGTTCCTATGCTCCGAAGCGCGCTGTCGGGGCGGCTTACCGTCCCAAACCTCTACCCTCTCTCGCCCCTGGAGTCCGGTTCCATGATCGACGCTGCCACTTGGATCGCTCAGACGCTGGACCAGCGCGCGCCTGACATCGGAGCGATACCAGCGGCGCTGCGCCCGCCGGATCTCGACGCCGGCTACGCCCTGCAAGACCGCGTGACGGCCCTGATGTCCTCTCGCGGCCGCGGCGCGACGATCGGCTGGAAGGTGGGCAGCACCACAGCGTCGATGCAGCGCCTGCTGGGCGTGCCGCAACCTGCGGCCGGCCGCATGTTCGAGTCCAGCCTGTTGTCTGCCGGCGCCACGATCGACTTCCGCCGCTACCGGCGCCCGGCCATCGAGTGCGAGGTGGCGGTGCGACTGGGCCAGCCCCTGGATGCACGGGACGGCGCGTTGACGATCGAGGCCGTGGCACAGGCCATCGACACGGTCCACCCGGCCATCGAATTGGTGGACGACCGCTACGGCGACTTTGTCCAGGCCGGCGCACCGCTGATGGTCAGCGACCACTTCTTTCACGCCGGGCTGGTGCTGGGCGATCCGGTGCCGTCCTGGCGTGAGCTCGATCTCGCTGCCGTCCGTGGCAGCACCTGGGTCGACGGCCAGGAGAAGCTGGCAGGCACCGGCGCCGACGTGCTGGGCCACCCGCTGAAGTCGGTGGTCTGGCTCGCCGGGCACCTCGCTCGGCGCGGGCAGCGGTTGGAGGCGGGCGAGATCATCTCCACCGGCAGCCTGCCGCTGCCCTGCTGGGCGCAGGCAGGCCAGCACATCGAGATCCGCATCGAGGGCCTGGGCCGCGTGGGTGTGGAGTTTTCGGGCTGAGTACGCCACCAACAGGCGGGTCACCGAGGGCCGTCGGGACGGCCTCAGTCAAGGTCAAGCCCGGCGTGCGACGCGAGTTCGACCAGCAGGTTGTCGTCGCCGAAGGCTCCCGACTTGGAGATGACTTGGCTCCCGGCCCAGTGGCCGTCCTCAAGTGTGGCGCAGACCACGCCCGGCGCCCATTCGGCATGCGCCCGAAGGTGCTTGCATCCTACGGCGCCGCACAGGCTGTCGAGTGTCTTGCCGCCGGTCACGAAAAGCAGGGGCGGCCGGTCGATCTCGCGCGACAGTGCGCCTATCCCGTCCCGGATGGCCTCCTCCGCTGAGGCTGCGGGGGTGCCTGGCGGAAGTTCGAAAGTCAGCACCCCCAAGGGGACGCTCCCCTGCAACAGATGCCGGATGCGGGCCGCGGAGCGCCTGACATCCTGGCCCATGGGATGCTCGATGAAATGCGCAGGGAGCCGCGCCCGCAGCCGCTCCAACTGACCTGCCGTGCGAGGGTGTACCGAGCCGATCACCATCAGCATAGGCGAGGCGAATTCGCGCTGCACCGGCACCGGCTGATGTGCCAGGGCGCGCGCCAGGCCTGCAGCGCCGACCCACAGTGTCCTCCCTGGCCAACGCAAGCCCTCCGCGGTCAGCGCGAACAGATCCGCTTCGTCAACGACATCAAAGACGGCAACACCCTCGAAAGCTTGGCAGGGCTCGCCGGCCCGCCGGCAGGCCACGCCGCGCAATCCAGCATCCGCCAAGGCATCAGCGATGGGCGCGACTGGCGCCGCCCTCAAACCGCCCTGCGGGTCACGAAGATGCAGTCGTCCGCCGAGGGTGAGACGGCCCTGCTGGATGAAAGCCGGAGCCACCACGATGCGATCGAATTGCCGCGTAGCCGCCATCGCGGCGAGTTCTACCGCCCAGTGGCCGCGCAGCAGGCTGTCGATCTTCTTGAAGCACAGGTCCGCTCCATCAAACCAAGCGGCGCTGTCCGACAGCACCGGCCCCAGGGCCGCCACGGGCAGGTCCCGGGTCCCGATGTCACTGGCCGCGCAGGCTGCGGACACCGGCGCGGGGCCCCGGCGGCAGACCAGCACAGGCCCGGCAGCACCTGCAAAGCCCACCGCCGAGTCAAGCGCCCCCGTCAGGTCGTCCGCGACGATCCGCAAGCGTGTCAAGCCGCCCTCAATGGCCGGACGTCGACCACGGTCGTGCGCACACCGCGACCGCGCAGGAGTTCAAGTTGCTCCGCTTGGGCACCAGCGTCAATGAAGGCCTCTTGCGCCATCTAAAGGTCGCTGATCGCCACGGCTAAGGAGAGGGCCCTAAGGAAGCCCCGAGACCCCGGCGTTCTGAGGCGGGGCGCCGACATCAGGTGTCGACCGCCGAGCCAGGGCGAATGCCGTAGAAAGCGCGTCGCGCAGAACCATGACCTCATGCCCAACGCAGACGCAGCGGAACCCTGCCGCGAGGGCTGCACGCGCCTGCGCAGCGTCGCCCGCAACCCAGCCGATGGGCTTTCCGGCGGCGCGGGCGGCATCGCGCAGCCTCGCGGCCGCTGCGATGTAGCGCGGGTCGTCGAACTGTCCCGGGATGCCCAGGCTGTCGGACAGGTCGAAGTGGCCAAGCCACAGCATGTCGAGGCCGGGAACGGCGGCGATCTCCTCGCACTGCTCGACGCCCTTGGCGCTCTCGATGAGTGCGATCGTCATCACGGCGTCGTTGGCGGCGATCATCTTGGGCAAGGCCGGGCCCCCGGTGTACTGGTCGTGCGCCACCGAGAACCCGAGACCGCGACGCCCCTCAGGCCGGTACCTGCAGGCGGCCACCAGCGCACGGGCCTGTTCGGCGGTCTCGACCAGCGGCATCATGATTCCCAGGGCGCCCGCGTCCAGCAGCGGGGGCGCCAGATGGGCAAGCGCCGCAGGAATGCGCACCATCGGGACGATGCCGGCACCCCTGGCGTAGGCACACTGCGCCTTCACGCCCTCGATGCCCAGGCCACTGTGTTCGCAATCCAGCAGCACGAAGTCCGCACCGGCGGCAGCCAGGGTAGGCGCAAGGCCTGGCGTGAAGAACTCGAAGGCCATGACGCCGAAGCTGGCCTCACCGCGCAGCAGCTTGGAGCGTACGGTGTTCATCGTCATTTGTGGTCTCCCGAGATCAACCGCCGTAGGGCATCAAGGCCACCGGGCTCGCGCTGCCGTGATTCAGGTAGATCGTCTTCTTGCGCAAGTAGGCCTCGAGGCCATGGCCGCCGTCATCGCCGCCAACGCCGCTGTCACCGTAGCCGACGTGGAAACCTTGCAGGCTCTCCGGGCCGACCCGATTGACATAGATCTCCCCGAACTCGACCTGGCGCACCGCCTTCATGATCGTGGGCATGTGTTGGGTGTACAGATACGCAGACAGCCCGTAACGGCTCGCGTTGGCGATCCGCAGCGCCTCGTCGAAATCGGCGAAGGGCATGATCGGCAGCACTGGGCCGAAGATCTCCCTGTGCATGATGGGCATCGACGGGTCCACGCCCGTCAGGATGGTGGGCGAGTACCAGTAGCCCCCCGAGGTGGGCGGGTCGGCTGGCCGCCCACCGCCCAGCGCGACCTTTGCGCCTGACCTCACCGCCTCGTCGACGATGCGCTCGACCTTCTCGAGTTCGTCCAGGCTCACCTTCGGGCCGAGATCGGTGCTGGTCTGCATCGGGTCGCCCAGACGCAACCCGCGGCTGAAGGCAACGAAGCGCTCGACGAACTCGTCGTACACCTGCCGGTGGACGAGCGTGCGCTCGTTGCAGATGCAGACCTGTCCGCAGTTCATGTAGCGGGACGTGGCCGCCGCGCGCACCGCAAGGTCCAAGTCGCAATCTGGCATCACGATGAACGGAGCCTTGCCCCCCAGTTCAAGCGACACAGGGGTCAGGTGCTCGGCCGCCGCCTTCATGATGCGCTTGCCAGTGGGCACACTGCCCGTCATCGTCAGCAGGTCGAAATCCGGTGAAGACGACATCGCCTGCCCGATAGTCCCGCCGGCGCCGCAGACAATATTGACGACACCGGCCGGAACTTCGGCCTCATCGAAGATGCGCGCCATCTCCAGGGCGGACAGGGGCGTGATCTCGTGCGGCTTCAGCACGATGGTGTCGCCCGCGATCATGCTGGGAGCGACCTTGCGGCTCACCAGGGCACTCGGGTAGTTCCAGGGGATGATCGCACCCACCACGCCAACAGGCACCCGCTGGATCCATATCTGTTCGTCAGCGGCGTCCGAGGGCAGGATCTCGCCCTGGATGCGGCGAGCAAACTCCGCGAAGTAGTCGAAGAACTCAGCGGTACCGCCGACCTCACCCCTCGCCTCATTCAACGGCTTGCCCTGCTCCATCACGATGATGCGCGCCAGCCGATCGGCATCCCGCCGGACCAGGGCTGCGATGCGCTTCATGTAACGGGCGCGGTCCAGGGGGGACCGCGCGCTCCAGTTGGGCAGGGCGCTGCGCGCAGCAGAGATCGCCTCCTGCAGCTGGGCTTCCGTGGCCTCTGTGACTTCGGCGAAGGGCTGCCCGGTGGTGGGGCTGATCACCTGCCTGCGCCCACCCTGACCCTCCTGCCAGCGTCCATTGACGTAGATGCGTCCCTCCAAGCGGATGTCGGTGTTCATGGCTTGACTCCTGTCGGTACTTCTGTGCTGCGCTTCACACTGGAGCTACGCTGTGACGGTCAATGCTCGGCCGGGCCATCCGTATGCCGTAGTCGATGGCTTCCAGCAGGCTCTCGCAACTGGCGACCCCACGGCCTGCGATGTCGAAGGCGGTCCCGTGGTCGACCGAGGTGCGGACGATAGGCAAGCCCAGTGTCACGTTGACTCCGCTGAGCGAACTCCACCGGCCAGTCTGCGGGTCGATGTGGAAACCCAGCAGCTTCACGGGGATGTGACCTTGGTCGTGGTACATCGCCACCACGGCGTCGTACTGCCCGGCGCGAAGCTTCACGAACACCGTGTCGCCGGGTACCGGACCGATGCAGGCGTGACCTTCGGTGCACAGCGCCGCCACGGTCGGTGCCGTGATGTCCTGATCCTCAGTTCCGAACAGGCCGCCTTCACCCCCATGTGGATTCAGCGCGGCCACTGCGATCCGGGGATGCGCCATCCCAAGCTGCTGCAGGGCCTGCGACGTCAGCTCGACCACGCGGCGCAGCCTGGCGGGCGTCAACCTGTCCGGGACCTTTCGAAGCGCGGTGTGCGTCGACACATGGCTGACGCGCATGTTCCCATGCGCCAGCATCATCACCGAGTCCCGGGCGCCCGTCAGATCCGCCAGCAGTTCGGTGTGACCTCCATATGCGTGTCCCGCGAGGTTCAGGGCCTCCTTGTTCAGGGGCGCCGTGCAAATGGCGTCGACCGCTCCGACCATCGCCTGGGCGACGGCCTCGTCGATGGCATCGTATGCAGCCTGGCCTGCAGCCTTGGAAACCAAGCCTGGTTGCACGGCAAGGCCTGACCCAATGTCGATGAAGCTCAGACCTGAGCCGTCCCGCGCTGCGCCTCTGGTGCGAAAGTCCGTGATGGGCTGCGGCAAGCCAAGCGAGGAAGCCGTTGCGCGGTAGGTGGCAGCGCAACCGATCACCGCAAGTTCGATGGATCGGGCCAGAAGCCGATCACGCAATTGCACAACCGCCTTCAGGATGATCTCCGGGCCGATGCCGGCAGGGTCTCCCATCGTGATGGCGATACGGGGAGGGGACATGCGTGGATCTCTCCAGGAACCAGTTGGTACGGCAAGGAGGAGCGCTACTTGAGCACGCCTGGCAGCCACATGGCGACCCCTGGAAAGGCGATCACGATCGCCAGCCCGACTACTTGCAAGCCAATGAAGGGCCACATGGCCTTGAAGATCATGTCCAGAGACATCTCGGGTGGCGCCACGGACTTCAAGTAGAACGCCGCTTGCCCAAAAGGCGGTGACAGGTAGCCCACCTGCATAGTCATGTTGAAGAGCACTCCAAACCAGATCAGGTCGTAGCCGAGCGCCGTCACGGTCGGGGCAAAGATCGGCATCGTCAGCAGCATGATGGAGAACCAGTCCATGAAGCATCCCAGGACCAGCAGGATCAACATCATGACCAGGATGACTCCGATCGGGTCGAGGGGCAACCCGGTCATGACGCTCTTCATGTAAGTGATACCGCCGAGGAGGTTGTAGACGCCCACCATGGCATTGGCACCGATCGTCAACCAGATCAGCATGCCGCAGGTGGACATCGTCGTGTACATCGAATCACGCAGCATCGTCAGGTTCAGCGTGCGGCGCAGGGCGGCGGCGATGATCACGCCTGCCACGCCAAGCGCGGCAGCTTCGGAGACGGAGGCGAGTCCGCCATAGATGCTGCCAAGTACCGAGAAGATGACAAAGAGCGGCAACAGCACCTTCTTCATCGCCGCGAACTTCTGACGGGTGGGGATGTTGCGGATCTCCGGGGGCGCCGGCGGACCGAGAGAGGGGTTGATCGCGCAGCGGATCAAGGTATAGACGATGTAGATGCCCGCCAGCATCAAGCCCGGGACAGTCGAGGCGAGGAAAAGATCACCGATCGAAGTCGAGGTCGTCAGCCCATACATGACCAGCACGAGACTCGGAGGGATCATCACGCCCAGTGATCCCCCCGCGCAGACAACACCGATGGCAAGTTTGGGGTCATAGCCCAGGCGCAGCATCTGGGGCAACGCAACCAGTCCGAGCAGGATGATCTCCCCACCGATGATCCCCGTCATGGCCGCCATCACCGACGCGGCGATCAGCGTCATCACGGCCACGCCGCCGGGTAAACCACCTGCCCAGATCTTCAATGCGTCGTAGAGGTCATGTGCCACACCGGACTTGTCCAGGATGGCAGCCATCATCAGGAACATCGGCACCGACAGCAACACATAGGAATTGACGAAGCCGTAAGTGCGGAAAGTGATGATCGAAAG
Organism: Betaproteobacteria bacterium; assembly: GCA_037127635.1. GTDB lineage: Bacteria > Pseudomonadota > Gammaproteobacteria > Burkholderiales > Burkholderiaceae_C > Rubrivivax. The sequence goes on along the minus strand of JBAXYD010000005.1, from coordinate 70,602 downwards.
TGCATCGATGTCACGGAAAACCACGCAGAAGATCACGGCGACAAGCCCGGTCGCGAACGCGATCGGCATGCCCATCACGATGATGAACAGGACGAAGCAGGCCAGCATCAGCAGCGAGACGGTCTCGATGCTGGCCGAGAACTCGCCGCCTACGAGCATGTCCAGCGGATGGAGGGGCATCCAGGCCCCGTCGCTGGCCAGCGAGAGACCGAGCCAGACCGTGAACAGGGCCGCCAGTGCGAAGACCGTCTTGACCGGCCACGGGGTGGGGCCCAGGCTCGCAAGCACCTTGCGCAGGTTCATGCCGCCCTGCACGATCATGAGTAGCGTGCCAAGAAACATCGACACCTTGACGACCACAGGGGTTGGCTGCGCCCAGGCGGACCCCCCCACCTCCCAGGTGACAACCGCCTCGCGAGCCAAGCGCCAAGAGAACCACATCACGGCAAAGAGGTAGACCAGGGAGCCCGCATAGCCGACCGCATCGAGGATGCGCCTGGTGCGCTCAGGGTAGCGGTCGAAGAGCGCAGTGATCTGGATGTGCTCACGCCGCTGCAGAGCCCAGGATCCGCCGATGACGAAGGACACCGCGATCGCCGTGGTCACCACGTCGTACACCCAGACGGTGGGCGTGGCGAGCTTGTCCATCGCGATGTCGTAAATCGTCACGATGATCGACAGCGCATAGCCCAAGCTCAGAAGCTTGGCGATGTTGACGATCACGCGCTCGACCAGGTTGGACGGCTCGGTATCGATTGCTGGCGGCACCCGGGGCGCCGTTTCGGTCTGGGTCATGTCGGAAGCCTTAGCCATGAAGTGGAGCCAGGAATTCGCCGGGCGAGCCCCCAGGCTGCGCCGGGCGGATGTACCGGCGCACCATGGGGACCGTCACAAGACAAGGCCTGTGAATCAGAGCTTGCCCATCATCTTCAGGAACTGGACCTGGCTGTCGTAGACCTCCTTGGCCAGAGGACTCTTCTTCGCCCACTCCTCCCAGACGGTTTGGGCAACCCTGCGAAGCTCGAGCTTCTCCTTGTCGCCCCAGGCAATCAAGGTGGAAGGGTCCCGCTTTGACACGGCCTTTCGGTCCTCGAGCTCCTGATTCATCATCGTCCGGATGTTCCACTCCTCCAACGCCGCCTGTACGGCGGCCTTCTGGTCAGCCGACAAGGCGTTCCATTTGGAGCGCCGAACCACGAAGTCCGTCGAGTTCAGGGAGTGAATACCCGGGTAAACCGCGTAGGGCGCGATGCGGTTGTAGCCCGCCTCATCGTTCACCGAGAGTGTTGACCAATCCACCGCGTCGACCTTGCCGGTATCGAGGGCGGTGTAAACCTCCGTACCGGGAAGCACCGAGACAGAGGCTCCGAGCTTGGCGAACAAGGCAGCCGGAATGCCGTCAGGGGACCTCATCTTCAACCCCTTGAAGTCGGCGATCGAGCGCAGCGGCTTCTTGGACGGGATCGACTCCAGACCGAGGATGACTGGCCCGATGAAGACCGATTCCCAGCGTGCTGCCAGCTTGTTCATCAACTCTGCGCCGCCACCAAGTTTGTGCCACATCAGCAGGTGCATCGGATCGTCATAGCCAGCCGTCAAATCCCAGAAGGCGGCAGCCGGTTCCTTGCCGCCCTGGTAAGCCATCGTGCCAGCAGCGGCGTCAAGCAGGCCGGCCTTGACGGCGTCGAGCGCCTCTGCCTGCGGAACGATGGTTGCCACTGGCAGCGTCTCGATCAACACCGAACCCTTCGTGATCTCCTTCACCCGATCCGAAAACCGCTGGAAGTCCTTGAACACGACGGTGTTCGGGCCATAGAGGATCTGCGCCTTCCACTTGTGTTGGGCTTGGGCCTGCGCAGGCCCGGCCAACAAAAGAGGCGCAGCTACCGCAGCGGCGGCACTTGTCGCGGCGGTTCGGCGGTTCATTACGGTCATCTTGCTGGCTCCACCGGTCAGCTTGAAGAATCTCTTGATGCTCATCTTTGTCTCCTGTGCTGGGAAGCGTGGCTTCCGCTTGATCGAAGATTTGGAAACTGTGACTGAAGCAGGATCATCCTGAGTCGTACTCCTCCGTCTGGCCCTTTGTCATCTCTCGCATCCCGGGTGGGCCTCCCTGGAGCGGAGTTACCGGTCACACAACAGATCAACTGACGCGTGCCCGCAATTCCTCAGGTATCGCCACCCCAAGTCGCTGCGCGGTGGCACCCAACTGCCTGAGAGTTTCTTCGTCCATCGGAACTCCCTTTTCCAGGCGCTCGGCCATCGTCCGGGCCTCAATCTCGCCAGGCAGAAGCACCTCACCACCGGGCTCGAAAGGCGGTGAAGCCTTGGTCCACTCGGCAAGCCGCGCGACGTCCGTTTCGAACTGTTCAGTTGGAAAGGCGGCGGGGTCAAATGCCATGGTCAGCATGTTGTTCACCAACCGTGAGGCCGTGGGGTTGTCTGGATGACTGCTGGCGCCGCCCGTCAAGGAGCCAGCCAACACCTCGCACATGAACGACAGACCGGAACCCTTGTGCCCGCCAAAGGGAAAGATGGCGCCCGCAGGAGAGGCATAGAACCGCTCGGGATCGGTCGTCGGTTGGCCCTGGCCGTCCATCACAAGGCCGGGTGCTAGATGCTCCCCACGGTTGCGAGCGACCTGGATCTTGCCCTCTGCAATCACGGACGTGGCGATGTCAAGAATGAGGGGCGGCCTGCCTTTCAACGGGACACCAGCGGCCAAGGGGTTGGCGGACAGCCGCCGATCGCTGCCGCCGTGTGGTGCCACGAGAATTCCAAAGCCGGAAGTATTGACAAAGTGGAACGACGCCAGATTCGCATCGGCGAGTTGCTCTGCCCACGCACCCACGCGCCCAAGGTGGCCGGAATTGCGGATTCCAAGCGAGCAGAAGCCAAATCTACGGGCACGCTCGGTGGCCATTTCCATGGCCTCCCGGCCGATCACCTGGCCGTAGCCGAAGCCGCCATCGACGACGACGAGGGCACCCCGGTCGCTGACCACTTCAGCGTGGCGATTGAGGAGCAGGTGTCCGGCCTCGACCCAACCTACGTATTTCGCCGCCCGGATCGAGCCGTGCGAGTCATGGCCCCGCAGATTCGCTTCCACCAGGTGGTCGGCGACGAGACAGGCTTCTGTCGGCTGTGATCCTGATGCCTCGAAAATGCTGCGCACGAATCCGCGCAATGGCGCATGGTGAACCCTGCGAAAGTGGGAGCCGTCGCTCATTGAACTCACCTTTCAGCGGTAGGCTGGGCAACTGGGGAACTGGGCCCGCGACCCCGAACCCAAGGTGTTGGGGCGTATCTCATGAAGGGTCCATCGAGCGCATCAGCAACGCCATCCGCTGCGAGCGCAGACGACGCTGGACCTCAAGCCCATCGGAGGTGAAGTCGCCTGCCGGACGGGGTTCCGCCTGGAAGTGCCCGCCTCGGTCTGCACCGCGAACTACCGTGGCCGTGTCGTCCGCACTGATGACCTGACGCACATGAGCGGGGATGTAGCGAATTGCCAGGCCGATCCGACGGTCGTCGGCATTGTTCGGGTCCGACCCGTGCGCAATCTTCACATGGTGAAGCGACATCTGGCCAGGCTGCAACACGATATCCACCACCTGGGCCTCGTCGACGTCGACCTGCATCTCTTGGCCGCGTGACAGCATGTTGTTTGCAGCGAAGGTGTCCTTGTGCGGCGCGATATCGCCCTTGTGCGACCCCGGCAGTACGCGCATACACCCGCTGCGATGGGTGCTTGGGCTCAGGGCCACCCAGGCCGTCAGCACGTCATAGGGCTCGAGACCCCAATAGGCCACGTCCTGATGCCATGAAACGTAGGCCGCATCACCAGGCTCCTTGATGAAAAGAACTGTCTCCCAGCACAGGATGTCCGGCCCAAGCAAGCTCTCGACCGGATCGAGGATTTCCGGCTTCCGGATGATGGCATCGATGGTGCGTGAATAGAGGTGGGGCTTGTGTCGGAGCTCCTTTGGCAGCGGCCCGCCCAGCTCGCGCTCAAAGCTCTCGATGCTCCGACGGGCAATGTCCACCTCCTGCGCAGTAAGCACAGAAATCGGAAACAGAAACCCGTCCCGCGCGAAGGCTGTTCGATCAGCGGCGTCAAGATGCAAACCCATGCTATTCCTTCAAGTGCATGCACAGACGGCGAACATGAAGCAACTGCTACGCGTATCGCGCCGAATGGCCTATTCGAGCTCCACCCGACCGCCCTGTGCCTTGGGTCTTGTGGCCTTGGTGGCTTTGATCTTCCAGAAGGCAGCAACCACCTCGCTCAGGTGTTGTTCGATTGCGCGTTCGGCGGCGCCGGCGTCACGGGCCTCGATGGCCTCGAAGATGGCCTTGTGGTGTCTGTAGGCCTTCTGTTCCATCTTCGCGCTGCGCAACGCCACTCGTCGCTGTTCCGTCAACCAACCGACCAGCGCCTCGTGCATGCCCACGAATAGCGGATTGCCCACCATGCGAGCGATCTCGTAGTGAAACTCGACGTCGGTACGTTCAAAAGTGGGGGTGTCGCCAATCGCGTTCTCGTTTCGGAGCAACGCGGCCCGCAAGGACTCGATTTGCGCCGGTGTCGCGTGCCGAGCCGCCTGACGGGCCAGAGCGGCCTCGAAGAGGATGCGCGCCGACTGGAAGTTGCGCACACCTTCGTCCGTGGCTATGGCCACGCGGACAGAAGCTGACAACCCGTCGAGGACCACGGCCGCTGTCGGCAGGCTCACCGTTGCGCGCGAGCCGTTGGACACGCGCAGCAGCCCGCTGCGCTCGAGCGCCAACAAAGCCTCACGGACGGCAGGGCGCCCCACGGAGAACTGGGCCATGAGCGTGCGCTCTGCAGGCAGGGCATCACCCTCGCGCAGGACACCCGAGGTGATCAGTCCCTCCAGTTGAGCAGCGATATCCTCGTGGACCTTGCGGCGCTTAACGGGACTGAGCGTCACTGACTTCATGATTGGTATGACAGGTTAATAGCTTGATAGGCAGACGTCAAGGGGTAGTCTTGTCCAACGAGGTATGACCCTGAAGCCAAGCGCGAGATTCCACTGAGGAATGAGCCTGGAGGGCCCCTGGGATCGGCAGTTTGGGGGCTGGCAGGCAGGCCCGCCGGAGGCGCGGGTCGATCATCGAATCGATGGTGATCGACATGAACGAAGCCCAGGTGCGCACGCTCGAGCAGGTGCGACGGGTGCTGGCCGGCACGCAGGTGATGGAGTTCCAGGCGGCGGGCGGTGATGCGCGCCGCGCTGGAGGCGGGTGCTGACCTGATCAACGATGTGCGGGCGCTCACGAGCCCGGGCGCGCTGCAGGGCCTGGAGCAGCAGGCCGGCCGCGAACGCCCCTACCGCAACGCCCCCCGCACGCTGGACCTGGACCTGCTGCTCCATGGCCAACGGGTGCTGAACACCGACCACCTGACCCTGCCCCACCCCCACCTGCACCAGCGCCGCTTCGTCCTGGAGCCCTTGACGGAGGTGGCACCTCACCTGCACGTCCCGGGGCAGGCGTCAGTGGCGTCCCTGTGCGACAGACTGCGGCATCAGCCAGAGGATCAGGCCGTCGAACGCGTTGAAGACCCCGATGCCTGGCGCAGCGATCTCGCCCGCAACCTCCCCACCACTCCCGTGCGGAAGAGATAGGCCGAGCAGGCTGGCACCGATGATCATTGCCAAGGAGGTTGCCTCATGCCGAGCCCGTCGCTCATGCGATCACGAGAAGCCTGGGTGAATGGGGCGGTGGTTGCCTGAGACTTCCCACACGCGCTCAAGCTCCCGGTTCGACAGCGCGATGGAGAAGACCTCCTTCAACGCGGTCCGCAGGGAATCCGCATCCGCAATGCTTCGAACCCGCTTCTCGCCTGCCTGGCTTCGAAACGTCAAGGTTCTGTTGAACAAGGCATACCGACCATCAAGGGTGGGCATCGTCACGATGAGGTTATTGGCAAACAACGCGTTCGGACGCGTGGCCGTGTACCAGTTTTGTTGTTCGTAGTCCGGAGGCAGTTGCTCAGCAAAGTCAAATCGGTACACATCGACCCACGCCTGGCCGAGTTTGGCCTGCACCAGTCGCGACGGCCCGACACCGAGGACGCGAACCTTTTCGTGAAGGGTGGCCTGCTCGACTTCGGTTGTGATGTCGATCGCCGCAGTCAGCGTCAACCCACCGAATCCCACGTCAACGAGCACGCGAGCATCGGGCATGTCAACACAGAGCACCATATGACTTCGCGGCGAGAGCGTGCCCAACGGTAGGCCATAAAGCACGCGCGCCGACAGTCCGGTGACCCCATAGCCAATCCCCGTAAGGACCGCCTGAAGCAGCGAGTTGTGCTCGTAGCAGTATCCGCCCCGACCATTCCGTACCAGCTTGGTCTCGAGCACGTCCAAGCCAAGGCTGGGCGGGCCTTCCACCACCACCTACAGGTTCTCAAACGGGATGGCCATCGTGTGGTGCTGGACAAGATCGTCCAGAAACGCGCGTGTCGGAGAACGGGGCTGTTCCAGGCGAATGCGTCGAAGGTAGGCTTGCAGATCCATGATGTTGCCAGTATCGCCACGAATCATGCTGTCCGATGATCCCTGACGCAGGCTCCGCTGGGCTGGGCAAAACGGTGAGGGCAGACGGCCCATTGGCGATGTCGTAGGTACCAGAACTCGCTGCCTGAATGTCGCCGGTATCTGCCTTAAGGAGAACGTGCATTGCACGGCATAGGGTGCTTGGGCGGCCACCGAGCCGTCAACGGCTTTCGCGTTGCAGGCCTCAAGTTCCCGCCGCAGCAGCGCAGCGGGGTCGGAGGGACTATTTGGTCTGACATGACGCTTCTGCTGCTGGACACCCAGGTGATGCTCTGGTGGCCGGTGGGTGATTCGCGCCTGACCCGCGAGTTGCTCAGCGGCAAGGCCTGCGTCGTGTCCGTGGCAAGCATCTGGGAGGTGCCATCAAACACCGGCTGGGCAAGTTGTCGGTCGATCCTGTGACCTTCCAGGACGCCTGTCTGGGCAGCGGCGCGAACGTATTGCCGATCAGCGACGCCCATGTGATTGAGTCGCGCCAACTGCCCGACATCCATCAGGACCCTTTCGACCGGCTGCTGATCGCACTGGCCCGGATCGAGAAATACTCCGCCGTGTCATCTGACAAATACTGGGACGGCTACGGCATCGAACTCGCGCGCCCTTGAAAGCCGGTCAGACCGGGTGGGCCGCCCCAGTACCTCAGCGGTCAGCCCGAGCCACCACGGCGATGGCGCGGCACTACATCAGCCCTGCGCTTAGGCCGTCTTCAACCTCACCCCATTCAGGTCACCAGGTAGCGGCCGACGGCGTCCTCGTTCCATTCGATGCCTGCGCCCGGCCGGTCCGGGATGAGCGCGCAGCCCTTTTCGATGCGCAGGGGCTCCTTCAGCACGGGGTTCGCCCAGTCCACATACTCGAGCCAGTGCGCCGTGGGCGTGGCCGCCAGCAGGTGCGCGCTGAACTCGGGGAAGAGGTGGCTCGACATTTCCATGCCGAACGCGTGGGCGAGGGCCGCGGCGCGCATCCACCCCGTGACGCCTCCGATGCGCTGCACGTCCGGCATCACGTAGTCCATGGCGCGGGCCTGCAGGGCAAGCAGCAGTTCGTGCGAGGAAACGAGGTTTTCACCGGTCTGGATGGGTGTCCGCAGTGCCTCCGCAACCCGGGCGCTGCCCGAGAAATCGTTGTGCCGCACGGGCTCTTCGATCCAGGTGAGCCCCTCGTCATCCAGGAGGCGGCCCCGCAGGATGGCCTCGTTCCAGGTGAGTTTCTGGTTGAAGTCGCTCATGACGGCCGTGCGGTCCCCGAGGCGTGACCGCACAGCGCGGACCGCCGCCAGGTCCTCGAAAGGGTCGTCCCGTCCAAGCCGCAGCTTGACGGCGGAGAAGTCCCCCTCGGCAACCAGGGCCTCGGCCTCATCGGCGATGCCCGCCACGCTCTGGATCCAGAGTCCGCAACTGTTGTAAGCCCGAATCGGCCGAACCGAGCCCCCGAGAAGCACCGCAAGCGGCACACCGCGGGCCTGCGCCAGGGCGTCCCACGCACACATGTCCAGGCCCGCGAGCGCCAGGCCCATCACGCCCGGCGTGTCGATCAAAGTGAGCCGCCTGCGAAGCTTGGCATCGAGATCGAAGGGTGCCAGCGCATCGCCGCGGATCATTGGAGCCAGACCGGAGAGAAGGTCCGTCACGGGCTTCAGCACGGCAGGCATGAAGGCGAACACGTAGGACCTTCCTGTGATGCCCTCCTCCGTTTCCAGGTCGATCAGCACCAGGGACGCCATCGGCATCGACCCGGTGGCGGCAGCGGGCGGGCGGCGGAAGGGCACGAGCACGGGGCGGGCGCGCACCCCCCGGATGGTGAGTCTGTCGGTCATGGCGGGGCTCCTTGGTCAGAGGGCGAGGGGGGTGCCTGCCGCCGGCGTGCAGCTTGAGTGCCGCGTGGACGAAACCGTGGACGGGCGTGAGGGGGCCATTCGACTCCCCGAGGGAGATCGAGCATAGATTCCTTTGCTGCGACTTCCCTGTTGTCCGCGAACCAGTTCACCTTGACCGCTGGCGCAGGCAAGCAGCCCAAGCGGGCTGCTCAGCCGCCAGAGGAACGCCGCGATGCTGCGGGCCTTCGGGGCCACGCTGGTGGGGCATGGCGAAGACTTCCAGGCCGCCACAGAGGACACGGCAGCGCTGGGCCGTCGGACACTGCCATGCGGCCGAAGCAGTGAAGGGCAGCGCCTGCAAGCGGCAGGACTTCGGGCAACATCCGTGCATTCAAAGCACCCGGAGACCGCATGTTCCGAAACAAGTACCTGGACCATGCCGAGATCACGACGCAGCTCAACACCTGGGCCGCGAAGCATCCGGCCGTGGTGCGCCTGGGTTCCCTCGGCCGCTCGGCCGAAGGCCGCGACATCCCGCTGCTCACCATTGGGCGCCAGGGGCCGGGCCAGGACGAAGGCCGCCCCGCTGTCTGGGTGGACGGCAACATGCATGCCTCCGAGGTCTGCGGTTCCAGCGTGGCCCTGGCCATTGCCGAAGACCTGATCCAGCTGCACGCCGGGGCCGCCACGGTGGGCGGCAAGCCCTTTCCGGCGCACATGGCCGAAGTGCTGAAGGACACGCTCTTCTACGTGGTGCCGCGCATCTCGCCTGACGGCGCCGAGGCCGTGCTCAAGCAGGGCCGTTATGTGCGCTCCAGCCCGGTGAACGACCGCGTCAACCAGGGTCATGCCCACTGGGTGGCGGCCGACGTGAACGGTGACGGCCACGCCAGCTACATGCGCCAGGAGGACCCGTACGGTGAACTGGTGGAGCTTCGCGACGACCAGGGCCAGGTGCTGCAGCCGCCGGTGATGACGGCGCGCATGCCCGAAGACCCGGGCCCCTTCTACAAGCTTTACCCGGAAGGCCACATTGCCAACTGGGACGGCCGCCGCATCCCCGACCCCTACTTCGTGGGCGACAACAGCTACGACTTCAACCGCAACTTCCCGTGTTTCTGGGCGCCGGAGCCGCAGCAGGCCGGAGCCGGCCCCTACCCAGGCAGCGCGCCAGAAACGCGCGCGGTGATCGAGTTCGCCACCAAGCACCCGAACATCATGGTGTGGCTGAACTTGCACACCTTTGGGGGCGTGCTGATCCGCCCACTGGGCGACAAGCCCGACAGCAAGATGGACCCAGGCGACCTGGCCATCTACGAACAGGTCGAGGCCTGGTTCACCGAACACACGGGCTATGCCAGCGTCAGCGGCTTCCACGAATTTCTCTACGAACCCGACAAGCCGCTGCACGGCGACCTGAGCGACTATGCCTACCACCAGCGCGGCGCGCTGAGTTACGTGGTGGAGCTGTGGGACCTGTTCAAGCAGCTGGGCATCGAACGCAAGAAGCCTTTCGTGGACCACTACGGCAAGTTCGGCCGCAAGGACGTGGCGGCCCTGGCAGCGTTCGACAAGCAGCACAACGCCGGCCGCATGTTCAAGCCCTGGCAGAAGGTGCAGCACCCGCAGCTGGGCGAGGTGGAGGTGGGCGGTTTTGACCCGCGCGTGGGCATCTGGAACCCGCCCTACGAACGGCTGCCCGACACCTGCGCCACGCAAAGCGCGGCCTTCCTGCGCGTGGCCGCGCTGGTGCCGCGGCTGCAGTTCGGCGTGGTGCGCCAGGAAACCCGCGGCACCCACACCACGGTAGAACTGCGGGTGGCCAACGCCGGCTACCTGCCCAGCCACGGCCTGCCCTCGGCCAAGGGCCTGCCGCACGCCGAGCCGCTGCGCCTGACGGTGAAGACCGAAGGCCTCACGCTGGTGGCACCCTCAGAACAGGTGGTGGAACTCGGCCACCTGGACGGCTGGGGGGGCGGCCTTTACGGCGGCCCCAGCATCTTCAGCCCCTGGACACGTGGCAACGGGCACGAGCGCTTCGTGACGCTGGTGGTGGAAGGCCGCGGCACCCTGCATCTGGAGGTGACCAGCTGCCGCGTCGGCCGTTGGACGCTGCAGTTGACTGTGGGCTGACGCTGGCCTATGGTGATGAGCATGACAGCCACCCATCTTGAGACCCGCCACCACGAGCTGCGCAAGTCGCGGCTCACGATGGTGGACGGCAACCTGACCGGCAACCTGCGCAGCGTGAACGCGGGCGTGAGCGCTCGCGCCTACGCCAACGGGTACTGGGGCTTCGCCTCCGCGCCGGCCGAAGGCGCGCACGTGGCCGCCCGCGTGCAGCACGAGGCACTGGCCAATGCGCGTGCGATGGCCGGCTTCGGCCTGCGCGCGGCGCTGGCACTGCCCGGAGCCCACCATGTGGGCGAGCAGAGGCGCGCAGGCGGCGCGCCCATGAGCGCCGCACAGGTCACGGGCCGCATGGCCGAGCTGCACGCGTGGTGCATGGCGCGCTACCCGTCGCTCAAGAGCACGCGCGTGATCGTGACCGACGAGGACCACACGAAGCAGCTGCACACCGAGGGCGGCGCGCGAGCGCTCGCGCGCATCCAGCGTGCCGCCGCCTACGTGGTGATGGTAGGCGAGGACGCCCAGGGCGAGCCGCTCGAGCTGATGGAGGTGGAGTCGGGCATTGGCAGCCTGGCCGACATCGACTGGTCGGTGGAGGCGTTGGCGGCCCGGCTGGAGGTGCTGCACGGCCACCTGCAGGCCAAGCGCCACGCGGTACCAGCCAAGGGTGGCGAGCAGACGGTGGTGCTGTCAGCCGATCTTGCCGGCATGCTGGCGCACGAGGCCATGGGCCACCCCTGCGAAGCGGATTCCGTGCTCGCCGGCGCCGTCACAGCCGACCTGCGCGGCAAGCGGGTGGCGAGCGACCTCATCACGATGGTGGACCTCGCGCATCACTACGGCGACAAAGAGGTGATGTGCCCGGTCTACGCGGACGACGAGGGCACGCCGGCCGTGGACGTGACGATGATCGACCGTGGCGTGCTCACAGGCTTCATGCACAGCCGCGAGACGGCCGCACGACTGGGCCTCGCGCCCACCGGCAGCGCGCGCGCCTACGGGCCTGAAGACGAACCGCTGATCCGCATGCGCAACACGGCGATCCTTCCGGGCACGCAGACGCTCGAGCAGCTCATCGAGGCCGTGGAAGAGGGCTATCTGCTGCTCGACACGGGCAACGGCCAGGCCGATGCCACCACCGAGTTCATGTTCGGCATCAACCTGGGCTACGAGATCCACGGCGGCAAGCTCGGCCGCGCAATCCGCGACACAACCATCTCCGGCTCGGCCTTGAAGGTGCTGGGGGCGGTGGACGGCGTGGGCAGCGAGATGAAGTGGAGCTGCAACGGCTACTGCGGCAAGAAGCAACCGATGGTGGTGTCCATGGGCGGACCGGCGCTGCGCACGCGCGCGCACCTGGGGGGCGAGTGATGGGCGGCGCACCGACAGTGACCACGGCGACCACGGCGACCACGGCGACCGCGGCGGGTACGGGGGGTACGGGGGACACGGCGACGCCGATGGCCGGGGCGGATGCGCGGCAGGCGGCCGATCTTCCGGGCCTGGCCGAGGGTCTGCTCGAGCGCCTGCGCGCTCGCGGCTTCGCGCATGCGCAGGTGCAGGCAAGCGAGGAGCGGCGCTGCGAGCTCAACCTCGCGCACAACGAACCGAGCCTGCTGCGCAGCAATCTGGCCCGCAAGGTGGCGGCCAGTGCCATCGTCGACGGGCGGCGCGCCTCGGCCCAGGGCACGGACCTCAGCGACGAGGGCCTCGCGCGCCTCGTCGAAGAGCTCTGGATCGCGGCACAGGCGGCCCCGCAGGACGATGCCCACGCGGTGTCGGCCGGGCAGCGCCTGCAGCTCACGCGCGGGCCGCTCGAGGCCGATCCGCAGGCCCTGTCGCAAGCGCTGCGCACTCTGCTGGACTGGCGCGCCACCCACACCCCCACGATGATGATCGAGGAGGCCAACGCCGCCCACCGGCGCGAGCGCGCGCTGGTGCTCACCACCGGCGGCAGCCGCCTCGAGACGGACCTCGGCTGGCTCGAGATGTCGGTGTTCGGGCTTGCCCGGGAAGGCGAGCATGCGAGCTCCTTCAACCACGCCGGCGGCACCGCCGACACGCTGGTCAGCGTGCCGCAGGCCTTCGGCCTGACGCGGATGATGCAGGAGCTCACGCGCCAGGTGCGCACGAGGCCCCTGGGCGAGCGCTTCGTCGCAGACGTGGTGCTGGCGCCCGGCGCCGTGACGGACCTGCTGGAATGGCTTTCCGATCAGCTCGGCGACGGCCCTCTGATCGACGGCAGCTCGCTCTACCGCCACAAGGTGGGCGAGATGATCGCCTCGCCGCTGCTGACCCTGCAAAGCCGCTACGACGCACCCGGCTGCTCACCCGTGACGGGTGATGCCTTCGTGGCACGGCCCGTGCGGCTGCTCGACGCCGGCCGCCTGACGCAGCTCGCGCCGAGCCTGTACGGCAGCCGCAAGACGGGCGTGCCGCACACGCCACTGGGCGAAGGCTGGGAGCTGCTGCCGGGCACCACGCCGCTGGACGAACTGATCGCCTCGGTGCCGCGTGGCGCAGTCGTCGATCGCCTGTCCATGGGCAGCCCCGCGCCCAATGGCGACTTCTCCGGCGTCATCAAGAACAGCTTCGCGATCGAGGGTGGCCGGCTGGCCGATGCGCTGGCCGAAACCATGATCAGCGGCAACGTGGCGCGCATGCTGCTAGACGTCGTGGCCGTCAGCGCCGAGCGCATCGACAGCGGCTCGCAGGCGCTGCCATGGGTGCGCATCTCGGGGCTGAACTTCAGCTGAACGCGCGCCGGGCCGTCGCAGGGACCGCCTGGGCGTGATCATGGCGCGCTGGGCGGGCCTGAAAGCCTGACCATGCCACAGATCACGACCGTTTCGCTGGGCCGGCTGCGTGTGGTGGCTGCCTCCGGCAGGACCAGCCGACCTGCCGGCCCCGGCCGCCGATCTGGTGTGCAGCCATGTGGACGACTGGCTGACCGACTGGCATGCAGTGGCTCGACGGAACGCCGTTCCGGGCTTGCGCTGTTCGCCCATTCGGCATTCGGCATTCGGCATTCGGCATTCGGCATTCGGCATTGGGCATTGGGCATTGGGCATTGGCGAATGCGTTCCGTGCCTGCGGTCTTTGGTCCCGGCTGCGTCAACGACAGCACGTCACCCGGCACCACCCCAAGCACGACGCTGGTCAGCCAGAAACGGCCGGTCCACTTGCTGGGCCAGCGACGCCACATCGGCCGCCCGCACACCCGCCGCAGCGAAGTGCGCCTTCCAGCCCGACACCACGGCGGCCACCCGGCGCACCTGGGATTCGGCTTCGTCCCGCTTGAGCCCGAACTGCCCGTGCTCCGACAGGGCATTGGCAAGTGTGGAGTCCGCCATGTCAGCGCCGACGCGCATCTGCTGGTAGCCCAGCGCGTGACCCGTGGGCAGCACATCGAAGGCGGGCGACAGTTCGTACTCGCCGCGGTCGGTCATCAGCAGCGCATGGTTCTTTTCGTGATCGTCGGTGTTGTCGATCAAGATGTTGAACACCATGCGGCGAAACAGTTCGGCCATCTGGGCCCTGCCCACCGACGCCTCGGCCACGCCGCGCCTGCGCAGCAGCTGAGCCAGTTCGGGATAGCCTAAACGCTCTCCTGCTGCCTTGAGCGCGACATTGGCGGACAGGGCGTGTCGGCGCCGGTAGCCCTCGCCACCAAAGGATCGGTCGAAGCGCTTGACCGCAACCGCATGTCCCCGCGCCAATGCGACGGGCCGGGTAGTGGCCACGTGGATATGCGCCTGTTCGGCCAGCGTCATGGCTGCGTGCTCGATGAGCGGCATGTCGACAACCTCGCCGGGCTCCGAGAACTTCAGCACCCATTGCTCGCCACTGATGGCGAGCAGCGCCTTGGGCCGCGCGCCACCCATCGTCACGCCGGGCGCGATCAGGCGGCGCTGCTCTGCGGGCACCGGTTCGCCAGCTGCCACCTTCTTCACCAGTTCATCGATCTGGGCCACATCCGCGAGTTCCGGCAAAGGTCCCAGGCGGCGCGACAGGTATTCATCGCTTGAAATCGACACACCCAGCGCACCGAAGCGCTCGTCTCCGGCGAAGTAGAGGTACTCCATCAAGGACAGGCGCGGCGGCTTGTCGAGGAACTGGATGACCCGCTCGCCCCAGCGGTCGGGCCTGGCGTCGTCCACGGCTCCGACCGCGGTCTCCTTGTCGGTAGGCAGGAACTCCGTGTCAATCAGCGGCAGATCCTCGCTCAGCGGAAAGCCGGCCTTTCGCCAGCTGTCGGCGTAGCGAAGCGACACCCCTCTCGTGGTCCGCACCATGCCAAGTTCACCGATCAGGACAGACCTTGCCGGATCCCCAGTCCACCAGAGATAGAGGGTGTCGACCACCTGGTATCCGTTGGCGTCTTGTGCAGCCATCAGGAGGCCCCAGGAGAATTCGCCGCGCCAGAGGACTTGATCCGCGCTTCAAGAGAGATCGGAGAGCGCACCGCCCGCGCCCTGGCAACCCGCACCTCGCTCTCGAGTGCGCCAAGGTCGAGGTTCGGCGCTGCCAGTTCGGGGATGGCCCGGGCACGGCCAATCATCCACAGGGCGGTGGCGTACGTGCCGAAAGCGACCCCGGGATCGCCTTGCTCCATGCGTGCCAACGTCGGCTCGGACACCCCGATGCGTCCGGCCCAGGCCTTGATCGACTCCTTGCGCCGCTTGCGGGCGATGGACAGGTTGGCCCCCAGCTCGCGCAAGAGGGAGCGCACCGCGGGGGGCAGTTCAGTCAACGCTTGAGACCGCTTTGGCATGAAATAGATGTTAGCAAAACGACGTCAATAACGATATCTTTGATTTCTGAATGCCAGTTGACCCTGCCGTGCATGAGGGAGCATGGGAAGCAGCACGTCAACGCCAATTCAACAGGATCGACCGCGGCATCTTCGATGGACGAAGAAGGGTCACCAGTCAGTCTTGCCTACCAGCGCTGGCCGGTGTGCCAGTGTCCATTGCACACACTGAGGCCGACGATGAAATCCGCGTCATCTCCTTCCGCAAGGCCACCGCTGGCGAAGCGCCTCTGCTTCAACCAAGTCCAAGACTGACTGGGACCGACTCATGTCGACCAAGAAGGGTCCAGCCACTGCCGAGCACCCCGAGTTCGACCCGAAGCACGTCGTGCGCGGCATCGTCCGGCGAGGGCTGCAGCCCATTACGTCAAAGGAGCTGATCTCCCTTCGGATCGATCAGGACGTGATCGAGTGGTTCAAGGCCCAGGGGCCCGGTTACCAGACGCGCATCAACTCGGTGCTTCGGGCCTCTCGTGATGCGTCTGCTGCCTGAACCGCCGATCAACCGAAGACACACCGGTCTTCGTCACAAGGATCGCCCTTCATGGTCGCGGGGCCGCCGCATGCTGCCGCACGGCGGCTGCCTTTACGTTTGGCTCGCTCACTTGTGACTCCGCACCGCTCCAGCCTTGATCGCACGACATTCGTCTGCAGGGCATCGGCCGGGCATTCCATCGACGTCGACGTCATCGGAGGCGATACCGCATCATTGCGACCTTGTGCGCTTTGGATCCACGGCGGAGGACTGATCTTCGGCTCGCGCACGATGTCGCCACGCCCCTTTCTCGCTGAGGCGCTGCTTGACCAGGGCTTCGTCATCGCCTCTGCCAACCATCGACTTGCGCCGGAAGTCAAGCTGGAATGCATCGTTGATGACGTCCGTGAGCTTTGGCATTGGATTCACGGGTCGGGCCCCAGCCTGTTTGGTGCAGACCCACGTCGGATCTGCATTGCAGGCGCCTCAGCAGGCGCTTACCTGGCATTGCTCTCTGGGTACAAGTTCTCCCCAAAGCCTCGAGCCATTGCATCCTTCTGGGGCTTCGGTGACATCACTGCACTATGGGAGGCCGAGCCGAGTGCGCACTACAGGCGGGCACCGCTGGTGTCACGTGCAGACGCCTTGGCTTCGCTGTCTTTGACGGCCATGCCGACGGCAAGCGGCGAAGACCGATCTCTCTTCTACCTGCACTGCCGGCAGCAAGGCACTTGGTTGCGGGAAGTGACGGGCCACGAGTTGCCAGAAGGGCTCCCATGGCTGCTGCAGTACTGTCCTGCGCATCACATCGGACCAGAGTTCCCTCCAACCTTCCTCGTGCACGGCAGGAGCGATGATGACGTGCCTGCTTCGGAGTCCGACAACCTCGCCTGTGCGCTACGCAAGAGTGGCGTGATCCATGACTACCGTTCGTTACAGGATGTCGAGCACGGCTTCGCGGGGGCTTCCGTTGACCTCGTGCAGGCGACCGAGCGCGCAGCTGCCGAGTTCCTCCGCTCACATATCGAAGTGGATGGGGCTGGATCCGGCGCTGAGGCAGCCCCGTATGGCGGGAGCGATTGAGCGCTGCTCCTCATCGCTTCGCTTGCCCCTCCAGGAGACCGCAGAGTGCCCAAACTTGAGATCCTTGAAGACGAGATCGGACGCAAGCTGGCTGAGGCGGAGCGGTCGGGTGAACTGCGTTCCGCCCAGAGCTTCGGCAAGCCTATGGTGCTGGACGCGGGGTGGGAGATGACGCCCGACGAGTTCAAGATGCCCTTCAAGATCCTGAAGAACGCAGGCGTCACTCCCCCAGAGGTCGAGCTGTTCCACGAGCGGGCTCGTCTTCGTGAAGCATTGCAGTCAGGCCCGGACGAGCGTCACAGCAAGGACCTTCGCAGCAAGCTCACCGAACTCGAACAGCGTCTCACTCTTCGCCTTGAGGCGCTTCAGCGCAACGGCGCCCTTTGAGGCTCTTGGTCCGAGCACATAGCCCTCGCCCGCAACCGCCCCACCACCCCCGTGGGGATGTGGTTTGGTCTGGTCGTCCTTCTCGATGACCACCAGCTTGCGGCCGGCCACGCTCGTGGTGCCGCCCGTGGCGTACTCCAGGCCCATCTGGAAGCCCACGATGGTCTGTTTGGCATAGGCCTCCAGCGGGCCCGTCTTGCCCGCGATCAGCGCGATCGTGAAGCGCTTCTGGCCCGAGCACTACACGGGCCCTGCCGAGGGCTGACCCGCGCGCGCCGACCCGCGACGCTCGCGCTCAGAGCCCGAACAGCCGCCGGATCGTGCCCATAATCGTGGCGTGCGGTGCCTCGCTGGCCGGCGCGGCCTCGCGCATGGCGAGAGCGGCGGCGATGGCGCCCGCGCGCGTTTCGACGATCGCCGCGAGATCCTCGACCAGCCGGGCGTTGGCGAGCAGGATGTCGCGGAAGCAATCCCGATCGATCTCGACTGCGCGCAGCGCGGTCCGTGCCTGCACGGTCGCGCTGCGCGGCATCCCGGTCAGCAGCGACATCTCGCCAACGCAGTCCCCGGGCCAGAGCCGTGCGACGGGCACTCTCCCGTCGTCCTTGTCGATCAGCACGTCGAGCGTGCCGGCAAGGACGACAAGCATGGTCGATCCCTGCGCGCCCTGGACGAACACGACCTCCCCGGCCCGCCAGTGGCGTTCGGTCGCGCGCTCCGCCAGCGTCCGGATCTCCCCGCTGCTGAGCGGCGCCAGCAGCGCGACCTGCCCCATCGCCAGACTGCGGCTGGCGACAGGATCGCTCGACCGGCCGACCCGCGCCAACGCCTCCGGGTCGGCCGGCACGGGCAGCACGGCAAGCGGACGCGCGGCGAGGCTGACGCCGCCCAGCGCCAGCGTCTCCTGCGCCGCCCTGAGGATCTCGCTCTGGACGCGCGAGTGGGAGGCGACGGAGAGATCGAGCTGGTAGCGCAGCCGATAGACCACGTTGCCAGTCTCGATCGCGGCGATGTTGACCTGCGCGCCCACCGCCGCGATCGTGCCCTTGGCGACCAGCCGCTGAAGCGCCACGTCGAGCATCGCAAGAATCTCGGCGATCGGCTGTTCGAGCGGCACCGGCAGGTTCGTCGAGTACTCGGTCAGCGGCGTCGGCCGCGAGCGGTTGGTGACTACAGCGAGGCTGAGTTCGCCGTTCGGCACCGCCACCAGATTGCCGAACCGGTCTTCCAGCACCGTGCATCGCCACTGGATCTCGACGATGCGCCCGGACACCGCTTGGCCGCGGATCGTCGCATCGATCATCTCACCGATGCGAAAGCTGAGGTCGAGATTCAAGGCGACGCCGGAAAACACGTCGGAGACGAGCCCGCGCAACGCGAAACCGATCACGATGCCGGCGACGCCCGAAGCCGCAAGGATCGCCGCGATCGACTGGCCAAAGACCAGGTTCACCGTCGCCGCGAACGCGACGAAGTAGATCACGACCTGCAAGATCTGCAGGCCGATATTCGACAGCCCGATGCCGCCGCGGCGCCTCAGGCGCACGACATGGAACAGCAACCGCTCGACGGTTCGCGCCAGCGCCAGGATCAGCGCCGTGCCGAGCGCGCGCTCGATCCAGGGATCTGGCGCGTCCGGCGCCACTTCCGGCGAGACCTTGCCCGTGACGGCGAACTGGGTCGCCAGAACGAAAAGCACCAGTACCAGCCAGGGCGACATCTGCAAACCGAGCTTGCGGGCGTCATCCATCCGCGAGACGGGCGCGCCGCGGGTCATCGCCGCGCTCCGCGGGTCGTCAGCGACGCCGTGATCGGATCGTCGAAGGGGGGCGATACAACCATCACGTTCATGCTTCTGCGAAGCCCGATCTGGTCACAGGTTGGGGCGCAACTCCGCCGACCGGCGCAAGCCGCCGGATTTTCTATCCTCACCAAGCAGGCGCGTTACGGGCCAAGGCCCCAGGGTCGTGCCGATTTCTCGGAAAGGATTGGAGAGCATAGGGAGCATGAGCATAGGAAATTCAAACGCCCACTTCAAGCCGACAGGGCCCTGGGTAAACCCGACAGCGCCGCTTGATCCGAGGTCTCGCGGGCCTCGCCCATCCATCCACGGCCAGACAAGACGCCTCGAGGCTCAGCCCGACACGTCGCGCGCTGCTCGCACGGTCGCGCGCCCGGGTTCACACGGGTCCTGAGGCCGCCCGCCGGCGTGGTGACACTTGGGGCGCGCAGCGCCATCCCGGGCGGGTCACACGTCACAGCCTCGATGTGCCTTCGGTGGGTGCGGTGCGCTTGGGCAGTCGCCTGAAGCCCCGCTCCACCAGATCCGGGCTCAGCCGGGCCCAGTGCGACCACGCCTCACCCGTCTCACGCGCCCGGCCCCGGGGCGGCGGCTGTGGATCCAGCCTTGCAGGCCGCGCCCTCGCAGAGCTCCGGCCCTTCGTGAGGCGCAAGTCCGTCCGCAGGGACGGCCTTACGTCCACACTCAGCCCAGGTGGCTCAGGATCTTCTCGATCACCGGCGGCTCGAGGATGGCCGCGATGATCTTGAGTTCTCCCGGCGCTGAAACTCGGACACCGCTCGATGTCGATTTCGATGTCGAACGCGAAGCTTCAGCGAACACAAACTTGTACTCAAGCTATGTCGCAGCTAAACACGCGCTTGAGCAACCGCGCCCAGTTGATGCGGTGCGGCCGGGCCTGAACCGTGTCAGCCTGGCATTCGCTGGCAGCTGCGGTTTCGGTGGTCTCCTGCCAGCGCAGCCTCAGCCCCGCAGCTGACCCGTCTTCACCCTCGCCCGCAACCTCCCCACCACCCCCGTGGGGAAGTGGTACACCGACAGCACGAACAGCACGCCCAGCCACAGCAGCCAGCGGTCGGGCGTGAGCACGGCGGCCAGCACGGGCACGCCCTCCACGGCGCCAGCGGCCAGCTTCAGCAGGTCTTGCAGGTAGTTCTGCGCCAGCACGAACAGCACGCTGCCGATGACCGCGCCGTACAGCGTGCCCATGCCGCCGATCACCACGATCAGCAGGATGTCCAGCATGATCTCGAAGCTCAGCGTGGTGTCGGGCCCGGTGTAGCGCAGCCACAGCGCCAGCAGCGCACCGGCCACGGTGGCGAACAGCGCGGCCAACACCGTGGAGACGGTGCGATAGGTCACCGTGCGAAAACCCAGCGCCTCGGCGCGGAAGTCGTTCTCGCGGATGGCCTGCAGCACGCGGCCGAAAGGTGAGTTCACGATGCGCAGCAACACCAGGAACAGCACCAGCACGACCGTGAAGATCAGCCAGTAGGTCAGCGTCTTGCCGTCGATCAGCAGGCCCAGCACCTCGGTCTCGAAGGGCTCAAAGGCCGGGCTCAGCCATGCGGGGTTCTTGAAGTTCAGGCCGTCCTCGCCGCCTGTGAACTCACTGAGCTGCGAGGCCAGGGTCTGGAAGGCGGTGGCCACGGCCAGCGTGATCATGGCAAAGAAGATCGCCTTCACGCGCAGGCTGAACAGGCCGATGAGCAAGGCCAGCAGCACCGACAGCACCACGGCCGCCGCCAGGCCCAGGCCCACCGCCGCCCAGCCCGGGCCCATGCGCTCGCTGGCAATCGCCACGCCGTAGGCGCCGATGCCGAAGAACATGGTGTGGGCGAAGCTGACGATGCCGGTGTAGCCCAGCAGCAGGTCATAGCTCGCCACCAGCAGCACGAACACCAGGATCTTGGCAGCCACCGAGATGCCGCGCGCCCCCGGGAACAGAAATGGCGCCAGCGCCAGCGTCACCAGGATGAGCAGCAGTGCCGCAGCCAGCCAGCGGCTGCGCGGCAGGTCGTGGGAGAGCAGGCGGTGGATCATGACGGGTCGCATCGGTTCATGACTTCACCGGATACAGGCCTTGCGGCCGCCACAGCAGCACCGCCACCATCAGGCCTCGGTTATCGCTTCTTGCACTACTCGGACGCGGCGCTCTACGGCACCGACACGATCGGCGCCGAATTCCACATGCTTGAAGTGTCGTGGCGCTACTGAGAGGCTGAAGTCTCAGACGGGGTCAGTCGGGCGCTGGCGAACAAGCGCGGTCGGTCGAGCGCTGTTGGTTGATGCTATAGGTCGAGCGAAGCGCTATGGATCAGACGCTGTAGGTCGAGCCCTGCTGGTCAAGCGCCTCGATAGTCAACAGCGAAGTAACGCCCCGCTCTGGATGTGCTTCGCCTCGTCGCACGCTCCACAACTTTTGACATTACGCCCCAGGTGTCATCGCGGAAACCCAAGAACGGTTTCAAGATCGATTGTCAAAGCTGAAGAGCTCGAGACACGGAGCCATCCTCGCAAGCAGCAGGCGTGGTTGGATTCACGACCTGTGGCTCAATGCCCAAAAAGACTCAGTTGCGATCTTCTGCTTCGCAGTCACAGAAGTGGCCTCGCCATCGGTCCCGCGGTCGACTGCGGGCTATACCACCTCAACCTGGTGTCCGCCGCGGATGAAGAACACGGCCAGCACCAGCAGGATCACCGGAAACAAAACGACGTTGAACAGGCCGAGCACGACGGTCAGTTGCATCAGACAAGCCACGATCAGCAGCACGGCGAACACCTTCAGCAGGCCGGGCACCTCAGCATTTCTCAACAGCAAGGCCGACGACAAGACCAAGCCAAGCACGGAGTAGACAAACAGCCCGGCAATCATCACCACCGCGCTCGCCGTCACCAGGCCCTCCTGCAGGGGCTCTGCCAGCGTCGGGCCGACGGCGAGCACAACGTCAAACAGCACTGTGGCATGGAAGACGCCGACCACGATGGCCATCAGCAGCAACAGCGTCGCTGGCAGGCTGCCGTGAATCTGCTGCAGGAAGATCCTGCGCAGGCTGAGATAGACGTAGATCTCCATCGCTCCGATCAGGACAAAAAGCAGGTCCATGGCACTGAGGCGCATGACGTCGGCCCGATAGGCCTCGGCAAACGACAACTCGCCAATGGC
Source organism: Betaproteobacteria bacterium (assembly GCA_037127635.1). Classification (GTDB taxonomy): domain Bacteria; phylum Pseudomonadota; class Gammaproteobacteria; order Burkholderiales; family Burkholderiaceae_C; genus Rubrivivax. The sequence continues at coordinate 48,344 of JBAXYD010000005.1, read as the reverse complement.
CAGCGTGGGGACCCAGTAGGCAGGAAACAGCAGCGCCAGGGCAATTGCGGCATAGGCGGGCAAGGCGTCGTGGCCTTTCATCGTTGATATCCTTGAGATTGGTCGAGGACATGTTCGAGCAGATCGCCAGGCTGGCAATCCAAGGCCTGGCAGATCGCTTCAAGGGTGCTGAAGCGGATCGCCTTGACCTTGCCGGTCTTGAGCAGCGACAGATTCGTCATCGAAACGCCAACGCGCTGGGACAACTCGGTCAGCGACATCTTCTTTCGGGCCAATTCCATATCGAGGTTGATACGAATGCTCATCTCAAAGTCGTGTTCGGCACAGCGCTGACAGGAATTGGCAACGACAGAAATTACGTTAATCGTAATTACTTTATTGTTAAACGTCAATGTTTTCCGCTCGCGCGTATTAGACCGGTCTCGAACTGGCGGACCTGTGACGGCGCCACGCCCACGGCAGTCACGCAAGGTGGACCATCGCGACGTCATGAACGGCGAAGAAACCCGCGTCAAGGTGCTGGCTGGTGCTGGCATCGGGTAAGGCCGGGATTTGAAATTCTTTGGCCCCTGTCGTCGGCTAGCACTCGTGGCGTAGCGGGCAGTTGCAGGATGCCTCTTCGGGGCGCCGAGGCGGCAAGGCCGAGGCCGCGGAGCGGTTCAGGGCTTGGCGCGCAAGCACACGGCGCGACACCGTGGCGCACCGACGGTTTCCAATCAAGCGCTTCCCGGATCCGTTGGCACCAGGCGCGTCAACAGGTCGTCCTTGTCCGCCCACAGTGCATTGATCCACTGCTGGATCTTCTGCCGGTGCGCTGGATCGCTGGTGTAGGCGCATAGGGATTTCAAACGGTCTCTGGAAGCCTGTGGGAGGCCCGACTGGCGCATGGGTGGCCGATAGATGCCGTCCTGGACGGCTTGGAACTGGCATCTGCACCGTTGTCTTGTCGTGATTCGGCCGGCCCATTCGGTTCGATTGGTGCTCGCTGCGTCTGACCATCAGGGTTGACCCTGAGTACATCGGCATCGAGCCGACAGGCGGCGCAGCACCATCCTGGCTGCCGTTGTCAGCGCAGCCTGGGGCGAGGTGTCTTTGACGGTCAGCGCGGCTCAGGCAGCGAAGTCTTGCCCCGCCTCGCGCACCCGTCCCCTTGGCGGCGGCTGTGGATCCAATCCGAGGTGGCTCAGGATCTTCTCGATCACCGGCCGCTCGAGGATGGCCGCGATGATCTTGAGCTCACCGGCGCCGCAGTTCGGACACCGCTCCACGTCGATGTCAAAGACGCGCTTGAGCAACCGCGCCCAACTGACGCGGTGCGGCCGGGACTGAACCGTCTGGACATCGCACCCGCCGGCAACTGCGACTTCGGCGGCCCGCTCTTGTACCTCGGGCTTCTGGGGCACCACCAGCGGGCGCAGCCTGGCGTTGGGTGCCAGCACGCCGTGGTACCGGATCAGGTGCAGCCTCGGCCGCGGCACCAGCGCCGCGAGCCGCTGCATGAACTCCAGCGGGCTCATCACAAGATGCGTCGTGCCGTCGCGCCAAGGCGACTTGAGCTTCAGCTCCACCTGCCCGGCGGCGTTGAGCTGCACCCGTTCGTCCGATAGCGCGGGGCGGGTGATGTAGCGGCACAGCTGCTCCAGCCGCTTGCGGTCGTGCGCTTGCACCCGCACCGCGGCATGCAGGCTGAAGCCGTCGATGTCGGCGCACTGCGGCTGGCGGGCCCGGTCCTCGCGCGGCATCGCGCCACGCAAGGTCAGCACCTTCTGCCCGGCGCGCGGGCCGAAGGCGATGCGGTAAGTGATGGCCGCGGCCTGCAGCGGCCGCAGTGTGCGCGCCTCCTCGCCATCGGCATCCGGCTCGGCCAGGTAGGTCTGGCCCATGTCCTCGACCAGCACGCCCCGGCGCGTGAGCATCTTCATCAGCCGGGCGATGACGCTGCGCAGCAGCACGTGCAGTTCCTCGTCAGTGGGTGCGTCTGCCTCGACAAAGCTGGGCGCGCCATCGGCGCCGCAGCGGTACACCCCGTCCAGCACCAGACAGTGCAGGTGAATGTTCAAGTTCGCAGCCGAGCCGAAGCGCTGGATCAGCGTGACGGCGCCGCCCTGGCCTTCGTCACTCCTGAGCCCCGTGTGGCCCAGCAGATGCCGTTCGACCACGCGCTGCACCACCTGCAGCACCGGCGTGACCAACTCGGGCTGCGCTGCCAGCAGCACGCGCAGCGGGATCGGCAGCGACAACACCCATTGCCGCGCCGGCACATGCGGGATGACGTGGTCCACCAGGTGCGCTGCCGTCTGCGACATGCGCCGCGCACCGCATGAGGGGCAGAACCCTCGCCGCTTGCAGCTGAACGCCAGCAGCTTGTCGTGGCCGCACTCGCCGCAGCGCAGGCGCAGGAAGCCGTGGGCCAGGATGCCGCACTCGAGGAAGGCGTCGAACTCGTCTTTGACGAACCGCGGCAGCGCGGCCCCGGTGCTGGCCTCGGTATGGGCGATGAAGTGGGCCGCGTGCTGCTGCACCAGACGGTACAGCGTGGTCTGCTCGGGGCGGTGGCGCTCGTAGTGGAGCGGGCGAGGGTGGGCGGGCCGCGCCGCGCAAGACACCGCGCGCGCAGGCTGCCGGCGGGCAATCGACACGGCGGGGGTGTGGCGCAGTCCGGGAACGCGCAGCGTCGCCCGGGTCGCCGAGCGTGCCTACCCCCGCAGGGGTCACTCCGATAGGGGACTTTGATGGGGGACTGTGATGGGGCACCACCGCGGCCTGACACCCCACTGGCGCTGGCGCCACCTCAGCCGAGCGCCTGATCCGTCTTCACCGCCTTCCCCGCCTTCACCCGCGCCCGCAACCTCCCCACCACCCCCGTGGGGAAGTGGTACACCGACAGCACGAACAGCACGCCCAGCCACAGCAGCCAGCGGTCGGGCGTGAGCACGGCGGCCAGCACGGGCACGCCCTCCACGGCGCCAGCGGCCAGCTTCAGCAGGTCTTGCAGGTAGTTCTGCGCCAGCACGAACAGCACGCTGCCGATGACCGCGCCGTACAGCGTGCCCATGCCGCCGATCACCACGATCAGCAGGATGTCCAGCATGATCTCGAAGCTCAGCGTGGTGTCGGGCCCGGTGTAGCGCAGCCACAGCGCCAGCAGCGCACCGGCCACGGTGGCGAACAGCGCGGCCAACACCGTGGAGACGGTGCGATAGGTCACCGTGCGAAAACCCAGCGCCTCGGCGCGGAAGTCGTTCTCGCGGATGGCCTGCAGCACGCGGCCGAAAGGTGAGTTCACGATGCGCAGCAACACCAGGAACAGCACCAGCACGACCGTGAAGATCAGCCAGTAGGTCAGCGTCTTGCCGTCGATCAGCAGGCCCAGCACCTCGGTCTCGAAGGGCTCAAAGGCCGGGCTCAGCCATGCGGGGTTCTTGAAGTTCAGGCCGTCCTCGCCGCCTGTGAACTCACTGAGCTGCGAGGCCAGGGTCTGGAAGGCGGTGGCCACGGCCAGCGTGATCATGGCAAAGAAGATCGCCTTCACGCGCAGGCTGAACAGGCCGATGAGCAAGGCCAGCAGCACCGACAGCACCACGGCCGCCGCCAGGCCCAGGCCCACCGCCGCCCAGCCCGGGCCCATGCGCTCGCTGGCAATCGCCACGCCGTAGGCGCCGATGCCGAAGAACATGGTGTGGGCGAAGCTGACGATGCCGGTGTAGCCCAGCAGCAGGTCATAACTGGCCACCAGCAGCACGAAGACCAGGATCTTGGCGGCCACCGAGATGCCGCGCGCACCGGGAAACAGAAAGGGCGCCAGCGCCAGTGTCACCAGGATGAGCAGCAGCGCCGCGGCCAGCCAGCGGCTGCGCGGCAAGTCGTGGGAGAGCAGGCGAGACAACAAACGAGCGGTCATGGCAGTTGCAGGCGGTTCACGCCCAAGGGGAGGTTCATCCGGCCCATCCGGCCCATCCGGTTCATGAGGTCCATGAGGTCCACGAGGTCCACGAGGTCCACGAGGTCCACGAGGTCCACGAGATCCATGAGGCCCATACCGTGCAGGCGTTGGCTCACAAGAAAACGTTGCTGCCAGCCCCAAGGTACCGTTCGCACTGAGCCTGTCGAAGTGCGCACGAGGGCTTCGAGGAGCTCAGCCCGAACGGTATCTTCGCGAACGCCGGGCGCGGGCATGGGCCTGGGATGCTCACAAGGCGCGGACGGTTCATGACTTCACCGGGTACAGGCCCTGCGGCCGCCACAGCAGCACCGCCACCATCAGCGCGATGTTGGAGAACAACGCGAGCTTGGGCGCCAGGTAGCCGGTGTAGTTGGCCATCAGGCCCACCAGCAGCGCGCCGACAAAGCAGCCGAAAGTGGAGCCCAGCCCGCCGATGATGATGACGATGAAGATCAGCACGTTGACCTGAGCGCCGATCTGCGGCGTGACGCTCTGCTGGTACAGGCCCCACAGCACGCCGCCCAGCCCGGCCAGGGCGGAGCCGCCCACGAACACGCCCACGAACAGGCGCTGGATGCGGTAGCCCAGGGCCTCGACCATGGAGCGGTCCTGCACGCCGGCGCGGATCAGCAGGCCCAGCTTGGTGCGGTTCAAGGTGAAGACCAGGGCCAGGAAGACCAGCAACCCGATCACGCAGGCCAGCGCGCGGTAGCGCTCGATGGCGGCCTCGCCCACGTACCAGGCACCGCGCAAGGCCTGCGGCAGCGGCAGGGCGATCTGCAGCGGACCCCAGATCACCTTGATCAGTTCCTCGCCGACGATCATGCCGCCCATGGTGATGAGGATCTGCTTGAGGTGCAGGCCGTAGACGGGCCTGACGATCACGCGCTCGAAGGCCCAGCCGGCCGCACCGGCCACGGCCATGGCCACGAGCATGGCCAGGAACACACCGGCCACGGTCGGACCGTCGGCACCTGCCGTCCAGCCCATCACGCTGGTGGCCATGAAGGCGCCCAGGGCGATGAACACGCCATGGCCGAAATTCAGCACGTCCATCAGGCCGAACACCAGCGTCAGCCCCGAGGCGATGACGAAGATGATCAGGCCCATGGCCAGCCCGGCGAAGGTGAGCGTGAGCCAGGTGCTGGTGTTGCCGAGCAGTGGCAGCGCCAGCAGCGGCACGGCCAGCAGCAGGGCCACCGGGCGCCAGTCGAAGGCAGCCTGCGGGATGGCGGCAGGGGTGGCGTCATGCGACGTGACACCGGGTGCCAAACCCTTAGCTGCAGCTGCGGCGCTGGGGGCTGCGGCGGCGGGGGCCTCGTGCGGTACCTGCGTCGTCATGCGTGTTCTCCCAGGCTCAGGCCCAGCAGCCGCTGCTGCAGGGCCTGATCTTCGGCCAGTTCGGCCATGGCTCCGCGGTGCACCACGCGCCCGTCGTCCATCACGGCCACCGTGTCGCCCAGCTCGCGCGCCATCATGAAGTTCTGCTCCACCAGCAGCACCGTGGTGCTCTGGGCCTTGAGTTCGCGCAGCGCCGTGATCAGGTTGCGCACGATGGCCGGCGCCAGCCCCTTGCTGGGCTCGTCGATCAGGATCAGTTCGCGCGGCTCGACTATGGCGCGCCCCACGGCCAGCATCTGCTTCTGCCCGCCGCTGAGCTTGCCGGCGGGGTACAGCCAGAAGGTCTTGAGCGGGGGGAACAGGCCGAAGATCCAGGCCAGACGGTGGGCATCCAGCTCACCGGCATGACGCGCGCTGCGCGCGGCCAGCAGCATGTTCTCCTGCACCGTGAGGTCGGTGAAGATGCCCATGCTCTCGGGCACGTAGGCGATGCCCAACTGTGCAATGTCAGGCGTGGCCAGGCCACGCAGCGGCTGGCCGCGGAAGTGCAACTCGCCCTGGCTGGCGGGCCAAAGGCCCATGATGGTGCGCAAGGTGGTGGTCTTGCCTGCGCCATTGCGGCCCAGCAGCATGGTCACCTGGCCTGCGGGCACCTCCAGGTCCACCCCGTGCAGGATGTGGTACGCCCCGATGTGCGTGTGCACGCCGCGCAGGGTCAGCAAGGCGTTCATGGGGTGACCTGATGTGCTGGACGCCGTTGGAAGGGGACTCGGGCCGAGCCTGACGCACTCATCGGCTGGTTCCCTCGACCGCAGCCTCTGCCATCGCGCCGTCTCCATCATCGCCTTCCGGCCCCAGACCCAGATAGGCCTGTTGCACGATGGGCGAGGCCATCACAGCCGGCGGGGCGCCGTCGGCCACCAGCCGGCCGTTGTGCAGCACCACGATGCGGTCCGACAGTTCGCGCACCACGTCCATCTTGTGCTCCACCAGCAGGATGGTGCGGTCGCGCCGGGTCTTCAACGCGCGGATCAGGTCCAGCACCACGGGCGCGTCGTCCACGCTCATGCCGGCCGTGGGCTCGTCGAAGAGGTACACCTTGGGGTCCAACGCCATCAGCAGCGCCACCTCCAGCTTGCGCTGGTCGCCATGCGGCAGTGCGGCGGCGGGCTGGTCGGCGCGCTCCGCCAGCTGCACCTGGCGCAGCAGCATCTGGGCCTCGTCGATCCAGCTCTGGCGGTCCAGCCACACCTTGAACAGGTCCAGCCCACCTCGCCACGCCGCCCCGGCACGCATCTGCTGGCGCCCCTGCTCGCGGGCCTGGACCGCCAGGCGCACGTTCTCCAGCACCGAGAGGTTGGGAAAGAGCTGCGTGAGCTGAAAGGCCCGCCCCAGCCCCTTGCGGGTGCGCAGCGGCGCGGGCAGCGCACTCAGGTCTTCACCGTCCAGTAGCACCTGCCCGGCGTTCGCTGGGAGCTGTCCGCTGATGAGGTTGAAGTAGGTGGTCTTGCCCGCCCCGTTGGGCCCGACGATGGCCGTGAGCGTGCCCGGCTCGAAGCGGCACGACACCGCGTCCACCGCCACGTGGCCGCCAAAGCGGATGGTCAGGTCCCGGGTTTCAAGCATGAGCACTGCAAGCCAGCCCCAGGGCGGCATCGTCATCCCATCGATCCATCACCGGTTTTCTCGCAATTCCGTTCGGGCTGAGCCTGTCGAAGCCCTTCGACAAGCTCAGGGCGAACGGCTCAAGTCGAATCGTGTCGGGTCAATGACTGGAGCCCCTTCTCGGAGGGGGCTCGGGGGAGCTCAGGGAATGGCGCGAAGCGTTGAGGGCGCTGTGCGCCCTCAACGCTTGTTGCGAATCGGGATGTTGAGTTCTTCAGCCTTGATCACCCGCACCAGCTCAGGCACGCCCCAGGGGAAGGCCGGGTCGTTCTTGATGCGGAAGTGGTACATGTCCTGCAGGGCCTGGTGGTCTTCCTTGCGGAAGGTCATCTTGCCCTTGGGCGTCTCGAAGCTCATGCCCTCCATGGTGGCGATGAGCTTGTTGGTGTTGGTGTCGCCGTTGGTCTTCTTCAAGGCCTCCACCACGGCGATGGCCGCGCTCATGCCGCCGGCAGTGAAGAAGTCCGGTGGGCTCTTGAACTTGGTGTAGTGATTGGCCACCAGCCACTCGTTCACCGGGTTCTTGGGAATGCCGAAGTAGTAGTACAGCGCCCCTTCCATGCCGGGGAAGTTCTTGTACGCCACCATGGCCGGCAGGATGTTGCCGCCCGTAGCCAGCTTGATGCCGTAGCGCTTTTCCAGCTCCAGGTCGGCGATCTTCGGGAAGGGTGTGGGGCTGCCGGCCCAGCCCACCGACAGGTACTTGTTGCCGGGCTGGTCCTTGAGCTTGTCGATGATGCGCTGCAGGCCGGCGGTGAAGTCCGTGGTGCCCAGCGGCAGGTACTCCTCGTGGACGATCTTGGCCTTCTTGGTGAACTCCTTGACGGCCTTGACGCCGTCGCGGCCGAAGGCGTTGTCGTTGGCCAGCAGGGCCACCACGTTGCCCGGCTGGTCCAGGGCGGCGGCGTTGGCAGCGGCGTCCTGGCTGCTGTTGCGGCCGGTGCGGAAGATGTACTTGTTCCACTTGTCGCCGGTGATGGAGTCGGCCACGGCCGGCTCCACCAGCAGGATCTTCTTGTACTCCTCGGCCACCGGCAGCATGGCCAGCGCCACCGGGCTGGCAGTGGTGCCCACGGCGATGTCCACCTTGTCATCGGCGTAGGCCTGGGCCAGCACCGCCTTGCCCACGTCGGGTTTGGTCTGGTCGTCCTTCTCGATGACCACCAGCTTGCGCCCGGCCACGCTCATGGTGCCGCCCGTGGCGTACTCCAGGCCCATCTGAAAGCCCACGATGGTCTGCTTGGCGTAGGCCTCCAGAGGGCCGGTCTTGCCCGCGATCAGCGCGATCTTGATGTCACCCTTGGACTGCTGGGCGAGGGAGGCCGGCGGCGCAGCCACCGCCAGCGCGGCCAGGCCGAGCGCCACCGTACGGCGGGTGAAGCGAAGGTTTGCAGGGGTGATGGAGGGCAGGCGCATGGGTCTTTCCTTCAAAAAAGCGTTCCAAGACAACGTCAATGCGGCCAGATTACCATCCGCGCCTTGCGCAACGCTGGCGCTGCGCTCACGTTCTTACACCCTGGCCTCGCACGAAAGGACACGCCATGGCGCACCCCTTCCTCACCCGTCGACACATGCTGCTGGCTGGCAGTGCCGCCGCGCTGGGCACGCCCCTGGCCCGCGCGCAGGCGGCCTGGCCCGCCAAGCCGGTGAACATCGTCGTGCCCTTCCCCCCTGGCGGCGGCACCGACGCGTTCGCACGCCCGCTGTTCGCACTGATGAGCAAGAACACCGGCCGGCAGTTCGTCATCGACAACAAGGGCGGTGCGGGCGGCACACTGGGCGCGGGTGTGGCGGCGCGCGCCACGGCCGACGGGCACAACTTCTTCATGGGTGCGGTGCACCACGCGATCGCGCCCTCGATGTACCCCAAGCTCGACTACAACATCGAGACCGACTTCATTCCCGTGGGCCTGGTGTCCAGCGTGGCTCAGGTCATCGTGGTGAACCCGCAGCGGGTGCAGGCCAGGACGCTGGCGGAGTTCCTGGACTTCGTGCGCAAGAACCCAGGTCGCCTGAACTACGGCTCGGCCGGCAACGGCACCTCGCACCATCTGGCCGGCGAACTGTTCAAGCTGCAGACCAAGACCTTCATCACCCACATTCCGTACCGCGGCGCGGGGCCGGCATTGCAAGACCTGATCGCAGGGCAGGTGGACATCATGTTCGACGGCCTGGGTTCCTCGGCCAACCATATCAAGGGCGGCCGCATCCGCGCCATCGCCGTGGCCTCGGACAAGCGCGCGCCGGGCTTCCCGGACCTGCCCACCGCGCCCGAGGGCGGCGTACCCGCCTACAAGGTGGCCACCTGGTACGGCATCTGGGCGCCCAAGGGCACGCCTCGCGAGCTGATCACGGCCATGCAGAACGAGATGCGCAAGGCGCTGAACTCCGATGAGCTGAAGACCATGTGGACCGGCCTGGGCACCGAGACACCCAACCTCTGGGGCGATGACTTCGGCAAGTTCGTAGGCTCGGAGATCAAGCGCTGGGCCGAGGTGGTCAAGAGCTCGGGAGCCAAGCTGGATTGAGCGGGCGCATCCTTCCCGGCCCGATCGATGCGGGCGGCATTGTCCGCGTGTGCATCAGCCATCCGGCCAAGCTCAACGCCCTCAGCGTGGCCATGTGGCGCGAGTTGCGTCAGGCCTTTGAGGCGCTGTCGACAACCGGCTGCGCGGCCCGCGTGGTCGTCTTGCACGGCGAGGGCGGCCACTTTGCTGCAGGCGGGGACATCGAGGAGTTTCCGCAGTTCCGCTTTGACGAGCGCTCACTGCGCAGCTTCCACGAAGACATGGTGGCGCCGGCCTTGCAGGCCCTGCTGGACTGCCCGCTGCCCGTGATTGCGCAGATCGAGGGCGCGTGCGTGGGTGGCGGGCTGGAGATCGCGGCCTGTTGCGATATCCGCATTGCCGGCGCCAGCAGCCGCTTCGGCATCCCGATCGCCAAGCTGGGCTTTCCCCTGGCTCCGCTGGAAGCGCAGTTGGTCAGCCGGGTGCTGCCCCTGCCGCTGCTGCGCGAGCTGCTGCTGGAAGCGCGACTGCTGGATGCAGCCGAGGCGCTGGCGCGCGGGGTGCTGAACCGCGTGGTGGCGGATGACCAGGTGGCGCTGGAAGCAGCCCGCAGCGCGCAGCGCATGGCGCTGCTCTCACCACAGGCCGCACGCCTGAACAAGATCACCCTGCGGCAACTGGCCGAAGGCGGGCCCACGACCGCGCAGCGCCTCGCGCATTACGCCTATGCCGACTCGGCCGAGCACCGCGAGGGCCTGGCCGCCTTTCTGGAAAAGCGCCCCGCACGCTTTGCGCCCTGAGCCCTGGGCTCACCGAACGACACGTACCCTTCGCTCACCATGACCGCCAAGACCGCCCAGGCCCCCGCCGCCAACACCGCCAACGCCAACCTCTTTGCCGCGCTGCGCGCCGCTTTTCCGGCGGATCTGGGCGCCACCGCCATCGAGACGGCCGACGGCCCCGGCGCGCCGGCCTTCTACACCTGGCGCGACCTGGAGCGCGCCACCGCCCGCATCGCCAACCTGCTGGACAGCCTGGACCTGCCGGCCGGCAGCCGCGTCGCCGTCCAGACCGACAAGAGCGTCGAGGCGCTGATGCTCTACCTGGCGGTACTGCGCGCCGGCTATGTCTACCTGCCCTTGAACAACGCCTACCAGGCCGGCGAGATCGAATACTTCGTGGGCAATGCCGAGCCGGCGGTGGTGGTGTGCACGCCGAAGAACTTCCCCTGGATCAGCAAGATCGCGTTCAAGGCGGGCACCCGCAACGTCTTCACGTTGGGCGACGACCGCAGCGGCAGCCTGTTGCAGCGCGCTGCCCACCACAGCGACGAGCACACCGTGGCGGTGCGCGGTCCCGACGACCTGGCCGCCATCCTCTACACCAGCGGCACCACCGGGCGCAGCAAGGGCGCCATGCTCAGCCACGGCAACCTGCTGTCCAACGCCCAGACGCTCAAAGCCTACTGGGACTGGCAGCCCGGCGACGTGCTGCTGCACGCGCTGCCCATCTTCCATGTGCATGGCCTGTTCGTGGCCAGCCACGGCGCGCTGCTCAACGGCAGCAAGATGATCTGGTTCGGCAAGTTCGACCCCAAGGCCACGATCGCCCGCCTGCGCGAGGCCACCGTCTTCATGGGGGTGCCCACGCTTTACGTGCGCATGCTGGCTGAAGCCGCGCTGGACACCGCCGCCTGCGCCCACTTGCGGCTGTTCATCAGTGGCTCGGCCCCGCTGCTGAAGGAAACCTTCGACGAGTGGACGCAGCGCACCGGCCACGTGATCCTGGAGCGCTACGGCATGAGCGAGACCGTGATGCTCACCTCCAACCCCTGCCGCGCGGCCGACGGCCCGCGTACAGGCGGCACCGTGGGCTATGCCCTGCCCGGCGTGGGCGTACGCGTGCAGGGTGACCAGGGCCAGGCACTGCCGGCGGGCGAGATCGGCGGCATCGAGGTGCGTGGGCCCAATGTTTTCCAGGGCTACTGGCGCATGCCGGAAAAGACGGCCGAGGAGTTCACTGCCGACGGCTGGTTCAAGACCGGCGACGTGGGCCGCATCGAGACTGACGGCTGCGTCACCATCGTCGGACGCAGCAAGGACCTGATCATCAGCGGCGGCTACAACGTCTACCCGGCCGAGATCGAGGGCCTGATCAACGAGATGCCTGGCGTGGCCGAGAGCGCCGTGGTCGGCCTGCCCCACCGCGACTTTGGCGAAGGCGTGATCGCGGTGGTGGTGCCCAAGCCCGGCGCCACGCTGGACGGCGCGCAGATGGTGGCCGCACTCAAGACCCGCATCGCCAACTTCAAGGTGCCCAAGCAGGTGTTCATCGTGCCCGACCTGCCGCGCAACGCCATGGGCAAGGTGCAGAAGAACCTGCTGCGCGAGCAGCACAAGGAGCTGTTCTTGGCTTGAGCCTGAGCTGCCGGGCCCTCAGACCCAGCATGTGCGCCATGCTGGTCTAGATGGTCATCAGGCCGCCACGATGGCGCCTCGCGCGCCGGCCACAGCCTGCATCACGTTGTCGATGTCGGCAGGCTCCATGCCTGCCTCGACCAGGGTTTGGCATAGGATCTCGGCCACCTCCCCGAAGGCTTCCCCTGTGATGCGCAGACCACCATGCGCCGCGCCGAGCGCGCGCCCTTCATAGACCGACGCCGGCTGGCCAAGGACGTGGGAGATGAACTTGACCTGGTGATTGATCAGGCGGGGCATGTCAACCCCCTGAAAGTACGGCTGCAACGTGGGCCGGCTCATCACTTCACGGTAGAACTTGGAAACGATGCGGCTCACCGTGGAGACGCCGCCGTATTTCTCGAACAAGGTCATGGTGAGTTCCGGTGGAAAGTGGTCACTCTGGGACGCCAAACGGCAGACGTTCAAACCCCAAGCGGCCTCATTGTGCGCCTCAGGGGCGGCGGGGGCGCGCCCGTCGCCCGAAGGTGCAGGCCGCACCTGAGGGTCATACCGAGGCGCCTGGACGTTGATGGCACAGCTGTTGACCCAATTCGCCACGGGTTCGTGACCGGACACGAAGTTATGCTCCGTCGCGCTGGCGGCCCTCACCTCAGCCCCAGACCATGACGGCTCACTGCTTGACGTGCACAACTACCCTTCTGACCCGCTTCAGCCCGGCTCTGGCGTGACTGCTGGTGCCGAGGGCCCAGCGTTGGCCGAACGGGCCCTGGCAGAGCTGCGCGAGGCTTACCGACGGCAGACACAGGAACTCGCCACTGTGCGCGCCGAACTGGACCAGTTGCTCGACGCGTCCATCGAAATGAGCGTACAGGCAGAGGCGGGCCGTTCAGCCGAGCTTGCCAACAAGGCCAAGAGCGAGTTCCTGGCCACCATCAGCCACGAGATCCGCACACCGCTGCACGGCATCCTCGGCAACGCCGAGCTCTTGCTGGGCACCCCGCTGGACGACGACCAGACGCGCTGCGTCAGGCTGCTGCGCTCCAGTGCGCAGTCGCTGACGGCCATGCTGAACGACGTGCTCGACTACTCGAAGATCGAGGCGGGTCGGCTGGACCTGCATCCAGAGGCCTTTGATCTTGCGACATGCGTCCGTGATGCTGCTGCCCTGTTCGAGTCCGTGGCACGCGACAAGGGGCTGCGCCTGCAGGTCCGGTTACCCGAACGGATGCCCCCCGCCGTGACCGGTGACGCCAGCCGGTTGCGGCAGGTGCTGTTGAACCTGGTGGCCAATGCGGTGAAGTTCACCGAGAGGGGAGAGGTCTGCCTGATGGTGGAGCCCGCCTGGCCCGCAGACGACAACGGCGCCTGCGCCAACACCGCAGGTCCGGCGCGCCTCTGGGGCGACCAGGTCGCCTACCGCATCGTCGTGCAAGACACTGGCATCGGCATCCCGGCAGACCGCGTCGGCCTGCTGTTTGCGCCATTCCAGCAGGTGGACACCTCCATGACCCGGCGCTTTGGGGGCACCGGCCTGGGCCTGGCCATCAGTCAGCGCCTGGTGGCCTTGATGGGCGGGACCATCGTGGTCGAGAGCTGTGAGGGCGCGGGAAGTTGCTTTCACTTCACGCTGTCCTGGCCGACAGCCCAGGCCCAGGCGGTTGCGTCCAGCCCAGCCACCCGGCTGGATGAGACCTTTGCCCTGCAACGGCCACTGAGCATCCTGCTGGTGGAAGACAACCCCACCAACCAGGCGGTGGCCCTGCAGATGCTGACCCGGCTGGGCTACCGCGCCGCGCTGGCCGCTGACGGCGAGGCAGCCTTGGCAGCGCAGCGTCAAGGCTTGCATGACCTTGTCTTGATGGACGTCCAGATGCCGGGCATGGACGGCGTCGAAGCCACGCAGCGAATCCGTGCACTGGCAAGCACCGTCCGTCCCCGCATCGTCGCGCTGACCGCCAACGCAGGGGCGGGGGACCGCCGCATGTACCTGGAAGCCGGCATGGACGACCACCTGGCCAAGCCCTTCGACATGCGGGATCTGGCCGCCGTCATCGGGCGTGCCTGTGAAGCCCTGGCTGCACAGGACCATCCCGCGTTGAACATGCCTGCACCAGGCACATCCGTGACGAGCCAGCCTGCGCTCACCGCTGTGCTGGACATGCCTGCGCTCGATGAGACCCACCGCGACTCGATGCGTACCCAGTTTGGGGCGCCCTTCTTGTCCCGCCTGGACGAGACCTTCTTGCGCACGGGTGCGCCGCTGGTCGATGCCCTGCGTCAAGCCGTGGCACAAGCGGATGCTGCCGCGCTAGGCCAGGCCGCGCATTCCCTGAAGTCCAGCAGCGCGAATGTGGGCGCCCGGGCGTTCTCTTCGCTATGCGCCGAGTTGGAACACCACAGTCGAGACGGCCAGATGGCCGACGCGGTACACCTGGGCGCGCGGCTGGACAACGCCTGGAACTTGCTCCAAGAAGCCCTGGCCCCCACAACACGCCGCTGACTTCTCAGCGTGAGCCGGGCCGCGTCGACTCCTGGCGCGGCGCAGGGGCCGCTTGGGCTTCGTCAGCTCACTTCGACGACGCCGTGGAGGGTGCTGCCACGCTGGCAGCGGGCGCCGGCGCGGCTCCCAGGTCCGCAGCGGACGCCGCCGCCGGGGGATGGGCGTCAATGCCGTGCTTCTCGCCGCTTATGTCGATGTCACCTCCCTTGGACAGGATGAATAACGCCAGGGCGGCGAAGATGATGAAACCGAGGGCCAGCTTCCACATGATGTCGGGTCTCCGAATGAAGGGCCGCGTTCAGTCGTTGGCGAAGATGTCGCGGTCCTTGGTCTCGCGCACGAAGATCATGCCGATGACGAAGGTGACGGCCGCGATCGTGATCGGGTACCACAGGCCGTAGTACATGTCGCCATTGGAGGCCACCATGGCGAAGGCGATGGTCGGCATCAGCCCTCCGAACCAGCCGTTGCCGATGTGGTACGGCAGGCTCATGGAGGTGTAGCGGATACGCGTGGGGAACAGTTCCACCAGCATCGCCGCGATCGGACCGTAGACCATGGTCACGTAGATCACGAGGATGGTGAGGATGCCCACGATCTTCCACCAGGCGCCCGTGCCGAAGGCGATCGGGTCGGCTTTGGCCGGGTATCCAGCGGCCTTCAAGGCTTCAGAGACTTCCTTCTTGAACGCGGCGATGGCCTTGGCGCTGGCTTCGTCGAACTTGAGGTTGACCACGTTGGCCACGGGGGACGTGATGCTCTTGTCGCCGATCTGCACCACGGTAGGGCCGGCGGGTCCAGTGGCGTTGGTGTAGCTCACCGACTGCTGCGCCAGGAAGCGCTTGGCGATGTCGCAAGACTTTGTGAAGTCAATCTCACGCGCCACGGGATTGCCCTGGAACGAGCAGTCGCCAGAGGCTGCGGTCACCACCACCTTGGCGGTTTGCTGCGCAGCCGCCAGCTTGGGGTTGGCGGCGTTGGTCAGGGCCTCGAACAGCGGAAAGTAGGTGACGATGGCCAGTGCGAGACCCGCCATGATGATGGGCTTGCGACCGATCTTGTCCGACAACGTACCGAAGACGACGAAGAAGGGCGTGCCAATGAGCAGCGACACGGCCACCAGGATGTTGGCGGTGGAGCCGTCAACCTTCAGCACGTTCTGCAGGAAGAACAGCGCGTAGAACTGGCCCGAATACCAGACCACGGCCTGGCCGGCCACCAGACCCACCAACGCCAGGATCACGATCTTCAGGTTCTTCCACTCTCCGAAGCTCTCTGACAACGGCGCCTTGGAGGTCTTGCCCTCGGACTTCATCTTCTGAAAGGCAGGGGACTCGCTCATCGACAGGCGGATCCACACACTGATCGCCAGCAGCAGGATCGAGACCAGGAACGGCACGCGCCAGCCCCAGTCGGCGAATTCGGCCTCGCCAATGGCCGTACGGGTACCGAGAATGACCATCAGGCTCAGGAACAGGCCCAGCGTGGCGGTGGTCTGGATCCATGAGGTGTAGGCGCCGCGGCGGCCCTGCGGCGCATGTTCGGCCACATAAGTGGCAGCACCGCCGTACTCACCACCCAGCGCCAGACCCTGCAGCATGCGCAGCACGATCAAGATAACTGGAGCGGCCGCCCCAATGGAGGCGTAGGACGGCAACAGGCCGACGACGAAGGTCGACACACCCATGATCAGAATGGTGACCAGGAACGTGTACTTGCGGCCGATCATGTCGCCCAGGCGGCCGAACACCAACGCACCAAACGGGCGCACGATGAAGCCGGCGGCAAACGCGAGCAGCGCAAAGATGAAAGCAGCGGACGGATCCAGGCCGCTGAAGAACTGCTTGGCAATGATGGCCGCCAAGGAGCCATAAAGGTAAAAGTCGTACCACTCGAATACGGTGCCGAGCGATGAGGCGAAGATGACCTTCCGTTCCTCCTTCGTCATCGGCGCCGCAGCGGCCTTGCCGGCCGTGCCTGAAACTGTTGCCATGGGCGGGGTCTCCTTGTAAGGAATGAGATGCGCCGCGGAGAGCCGCGCAATTCCCCTACTCTTGACAAAGGTTCTGACCCACCCCTGACGCGGAACTGATACGAACCTTTCGGATTAAGTATTAACCCGAAATTGTATTTTCACATTGCGAACTCTGAGCCAATCGGAGACCAGATCTGGCGGGCGGCGGGCCCCAATCAGCCCGCCGGCATGCCTGGACAGCAGAGCCCGGCTGTAAGTTCAGGTCCGGCTGACCTGAGGCCGGGGCTGGTCCGCCTGAGCCCATCCCGGGCCCTCGAACCACGGGTCGCCCTGCAGGGCTGCCCTCAGCATGGGCAGGGCGTCGTCGCCCCAGAAGAGCCGACCCTCGCACACCATGGTGGGCACGCCAAACACGCCCTGGGCCAGCGCGGTCTCGCCACCGGCGCGCAGTTCGGCCTTGACCTCGGCGCCGTCAGGGTCACGCTCTGGCGCCAAGGCCTGCCGCAAGGCGGCCAGGCGGTCCGGCGAAGCGGCATCCTGCCCGCCTTGCCACACGTGATGGAACAGGGCCTCCACCACACGGCGGTTGGGGGTGCCACCCGGCCGTGCGCAGGCCAGGGCCAGGCGCAACAGCGGCAAGGGGTTGAAGGGGTGGGCCACAGGAAGGTCCAGTCGGGTGCCCTGGGTGTGCGCCCGCCAGGCCACATCGCGGTAAGTCCAGGCGCGTTTGGGCTCGATCTCGGCCGGCCCCTTGTGGTCAAACTGCTTGAGCAGGCCGGCAAACAGCACGGGGCGGTAGCCCACGCTGTAGCTCACCCCCTCCAACACCTGCGGCAGCCGCTCGAACGCGAGGTAGGCGTAGGGCGAGATGGGGTCGAACCAGAAGCTCAGATGTTTCATAGGGGCGACTTGGGCGCGCTCACCTGGAGCTTGGGCACCAAGGCCCCAAGCGGCCCCAATGCGGCGCGCAACACCTCTTGACGGGCGGGCAGCAAGGCCCACACGCGTTGCCTTGCCGCCTCGTCGAATCGACCCCAAGCGGCTATTTCGTCGATGCTGCGCGCGCAGCCCTCGCACCACCCGGTGGCGGCGTGCATGCGGCAGATGTTGATGCAGGGGCTGGCGGAGGCCATCACGTCAACCCACAGGCAGAAGCGACACCGGCGAAGGAAGCAGAGCAGATTCTCATCAGCAGATTTTGTGTCAAACCGTCGCCCTCTTGGCCAACAGCGCCCGGCTCACCCTGGACACCGGGGGGCGACCCAGCTGGGCGGAGATCCAGGCCCCGGTATCAGCCAGGGCGTCCAGGTCCACCCCCGTCGCAATGCCCAGGCCGTTGAGCAGGAAGACCACGTCCTCGGTGGGCACGTTGCCGGTGGCACCCTTGGCGTAGGGACAGCCGCCCAGCCCCGCCACGCTGGTATCAAAGGCGTGGATGCCCAACTCCAGGCAGGCGTAGATGTTGGCCAGGGCCTGACCGTAGGTGTCGTGGAAGTGGCCACTCACATCCTCGATGGGGAAGTGCTTGAGAGCCCGCTCCATGGCCGCCTGTACCTTGCGCGGCGTGCCTACGCCGATGGTGTCAGCGATGCCGCAATGCTGCACGCCCAGTGCCTTCATGCCCACCACCACACGCTCCACCTCGTCAGGGCTGACCTCGCCCTGGTACGGGCAACCCACAGCACACGACACAGCGGCGCGCACCTTGATGCCATGGGCCAGTGCGCTTTGCACCACGGGGCGGAAGCGTTCGATGCTCTCCTCGATGCTGCAATTGATGTTGCGCCGGCTGAAGGCCTCGCTCGCTGCACCGAACACCACGATCTCGTCCGGCCGCCCCGCCAGGGCCGCCTCAAGCCCCTGGAGGTTGGGCGTCAGCACCGAATAGCGCACGCCCGGCCGCCGTGTGATGCCGGCCATGACCGCTGCCGCGTCGGCCATCTGCGGCACCCATCTGGGACTGACGTAGCTGGTGACCTCGATCTCGCGCAGGCCGGCGGCCTGCAGGCGCTCGACCAGTTCGATCTTGATGGCGGCCGGAATGGGCTGTGACTCGTTCTGCAGGCCGTCGCGCGGCCCGACATCGACCAGGGTGACCTGGGACGGCAAGGACAGGCTCATGGGGCCACCTCCATCTTCAGCAACTCGGCCCCCTCGGGCACCTGATCGCCCACCGTATGCAGCAGCTCGGACACGACGCCGTCACGTGGCGCGCTGAGGGTGTGCTCCATCTTCATCGCCTCCATCACGGCCAGTGGCTGGCCCTGGCGCACCGCCTGGCCAGCGCTGACCAGCAGCGCGATCACCCTGCCGGGCATGGGCGCGCTCAGGCCGCCTCCCTCACCCACGCTATCGCCCGAACGCTGCGCCGGATCCTGCAGGGTCAGTACGGCATGCCCTGCGGCGCCGAACACGCTGAAGCGCGGGCCCACCGCATGCACGGTCAGGCTCTGGCGGTGCCCCCCCATCGCGACATCGTGGCGACGCTGGCCCAGTGGGCGGGCGTCCAGCGCCAGGCGCTCGCCCAGCAGCGTCAGCACCGACAGGCCGTCATGCGAGCGCTCCAGCAGCACCTCGCAGCGCTGGCCCCCATGTTCGACGTCCAGGCGGCGGCGCGACAGGCCGTGCATGCGCCAGCCATCGGTGTGGCTCCAGGGGTCGGCGTCCTGGCCGTCCGCCGCCTCAGCCAACAGGTGCGCCACCATGCCCGCCACCGCCCAGGCCAAGGGCAGGCCCGGTGCGTTGAACAACGCGGCGCGCTCGCGCTCGATGAGCGCGGTGTCCAGGTCGGCCTGCGCAAAGGCCCGGCTGGCCACCACGCGGCGCAAAAAGCCCACGTTGGTGTGCAGCCCCACCAGATGCGTGTCGCGCAGCGCAGCGTCCAGGCGGGCCAGCGCCTGGGCACGGTCCTCACCCCAGACGATGAGCTTGGCGATCATCGAGTCGTACCAGGGGCTGATGGCGTCGCCCTCGCCAAAGCCCGTGTCCACGCGCGGCCGCTCGTCGTCGGCCTGGAAGGCCACATGCGCGGGCCAACGCGCCACGTGCAGCGTGCCCGTGGCGGGCAGGAAGTTGGCATCCGGGTTCTCGGCGCAGATGCGGGCCTCGATGGCGTGGCCGCGCATGGCCAGCTGGTCCTGGCGCAGAGGCAGCGGCTGCCCGGCGGCCACGCGCAGCTGCCACTCCACCAGGTCCTGCCCGGTGATGGCCTCGGTGACCGGATGCTCCACCTGCAGCCGGGTGTTCATTTCCATGAAATAGAAGCGCCAATCCTGGTCGCTGCGCTGCTCGACGATGAACTCCACCGTGCCCGCGCCCACATAGCCCACGGCCTGCGCCGCCGCCACCGCGGCCGCGCCCATCTGCGCGCGCCGCTCGGGGGTCAGGCCGGGCGCAGGAGCCTCTTCCAGCACCTTCTGGTGGCGGCGCTGCACCGAGCAATCGCGCTCGAACAGGTACACCGCCTGGCCCTGCGTGTCGCAAAACACCTGGATCTCGATGTGGCGCGGGCGCGTGACATACCGCTCCACCAGCACATGGTCGTCACCGAAGCTCGCCTTGGCCTCGCGCTGGCAACTGGCCAGTGCGGCGGCGAACTCCTCGGCCCGCTCCACCCGGCGCATGCCCTTGCCACCACCGCCGGCACTGGCCTTGATCAGCACCGGGTAGCCGATGCGGTCGGCCTCGCGCCGCAGCAGCGCGGGGTCGTTGTCCTGCCCGTGGTATCCAGGCACCAGGGGTACGCCGGCCTTCTCCATCAGGGCCTTGGCCGCCGCCTTGCTGCCCATGTCGCGGATGGCCGAGGGTGGCGGGCCGATGAAGACCAGGCCCGCATCGGCACAGGCCTGGGCGAAGTCCTCGTTTTCCGACAGGAAGCCGTAGCCCGGGTGCACAGCCTGCGCGCCCGTAGCCCTGGCCGCATCGAGGATGCGCTCCCAGCGCAGGTAGCTGTCGCGCGGGGCGCTGGCGCCGATGTGCACCGCTTCGTCGCAAGCGCGCACATGGCGCGCGTTGGCATCAGCCGCCGAATACACCGCCACCGTGCGGATGCCCAGGCGCTGCGCCGTGGCCGCCACGCGGCAGGCAATCTCGCCGCGGTTGGCAATCAGGATCTTCTGGAACATGGGATCTCCGCGGCGCGATCGCCGTTCGCGGGGTTGGGGTCTGGACTCATGGTGTGAACGCGCATCGGACGGAGTTGTTGCGACAGTTCAGCGCCAGCCAGGTTCGCGCTTGTTGAGAAACGCCTGCACACCCTCCCGGCCCTCGTCGCTGGCGCGAATGTCGGCGATACGACGCGCGGTCTCGGCGCGCAGGTCGGGGGTGATCTCACGGCCCGCGAAGTCTTGCACCAGGCGCTTGCAGGCTTTCACTGCCGCCGGCCCGTTGGCCACCAGGAGCGCCACGATCTCGTCGACCTTGGCGTCCATCGCGTCGGGGGCAACCAGTTCATGGACAAAGCCCATCTCACGCGCCTGCGCGGCGCTGAAGCGCTCGGCGGTGATGAAGTAGCGCCGCGCGGCCTGCTCGCCCATGGCGCGCATGACGTAAGGACTGATGGTGGCCGGCAACAGGCCCAGGCGCGCTTCGCTCAGGCAGAAGTGCATGCCCTCGGCGGCCACCAGCACGTCGCAGCACGCGGCCAGACCCATGCCGCCAGCGTAGCAGTCGCCGTGCAGCCGGCCCACCACAGGCAGCGGGCAGCTGTAGATCGCCCACAGCATCTCGGCCAGACGGGTGGCGTCGGCGCGGTTGTCCTCCCAGCCGAAGCCGGCCATGGACTTCATCCAGTTCAAGTCCGCCCCGGCGCAGAAGGCTTTGCCATGCCCGCCCAGCACGATGACCCGCACACCCGGGTCCTGCCCCAGCCGGGTGAAGGTCTCGGCCAACTCCGTGATCACACCATCGTTGAAGGCGTTGCGGACCTCGGGCCGGTTGAGGAAGACCTTGGCGACGTGGCCTTCGATGTGGATGTCCAGTGTGTTCATTGCAGCATGCCTTCACAGTACGGGACGCGGGCGGCGGGCAGTCCCCTCCGCTCATGTCCTCCGGAATGGGCTGCGCCCATTCCTCCCCCTTTACTTCGCTGCGGGGACCACCCACCGCCCGCGTCTTGCCAACAGATCGTCACTCGGGAGAACGAGCGCCGGAACGCTGGCCGGTCAGGGCGCGCTGGGGTTGTGCGGAGCGAAGTCAAGGAGGAGCCGTCGGCCTGCGGCCGAGGGCGGGGGACATGAGCGCAGCACAGCCCCGGAGTGCCATGACCCCGCGAGCCGAGACCCAGCAAACCATGACTCTGCAAGCAGACCCCCATCTCAATACCGCTTCGCCGCTTCATCCAGCATCACCTCGGTGGCCCCGCCACCAATGGCCAGGATACGAGCGTCGCGCCACAGGCGCTCGATGGCCATACCGCGCATGTAGCCCATGCCGCCGTGCACCTGCTGACAGCCTTGGGTGACCTCGTTGACCAGCTCGCCCGTCAGCGCCTTGAGCAGCGACACATCCTGCACGATGTCGTGCCCCTGCGTCACCCGCCAGGCACAGTGGTACAGGTAGGCGCGGGCCGCGCGGGTTTTGGCGTCCAGCATCGCCAGCTTCTGGCGCACCGCCTGCTTGTCCCACAGCGTGCCGCCAAAGGCCTGGCGAGTGCGGGCGTGCTCCACCGCCAGCTTCAGCGCCTGCGTACAGTGCCCCACGGCCATCGCGCCGAGGGCGATGCGCTCGGTCTGGAAGTTCTTCATCACCGCGTAGAAGCCCTTGCCCTCCTCGCCCAGCAGGTGCCCCGCAGGCACACGGCAGTTGTCAAAGTGCAGCTCGGCGGTGTCCGAGCACAGCCAGCCGGTCTTCTCCAACTGCCGGCCCACAGTCAAGCCCGGCGTGCCCTTTTCCACGGCGAAGATGGAGATTTCATGCCGCGCGGTGCCGGTGCGGGCGGCGACGAAGTACAGGTCGGCGTGCACGCCGTTGGTGATGAAGAGCTTGCTGCCATTGAGCACCCACTCGTCACCATCGCGGCGCGCGGTGGCGCGCATGCCCGCCACGTCCGAGCCCGCGCCGGGCTCGGTGACGGCCACCGCGGTGATGGTGCGGCCGCTGGCGATGCCCGGCATCCAGCGCGCCTGCTGCGCCGGGTTGCCGGCGTGGTGCAGGTGGGGGCTCGCCATGTCGGTGTGCACCAGCACCGTGACGATGAAGCCGCCGAAGGTGCTCTGGCTCAGGGCTTCGGCGAACACCAGGTTGGTCATGGCGTCGGCGCCGCCACCGCCATGCTCGGGCGCGTACATCAGGCCCAGCAGGCCGGCGTCACCCATCTTGCACAGCACCTCGCGCGGCACCATGCCGTGGCGCTCCCAGGCCTCGGCTTTCGGCTCCACCTCGCGGGCCAGGAAGCGGGCGATCTGCTCGCGCAGGAGTTCGTGTTCGGGGGTGTCGTGGATGGAGGGGTTCATGATCTCAATGTCGCCAGCCCCGCAGGCCGCGCAGTTGCTCGAAGACGTCAAAGTCGCGATCGCGGTGCAGCAGCACGTAGTCGCGCTCGATGCAGAAGGTGGCGATCAGCACGTCGATGGCGCTGCGCACGGTGACACCGGCCGCGCGCAGGCTGCGGTAGTGGCGGGCGGCTTCCAGGGCCACGGTGGTGCCGGCCACGGGTTCGATGCGCAGGCTTTCCAGCAGCAGGCGGGCACGACGATGGTCATGGTCGTCACGAAAGCCGCGCAGCACCTCGAACAGCACGAGGTCTGGCACGACGATGGGGATGTCACCAGACTGCAGCAGCCTGGCCAGGTGCTCCACCGAGGGGTGATCGACATCGTTGAAGAAGTCGATCCAGACACTGGAGTCAACGACCAGCACGGCGCTTGCGTCCAGAGGGCGCTGTGGCTACGGCATCCGCTTCGGCACCGGCCACGGCAGACCCCGCCGCTGCATGGCCGGTCAATTCTTGGAGCGGTGATGCCGTTTCCTGCGCTGACAGCACGGTGGCGCCCTCGGCAGGCGCCTTCGTCCAGTCGATGGACTCATCACCTTCCCACTTGAGCTTGCCACGCCACTTCAGGATCTCCTTGTAGGCGGCCTGGCGCGCGAGCAGCTTCAGGCCCGCCTCGACCGCCTCGCGCTTGGTCTTGAAGGGGCCGGCCTGCATCGCGCGGGCCATCAACTCGTCATCGATATCGATGTTCGTGCGCATGATGTGTAGATTGTGGTTTGTATTGACACATCGTACACCCAAAGAGTCACATCCGGAAGAGGCCGAACTTCGGGCTCTCGGGGATGGGCGCGTTCAGGCTGGCGCTGAGGGCCAGGGCCAGCACGCGGCGCGTGTCGGCCGGGTCGATCACGCCGTCGTCCCACAACCGGGCGCTGGAAAAGTAGGGGTGGGCCTGGTGCGCGAACTGGTCGAGGATGGGCTGTTTGAAGGCGGCCTCCTGCTCAGGTGTCCACTGCCCGCCCTTGGCCTGGATGCCGTCGCGCTTGACAGTGGCCAGCACGCTGGCGGCCTGCTCGCCGCCCATCACCGAGATGCGCGCGTTCGGCCACATCCACAGCAAGCGCGGTGAGTACGCGCGGCCACACATGCCGTAGTTGCCCGCGCCGAAGCTGCCGCCGATGATGACGGTGAACTTCGGCACCGTGGCCGTGGCCACGGCCGTGACCATCTTGGCACCATGCTTGGCAATGCCCTCGGCCTCGACCTTGCGGCCCACCATGAAGCCGGTGATGTTCTGCAGGAAGATCAGCGGCACGCGGCGCTGGCAGCACAACTCGATGAAGTGCGCGCCCTTCATGGCCGACTCACTGAACAGCACGCCGTTGTTGGCCACGATGCCCACCGGCTGGCCCTCGATGTGGGCGAAGCCGGTGACCAGTGTGGCGCCGTAGCGTGCCTTGAACTCGTCGAACTCGCTGCCGTCGACGAGGCGCGCGATGACCTCGCGCACGTCGTAGGGCTTGCGCGCGTCCGTGGGCACGATGCCATGCAGTTCCTTCGCGTCGAACAGCGGCACACGCGGCGCGGCCAGACGCATCTGCTCAGGCTTGCGCCAGTTGAGGTTGGCAACGATGGAGCGGGCGATCGCCAGGGCGTGGGTGTCGTTGTCGGCCAGGTGGTCGGCCACGCCCGACAGCCGGGTGTGCACGTCACCGCCGCCCAAGTCTTCGGCGCTCACCACCTCGCCGATGGCGGCTTTCACCAGCGGCGGGCCGCCCAGGAAGATGGTGCCCTGGTTACGCACGATGATGGTCTCGTCGCTCATGGCCGGCACATAGGCGCCGCCCGCCGTGCAGGAGCCCATCACCACCGCGATCTGCGGGATGCCCTGCGCGCTCATGTGGGCCTGGTTGTAGAAGATGCGGCCGAAGTGCTCGCGGTCCGGGAACACGTCGTCCTGGTTGGGCAGGTTGGCACCGCCCGAGTCCACCAGATAGATGCAGGGCAGCCGGTTCTGCAGCGCGATCTCCTGCATGCGCAGGTGCTTCTTGACCGTGACGGGATAGTAGGTGCCGCCCTTGACCGTGGCGTCGTTGCACACGATGGCGCACTCCACCCCACTGACGCGGCCGATGCCGGCGATCATGCCGCCGCCCGGGGCGGCGTTGTCGTACATGTCCAGGCCGGCCAGCGCGCCCACTTCCAGGAACGGCGTGCCGGGGTCGAGCAGGCCCTCCACCCGGTCACGCGGCAGCAGCTTCCCGCGCGCGGTGTGCTTGGCGCGCGCCGCCTCGCCGCCGCCGAGTGCCGAGCGGTCGAGTTGCGCATGCAGGTCGTCCACCATGGTCCGCATGGCTGCGCTGCTGGCCTTGAAATCTTCGCTGCGAGGGTTGATCTTCGAGCTTAATACCGGCACGCACTCATCTCCTGTGACGGACCGTCCACCACGCCTATGGGGGTTCCATGTGCGAACTTGCTCTGCGCTGGGGGGTTGCGGTCGCGGCTTGGTTGACGTTTACGTCAACGTACGTACCGATTCTAGGGACCCGCACACGCCTCAAGACCGGATGCCCTGTGTGGCGATGCATCGGGCTCGGCTTTGGCAAGATCGGCCTCAACGGCGCCAGAACGCGGGCGTGAGCAGCACCATCACCGACAGCAGTTCCAGCCGGCCCAGCAGCATGACGATGCTGCACACCCAGGTCTGCACATCGCTCAGGCCCTGGTAGTTGCCCGAGGGACCAACCTCGCCCAGCCCAGGGCCGGTGTTGTTGATGCTGGCCAGCACCGCCGTGAAGGCGGTCACCATGTCCAGTCCTGAAAACAGCATCACCAGGGTGGAGCCCACGATCACGGCGCCGTAGATCATCATGAAGGCCAGCACCGACTGCAGGATTCTGGCGTCGACGGCCGCCCCCGCCAGGGACACGGGCGTCACCGCGCGCGGGTGGACGATGCGGATGAGTTCGCTGCGCGCGGCCTTGGCCAGCAGCAGCACCCGGGCCATCTTGATGCCCCCGCCCGTGGACCCGGCGCAGGTGGCAAAGCAGCACAGGAACAACATCAGCGCAGGGGCAAAGGCCGGCCATTGCGCATAGTCCACCGTGGCAAAGCCCGTGGTGGTCGCGATCGACACCACGCTGAAGGCGGCGTGACGCAGCGATTCGGCAAAGCTCGGATAGACCTCATGCGCCGTCAGGAAGGCCGCCACCAAGACCACCGCGCCCAGCATCACGCCCAGGAACCAGCGGGCCTCGAGGTCACGCCAAAGCACCGCCAGGCTGCGCTTGCGCCAAGCCACAAAGTAGAGCGCGAAGTTCACACCGGCCAGCAGCATGAAGAAGATCGCCACCGCCTCGATCACCGGCGAGTTGAAGGCGCCAAAACTCGCGTCATAGGCGGCAAACCCGCCCAGGCCCATGGTGGAGCACATGTGCATGAAGGCATCGGTCCAGTGCATGCCCGCCAACCGGTAGGCCAGCATGCAGGCCAGGGCCGAGACGAAGTACACCGACCACAGCCCGCGCGCCGTCTCGGCAATGCGCGGCGTGAGCTTGTCGTCCTTCATCGGCCCCGGCGTCTCGGCCTTGAAGAGTTGGCTGCCGCCCACCCCCAGCAAAGGCAGGATGGCCACGGCCAGCACCAGGATGCCCATGCCGCCGATCAGCACCATGAAGCAGCGCCAGACGTTGATGGACGTGGGCAGGCGTTCCAGCCCGGTAAGCACGGTGGAACCCGTGGTGGTCAACCCGGAGGCGGCTTCGAAGAAGGCATCGGTGAAGCTCAGGCCCGGCAGCTGAAACATCAGCGGCAGCGCGCCGAAGGCCGGCAGCACCGACCACACCAGCGCCACCAGCAGGAATCCGTCGCGGGGCTGCAGCTCACGCCGGTGCAAACGGCGGAAACCGCCAAACAACAAGGCGCCGATGACGAAGGTGATCGCCGCGGACCCGGCGAAAGCGTGGACCGCCGCATCCGGTCCGACCACGGCAAAGCCCAGGGGCACGCACATCGTCAGGCCGAAGAGCATCAACACGCCGCCCAGGACGGTCAACACGGGGGCCAGCTGGTGCATTGAATCGCCCGGTGTCAGAAGAACGTGGCCGAGACCTGGAACAGCTTCTCAACCTGCCGCACCATGCGCTTGTGGGGCACGAACACGATCACGTGGTCATTGGTCTCGATCACGGTATCGTGGTGGGCCATGAGCACCTGGGGTTGGGCCTCCAACCCGGCCTCGGTGCCGTCCGGGCGGTGCAGCCCGCGCACGATGGCGCCCACCTGGGCGCCGGGGGGCAGGCCAATCTCCTCCACGCGCCGGCCGGCCATGCGGCAGGTCTTGCGGTCACCGCGCACGATACCTTCCAGCGCCTCGGCCGCCCCTCGGCGCAGCGAGTGCACGGCCTCCACGTCACCGCGGCGCACATAGGCCAGCAACTCGCCAATCACCGCCTGGCTGGGCGAGATGGCGATGTCGATCTGCGTGCCCTGCACCAGTTCCGCGTAGGCCTTGCGGTTGATGAGCGCCAGCACGCGGCGCGCACCCATCTTCTTGGCCATCAGACAGGCCAGGATGTTGTCCTCGTCGTCGCTGGTCAGCGCAACGAAGAGATCCATGTCCTGCACGTTCTCCTCGCCCATCAGCTCCTCATCAGTGGAGTCGCCATGCAGCACCAGCACGTCGGAGGGCAGCTCGGAGGCGAGATAGTCGCAGCGCTGGCGGTTGGTCTCGATGATCTTGACCTGCAGGTCGTCCTTCACCTGGCGGGCCAGCCGCAGGCCGACCTTGCCGCCGCCAGCGATCATGAGGCGCTTGACCGGCCGGTCGCGCTCGCGCAGTGCGCCCAGCACGGCGCCGATGTGCTGCTTGGCGGCCAGAACGAAGACCTCATCCCCCGGCTCGATGCGGGTGCGGCCATCCAGGTCGGTCAGCGCCTGGTCCAGGCGGTAGATGGCCACGATGCGCATCTCGGCGCCCGGCACCAGCGCCGGGATCTCGGCCAGGCTGTGGCGCACCAAAGGGCCGCCGGCCACCGCGCGCACCGCGATCAGGCTCACCAGCCCGCTGGCGAACTCCAGCACCTGCAGCGCCTCCGGGTGCTCCACCAACTTGCCGATGTAGCGCGTGACGCTCTCCTCAGGGCAGATCACCCGGTCCACCGCAAAGCCAGTGGCCTTGTCCATCATGGCCGAGCCGTCCTCGAACTCCGGCGAGCGCAAGCGGGCGATGGTGGTGGGCACGTTGAAGCAGTCGTGCGCCACCTTGCAGGCCACGAGATTGGTCTCGTCCATGGGCGCACAGGCGATGAACAGGTCGGCATCGCCAATACCCGCCTCCTCCATCACCGAGGGCTGGATGCCATTGCCCGGCACGCCGCGCAGGTCCAGCCGGTCCTGCAACGCGCGCAGGCGCTGCGGGTCAGTGTCAATGACGGTGATGTCGTTGCGCTCTGAGGCCAGGCTCTCGGCCACGCTCTCGCCCACGCGCCCAGCGCCGAGGATGACGATGTTCATGCGGTAGCGGCGTTCAAGTCAGCGCCGGCGAATGCGGCCGGCACGCTTGAGCCGGCGGCCGAACCGGCAGCCGAGCGAGTGTGCGGTGAACTTCCACAAGCTCTCATCAAGTCTCCTGGCGGACCGTCCTCATGACGGCCCAGGCGTTGCTGGGCCGCAGGTCTGATCCTGCGCCCGCGCAACTGAGCCATGATTTTGCGCCCAGCGTGCGGGCTCCTACGCCCGAGGACCTGACAGCCCTGGTGGCGGCCTGCCAGAATCCGCCGCGCCCGCCATGAACACCGCCACACCACCCCGCGTACTGTCGCTCATCCCGCCGATGACGCAGCTGAACACGCCCTATCCGTCCACGGCCTACCTCACCGGCTTTCTGCGCTCGCACGGGGTGCAGGCCGTGCAGGCGGACCTGGCGCTGGGGCTGGTGCTGGCGTTGCTGAGCGCGCAGGGCCTGCGACAGATCCATGAGGTGGTGCAGGCCCTGCCCCCCGACCGGCGCTCCCCGCCGCTGGAGGCCTTCGACGCCCAGTTCGCGCGCTACGCCGCCACCCTCACCCCCACCATCGCCTTCCTGCAGGGGCGGGATGCCACCCTGGCACACCGCATCGCCGGCCGGCAGTTCCTGCCCGAGGGCCCGCGCTTCGCTTCGCTGGACGCCTACGTCGACCCCGACGACCCAGACAACGAGCAGGGTGGAGATCCGCTGGCCTGGGCCTTCGGCGCGCTGGGTCAGCAGGACCGTGCCCGCCACCTGGCCACCTTGTACCTCAACGACCTGGCGGACGTGGTACGGGACGCGGTGGACGCACGCTTCGAATTCGTGCGCTACGGTGAACGCCTGGCCATGAGCCAGCCCAGCTTCGACCCGCTGGCCCAGGCGCTGGCAGCACCCCTGAACCTGCTGGACCGCACGCTGGACCAACTGACGCGCCAGGCCCTGGCGTTGCATGAGCCCACGGTGGTGCTGCTGTCGGTGCCCTTTCCCGGCGCGATGTACGGGGCGCTGCGCATCGCCCAGTCCATCAAGGCAGCCCGACCCGACATCCGCATCGCGCTGGGCGGGGGCTACGTCAACACCGAGCTGCGCGAGCTGGCCGAGCCACGGCTGTTCGACTTCGTCGACGCCGTGACGCTGGACGCGGGAGAACGACCGCTGCTGGCCCTGCTGGAGCACTGGCACGGCACGCGTTCACGCAGCCGGCTGGTGCGCACCTTCATGCGTGACGACGATGGCACGGTGCGATACCTCAACTTCGCCGAAGCAGACATCCCCTTCGAGGCGGTGGGCACGCCCACCTGGGACGGCCTGCCGCTGCAGAACTATCTGTCGCTGCTGGACATGCTCAACCCCATGCACCGGCTGTGGTCCGACGGGCGCTGGAACAAGCTCACCGTGGCGCACGGCTGCTACTGGAAGAAGTGCAGCTTCTGCGACGTGAGCCTGGATTACATCTCGCGCTTTGATGCCGCCACGGCCCAGACTCTGGCCGACCGCATCGAGACCATCGTGGCCGAGACGGGGCAAACCGGCTTTCACTTCGTCGACGAGGCCGCGCCGCCCAAGTCGCTCAAGGCCCTGGCCCAAGAGCTCCAGCGGCGCCAGCTGTCCATCAGCTGGTGGGGCAACGTGCGCTTCGAGAAGACCTTCACACCCGAGCTTTGCCTGGAGCTGGCCGACAGCGGCTGCATCGCCATCTCCGGCGGCCTGGAGGTGGCGTCCGACCGGCTGCTGAACCTCATGAAGAAGGGCGTGTCGGTGGAGCAGGTGGCGCGCGTGACCAAGGCCTTCTCCGACGCCGGGATCCTGGTGCACGCCTACCTGATGTACGGCTTTCCCACCCAGACCGTGCAGGACACCGTGGACGCGCTGGAGTACGTGCGCCAGCTGTTCGAGAACGGCTGCATCCAGTCCGGCTTCTTCCACCGCTTCGCCTGCACCGTGCACTCCCCCGTGGGCCAACGCCCGCAGGACTACGGCGTCACCCTGCTGCCCCTGCCGGCCGGCAGCTTCGCGAAAAACGACATCGGCTTTGTTGACCCCACCGGCACCGACCACGATGCCTTGGGCGTGGCGCTGAAGAAGGCCCTGTACAACTACATGCACGGCATCGGGCTGGAAGAAGACGTGCGCAGCTGGTTCAGCGACCGGGTGCCGCGCACCACGGTGAACCGGCACCGCATTGCGCGGGCGCTGGACGCTTCGACACCTCGGCGCGCCGGCTGAGCCAACACCCTGCATCGGCCCGGGCAACCCAAGCCCCCAGGCCCGGGATTGCCCGGTGGTCAGGCCCCCGGCGTCCTGGTCATACTGAAGCCCGACACACACACCGTGTCGCCACCACGGCCCGGCAGGCGCCCGTTGCGTCTGCAAGGTCCTATGAACATCACGGAGACCTCTGACCATGAAGCAATACCGCATCACCACCAGCGACGGCGTCGGCCTGAACGTGCTGGAGGCCGGCAGTGGCCGGCCGCTGGTGCTCATCCCCGGCTGGTCCCAGGCAGCCGAGCAATTCAAGTTCCAGATCGAAGGCTTGGCGGACCGCTACCGGGTCATCGCCATCGACATGCGCGGCCACGGCGACTCCGACAAGCCCGCGCACGGCTACCGCATCCAGCGCCTGGCCAAGGACGTGTGGGACGCGCTGCGCGCACTGGACCTGCAGGACGTGACCATCCTGGGCCACAGCATGGGCTGCTCGGTGCTGTGGTGCTACTTCGACCTGTTCGGGGCGGAGCGCATCGGCAAGTTCGTGTTCTGTGACGAACCGCCCTTCCTGACCTCCAACCCCGCCTGGGGTGAGGAAGAACTCGCCAACGCCGGCGCCATCTTCAGCCCCGAGGCCGTGACCGGCACCGCCAACGCGCTGGCCGGCCCCGACGGCGTGGCCACCTCCCGGGGCTTCGTCGGCGGCATGGTCACCTCGGCCATGCCCAAGGAGCAGTTGGAGTGGATGATCGACTGCAACCTGAAGTTCCCGCGGGGGCACTCGGCAGCCCTGATCTACAACCACTGCCACCAGGACTGGCGCGACGTCATGCCGCGCATCAACGTGCCCACGCTCTACATCGGTGGACGCGTGAGCCTGGTGCCCTGGAAGGGCGTGGCCTGGTCGGCCT
Organism: Betaproteobacteria bacterium; assembly: GCA_037127635.1. GTDB lineage: Bacteria > Pseudomonadota > Gammaproteobacteria > Burkholderiales > Burkholderiaceae_C > Rubrivivax. Next base: position 16,929 of record JBAXYD010000005.1, on the reverse strand, counting down.
CGCAGACCCCCAGCGCCCAGCTCGAAATCTTCGAGGAGGCCGAGGGCGGCCAGCACTTCATGTTCGTGGAGAACCCAGCCAAGTTCAATCGCATCCTGGCGGACTTCATGGGATGAGCGGGCTGCGGAGAAGGTCCGTATCATGAGCCGTCCACAGGAGAACACATGAGCATGCCGACCTTCGCCGAATTCGAGACCCGCGCCCGTGAACAGGGCTTTGACGAGGTACTGGTGCGCGAGTGGACGCCGGGGCAGGTGGTGGGCACGCACACCCACCCCTTCGACGTCAGCGCGCTGGTGGTGCGGGGCCAAGTGGTGCTGACCTGCGGTGGCCAGGAGCGCGCCCTGAACGCCGGCCAGCCCTTCGAGCTGCCACGCGACACGCCGCACGACGAGCGCTACGGGCCCGAGGGCGCCACGTTCTGGGTGGCCCGTCGAAACTGAGAACCGGCCGAACCCTTCCGCGGGGCGCCGGCGCGGGGCGGGTACCAGGAGAGCTCAGCCCGGCGCGGGGTCGCCGCCCTCGCCCGGCATGTCCAGCCGGTAGCCCACGCCATAGACGGCGGTGATGCAGTTGTGTTCTGGCAGTGTGGCCTGGAGCTTGCGGCGCAGATTCTTCACATGGCTGTCGATGGCGCGGTCGCTCACATCGCGGAAGTCGGCGTAGATCGCATCCAGTAGCCCGGCGCGCGCGAAGACGCGGCCCGGGTGCTGCAGCAGGGTGCGCAGCAGCCGGAATTCCACCGGCGTCAGCGGCAGCGCCGTGTCGCGCCACCAGGCCCGCAGGCCGCTCTCGTCCAACACGAACCCGCCCACCGTGCTGCGCCCCAGGGCGGCCCGCGGCCCGGCGAGGGCGCCCTCGGCGCGGCGCAGCATGGCCCGCACCCGCGCCACCACCTCACGCGGGCTGTAGGGCTTGCACAGGTAGTCGTCGGCACCGATCTCCAGGCCCAGCACGCGGTCGATCGTGCGCATGCAAGCCTGCATTGAGGTTGAAAGTGGCGCGCGCACCGTGGCGGCGCAACAGCGACACGAGACGAACGTCGCTGGTCACGCCATCGTCCCAGCATTGCATCAGTTTCATGCCGGTGATCGTAATGGCGAGGCGCACGCCCGCCGCCAAGGGGCTCGCTCGACATCGCCTGGACGCCTGCTGCGGGCCGACCCCCACCTGGCACAACCCTGCTGAAGATCAAGTCTTCGCTAGCCCCGCGGCTGAATGATCAGTGGCGTTGAACCATTACCGGGAGTCTCATGACGCGCCCCCAACTTGCCGCCCCTCATGCCGGCCGCGCCACGGTATGCGCCATTCTCCCGGTCCTTGCTGCCGGCCTGGGGCTTCTGGCGTCGCCGGCGACGGCCCAGCAGGCAGCCACCCACACCGTGAAGTTGCTCACCCCGGACACCGCACTGAAGGCCGCGCAGGCGTCACTGGCGCACTGCCGCCAGGCCGGACATCAGGTGGCGGTGGCGGTGGTCGACCGCGCCGGCGTGATCCAGGTACTGCTGCGAGACCGCTTCGCGGGCGCGCACACGGTGGAGGTGGCCACGCGCAAGGCCTGGACAGCGGCCAGCTTCAGAATCCCGACCACCCAATTGGCGACCGAATCCCAGACCGGCCAGCCGATGAGTGGCATCCGTGCGGCGTCGCAGGTGATGGCCATTGGTGGCGGCCTGCCGATCGAAGCCGGGGGCACGACCTTCGGTGGCATTGGAGTTTCGGGCGCGCCTGGGGGCGAAGCCGACGACGCCTGCGCTGTGGCCGGGCTCAAGGCGATCGCGGAGGCGATCGAGTTCTGAGCACCTCCAAGGTCCGGGCTGTGCCCGGCCCGGCCCCCACGGGGGCGCTAGAAGACTTGGGGCGGCCCGGCGTTTTCTTGAGGGCATCCGCGAGGGCTGGGCGCTGGCTGTCGTGTAGTACGACGAAGGGCTTGGCCGGCGCCGTGCCGGGGTATCCGGTTCGACCGCATCGCGTCTTCTGGTCCTGCTCTGGGGCCGGCAGCGCCCGGCACAAGCGCAGCAGCCGGGCCGCCCTAACACCCGCACGCCGGCTCGCCGTGGCGCCCGGCGCCGCTGGCAAACCGGGCAGCGCCAGGCACCCCTTCATCGTGCACGACCTGATAACCGCCTGCGCCTTCCTGCTGCAGGGCCTGGCCTGTCGGCAGACCCCATTGGGCCAGTGCCGAGGCGCGGTCGGCGCGCAGGCAAGCCTGGGGATAGCCGGCGATCTGCGCAGCCAACGCCTGGGCCGTGGCCAGGGCCTGCCCGTCGGCCACCACGCGGTTGACCAGTCCCATGGACAGCGCCTCCTCGGCCTCCACCGCGCGCCCCGTCAGGATCAGGTCCAGGGCCCGGCCCATGCCCACGACGCGCGGCAGTCTGACCGTGCCGCCGTCGATCAGCGGCACGCCCCAGCGGCGGCAGAACACGCCCAGCACGGCGCTGTGGGCCGCCACACGAAGGTCGCACATCAGGGCGAGCTCCAGCCCGCCGGCCACGGCATGACCCTCGATGGCGGCGATCACCGGCTTGGTGAAGTCCATGCGGGTAGGCCCCATCGGGCCGTGGGCCGTGCCGGTGGGCTCTATGGCATTGCGCCGGGCGGGGTCGCCCAGGGCCTTCAGGTCGGCCCCGGCGCAGAAGGTGCCACCCTGGCCATGGAGCACCGCCACGTGAAGGCTGGCGTCGGACTCGAAAGCCTGGAAGGCCTGCAGCAGCGCCGCCGCAGTGGGACCATCGACGGCGTTACGCGCCTGAGGGCGGTGCAGGTGGACGGTCAGCACGGGGCCGACTCTCTCGGTGGTCACTGGTGAGTTCATGTCCGGTCTTGCGTCTCCCCGTGGGCCCGAAGGCAGGCATGCATCTTGACACGGGGGGCCCTGCGCCCGCGCCGGCGTGCAGCGAGCGGTCAGGGCCTGACTTGGCGAAGCCGATCAAGCTGCAGGCCCGAGGTGTCGAGCTGGGCCGCGCGCGCACCCGCGTTGAACATCGGAATGCGTGCGATCACCGTCTCGCGCACCCAGCGCGCCGGGATACGCCCCAAGCAGGCCATGTGCCCGTCGGCGGCCGGCACTTCCAGCACCTCGGCCCGGGCGCTGTACAGGCGCAGCGGCTGCCGGTCGCACACCGTGAAGCCGAATGCAGGCCAGGCGGCAATGAGCACGGTATCCGCCTGCGAATCGTGGTCTCGCAGGACGATGGTCACGCCATCGCGCTGGCGCTCCGACACGGTGGACATGAACACCGGCTCCGGCACCGCATCGGGAGTGGACTGGATCATGACGTGCTCCCCGGCAAGAGCAGCGCCGCCTGACACGGCCAACAGCCCGCACCAGCCGATCAGGGCGGCGGCCAGTTGGCGCCTGCTGCAGAGCCAGGCCGCAGCAGGGCCGCGCAGGTGTGCAGGCTGAAGCTGCAGCAGTCGACGGTTCGGTGGCGTCATGGCACAGGCATTGTCAGGGGTCACCTGCCTGCTCCCTGGCTACGCCAGCGCCCTTCCGATCAAGATCTTCTGCACCTCGGACGTTCCCTCGTAGATCTGGCACACCCGCACGTCGCGGTAGATGCGCTCCACGGCCAAGTTGCTCACGTGGCCGTAGCCACCGCCGCCAATCACCGGCCGAATACCTCAAAACCGCAGCCCTTGCACCACCAAATGACAGCATATATGCTGTCATCATGATTCCCGTTGTCATCGACACCAATGTGTTCGTCGCGGGCCTTCGTTCAGGTGGCGGGGCATCTCGGGCGGTGCTGCGCCAGGCTTTGGGTGGCGGCTTGCAGCCCTTGTTTGGAAATGCGCTGTGGATGGAATACCAAGACTTGCTGGGCCGCCCAGTCTGGGGCGATGGCACCACGGCAGACGAACGTCATGATGTGCTGGCAGCGCTGGCACGACGAGGGCGCTGGGTGACGGTGTACTACGGCTGGCGGCCCAACCTGCCTGACGAGGGTGACAACCATTTGATCGAGCTGGCGTTGGCTGGCGGAGCACTGGCTATCGTCACCCACAATTTGCGGGATCTGCGCGGTGGGGCGTTGCGCCTGGGAAAACTGCGGGTACTGACTCCCGCGCAATGTCTGGAGGAATGGCCATGAGCACGTTGACGATTCGCTTGCCCGAAGACACCGCGCAACGCCTCAAGGCACTGGCACAAAGCCGGGGCTTGAGCATGAACAAGTTGGTGGAAGAACTCAGCGCGCATGCACTGTCAGCCTGGGACACCGAGAACCACTTTCGCGCCATGGCCGCCACAGGAGACGCCCAACGGGCGCTCGCCGTACTGGACCGCCTGGACGAAGCCGATGCTCAGTCTTGAATGCCCTTGACCAGCCGTTGCGGCCTGCCGTTGCACACAACTTTGCGCGCTTAGGCCTACGCCAACGCCCGCCCGATCAGGATCTTCTGAACCTCCGAGGTGCCCTCGTAGATCTGGCACACCCGCACGTCGCGGTAGATGTACCCTACCCGCCCGAGTTGGTCGGAGGCCGACGCTGACCCTGCGTGGGGGCTTGGTCAGAGTTTCGCTTCAAGATGACTTCGGTAACCCAGTTGGAGCTCGGTCAGCAGCTCTCGACCAAGCGAGGCCTTGGCTGCGCGGAGGCGTTGTAAGGGTCCAGTGCGCCAGCGCGGTTTGGTCTCACCAGAACACAAGCCGATCCCCGCTTCAAGCGCAAGCTGCCATCCTCCAGGCGGGTTTCGCTGATCTGGTCGGTGCCACCGAGGGCTGCCGCGATCCTGCCCTCCAGATTCGGCGTCTGCTTGCTACCCCAGGGGCCGTGTAACGCATCATGGCCATCGCGTAGCGTGCCTCCCGCCCGCGCAGACAACCCACGCGGCAAAGTCAGATTCAGCGGTGCAGATGCCGGTGGCTCCCGGCTTGGAGGCACCACTTCGGCCTTCGCAGTTGGTGCTGCTGGCGCGGGCGCTGGCTGCGTTTGGGTGATGAGCGCCGGGAGCGGCGTGAAGTCAACGTCGGGAACGCGCAGATTTGGCGCAGGTGGTATCTGAGGCCGCTGGCCGGGTACTGGCTGGGGAAGTTCAGGAGTCGAACGTTCTTCACCCTGGAAAAGAACGAAGAGGGGTAACTGGGTCTGCGCAGACTGCGTTTGATCGCGCCATGCTTGGTGGCGCAAGATCACGAGCAGCAGCAATGCATGCAAGACAGCCACCAGCAGAACGGGCCAAGTCTTGGGTGAGTTTCGGATCACTGGCCCAGACAACATACTTCGCCAACTACCGTAGGCGACGTACCCGCCCGGTCGCCGCTGCAAGGCTTCCATCAGCATCGTCGAGGATGGGACAGCCGGTCTCTGATGCGGCGGCTCTTCATGATCGAGGGGCCGCCGTCAACTCCACCGTGTAAGTCTCGCCGCGCGGACGCCGGAGCTTGAGCACAAGCTTCTGGCCAGGCGCCTTCTTCATCAGGGTAGCCATCTCGGTGGCTGATGCACCAGCCACAACCCGACCTTCGACTTCCACGACCAGATCGCCCGCGGTAATCCCTGCAGCGACAGCAGGCATGCCGGGTGCCACAGACTGGATCAGCACCGACTTCAGGCGTGGGTTGAAGAAGCCGTCGGCATCCACTTTAGCCACAAACCCAAAGGTGCCGGTCGCCTCTTGGGCCGCGGCCACCCCGACACCGAACACAAGGAGAACTGGCCAGAGTAAGGCGTGCTGCGCCAGCCGTCGGCGGTGAAGCCTAGGGGTGGATCGGCCATCACGGGATCGCATACTGAAGAGATGATGTTCGGGTTGTGATCGCCTACGGCTGTCGTCAGGCCCGATGGAGGCCTCGTCCCACACAGGCCTTTCGGCCCGCCCGCTACGCCAACGCCCGGCCGATCAGGATCTTCTGCACTTCAGAAGTGCCCTCGTAGATCTGGCACACCCGCACGTCGCGGTAGATGCGCTCGACGGGGAAGTCGCTCACATAGCCGTAGCCGCCATGCACCTGGATGGCATCTGAACAGACCGCTTCAGCCATCTCGCTGGCAAACAGCTTGGCCATGGCCGCTTCCTTCAAGCCGGGGCGCCCAGCGTCCTTGAGAGATGCGGCGTGCCAGATCATCTGGCGCGCGACCTCGATCTGCGTGGCCATGTCAGCCAGCTTGAACTGCACCGCCTGGTGCTGGAAGATCGGCTGGCCGAAGCTGGTGCGCTCCTTGGCGTAGGCCAGGGCGGCCTCGAAGGCTGCGCGCGCCATGCCCACGGCCTGGCTGGCGATGCCGATGCGCCCGCCCTCCAGGCCGGACAGGGCGATCTTCAGGCCCATGCCTTCCTCGCCCAGCAGGTTCTCGGCGGGCACCCGGCAGTTCTCGAACAGGATCTGCGCCGTGTCGCTGGCGTGCTGGCCCATCTTGTCTTCCAGCCGCGCCACCGTGTAGCCGGGCGTGGCCGTGGGCACGAGAAAGGCGCTGATGCCCTTCTTGCCTGCGGCCTTGTCGGTGACGGCCATGACGATGGCCACGTCTCCGTTCTGGCCGCTGGTGATGAACTGCTTGACGCCGTTGAGCACGTAGTGGTCGCCCTCGCGCACGGCGGTGGTGCGCAGGCCGCCAGCCTCAGAGCCCACATGCGGCTCGGTCAGGCAGAAGGCACCCAGCATGTCGCCGCGGGCCAGGGGCTTGAGGAAGCGCTCCTTCTGATCATCGTTCCCGAAGGCCATGAGGATGGAGCACACGGGGCAATTGTTGACGCTGACGATGGTGCTGGTGGCGCCGTCGGCCGCGGCGATCTCTTCCAGGATGACGGACAGCGCCAGGTAGTCCAGGCCGGCACCATCCCACTCGGTGGGCACCGCCACGCCGTAGCAGCCCAGGTCGGCCAGGCCACGCAACGCGGCCTTCGGAAACTGGTGGCTCTTGTCCCAGGCCGCCGCATGCGGCTCCACTTCGGCCTGTACAAAACTGCGTACGGCCTCCTGCACGGCCAGGTGGTCTTCAGACAACAGCATCGGGGTTGATCTCCTCGTTCGTAGCTTCAGCGCAATTCTCGATTCGGCTGCCCGCTCACCACGCCAGGTTCTGCCCGTCGTAGTTGAAGAAGCCCCCGTTGTCGGCCTCGTGCAGGCCGGCGAGGGTGCGGCGGATGCCAGCCACGCTCTCGGTCACGTCGATGTCGGCGCTGGCACCGCCCATGTCGGTGCGGACCCAACCCGGGTGGAACGCCACGCACACGGCCTGGCCGGCCAGCGCCAGGGAGGCGTCCTTCAGCACCGAGTTGACCGCCGCCTTGGAGGCCCGGTACAGCCAACTGTTGGGCGCCGCGCGCAGGCTGATGGAGCCCATGCGCGAAGACAGCACCGCCACGCGCGCGCCAGGCGCCAGCGCCTCGGCGATCTGCGCCACCATACGCATCGGCCCCAGCACGTTGGTGTGCATCACGTGGTCGAACTCGGCGGCGTCGGGCGGCTGCAGCCCGGCGGTGCGCGTGCCGCTGACCCCGGCGTTGATGACAGCCACATCGAAGCGTGCCCCATCCACCTGCCAGGCCACCCCCGCAGCGCTGTCTGCGTCGGTCACATCCAAACGCAGCGCGGTTGCCCCCAGGGCCCGCAGGCGCTCCAGCCCAGCGTCGTCGCGCGCCGTGGCCGTGACCGCGGCGCCCTCCGCCCGGTACTGCCGAACCAGCTCCAGGCCAATGCCGCGTGAGGCGCCAATGATCAACACATGTGTCATGGGGTGACTTCTCCAGTCTTCAGAAGGCGCAGGGCCAGCGCCAGAAACAACAGGCCGCCCACTGCCTGAGCGGCCTGCCTCAGCAAGGGTTGCGTACGCAAACGCCCCTGTTGAGCACAGACCGCTACCAGGCCCAGCAGGAACACCGTGCCTTGCAGCACGAACCACCCACCGAGCAACAGGAAGGACACCGTCTTGGAGGGCGAGCCTGCCGGCACGAACTGCGGCAAGAAGGCGAGGAAGAACAGCGCCACCTTGGGGTTGAGCACATTGGTCAACAGGCCGGTGCGGAAGTCGGCCCAACCAGACCTGACAGCAACGGTAGAAGCCTCCGCAGCGCCAGTGCCTGACCCACGCCAGGCCTGCCGCAGCAGGCCCAACCCCAGCCACGCAAGGTAGGCGGCGCCGGCCCACTGGATCAGGAGGAAAGCGCCTGGGTGCAGCCCCAGCAGCGCGGCCAGCCCGAAGGCCGCCGCCAAAGCGTGCACTACGCAGCCGGCACTGATGCCCAGCGCCGCGGCCGTACCGGCGCGCACACCGGCCTGCAGCGTGCGGCTGACGGTCAGCAGAAAGTCCACCCCAGGCGTGGCATTGAGCACGAACACCGCGCCCATGAAGAGCAGCAGTTCCTGAGGGCCCGGCAGGCCCAGCGCTTCAAGCATGCAGCGAACCCTGCGGCGGCCCGGCCCGCCTCACAGCATCTCCACCGCCAGCGCCGTGGCCTCGCCCCCTCCGATGCACAGCGCGGCCATGCCGCGCTTCAGGCCGCGCTTGCGCAGGGCCCCCAGCAGCGTGACGACGATGCGCGCGCCGCTGGCGCCGATGGGGTGGCCCAAGGCGCAGGCGCCGCCATGGATGTTGACGATCTCGTGCGGCAGCTGGAATTCCGCCATCGCCGCCATGGCTACCGCAGCAAAGGCCTCGTTCACCTCCCACAGGTCCACATCCGCCGCCTGCCAACCCGCCTTGGCCAGCGCCCTGGCAATGGCCCCCGCCGGCGCGGTGGAGAACCACTGCGGCTCCTGCGCGTGCACGGCATGGCTGACGATGCGCGCCACGGGTTGCAGGCCCAGCTGGCGTGCCGTGCTCTCGCGCACCAGCACCAGCGCCGCGGCGCCGTCGCTGATGCTGGACGCGTTGGCCGCGGTGATGGTGCCGTCCTTCTTGAAGGCAGGCTTGAGCGAGGGGATCTTGTCCAGCTTGGCCTTGAAGGGTTGCTCGTCGCGCGCGACGACGACATCGCCCGCTTTGCCGGCCAGAGTGACGGGGGCGATCTCCCAGTCGAAGCTGCCGTCTTCGTTGGCGGCCTTGGCGCGCGTGGTGGAGGCGATGGCAAAGGCATCCTGCGCCTCGCGCGTGAAGGCGTACTTCGCCACGCACTGCTCGGCAAAGGCCCCCATGGCCTTGCCGCGCTCGTAGGCGTCCTCCAGGCCGTCCATGGCCATGTGGTCGAACATCGTGGCCGCGCCGTAGCGCACGCCCTTGCGCGCAAACATCAGGTGCGGGGCGTTGGTCATGCTCTCCATGCCGCCGGCCACCACGGCTTCCACGCTGCCGGCGGCCAGCATGTCGTGGCCGAACATCATGGCGCGCATGCCCGAGCCGCACATCTTGGACAGCGTCACCGCGCCCGACGAATCCGGCAGGCCGGCGCGGCGCATCGCCTGGCGCGCCGGGGCCTGGCCCTGGCCGGCCATCAGGCAGTTGCCCATCAGCACCTCGCCCATGCGTTCGGCCGGTACGCCCGAGCGCTCCACCGCCGCGCGGATGGCCACGGCGCCCAGCTCCCAGGCGGCCAGGTGGGAGAAGTCGCCGAGCAGGCCGCCGATGGGCGTGCGTGCGGCCGAGACGATGACGATGGGGTCGGACATGGCGGGGCTCCTGTGAGTGTCTTGGGGCTCAATGCCTGAGCGCGCAGTCTCTCGTCAATCAAGGGCTGCCGGTTGGCGGTGCGCAAAGCGCTTGGTCGGCTCATATGGGAACACGTCGTGCACATGGCCGTTGAGGATATGCGCCTGGTGCCCCTGCCAGAACGCGGCGTCCAGCAGGTCGCCATGGTGCTTCATGAAGACCTCGCGCACCGCGGCATGGCCCAGCAAGAAGGGCCCGAAGGTCTCGGGGAACACGTCCTTGGGGCCTACGGCATACCAGACCTCACCGGACATCTCTTCTTCCTCGTTGCGCGCGGCCGGCACGCGGCGGAACTGGCAGTCGGTGATGTACTCGATCTCGTCGTAGTCGTAGAACACCACCTTGCCGTGGCGCGTGACGCCGAAGTTCTTCCACAGCATGTCGCCCGGGAAGATGTTGGCCGCCACCAGGTCCTTGATCGCGTTACCGTACTCCACCACCGCGTGCTCGATCTGCTCATGGTCGCCGGCCTGCGAGGCGTCCTGCAGATAGATGTTCAGCGGGATCATGCGCCGCTCGATGTAGAGGTGGCGGATGACGAGCATCTCGCCGTCCTGCTCGATCAGGCTCGGGCAGAAATGCTGCAGCTCCTTGACCAGTTCCTCCTCGAAGCGCGCCCGGGGAAAGGCCACGTTGCTGTACTCCAGCGTGTCGGCCATACGGCCCACGCGGTCGTGCTGCTTGACCAGCAGGTACTTGCCCTTGATCTGCTCACGCGTGGTGTCCTTCTGCGGCGGGTAGAAGTCCTTGATGACCTTGAACACATATGGGAACGAGGGCAGGTCGAACACCAGCATCACCATGCCCTTGATGCCCGGTGCGATGCGAAAGCGGTCGCTGGAGTGGCGCTGGTGCGCCATGAAGTCGCGGTAGAACAGGTTCTTGCCGTGCTTTTGCAAGCCCAGCGCGTTGTACAGCTCGGCGCGCGGCTTGCGCGGCATCAGCCCGCGCAGGAACTGCACGTAGGCGCTCGGTACCTCCATGTCCACCATGAAGTAGGCGCGCGCAAAGCTGAAGACGATGAGCAGCTCGTCCTCGCGGAACAGCGCCGTGTCGATGACGAGCTGCCCCGCGTCGTTGTGCAGGATGGGCAGGCACATCGGCAGCTCGTTGAAGCCGTTGATGATCTTGCCCACCAGGTAGGCCCCCTTGTTGCGGAAGAACAGCGAGCTCAGCACCTGGACCTGGAAGTTGGCGCGCAGCCGCCACTCCGCCAGCGGCAGCTTCAGCGCTACCTGCATGGCATCGATCACGGCATCCACGTCGCGCGGCAGGTCCTCGAACGGACATTGCAGCTGAAAGTTGTCGACCACGCGGATCAGCGTCTCGCGCAGGGTCTCGCGTGCCGGGTAGTAGGCCCGGTAAGTGGGCTGGGCGGCGGGCTCGTCGGTCTCGATGTACTCGGTGCTCACGGCCGGGCGCACGAAGAGGAACTCGTTGCGGAAGTAGCTGCGGTGCAGCAGCTTGGAGGTCACGGAGTTGAAAAACGTCTCAGCCAGTTCAGGCTGGGGGTGGTCGGTGAGCAGGCCGATGTAGTGCAGCTTGGCCTGCTGCCAGGTGTTCTGTGACACGGCATCGGCGTTGAACTCGCTGCGCAGCCGTGCCACGGCCTCGTTGACCCGCAGGTCGTAGAACTCGATGCGCTCGCGCTGCGCGCGCTGCTGACCATGCCAGTCGGCCTGCTCGAATCGCTTCTGGGCCTGAGCACTGGCCTGCCGGAACAGCCGGTAGTGGCGATCAAAGCCTTCCAGCATGACCCGGGCGATGTCAAAGGCGCTGCGATCGGTGAGTTCGTGGGGAAACATGGGGGTCGGGAGCGCAAGCGCTCAATCCAGGCTTTCGTCGTCCGCGTCATCGCTGACCATGCGGCTGGGTCCGCCTTGGCGCGGGTAGCGCTTGATGGCGTTGGAGAACACATCCACCACCATCTCCGGGCGGTCCATCGTCACCTGCAGGTCCTTGAGCAGACCGTCGCGCAAGCCGTACACCCAACCATGCACGCACAGCGTCTGGTCGCGCGCCCAGGCGTCCTGCACCACGGTGGACAAGGCTACATTGCCCACCTGTTCGATGACGTTCATCTCGCACAGGATGTCCTCCTGCTCATGCGGCGGCAGGTGGTCCAGCCGCTTGCGGTGGCGCAGGCGCACATCGTGCACATGGCGCAGCCAGTTGTCGGCCAGGCCAATGCGGATGCCGCGCATGGCCGCCCGCACCCCGGCGCAGCCGTAATGGCCCACGACGAAGATGTGCTCTACCTTCAGGTGCTCCACCGCAAACTGGATGGTCGACAAGGCGTTCAGGTCGGAGTGCACCACCACGTTGGCCACGTTGCGGTGCACGAACACCTCGCCCGGGTCCAGCCCCGTGATCTCGTTGGCCGGCACGCGGCTGTCGGCACAGCCAATCCACATATAGCGCGGGTTCTGCTGCTGCGCGAGCCGGGTGAAGAAACCAGGGTCGCGCGCCTGCGTGGCGGCCGCCCAGTCGCGGTTGTTGGAAAGCAGGCGATGGGGCATCAGCGGGGTCCTCTCACACCGTCTGCGAAAGAGACGTGCAGTTGATCAGCCCGTGGGCCGTCAGCATCCGCTGGGTCTCTCGATGGCTCTCGAGGCTGGCGAAACAGGCGTGAATCACTGCAGGCCCCTTTCGGAGGTGCCACCGGACAAGATCCGCGGCGCCCACGTTTCGAGAAAGTCGGTCGGTGTCAGGATGGGCACGCCATGAAATGGGTGCAGTGCCAGGAGGTCGGCATCCCCCGTCACCAGGGCATCGGCCCGGCCATGTACGGCCACATCCAGGAATTTGTCGTCACTTGGGTCGCGGCAGGCCTGCAGCGGTCGGCTGATCTGCACCCGCCGGCACACGCTGGCCGTCGCATCCAGCGCCGCAGCCCGCTCGTCCCGGGTCAGGTAGGCATCGAGTTTGGATCGCATCAGCACTTGGGCCAACTCAGAAAAGGTGGCGTCTGAGAGCATCACGACGCCCGAGTCCATGCCCACGTCGACGGCGCGTGCCGCCTTTCCGCCCGGGTTCAGCAAGCGGCTGATCAGGACGTTGGTGTCGAAGACACATCGGCGCTCAATCATCCGAGGCGAGCAGTTCGTCAAGCTTGTCCGGCGTCAGGCCCCGACCCCGCGCACTGGTGGCCACTGCGTCCGCCACTCGGCGGAACTCGGCAACCGCCAACCCGCTCAGGCGCCGGTACTCGTCCATGGACATGACCACCGCCACCTCTCTCTCGTGGCGCTGGATGATCACCGGCTCGCGCGAGGCGGCCTCGATGATCGAGGCGAATGCCTGCTTGGCCTGACTTGCGGTTACCACGGACATAGGATCTCCGAGCTCAATTTGAACAAATTGTACAAAATGAACTTTCCGGAGTCGCACACGATCTCATCACGACCTCATCGATAGATCGCATACAGCACGCGATCGATCACCTGCCCGCGCTTGAAGGCGCTGCGCGGCTGCATGGACTCCAGCTTCAGCCCCACCTTCTCGGCTACGCGCACCGAACGGGCGTTGCCGGCATGGATAGGGGCGAACACCCGGGTGACATCCGCCAACCTGAAGGCCTGTTCGATCACATGCTTGACGGCTGAAGGCACCACGCCCTGGCCCCAGTGATTCGGGTGGAGCCACCAGCCCACTTCGACGTTGCAGCGCTGAAAACCCTGCTGCGGGTGAAGGCCCGCGCCACCATGGGGTACATCGTCAAGGCACAGGGCCCAGGACATGCCGGACTGATGCTGGCCGGTGCCGATCCACCACTGCGCATCACTCTCGGTGTAAGGGCTCGGCCATGTGTCGGACATCCACTGCAGGATCCGTTCGTCGTCGGCCGCCTGCGCGAGGTTCGGCGCGTCGCCTTTGCGCCAGGCACGCATGGACCAACCCGGCTGGGGCAACGCGAGCGTTGGCACGATGCTCACATCGTCTCCGCAAACAACTCGCGCCCGATCAACATGCGGCGGATCTCGCTGGTTCCGGCCCCGATCTCATACAGCTTGGCATCGCGCCACAGGCGGCCCAGGGGGTACTCGTTGATGTAGCCGTTGCCGCCGAAGATCTGGATGCCCTCGCCGGCCATCCACGTGGCCTTCTCGGCGCACCACAGGATGACGCTGGCGCAGTCCTTGCGCACCTGGCGCACGTGCTCGGCACCGAGTGCGTCCAGGTTCTTGCCTACCGTGTAGCAGAAGGCGCGCGCGGCCTGCAGCACGGTGTACATGTCGGCCACCTTGCCCTGGATGAGCTGGAACTCGCCGATGCTCTGGCCGAACTGCTTGCGGTCGTGGATGTAGGGCACCACGTTGTCCATCACCGCCTGCATGATGCCGATGGGCCCGGCGGCCAGCACGGCGCGCTCGTAGTCCAGCCCGCTCATCAAGACCTTGGCGCCTCCGTTGGCGGCCCCCAGCACGTTCTCGGCCGGTACCTCCACGTCCTTGAACACCAGCTCGCCCGTGTGCGAGCCACGCATGCCCAGCTTGTCCAGCTTCTGCGCGACAGAAAAGCCCTTCATGCCCTTTTCGATCAGGAACGCGGTCACGCCGCGCGCGCCGAGTTCCGGTTCGGTCTTGGCGTAGACCACCAGCGTGTGGGCGTCCGGGCCGTTGGTGATCCACATCTTGTTGCCGTTGAGCAGGTAGAAGCCGCCCCCGGCGGAGCTCGGGTCCTTCCATTCAGCGCGCAGCTTCATGCTGATGACATCACTGCCGGCGCCAGGCTCGCTCATGGCCAGGGCCCCCACGTGCTCGCCACTGATCAGCTTGGGCAGGTACTTCGCGCGCTGCGCGTCGGTGCCGTTGCGCTTGATCTGGTTGACGCACAGGTTGCTGTGCGCGCCGTAGCTCAGGCCCACGCTGGCGCTGGCCCGGCTGATCTCCTCCATGGCGATCATGTGGGCCAGGTAGCCCATGCCCGCGCCGCCGTAAGCCTCGCCCACGGTGATGCCGAGCACGCCCAGCTCGCCCATCTTGCGCCACAGTTCCATGGGGAACTGGTCGCTGCGGTCGATCTCGGCCGCGCGGGGAGCGATCTCAGCCTGGGCGAAGTCACGCACGGCGTCGCGCAGGGCGTCAATGTCCTCGCCGAGCTGGAAGTCAAGACCAGGCAGGTTCATGGGAAGGGCTCCTCAAGGTTCAGTCAAACTCAGGATGCTGCACGCGCCAGCTTGCGCCGATGTGGCGCGGCCAGCAGTTGCAGGCAACGCGTCTCGTGCTGCGCCATCTCGGCCAGGGTGATCTCGATGTCTTCGCGCTGCTGCTCCAGCAGTTGACGGTGCGCCGCCAGCACTCCCAGAAAGGCCTGTAGCTGCGGCACCGTGTCCGCGGCGCTGTCGTACATGTCCACCAACTGCTTGATTTCCTGCAGGCTCAGGCCCAGGCGTTTGCCGCGCAGGGTGAGCTTCAGCCGTGTGCGGTCACGGGGGGCGTAGACCCGGTTGCGCCCGGCCCGGTCTGGCGCCAGCAGGCCCACGGCCTCGTAGAAGCGGATAGCCCGCGGCGTGATGTCGAACTCCTTCGCCAGGTCGGTGATCGTGATCACGGCAGCCAACTGCTTGGGGCTGGCGATGGAATCTGCAATGCGGCGGGCGGCGGCCATCGGTAGACTGACGTTGACATTGACGTTAACGTCAATCAATGTAACCCGAAGCCGTCCATGCCCGACACCCCCAGCGCCGCACCCAGCACCGTACGCACCGCCGTACCAACCCCGCCTGCGCAGCCCTCGGAGAGCGCCGCTGCTCAGACCCGGTTGCCGGCGCCGGAAGCGGCCCTGCACTACCCCCTGGGCGACGCCCTGCCAGCGCCCGGTCGCATGCTGGAAGTGGCCCCGGGCGTGCATTGGGTGCGCATGGCCCTGCCCTTCGCGCTGGACCACATCAACTTGTGGCTGCTGCGCGACCGGCTCGACGGGCGCGAGGGCTGGAGCCTTGTCGACTGCGGGATCGACAACGCCGCCACCCGCGCGGCCTGGGAAGAGGTGTTCGCACAAGAACTGCACGGCCTGCCGGTGCTGCGCGTGCTGGTCACCCACATGCACCCGGACCACATCGGGCTGGCGCACTGGATCACCGAACGCTGGAGCACCGCAGCCCACCCCTGCCGGCTGTGGATCAGCGCCACGGACTGGCACGCCGCCCAGGGGGCCGTGCGCGGCACCAGTGGGGCGGGTGGGGACATGGCGGCAGCGTTTTTCCGTCTGCACGGACTGACCGACGCGGCGGTGCTCGAGCAAGTGAAGCAGCGCAGCGGCCATTTCGCCAGCCTCGTGCCCCAGCTGCCCCCGCACTACCGGCGCCTGATGGAAGGCCAGGGCGTGGAGATCGACGGCGCGGGCTGGACCTGCCTGGCTGGGTACGGCCACGCGCCGGAACACATCAGCCTGCACAACCCGACGCAGGGCGTACTGATCTCTGGCGACATGGTGCTGCCGCGGATCTCCACCAACGTGAGCGTGTACCCGATGGAGCCCGAGGCCGACGCCCTGACGCTGTTCCTGCAGTCACTGGACCGCCTGCGCGCGCTGCCGGCCGAGACGCTGGTGCTGCCGTCCCACGGCCGGCCCTTCACCGGGCTGCACACCCGCATCGACCAACTCCACGCCCACCACGAGGCCCGCCTGGCCGACGCCTGGGCCGCGTGTGCGGCCCGGCCTTGCTCGGCCGCTGAGCTGCTGCCGGTGCTCTTCAGGCGCCCACTGGACCTGCACCAGACCACCTTTGCCATGGGAGAAGCCGTGGCGCACGCGCATGCCCTGTGGGCCCGCGCACAGGTGACCCCAGTGGACGGCTCTGATGGGGTACGGCGCTGGCGCGCCGTGGCGCGCTGAAGGCCGCGCCACCAGCACAGTGGCCTGAAAAAAAGGGCGGCCTCCGCTCACGGAGACCGCCCGTCCCGGCCAATGTGAGCGTCTGTGCGCCCTCTCCCTGACTGCAACAAGCCCTGGCGCCAACACACTGGCACACAGGAACCTTGACAGCTGTGCTCCAGTATGCGGACCACGGCCGTCGGCGTCACTCCCCCAGAAGTTACAAGTCGCTGGAAATTTCCGGCACGGCTTTCCGACATCGCCAGTGCAACGTTGGAGGCGGCACTCAGAGCCTGTGAATTATTCCGGCGCGCCCGAGCGGGCGTCCCAGATGGTGTCGATCTAGGCGCAAAGCACAGCCGTAGCTTGGGCTACGGCGAGCATTTGCAACGACGAGTGACGCCGTTTGGGGCGTACGAGCGGGTGTGCGGGAATATTTCACAGGCTCTCAGAGGGTGTAATCGTAATCAACGCCTCGTGCGTTACGCTGTGATCGATACGCAGCGAAGCGAGGCAG
>JBAXYD010000004.1:0-120597 GCA_037127635.1 Betaproteobacteria bacterium | reverse complement strand
CGCGTCAAGAAGATCATTGCCGAACAACTCGGCGTCCCCGAAGCCGATGTCACCAACGAGAAGGCTTTCGTTGCCGATCTTGGCGCCGATTCGCTCGACACGGTGGAGTTGGTCATGGCTCTCGAGGACGAGTTCGGCATTGAGATCCCTGACGAGGAAGCCGAGAAGATCACCACGGTGCAGTTGGCGATCGACTACGCGGTCAACCACCAGAAGGCATGACGCGCCGGCGCGTCGTCGTCACCGGGTTGGGGCTCATCAGCCCGGTGGGCAACACCGTGGCCGAAGGCTGGTCCAACCTGGTGGCAGGGCAATCGGGCATCGGAGCGATCACGCGCTTTGATCCCAGCGGCTACTCCTGCCAGTTTGCCGGTGAGGTCAAGGGCTTCAAGGTCGAGGACCACATCCCCGGCAAGGAAGCGCGTCACATGGACGCCTTCATCCACTATGGGTTGGCCGCTGCGATGCAGGCCGTGCGGGATGCCGGCTTGCCCACGGGCGACACGTTGACGGAGGAGAAGGCTGAGCGCATCGGTTGCATGGTGGGTTCGGGCATTGGCGGCCTGCCGATGATCGAGCAGACGGTGGCTGACTTGACGCAGCGCGGCCCGCGCCGCGTTTCCCCCTTCTTCGTGCCGGCCTCGATCATCAACATGATCTCGGGCCATATCTCGATCCGCTGCGGCTTCATGGGCCCGAACCTGGCGATCGTGACGGCCTGCACCACCGGGCTGCACTGCATCGGCGAAGCCGGCCGGATGATCGAGTACGGCGATGTCGATGTGATGATCGCTGGCGGGGCGGAGAGCACGGTGTCCCCGTTGGGGGTGGCGGGTTTTGCCGCCGCGCGCGCCCTGTCCACGCGCAACGATTCACCCGAGACCGCGTCGCGCCCGTTCGACAAGGACCGCGACGGCTTTGTCCTCGGCGAAGGAGCGGGTGTGCTGGTGCTTGAGGAGTACGAGCATGCACGTCAGCGCGGCGCCAGGATCTACGCCGAGTTGTCGGGTTTCGGCATGGGCTCAGACGCATATCACATGACCGCCCCGAACGTGGACGGCCCCAAGCGCTCGATGCAGGCAGCGCTGCGCAACGCGCGCATCAATGCCGACGAGGTGCATTACCTCAATGCACACGGCACCTCCACGCCGCTGGGCGACATCAACGAGACCAACGCGATCAAGGTGGCCTTTGGGGATCACGCCCATCGCCTGGTGGTCAATTCCACCAAATCGATGACCGGGCACCTGCTGGGTGGCGCCGGTGGCATCGAGTCGGTCTTCACCGTGCTTGCGTTGCACCATCAGGTCTCGCCTCCGACGATCAATATCTTCAACCGGGATCCCGAATGTGACCTGGACTACTGCGCCAATGTGGCGCGGGACATGAAGATCGACGTGGCGGTGAAGAACAACTTCGGCTTCGGCGGCACCAACGGCACGCTGGTGTTCCGCCGCGCGGCCTGAACCTCGCGCGGTGGCTGGGCCTGGCCGCTGACGACATGGGCGCGAACCGCTGACTGCTCGGTGGGCACTGTGCGCACGCCTCCTCCTGCTGCAGTCGATCTGGGTCCAGAGCCCATCTGGCGGGCCTTCGCGGCGGTGCTGTGGACCCTGGCCGTGGGCACGGTTGCTTCCTGGCTGGTGCAGCGGTTGGGCATTGGTGGCGCGCCCAGTGCGTGGGCCGCCGTCTTGGGGCTGGCACTCGCCGCCAGTTTCGGCGTCTGGCGCCGTGGCGCCGCCTTGGTCTTGCGCCTGGAATGGACCGGCCGTGAATGGCGGCTGCGCCCCTGGCTTCAGGCTCCCCCGGACGCGCTGCCCGCGCAGTCTGCGCACTGCGCTGCCTTGCTGGGCGCCGCCCGGCCGTGCGCCCCCATGGTGATGATCGACTTGGGTTCCTGGATGCTGTTGCGCCTGGATCCGCAGCGCGGCGCAGCCTCACCCGACTGGGTTGCCGTCTCGCAGCGTCTGGTCGGGTCGTCATGGCACGGCCTGCGCGTTGCGCTGTATTGCGCGCCCACGGGCTTGCCGGACCCCGCCGCAACACCAGCCACGCCTGCCTGAATGACCGACCTCCCAGCCGACGCCGACGTGGCCCTCGTCGAGCGTGCACGGCTCGGGGACCATCGCGCCTTCGGGATGCTGGCGGTGAAATATCAACGCCGCGTCGAGCGCCTGATCGGTCGCATGATCCGCGACCCGGATCGGGTGCGGGACCTGGTGCAGGACACCTTCCTGAGCGCTTACCGCGCCCTGCCCAAGTTTCGCGGCGACAGCGCCTTCTACACCTGGCTGTACCGCATCGCCGTCAACACGGCCAAGAAGGCGCTGGCCGACATGCGCCGTGACCCGCTGGTGTTCGAGTCGGCCTTGTCGAAAGATGATGACGAAACCGACGGAACTTTCCGGCCTGAGCGGGAACCAACAACCACAGAGACACCTGAGGCGATGCTGGCCAGCCGGCAGGTCGCGCAGGCGGTGGAGCACGCGGTGGCGCAACTGCCCGCCGACCTGCGCCAGGCCCTGCTGCTGCGCGAGATGGAGGGCTTGAGCTATGAGGAGATCGCGGCCTTGATGAACTGCCCAGTGGGTACCGTTCGTTCCCGCATCTTTCGGGCGCGAGAGGCTGTTTCGCAGCAACTTGAACCCTTGCTGGAGCGCCGGCCCAGCCGGCGTTGGTGAGTGGCAGGGGCTTGATGCCTTGCCCATTTGGGTACGTTGTGGGCTGTTGGTGGCGTTTTGGATTCTTTTGATTCTGGTTTGACGGGGGTCTGGATTGAACGTGGGTTCTGAGGTGTCGCTGCCAGAAGAGGGCTGGGAAGGGTCTCTGGAGGCGCTGTCGCTGCTGGCCGATGGCCAGGCCAGCGCCGATCAGGCCGGCGAGGCCTTGGGCCTGTGGGCTCGTGACGCTTCAGCGCAGGAGCGCTGGCAGACCTGGCACCTTGTTGGCGATGTGCTGCGCTCGGCCGATCTGGCCCCCGCGCATGCGCAGAGCGATGTGTTCTTGTCGCAACTGCAGGCCCGGCTGCGTGAGGAGCCGGTGCCGCTGGCGCCGCCGCCGCCCCGCAGGTCGGCGGCTTGGGCCTTACAGGCTGGTGGGGCCATGAAGGCCGTCTTGGGCCAGTACTGGCCCGCTCGGGGTCCGCTCGTCGCCGGCGGCGGTGTGGCGGCTCTGGCGCTGGTGCTCGTGCTGGGCGCGGGGGAGACATGGCAAGGGCTGAGGTCCTCACCGGCTGCGCCAGTGACGGGTTCTTCGGCGTCGGAACTGGCGGTTGCCCCGCAAGCCCGCGCCGTCACAGTGGCTGCGGCGCCGCCCGCGGCGTCCCGCACGCCAGGCCCCGAGGCATGGGAGGCGTCGGCTGCGGCCGCGCCGGTCTGGCAGCCCGCCGACGGGCGCCTCATCCGCGACGCCCGGCTGGACGAGTACCTCCGTGCCCACCGCGCCGGAGGCCCGGCCTTGCCGGGTGGCGCGACCGGCCGGTTCGAGACCGTGGTGCTGGAGCGATGAGCTCGGCCTGGCGCAGGCGTTCGCTGTGCGTGCCGCTGCGCCGGCTATTCGCGACCCGTCCGGTGGTCCGCAGCGCCGGTGGTCTGCTTGCCGGCCTGCTGGTCGGCCTGCATATCGGTTTGTGGGGACTGACGTTGGGGGCTGCAGGGCTGGGCCGCGCCGAAGCCGCGCCAGCGGCCCCGCTGCCCGAGCCCGGCACAGCCGTGGCGGCGGGCCCGGACATGTCGCCACAGGCCTGGCTGCAACGCGTACAGCAAGCCGCCGCGGCTCACAGCTATGAGGGCACCGTGGTCTTCAGCTCGGGCGGGGTGATGTCCAGCTCCCGCGTGGGGCATTACCGCCGCGGGGCCGAGTCCTTCGAACGCATTGAGGCACTGGATGGCCGAGAGCAGCGACGCTATCGCCATGACGAGGTGGTCATGACGCTCTGGCCGGCGGAGCGTGTGGCCACCACGGCGCGGCGCGACGTGGCCGCACAGCCCGGGCTGTTGCCGGGGCTTGAGCCGCGCTTGCAGCAGCATTACGAGCTGCGCCTGCTTGGGGCAGACCGGGTGGCCGGACGCTCCGTCCAGGTCGTCCTGCTCAGGCCGCGCGATGCCTGGCGCTACGCGCAGCGGCTGTGGGCCGATCAGCTCACGGGGCTGCTGCTGCGGGCCGATGTGCTCGCGCCGGAGGGCGCCGTGCTGGAGTCCTCCGCCTTCACCGAGGTCAAGTTCGGTGTGGTGGGCGGTCAGGCGTCCGTGTTGATCCCCATGCGCAGCGTGACCGGCTGGCGTCAGGTGCACCTGGGAAGCCAGGAGATTCAGCTTGAGCAGGAGGGTTGGACCCTGGGCCCGCTGCCCGCCGGCTTCAGTCTTGTGGGTGCGGTCCGCAAGGCACTGGCTTTGCCTGCAGACCCTGCCGTCCGGGAGGCGCCTGCGTCCACCGTCCAGGCGGTGTTCAGCGACGGCCTGGCCCGCGTGTCAGTCTTCATTGAGCCTGTGCAAGGTCCGCGCCGTCCGGCTTTCATGACGCAGTTGGGCGCCACCCATACCTTGGCCCGGTCTGTCGGGGCCGACCACTGGCTGACCTTGATGGGCGATGTGCCCCTGCCCACGCTGAAGGCCATCGCCGGGGTCTTGCAGCGGCGCCCCTGACCCTCACATCAAAATGCCTGTGCTTGTTCGTCATCGCGCCTTCGCCTTGCCTTGGCCCCTTTTTGGGGTGGGCGGGCTCTTGAAACCCCACTGGAGTCATCAGATGTTCCAAGCCCTTGTTTCCCGCCCCTCCAGGCCGCTCGGCGAGGCCGCGCGACGCCGCGTCCTGCGCCTGGCTGCCGGACTGCTGGGCGCTGCCGCCATCGCACTGCCAGTTGCGGTGCCTGCGCAGACGCTGCCCGACTTCACCGAACTCGTGGAGCGCGTGGGCCCGTCAGTGGTGAACATCCGCACCACAGAGCGCGGGCGCTCCAGTGCTTCCGGCGGCGGTGAGATGGACCCGAGCATGGAGGAGTTCTTCCGCCGCTTCGGCATCCCCATGCCGGGTCGGCCTGGGCCGCGTTCCGGCCCCCGGGCGGATGAGGAGCCCCAGCAACGCGGCGTGGGCTCGGGCTTCATTCTGAGCGCCGATGGCTTCATCATGACCAATGCCCATGTCGTCGATGGCGCTGACGAGGTGCTGGTGACGCTGACGGACAAGCGCGAGTTCAAGGCCCGCATCATCGGGACGGATAAGCGGACCGATGTGGCGGTGGTGAAGATCGAGACCGCGGGACTGCCTTTCGTGAAGATTGGCGACGTGAGCCGCCTCAAGGTGGGCGAGTGGGTCATGGCCATCGGTTCGCCCTTCGGCCTGGAAAACTCTGTGACCGCAGGCATCGTCAGCGCCAAGCAGCGCGACACGGGCGACTACCTGCCCTTCATCCAGACCGATGTGGCCATCAATCCGGGGAACTCCGGCGGCCCCTTGCTGAACCTGCGTGGCGAGGTGGTGGGCATCAACTCCCAGATCTACAGCCGCTCGGGCGGCTTCATGGGCATCAGTTTCGCCATTCCCATCGACGAGGCGATGCGCGTGTCGGACCAACTGCGTACCAACGGTCGGGTGATCCGCGGCCGCATCGGCGTGCAGATCGCACCCGTCACCAAAGAGGTCGCCGAGGCCATCGGCCTGGGCAAGCCCACGGGCGCCCTGGTTCAGAGCGTGGAGTCCGGCGGGCCGGCGGACAAGGCAGGTGTGGAGGCGGGCGACATCATCACCCGGGTGGATGGCAAGGTGGTGGAGAAGTCGGGCGATCTGCCGCGCATCGTGGGCGGTACGCGCCCCGGTGCCAAGACCACGCTGCAGATCTTCCGCCGTGGCGCGACCAAGGAGCTGACCGCCACGGTGGGCGAATTCGAGGCCGAGCGCCCTGCGCGCAGGGCACAGGCCGAGCCGCCTGGTGCCGCCCCGGTCAAGAGTGCCCTGGGCATCACCGCCTCCGATCTCACCGAGGCCCAGAAGCGCGAGCTCAAGGTCAAAGGCGGCGTGCGCGTCGATGCGGTCGACGGCGCTGCGGCCCGGGCCGGCCTGCGCGAGGGCGATGTGATCCTGTCGGTGGACAACACCGAGGTCGCGGACCTGCGACAGTTCGCCGCTCTGGCGGCCAAGGTCGAGAAGGCCCGGGCGGTCAGCGTGCTGGTGCGGCGCGGCGAGTGGGTGAACTACCTCGTGATCCGCCCCAACCGTTGAGCGCAGCCGCGGCCCCCGGGCCCCAACAGGGGGCGGGCGGGGGCGACCGCCCTGGCTCCCCGCTGGGGCGCAAGAAAGCTTGGGGCGGCCCCGCGTTTCCTTGTGAACAAGCACAAGCCGCGGCGGCCAGGATGCCGGCTTTTGGCCTGGCGGTAGCCCGCTACCAGGGGGCCGCTATCGTTACAATTAAATCCCAACAAAACAGTTGCCACAACTTGTTGGAAGGCGCGTCGAATCTTGGACGCGCCTTTTTTTTAGAACCCGGCGCCGTCCACCCTCCGGGCGTGCCGTTGGTACGGCGGTGGATGCCTTCCGGCGCACCCTGGCTGCGTTTCTGTTGTGCCCGTGTTCCCATCCGAACCGATGAACCACATTCGTAACTTTTCCATCATTGCCCACATCGACCACGGCAAGAGCACGCTGGCCGACCGCATCATCCAGCGCTGCGGCGGGCTGTCCGATCGGGAGATGGAAGCGCAGGTGCTCGATTCCATGGACATCGAGCGTGAGCGCGGCATCACCATCAAGGCCCAGACTGCGGCGCTGACCTACCAGGCGCGCGACGGCCAGGTCTACAACCTGAACCTGATCGACACCCCCGGGCATGTGGACTTCAGTTACGAGGTCAGCCGCTCGCTGTCCGCCTGTGAAGGCGCTTTGCTGGTGGTGGATGCCAGCCAGGGCGTGGAGGCGCAGACGGTTGCCAACTGCTACACGGCCCTGGACCTGGGTGTGGAGGTGGTGCCGGTCCTCAACAAGATGGACCTTCCCCAGGCCAACCCCGAGCAGGCCAAGCAGGAGATCGAAGAGGTCATCGGCATCGATGCCACCGACGCCATTCCCTGCTCGGCCAAGACCGGTATGGGCATTGACGAGATCCTGGAGGCGGTGATCGCCCGCATGCCCGCGCCGCGGGGGAATCCTGACGGCCCGCCGCGGGCCATGATCGTCGACAGCTGGTTCGACAACTACGTAGGCGTGGTGATGCTGGTGCGGGTGGTCGACGGCCGGCTCAAGCGCGGCGAGCGAATCCGCATGATGGCGTCCAACGCCGTCTACGGCATCGAGCAGACGGGGGTTTTCACCCCGAAGTCGGTGCCGCGCGACGAGCTGCGGGCCGGTGAGGTGGGTTTCATCATCTCCGGCATCAAGGAGCTCACGGCAGCCAAGGTGGGCGACACCATCACGCTCGAGAAAAAACTGCCCAACAACGCGGGTCCTGCCACCGAGGCCCTGCCAGGCTTCAAGGAGATCCAGCCCCAGGTGTTTGCCGGGCTGTATCCCACGGAAGCCAGCGAGTACGACTCGCTGCGCGACGCGCTGGAGAAGCTGCAACTCAACGACTCCTCCCTGCGGTTTGAGCCCGAGGTCAGCCAGGCGCTGGGCTTCGGCTTTCGCTGCGGCTTCCTCGGTCTGCTGCACATGGAGATCGTGCAGGAGCGCCTGGAGCGCGAGTTCGACCAGGACCTGATCACCACCGCGCCCAGCGTGGTCTACCAGGTGGAACTGGGCGATGGCGAAGTGCTCGAGGTGGAGAACCCCAGCAAGATGCCGGATCAGGGCCGCATCCAGGAGATCCGCGAACCCATCGTCACGGTGCACCTGTACATGCCGCAGGACTGCGTGGGCCCGGTGATGACCCTGGCCAACCAGAAGCGAGGCGTGCAGCTCAACATGGCTTACCACGGTCGCCAGGTCATGCTCACTTATGAGTTGCCATTGGCTGAGATCGTGCTCGATTTCTTCGACAAGCTGAAATCCGTCTCGCGCGGCTACGCCTCCATGGACTACGAGTTCAAGGAGTACCGGGCGGCCGATGTGGTGAAGGTGGACATCCTCATCAACGGCGACCGCATCGATGCGCTCAGCCTGATCGTGCACCGCGGCCAGAGTCAGTACCGCGGTCGCGAGGTGGCGGCCAAGATGCGCGAGATCATCCCGCGCCAGATGTACGACGTGGCCATTCAGGCGGCGATCGGTGCCAACATCATCGCCCGCGAGAACATCAAGGCGCTGCGCAAGAACGTGCTGGCAAAATGCTACGGTGGTGACATCACCCGCAAGCGCAAGCTGCTGGAAAAGCAGAAGGCCGGCAAGAAGCGTATGAAGCAGATCGGCACCGTCGAGGTGCCGCAGGAAGCCTTTCTGGCCATCCTCCGAGTTGACGACTGACGAGGCAACCCCCTTGATGAGTGCTCTCACCGCCGCGCTGTATGGCGCATTGCTGGTCTACCTGGGCGGCTGGTTCCTGGGCTATTGGGTGGGCAACTTCGCCCTCCTGCTGTTCCTGTTGTCGGTGGTGACGTTTGCCTACTGGATGGCCGAGCGGCTGCACTTCCTGCCCGCGCGCCAAGCCGCTGCCGTGACCTTGGTTGCCCAGCAGAAGAGCCGTCGGGCCGAACTTCAGAAGCTCGGTATCTCCAAGGTGGATGATGATCTGGGCGAGGCGCAGGCCCAACTGCTGAGGCAGCCTTGGTGGCTGGACTGGACGGCCGGCCTTTTCCCGGTGATCGTGGGCGTTTTCGTGCTGCGCTCCTTCCTGTTCGAGCCCTTCAAGATCCCCTCCGGCTCCATGGTGCCCACCTTGATGGTGGGCGACCTGATCCTGGTGAACAAGTTTGACTACGGGGTTCGCCTGCCAGTGCTGAACAAGAAGGTCGTCGCCAACAAGGACCCCCAGCGAGGGGACGTTGTGGTGTTTCGCTATCCCCCCGACCCACGCCTGGACTACATCAAGCGCGTAGTGGGCTTGCCGGGTGACGAGATCGTGTACCAGAACCAGAAACTCACCGTCAACGGTCAGCCCGCGCCCGTCAAGGCCTTGGGCGAGTTCTACGACGAGGACAGCCTGCGCTACGCACCGCAGTTTTCCGAGAAGCTGGGGGCCCAGGATCACCGCATTCTGGTGGACCCGCGCCGCTCGTCCTTCTTCGGCAGCGACAGCCCGCGCTTTCCGTTCGCGGAAAACTGCCGCTACTCCGCCGAGGGCGTGACCTGCAAGGTGCCCCCCGGTCACTACTTCGTCATGGGTGACAACCGCGACAACTCCCAGGACTCGCGCTACTGGGGCTTCGTGCCCGATGAGAACCTGGTAGGCCGCGCCTTCTTCGTGTGGATGAACTTCGGCAACCTGGGGCGCGTCGGCGCCTTCCAGTGATACGGACGATGCTCACGGGCTTCGCCCTGGCGCTACGCAGCGTGCGCCTATGAGCCTGTACAGCGCCCCTCGCCTGCCCGTTGTACGCCACCAGGAAGGCCTGCTCAGTGTGGCCGGCCTGGGCTTGCTGGTCCTGGACAGCTGCGGGGCGTACCTGCTGCTCAAAATGGCGCACACCCACAGCAGGCATGCACGGGTGCACCTCTTGGTGCCCAGCATTGCCGCCGCATTGCCGGCTACGCCACAGGCGGCGCAGTAGCGCGCTCATGGACCGACCCCTTCAGGCCCTGCAGGCACGCGCTGGCCACCGGTTTGCCCAGCCCGGGCTGCTGGAACGAGCTGTCACGCACCGCAGCTATTCTTCACAACACAACGAGCGGCTGGAATTTCTGGGCGATGCCGTGCTGAACCTGGCGGTCTCGCAGTTGCTCTTCGACCGCTTTGGCGAGTCCGACGAGGGTGATCTGACACGCATGCGCGCCCATCTGGTGCGCGAAGAGAGCTTGCATCGTGTGGCTGTGGAGTTGGGCCTGCCCGAGGTGGTGAGGCTGTCTGAAGGCGAGGCACGGGGCGGTGGGGCGCAGCGTCCGTCCATCCTCGCCGATGCCGTGGAGGCGATCATCGGGGCGGTGCACCTGGATGCGGGCTTCGACGCCGCGCTGGCCTTGGTGCGCCGCTGGTTTGGCGATCTGATCGCGCACAGCGAGGTGGAGCAGTGGGGCAAGGACCCCAAGACCGAACTGCAGGAGCGGCTGCAGGCGCGCCGGTTGCCGGTGCCGGCCTACCGGATTCGTGCCACGCGCGGCCAGGCCCATGCCCAGACCTTCGAGGTCGAATGCGAGGTGCCCGCCTTTGCGCTGGTCGCCGTGGCCGAGGGCCGCTCCAAGCGGGCCGCTGAACAAGAAGCCGCGCGCCGCATGCTGAGCCTGATGCCGCAGACGGCGCAACCGCAGACACCCAAGGACGCCGCATGATCCCCCCCTCAACCTTGCCGGAACAAGATGGTGCGGACCCCCGCCGCTGCGGGCTGATCGCCATCGTCGGGCGGCCCAACGTGGGCAAGAGCACCCTGCTCAATGCCTTGGTGGGGCAGAAGATCAGCATCACCTCGAACAAGGCGCAGACCACGCGGCACCGCATCACCGGCATCCGCACCGTGGGTTCGGCGCAGTATGTGTTCGTCGACACCCCGGGCTTCCAGCTCAAGCACGCGGCCCCGCTGAACCGCACCCTGAACCGCACCGTGCTGTCGTCGCTGGGCGAGGTGGACGCCGTGCTGTTCTTGGTGGAGGCGGGCCGCTTCGGGCCGGACGACGCCAAGGTGCTGGCCTTGCTGCCCGCGGACATGCCGGTGGTGCTGGTGGCCAACAAGCTCGACGCTGTGGCCCGGCGCACCGATATCCTGCCCTGGCTCAAGTCCATGCCGGAGCGGCACGCCTTTGCTGAATATGTGCCCATGTCCGCCCGCAAGGCCACCGATATCGAACGTCTGCTGGCGATCCTGCTGCCCTACCTGCCCGAGCAGGAGTGGCTGCACGAAGAAGACGCGCTGACCGACCGCAGCGAGCGCTTCCTGGCCAGCGAAATCATCCGCGAAAAGCTGTTTCGTCTGACTGGGGATGAGCTGCCCTACACCTCCACCGTGGTGATCGACAAGTTCGAGGAGGAGGGGGCGCTGCGGCGTATCGCCGCCTCCATCATGGTGGAGCGCGACGCGCACAAAGGCATGATCATTGGCGAGGGGGGTGAGCGTCTGAAGCGCATCGGCAGCGAAGCCCGCCAGGAACTCGAGCCCTTGCTGGGGGCCCGCGTGTTCCTGGAGTTGTGGGTCAAGGTCCGCAGCGGCTGGGCCGATGACGAGCAGCACCTGCGCTCCTACGGCTACGAGTGATGGGCGCGGCCGTACGCTCGGTCAGCCTGGCGGCCTATGTGCTGCACAGCCATGAGTGGAGCGAATCCAGCCTGATCGTGGAACTGCTCACGCGCGAACGCGGCCGCCTCGCGGTGGTGGCCAAGGGCGCGCGGCGCCCTTACTCCCAGCTCCGCGCCGTGTTGATGCCGTTTCAGCAGGTTTCGATCGCGCTGGGCAAGGCGCCGGTGGACGAGGCGGCCGACCTGTTCACGCTGCGCCAGGCCGAGTTCGTGGGGGGCCAGCTGCCGCTGGCCGGTGGCGCGCTGTTCGCCGGCTTCTACTTGAACGAGCTGCTGCTGAAGTCCCTGGCACGCCTGGACCCGCATCCGGCCCTGTTCGATGCCTATGCCGCGACCCTGCCCGCGTTGGTGGGTGCTGACGACCCGCGGGCCCAGGCGGGCTTGCGCGCGTTCGAGCTGCTGATGCTGCGCCTGATCGGGGTGCTGCCGGACCTGGCGGTGGTGACGGCCACGCAGCAGGCCGTGGCGCCGCAGCGCGGCTATGCGCTGCGGGCCGAGACCGGGGTCGTGCCCGTGGCGGCCGATCTGCAGGAGCCTGGCACGCTGGAGGGCTCGGTGCTGCGCGGCCTGGAGTCGGCGCTGGCGCAGGAGCAGCTCGATGCGATCCAGCGGGCCTGCCTGCCGGCTTTGGGGCCGCTGCGCCACGGCCTGCGCGGTTTGCTGCATCATCACTTCGGCACGTCCCATTTGCGCACCCGCCAGGTCTTCCTGGGCGTCCAGCGTCTGCTCGAAACTCCACCCCGCGCTGCCCGATGAACCCTCTCGTCTCTCCTGAAGCCGCCCTGCATGCTCGCCATGCGCCGGGGCGAACCGCGTTGTCGGTCAACGTCAACCGGGTGGCGCTGCTGCGCAACTCGCGCCCCGTGGGCATCCCCGACGTGGTGCGCCTGTCCACCATCGCGCTGGAGGCCGGCGCCGACGGCATCACCGTGCACCCGCGGCCCGATGCGCGCCACATCACCACCCAGGATGTGCATGACCTGGCGCAGTTGATGAAGCGCTGGCCTCAGGCCGAGTTCAATCTCGAGGGCAACCCGTTCCACAACCTGATGGACCTGGTGCGCGAGGTGCGGCCGCACCAGGCCACCTTCGTGCCCGACAGCGTGGAGCAGGCCACCTCGGACCACGGCTGGGACCTCGTGCGCGACGGTGAGCGCCTGCGCCCCTTGATCGACGAGTTGCATGCGCTCGGTGTGCGTGTGAGCCTGTTCATGGACCCGGACCCGGCCGCCATGCCCGCAGCCCGCGCCGTGGGGGCCGACCGGGTGGAGCTCTACACCGAGGCCTATGCGCGCGGGCACGGCCGCGATGCCCAGCCCGCCCTGCTGGCGCGCTATGCCGCTGCCGCCCAGGCCGCGCTGAGCGCCGGCATGGGGGTGAACGCCGGGCATGACCTGAACCGCGACAACCTGGCGGACTTCCTGCGTGCGGTGCCGGGCGTGGCCGAGGTGTCCATCGGCCACGCCATCGCCGCGGATGCGCTGGAGTTCGGCATGGCCGAGACGGTGCGCCTGTACCAGCGCTGCATCCGCCAGGCGCAGGTGCCCGCGGCAAGCCGCTGACCTGCGACCGGCTCACCCTTCACAAGCCAAGTCCTGACCGTGATCTACGGCATCGGCACCGACATCTGCGACATCCGCCGCATCGAGGCCACGCTGGCCCGGCGCGGCGAGCGCTTCGCCCAGAAGGTGCTGGGTCCGCACGAGATCGAGGTCTTCCGCGCACGCAGTGCGGCCGTGCCGGTGCGCGGGGTTCGCTACCTGGCCACGCGCTTCTCGGCCAAGGAGGCCTTCTCCAAGGCCATCGGCCTGGGCCTGCGCATGCCCATGACCTGGCGCGACTGCGAGATCGTCAAGGCGCGCAGCGGCAAGCCCGAGATCGCCTTGCACGGGGCCCTGGCCGATTGGTTTGCACAGCGCGGCCTGCGCGCCCATGTCAGCGTGACCGACGAATCCGAATACGCGGCGGCCTTCGTGGTCGTCGAGACCGTGGAGTGAGCCCATGATTACATCGCCCTGCCTGCAGGCCCCCGTGGTGCTGGACATCGCCGGCCCCGCGCTGGACCGGCAAGACCGCCGGCGGCTGGCCCACCCCTTGACTGGCGGCATGATCCTGTTCGCCCGGCATTGGGTTGACCGGCGCCAGCTGACCGCGCTGGTGGCTGAGGCCAAGGCGATCCGGCCGGACTTGCTGGTCTGCGTGGACCATGAAGGTGGGCGCGTGCAGCGCTTTCGCACCGACGGCTTCACGCACCTGCCGCCCATGCGCCGGCTGGGTGAGCAGTGGATGCGCGACGCGATGGCGGCCACGGACGCGGCCACGGCCGTGGGCTATGTGCTGGGCGCCGAGTTGCGCGCCTGCGGCGTGGACCTGAGCTTCACGCCCGTGCTCGATCTGGACCACGGGCCCAGCGGCGTGATCGGCGACCGCGCCTTCCACCGCGACCCCCGGGTGGTGGCGCTGCTGGCCAAGAGCGTGATGCACGGCTTGCTGCGTGCGGGCATGGCGAACTGCGGCAAGCATTTCCCGGGCCACGGCTATGTGGCGGCCGACAGCCATGTGGACGTGCCAGTGGACCGCCGATCGCTCAAGGCGATCCTGGAAGACGATGCGCGGCCGTACGAATGGCTGTCCACGAGCCTGACCGCCGTGATGCCGGCCCATGTGGTGTACCCCAAAGTGGACCCGCGCCCGGCCGGGTTCTCGGCACGCTGGCTGCAGGACATCCTGCGCGCTCGGCTGGGCTTTACCGGCGCGATCTTCAGCGACGACCTCACCATGGAGGGCGCGCGCCAGCTGGAGGGCCGCAGCCTGAGCTACGCCGACGCTGCCACGATGGCCCTGCACGCCGGCTGCGACATGGTGTTGATGTGCAACCAGTCGCAGGTGGAAGGCGGGCGCGCCCTGGACGAACTGCTGGACGGGCTGCAGGCCCGTCAGGCCGATGGCCGCTGGGCCCCGGACATCGACAGCGAGGCCCGGCGCCTGGCGCTGCTGCCCGAAACCGCGCCCTGGGCCTGGGACGAGTTGATGCGCGAGCCGGTCTACCAGCAGGCGTTGGCCCGGCTGCCCTGACCTGCGAGCCCTTCAACAAGCCCCGGATCCATCGGACCCGGGGACTTGGCAGTCTCAGGCGGTGCCCGTGCCGCCGGCCGCCTCGAACGGCAGCTTCATCTGGGAGAGGTCCTTGCGGGTCTCCACCAGCACCAGCGGACCCTCATCCACCACCGTCACGGGCTTGCGCTCGCGGGGTGTGTGGGCGGCCTTGGGCTGCGCCGCGATGGCGGCCTGGACGGCCGCGATCTTGTCGGCATCGGAGTTGACCCACTGCAGACCCGCGCCCTCGGCGACCTGGTGCAGTTGAGCCAGCGGCAGCACGTAGGGCTCCACCGCCGCGCGCGCCGGTACGGGGGCCGCCGGGGCGGGTTCGGCCTTCGTGGGCGGTGCAACGGCTGCCTGCGCCACCGGGCTGGGTTCAACCGGGCTTGCCGTGACCGGCGCGCTGACTGCGGCCGTGGCGTCTGCCAAGGCCGGTGCCACAGCGGTGGTCGTGGGCTGGTCCGCGCCAGAGGCCGGGGCCAGGGGGGCACCCTGGGCGCTTTCGGCCACGGCACTGCCGTTTTCGTCTGCACTCAGGGTTTCGCTGCCTTCAGCAGCGGCGTCCCCTTCCGGCCGACGTTCGCGGCGCATGCGGTCACGGCCACGCCCACGTCCGCGGCGGCTGCCTTCACGCTCCTCACTTTCCGCACCGGCGGTTTCGGTTGCGCTGATGCGGGGGGCGTCGGCATCAGACTGGGTGGCGGGTGTGGCAGTGGCTTCACCACTTGCGCCTCGGCCGGCTGCCTCGGATCCATCCGCTTCTTCAGATCCGGCCGACTCGTCACGGTCTCTGCTGCCGCGCCCGCCACGGCGGCGGCGCCGACGGCTCTCACGGTCGGCCTCTGCAGCCTCACCGGCGGCCTGGCTGACGTCGCCGTCCACGAGCGCGGTGCCCGTCGCGGCCGGGGCCAGGGCCTCGCGGTCGCCACGTTCCCCACGTTCTGGCCGATCGCCCCGTTCAGTGCGCTCGGACCGGTCACCGCGGCGGGGCCGCTCTTCCCGCGGCTCGGCAATGGCGGCTGCGCCCTCGACCGTCTCATCGCGGCGCGGGCCGCGTTCACCGCCCCGGCCTCGACCCTCACGGCCTTCGCGCCCTTCACGCCCCTCGCGTGGGCCTCTTTCGGTGCGCTCGCCGCGCTCGCCGCGTTCACCGCGCTCCGAGCGGCCGCCGCGTGCGCCGCGTCGGCCCTCTTTCTTGTCTCCCGTCTCCGGGGTGGCCGGGGTGACCGGGGTGGTGCCCACGCCCTGGCGCACGGTGGTGTCCACGCTGGCCGCAGGCGCCGGCGCGGCAGCGCCGCCGCCGAACAGCTTGCGCACCCAGCCGAACAGGCCACCGCCCGCGGCGGGCGCTGCGGTTGCTGCAGCCGCTGTGGCCGGAGCTGCAGCCGGTGCTGGGGCAGGAGCGGGGGCCGGTGCTGGCGCTGCGGCCAGCGGCTTGGGTGCGGGCGGCGGCGCCGGCTGGTCGGGCAGCACGCCCTTGATGACCGGCTCCTGCTTGGCCTTGCCCTTCTCGCTGGCGTCGCGGCGGCGGGTGATGCCCACCTCGTCCTCCGGCTCCTCGATCATGGTGTAGCTGGCGCGGTAGCTTTCCAGCCGCGGGTCGTCGTGGCGCAGGCGCTCCAGCTTGTAGTTCGGGGTCTCCAGGTGCTTGTTGGGCACCAGCAGCACGGTCACGCGCTGCTTCAGTTCGATCTTGGTGATCTCGGTGCGCTTCTCGTTGAGCAGGAAGGAGGTCACCTCCACGGGCACTTGCACGTGCACGGCGGCGGTGTTGTCCTTGAGGGCCTCCTCCTGGATGATGCGCAGGATCTGCAGCGCCGAGCTCTCGGTGTCGCGGATGTGGCCCGTGCCGTTGCAACGCGGGCAGGTGATGTGGTTGCCTTCGGACAGCGCCGGGCGCAGGCGCTGGCGCGAGAGCTCCAACAGGCCGAACTTGCTGATGGACGAGAACTGCACGCGGGCGCGGTCGTTGCGCAGCGCGTCGCGCAGCCGGGTCTCGACCTCGCGGCGGTTCTTGCTCTCCTCCATGTCGATGAAGTCGACGACGATGAGCCCGCCCAGGTCGCGCAGCCGCATCTGGCGCGCGATCTCATCGGCGGCCTCGAGGTTGGTGCGGGTGGCGGTCTCCTCGATGTCGCCGCCACGCGTGGAGCGCGCGGAGTTCACGTCCACCGCCACCAGCGCCTCGGTGTGGTCGATCACGATGGCGCCGCCCGAGGGAAGGTTCACCGTGCGCGAGAACGCGGTCTCGATCTGGTGCTCGATCTGGAAGCGGGAGAACAGCGCCGCGTCGTCGCGGTAGCGCTTCACGCGATTGGCCGTTTCCGGCATCACGTGGTTCATGAACTGCTGCGCCTGCTGGAAGATGTCGTCCGTGTCGATCAGGATCTCGCCAATGTCCGAGGTGAAGTAGTCCCGGATGGCGCGGATGACGAGCGAGCTTTCCTGGTAGATCAGGAACGCGCCCTTGCCCGCCTTGGAGGCGCCGTCGATGGCGTCCCACAGCTTGAGCATGTAGTTCAGGTCCCACTGCAGCTCGGGCGCCGTGCGGCCGATGCCGGCGGTGCGGGCGATGAGGCTCATGCCCTTGGGGTATTCGAGCTGGTCCAGCGCTTCCTTGAGCTCCTCGCGCTCCTCGCCCTCGATGCGCCGGCTCACGCCACCGCCGCGCGGGTTGTTGGGCATCAGCACCAGGTAGCGCCCTGCCAGGCTGACAAAGGTGGTCAGCGCCGCGCCCTTGTTGCCGCGCTCTTCCTTCTCCACCTGCACCAGCAGTTCCTGGCCATCCCTGATGGCGTCCTGGATGCGCGCCGTGCGCACGTCCACGCCGTCGCGGAAGTAGTTGCGCGAGATCTCCTTGAAGGGCAGGAAGCCGTGGCGGTCTTCGCCGTACTCGACGAAACAGGCCTCCAGGGCGGGCTCCACCCGCGTGACCACGGCCTTGTAGATGTTGCCCTTGCGCTGCTCGCGCCCTTCAATTTCGGTTTCGAAGTCGATCAGCTTCTGGCCGTCGACGATCGCCAGGCGCCGCTCTTCGGGCTGCGTGGCGTTGATCAGCATGCGCTTCATGTCTCGTGCACTCCTTGTGCCCGCCTGCGAGGCGGGTCACGGACCTGCAACAGCCTGCCCCCGTGGCAGTACCGCTGCGTCGGTACGCACGGCCACGACTTCCAGTCGCAGCCCGCGCGCACCACCAGCCGGGCACTCGCAAGTGCCGGCCCTCTCAGATGCACGAGAGAAGAGGGAAGAACCGAGAAATCGAACCGCCCTGGACGGCACCCCGGTCACCGGCTCTTCCGCTCCTGCGGAAGCTGCGCGGTGATCAAGGGTGCTGTATTGGCGCTGGCGCGAGACCCGCTGCGGCGCTTGGAAGGAGTCCGGTGCTTCCCCCGTCCCGGCACGGATGTGCCCAGGACAAGGCCGCCCAGGGCTGCTTCGGCAGGCGACGCGTAGGCGTCGGTGCCGGGGCGCACATGGGTGTGGCGGCGGGGGAGTGGAGTCTCATCACAGCGGGCGATGGGCCTGGCGCCGGGCTCAGCGGTCCGTCCGGCAACCGGACGAGGCCTCTGGGCCCTAGATCTTTCGATGCAGTCTCGCCATCACGGATGAACGAGACAGGTTCTGTCCTTCGAGTCTCTGCCGCCTGCGAACCCGACCTCTGCGGCCACTTGGGGGCCAGGAGCCGATTGGATTGCGCAGCCGTTGCATCAACGCTTGTGGCCGGTGGCTGAGGTTCGGTCAGCTCGGTGGCTGGTCTCCGATACAGGGCCGCCGGCCGTTCCGGTGAGACTGGGGTGCCGGGTAAACTTCCCAGAATTAAAGCACCTGCAATCACCACATGGAACGCCGGATTATAGGGGCCAAACCTGTGCCCGGCGCCACCCCCCAGGGCGTCCGGTCGCGCGGTGCTGCGCGGGCGGTGCCGGGCGCGGCCAGGCCGGCACCGGCTGCGGGTCCCTCCTCGCCCCTGCCGCCTTCCGTCAAGGCCACCCCCTCGGGGCTGCCGCCACCGCCCGTCGTGCGCAAGCTGTCTGTGGACGCCGACTCGGCGGGCCAGCGCCTGGACAACTTCTTGCTGCGCGTGCTCAAGGGGGTGCCCAAGACCCATGTCTACCGCATCATCCGCAGCGGCGAGGTGCGCATCAATGGGGGGCGGGCGGCAGCCGATACCCGCTTGGTCGAGGGTGAAGAGGTGCGGGTGCCGCCCGTGCGGGTGGCCCAGCGCGAACACGCAGCGCCTGCGCCGGCGCGGGAGTTCCCGCTGCTGTTCGAGGATGTGCACCTCCTGGCGGTGGACAAGCCCGCTGGGGTGGCGGTGCATGGCGGCAGCGGCGTCAGCTCCGGGGTGATCGAGCAGCTGCGCCAGGCCCGGCTGGGTGCGCGCTTTCTGGAACTGGTGCACCGCCTGGACCGCGAGACCTCGGGCGTGCTGCTGGTGGCCTGCCGACGCAGCGCCCTGGTGCACCTGCAGGACCAGTTT
The DNA here is from genome assembly GCA_037127635.1 of Betaproteobacteria bacterium. Lineage (GTDB taxonomy): Bacteria > Pseudomonadota > Gammaproteobacteria > Burkholderiales > Burkholderiaceae_C > Rubrivivax. The sequence continues at coordinate 101,713 of JBAXYD010000004.1, read as the reverse complement.
CGTGCGCGTGGGGCCGACAAGGTGGTGGGCAAGACCTACACCGCCCTGGTGGTGGGCGATTGGCCCGAGCGCCTGAAGGTGATCGACACGCCGCTGCACAAGTTCCTTACCCCCGAGGGTGAGCGCCGCGTGCGCGCCACCACCGACGATGACCCTGACGGCGCCTACGCCCTGACCCTGGTGCGGGTGGTACAGCGCCTGGCGGGCTACACGCTGTTGGACGTGACCATCAAGACCGGGCGCACCCACCAGATCCGTGTCCACCTGGCCGGTGCGGGCCACCCGATCGCCGGGGATGACAAGTACGGCGACTTCGCCCTGAACAAGCGGCTGGCCCGCGGGGCTGCCGGGGCGGGGCGGCTGGAGCGTATGTTCCTGCATGCGCGGCGCCTGCGCTTTGTGCACCCCGCCACAGGCGAGACGGTGGACCTCGAGTCGCCGCTGCCCGCGGACTGTGCAGACTTTCTGCGCCGGCTCCAGAATCCGATCCCGGCCGTTCCGGCCTCCCCAAAAGCCTCTCCCGCGCCAGCGGCTTCTGCCGCCGCCCGACCATGACCCGACGATTCGACCTCATTGCCTTTGACTGGGACGGCACGCTGTTCGACAGCACGGCGCTGATCGTGCGCTCCATCCAGGCCGCCTGCCAGGAGGTGGGTACCGCCGTGCCCAGCGATGAGCGCGCCGCCTACGTGATAGGGCTGGGGCTGCGGGACGCGTTGCTGCATGCCGCGCCCGGCTTTCCACAGGAGCGCTACGCGGAGCTGGGCAATGCCTACCGCCGCCACTACTTTGAGCATCAGCATGACCTGGTGCTGTTCGATGGGGTGCTGGCGATGCTCCAGGCGCTCAAGCAGCGCAACCAATGCATCGCCGTGGCCACGGGCAAGAGCCGGCGCGGTCTGGACGAGGCGCTGGCCACCGCCCAGCTCAAGGGGCTGTTCGACAGCACGCGCACGGCCGATGAGACGGCCTCCAAGCCCGACCCACTGATGCTGCAAGAGTTGATGGCGGAGCTGGGTGTGGCGCCGCAACGCACCTTGATGATTGGCGACACCACGCACGACCTGCTGATGGCGCGCCATGCCGGCGTGGCCTCGGTGGGGGTGAGCTACGGCGCCCATGAGCATGGCACCTTCGACGCCTTCGAGCCGCTGCATGTGGCGCACTCTGCACGCGAGCTGCACGATTGGCTGGCGCAGCATGGCTGAGGCGCCTGCCCAGGCCCTGGACCTGTGCGCCTCGTCCGATCTCGAGGACGGCGGGCGCGCCTTCGTCTTCGACGTCGAAGAACATGGCCGCCCGGCCCGTGCCTTTGCCTTGCGTCACGAGGGAGTGGTGGTGGCCTATCTCAACCGCTGCGTCCATGTGCCAGCCGAGATGGACTGGCAGGAAGGCCAGTTCCTGGACAGCGACCGTCGTTTCATTGTGTGCTCCATCCACGGTGCGACCTATGAGCCGCAAAGCGGGCGCTGCGTGGCGGGCCCGTGCGGCCGCGGCCGGCTTACCGCCTTGCGCGTGGCCGAGGAGGGCGGCCGGGTCGCTTGGTATCCTTCCACGCCGATCCGCGCTGTCTCCTTTGACGACCCTGCCCCAGGGGCCTCTTGATGAACGATCAGAACGACCTGCCCCCAACCAAGCCCGCGGCGGCGGCCGAACCACCCGCGCCTGAGGCGGGGCTCTCCGGCGGGACGCCAGACGCCCGCGCAGCGCCTGCGCAGCCCGCCTCGGGTGAGGCCATGCCGTCCTTGGCCGCCCAGGCGCCAGACGCTGCCCCGGCCGCCGCCGCGGCCGCTACTATGGCCCCTACGGCCTCCGCAGCACCGGCGGCATTGGAATCGCGGCTGGATGCGCTGGCTGCGGATTTCCTGCGCGACCGCCGTGCCGAGCGCCGCTGGCGCGTCTTCTTTCGCCTGGCCTGGCTGGGCCTGGCGCTGGCCGTGGCCTGGGCGCTGTTTGCCAAGCAGGTCCATGTGACGGCCCCCACGGCGCCGCACACCGCCTTGCTGGAGATCCGCGGCGAGATCGCGATGGACACCGAGGCCAGTGCCGACCTGCTGGTGTCGGCGCTGCGCAGCGCCTTCGAGGATCCCGGCGCTCAGGCCGTGGTGCTGCGCATCAACTCGCCTGGTGGGAGCCCAGTGCAGAGCGGCATCGTCAACGACGAGATCCGCCGGCTGAAGGCCCTGCACCGCAAGAAGGTGTACGCCGTGGTGGAGGAGATCTGTGCCTCCGGTGCCTACTACATCGCCGTGGCCGCCGACGAGATCTATGTGGACAAGGCCAGCCTGGTGGGCAGCATCGGCGTGCTGATGGACGGCTTTGGGTTCAATGGACTGATGGACAAGCTGGGCGTGGAACGCCGGTTGCTTACCGCTGGCGAGCACAAGGGCATGCTCGACCCCTTCAGCCCGCAAAGCGACAAGGAGCGCGCCTTTGCCAAGGCCATGATCGACCAGGTGCACCGCCAGTTCATCGAGGTGGTCAAGACCGGGCGCGGCAACCGCCTGAAGGAAACGCCCGAGACCTTCTCCGGCTTATTCTGGAACGGCGAGGAGGCCGTGAAGATGGGCCTGGCCGACCACATCGGCAGCCTGGACCACGTGGCGCGCGACGTGATCAAGGCCGAGGACATCGTGGACTACACGCCCAAGGAGAACGTGGCCGAGCGCCTGGCCAAGCGCTTTGGCGCCGCGGTGGGTGCCGGGGCCGTGCGGGCCCTGCGGGCGACGGTGGAGATGCGGTGAGCGCGGGCATCCTGCTGCAGCACCTGCTGCCCAAGCAGGCGCTGACCTCGCTGGCGGGGGTGGTCGCCGGTGCCCATGGCGGCGCGGCGACCACCGCATTGATCCGGGGCTTCGTGCGCCGCTACGGCGTGAACATGGCCGAGGCGGCGCAGCCTGACCCGGCGGCTTACCCGACTTTCAACGCCTTCTTCACCCGCGCGCTCAAGCCGGGGGCGCGTCCCCTGGCGCAGGCCGAGCTGATCTGTCCGGTGGACGGCGCGATCAGCCAGTTCGGGGCCATCGACGGCGACCGCATCTTCCAGGCCAAGGGCCACCACTACACGGCGCAGGCCCTGGTGGGCGGCGATGCAGCGCTGGCAGCGCACTTCCACGGCGGCCTGTTCACCACGCTGTACCTCAGCCCCAAGGACTACCACCGCATCCACATGCCCTGCGCCGGGCGCCTGCTGCGCATGATCCACGTGCCGGGTGACCTCTTTTCCGTGAACCCGGCCACGGCGCGCGGCGTACCGGGCCTGTTTGCGCGCAACGAGCGTGTGGTGTGCGTGTTCGACGGCACCACCGGCCCCTGGGTGCTGGTGCTGGTGGGTGCCACCATCGTGGGCAGCATGGCCACGGCCTGGCACGGCGTGGTGAACCCGCCGCGGCCCGGCACGGTGCGCGAGTGGGCGTACCACGATCAGGACATCCGGCTGGCGCAGGGCCAGGAGATGGGGCGCTTCCTGCTGGGCTCCACGGTGGTGATGCTGTTCCCGGCTGCGCCGGCGGGCAGCGCACGCCTGGTCTTCAACCCGGCCTGGGCCCCGGGCTTGCCCATCCAGTTGGGGCAGGTGATGGCCGCGCGCACGTGAAGCCGGCGCGCTGGGCCCCCGTGCTGCTGTGGGTGGTGCCGGCACTGTGGTCTTCCAACTACCTGATCGCCCGGGCCAGCCACGGCGTGATCGCGCCGCATGCGCTGGCTCTGGGCCGCTGGGCCTTGGCCCTGGCGCTGATGCTGCCCTTCGTGGGCACGGCGCTGTGGCGCCAGCGCGAGGCCGTGCGCCGGGAATGGCCTCACCTGCTGGTTCTGGGGGCCCTGGGCATGTGGGTCTGCGGGGCCTTTGTCTACCAGGCGGGCCACACCACCAGCGCCATCAACATCGCGCTCCTGTATGCCGTCACCCCCGTGGCCATCACGGCGGTGAGCCTGCGCCTGCTGAACGAACGCATGGCCCTGGCGCAGCGCGTGGGGGTGGCGTTCGCCCTGAGCGGCGTGTTGTTCGTCATCGCCAAGGGAGACCTCGACAACCTGCTGGCGGTGCGCCTGGCGGTGGGCGACGGCTGGGCGCTGGCGGCTGCGGCTTGCTGGGTGGCCTATTCGGTGCTGCTCAAGCGCTGGCCTTCTGCACTCGGCCCGGCGGCGCGCCTGGCGGCCATCATCGGCGGCGGCCTGCTGGTGCTGGCACCTTTCACCCTGGCCGAGGCGCTGTGGGTGGAGCCCACGCCCTGGAGCTATCAGGCGCTGGGCCTGGTGGTGGCCGGCGCGGTGCTGCCCGGGGTGCTGTCCTACACCGCCTATTCCTACTTGCAGCGCGAGCTCGGGGCTTCGCGCACGGCCCTGCTGCTGTACTTGGCGCCGGTGTACGGGGCGCTGGGCGCCTGGATGGTGCTGGGCGAGCCGCCGGGCTGGTACCACGCGGCCGGTGCGGCCCTGATCCTGCCCAGCATCTGGCTGGCCACGCGGCCCGTCACGCGTTGAGCGCTTGTCAGCCGAACAGCCCCGGCGCCTGCTGCGGGCTCTCGTCGTCGCTGGCGTAGAAGCAGGACGGGCACACCGCGCGGTAGCGCTCGTTGCCGCCGATCACCACCTGCGCACCTTCGCGCACGCGCCGGCCGTCGCCGTCCAGCCGCATGTTCATCGAGGCCTTGCGCCCGCAGGCGCAGATGGTCTTCATCTCCTCCAGGTCGTCGGCCAGCGTCAGCAGGGCGAGGGCGCCCGGAAAGCCGTCGCCGCGGAAATCGCTGCGCAGGCCGAAGCAGATCACCGGCACATGGTCGCGGTGGGCCATGCGGTGCAGTTGGCGCACCTGCGGCGGGCTGAGGAACTGGGCCTCGTCGATGAGCACGCAGGCCACGTCCGCGCCTAGCGCGGCGCGTTCGAAGCGCGTGTCCGGCCCGAAGGTGGCCACGCTGCGGTGCAGTCCCAGACGCGAGCCGATGACGCCGCTGCCGGCGCGGTCGTCATGGCCGGCCGTGAACAGCGCCACGCGCATGCCCCGCTCTTCATAGTTGTGGGCGGCTTGCAGCAGTGCCGTGGACTTACCGGCGTTCATCGCGGCGTAGCGGAAATACAGCTTGCTCATGTGCCAGGCATTGTGGCGCGCGCGCAGCGCAGCACAATCCTGTCATGGGAACCCTATATCTCGTCCGCCACGGCCAGGCCTCGTTTGGGGCCGAGGACTATGACCGCCTGAGCGATCTCGGGCGCCGCCAGTGCGCGCAACTGGGCAGCTGGATGAAGGGCCGGGGTCTGGCCTTCGAGGCCGTGCTGCGCGGCAGCCTGCGCCGGCACAGGGAGTCCCTGGAGGCCCTGGCCGGTGAGTTGCCCGGCCTGCCCGAGGCGCTGGAGTGGCCGGGCCTGAACGAGTACGACAGTGAAGCGGTGGTGCGCAGCGTTCACGCCGGCGAGCTGCCCCGGCCCGACAACCCCGAGGCCTATCGCCTGCACTTTCGGCTGCTGCGCGAAGGCCTGGGGCGCTGGATGACAGGCGAGGTGCAGCCCGAGGGCATGCCCAGCTGGGAGGGATTCCTGCAAGGGGTGACCCGCGCACTGGACCTTGTGCGCACGCAGCACCAGGGGAACGTGCTGCTGGTGTCCAGCGGCGGGCCGATCGCCACGGCCGTGGCGCATGTGCTCGACGCCCCGCCGACCACGGCTATCGAGCTCAACCTGCGCATCCGCAACAGCGCGGTCACCGAGTTCGCCTTCACGCCCAAGCGCCACATGCTGGTGACTTACAACACGCTGCCCCACTTGGACCATCCTGAGCGGCAGGGCTGGGTGACCTACACCTGACAGCGCATGGCGAACCCTGACGCGACCTGGCCAGTCAATCCGTCAGCAGCCCCCGCGTCTCGATGAAGCGCACCACCTCGGCCAGGCCCTCGCGGGTCTTGAGGTTGGTCATCACGTAGGGCCGGCGGCCGGAGTGGTCGGGGCGCATGCGCCGGGTGTCGGCCTCCATCACCGCCAGATCAGCGCCCACATGGGGCGCGAGGTCGGTCTTGTTGATGACGAACAGGTCGCTCTTGGTGATGCCCGGGCCGCCCTTGCGCGGGATCTTCTCGCCTGCGGCCACGTCGATGACGTACAGGGTCAGATCCGACAACTCGGGACTGAAGGTGGCGGCCAGGTTGTCGCCGCCGGACTCGATGAAGACGATGTCCGCGTCGGGGAACTGGGTCAGCATACGGTCCACCGCCTCCAGGTTGATGGAGGCGTCCTCGCGGATGGCCGTGTGCGGGCAGCCTCCGGTCTCCACCCCCATGATGCGTTCGGGCTCCAGGGCGCCGGCCACGGTGAGCAGGCGCTGGTCCTCCTTGGTGTAGATGTCGTTGGTGACCACCACCAGGTCCCAGCGCTCGCGCATGGTCTTGCACAGCATCTCCACCAGGGTGGTCTTGCCGGAGCCCACCGGGCCGCCCACGCCCACGCGCAGGGGAGGAAGCTTCTTGGTGCGGCCGGGGACGGAGTGCAGGGGAGTGGTCATGGCGCGTCAGGGTTTCAGGGGTTGCACGGGTGCGGGGGTCTCAGCGATTCAGGAACTCGGGAATGCAGGAGTGGAGGGACTGGGCGGCTCAGGAGCGGAAGAGCCGGGAGTACTGGCTCTCGTGCCGCGCCGACAGGATGGCCAGCCCGGGCGTGAAGGCCTGGCGTTCGTCTTCGGGCAGGGCCAGGGCTTGCTGTACCGCCTCAGGGATCGCCTGAGTCAGGCGGGTGAGGATGCGTTGCGCCGCGGCCTGCCCCAACGGCACCGACTTCATCGCCGCCTGCGCCATGTTCTCGGCCCAGCCGAAGGCCAGGGCGAGCAGGGCCGGTTCAGCGCCCTCGTGTGAGTGCCCCCATGGTCCGGGCGATGCCCGGCCCGGCCCCCCGCGGGGGCGCAAGAAAACTTGGGGCGGCCCGGTGTTTTCTTGTGCGGCGTCCGTGGCCGGGCATGCCAACGCGCAGGCCAGGGCAAAGGCCACCGGCCAGGTGGGCGCGGGCGCCAGGGCGGCGCAGCGGGCGATGCGCGGGTCGCTGGCGTGCTCGCCGTTACGCAGCCACTCCACCAGCGAGCGGCCCATCTGCTCGGTCTGCAGGCGGAATTCGGCGCTCTCGCGCGTGGCCAGCACCCAGTCGTTCAGGTCTGGCAGGCGCGGTGAGTCCCCCGTCAACTGCCAGGCCTGGAAGGCCTGCGCGCAGGCGGGCAGGTCGGCGCGCGCCAGCGAGAGGTGCAACTGGTCCAGCAGCCAGTCTCCCACTGCGGCCTCGCCTTGCACGCGCCCGGCGTCGATGGCGGCCTCCAACCCTTCGGAGTAGCTGAAGCCGCCTACAGGCAAGGCTGGCGAGGCCAGCCACATCAGGCGCAGCAGGGTGGCGGGCGCGGTCATCCGTGGCGGTGGGTGGGGTCGTGGTCGTGGTCGTGCGCCGGAGCATGGCCATGCCCGTGGTCATGCCCATGGTCGTGTCCGCAGCCCGGCCCGTGTACATGCTCGTGCCCATGCCCGTGCACATGCGCTTGGGCCGCCGCCTTCACCGGGATGGGCACGGCACGGCCGGCTGGGGCGACGGCAGGCTCGTGGGCATGGGCGTGGGGATGGGCCTGGGCGTGACCGCCCGCGTGCTCGTGACCGTGGCCATGCCCGTGGCCGCCCGCGTACGCCCCGGCCTCCGGCTCGAACGAGGCTTCTTCCCGCGTCACGATCAGGTGCATGCGGTCCAGCATCTCGGCCAGCACATGGTCAGGCTCGATCTTCAGGTGGTCGGGCTGCAGCTCGATCTGCACATGCCGGTTGCCCAGGTGGTAGGCCGCGCGCGTCAGGTCGAAGGGCGAGCCGTGTTGCAGGCAGGTACGCACCACCATCACCGGTTGGGCGGCGGCATCCACCCGCACCAGCGAGCCGTCTTCGGCCACCAGCACGTCGCCGCCGCGCACCACGCTGCCGCGCGGCAGAAAGACGCCCAGGTTGCGGCCCACAGAGTCGGTGGCTTCAAAGCGGCTCTTCTGGCGTGTGTCCCAGTCCAGGCAGACAGTGGAAGCGCGCTTGAGCAACACGGGGGCCAGGCCACGCCCGGCGGGCATGAGTTTGTTGACGGTGAGCATGAGACGGCGGGGCAGGGGAGTCGGAGGGAAAGTGTAGGGGCGGGTAGCGCGCCAGTGCGCGCTTTGCAGGTGCGCGCACGGTGCAACGCGCGCAGATGCGTGGCGCTTGGGTTATGTGTGCGCGGCCGTCTCCAACCGCAGCCCCAGCCGTGCGGGCTCTCCGCGCCCCACCCGCAGGATCACGGGCTCGGGCCCGGTGAGGTCGATGACGGTGGTGGGTTGCATGGGGCAGGCACCGGCATCCACCACGGCCTGCAACTGCTTCTGGAAGTGGTCGCGGATCTCTTGCGCGTCGTTCATGGGTTCCGTCTGGCCGGGTGCGATCAGCGTGGTCGCCAGCAGGGGTTGGCCGAGTTGCTCCAGCAGGGCCTGGGTGACGCGATGGTCGGGCACGCGCAGGCCGATGGTGCGGCGTGAGGGGTGGCTCAGGCGGCGCGGCACCTCCTTCGTGGCCTCCAGGATGAAGGTGAAAGGCCCCGGCGTGCCGAGCTTGAGCAGGCGGAATTGGCGGTTGTCCACACGGGCGTAGCTGGCCAGCTCACTCAGGTCCCGGCAAAGCAGGGTCAGGTGGTGCCGGTCGTCCACGCCGCGCAGGCGGCGCAGGGCCTCTGCCGCGGCCTTGTCGTCCAGATGACATACCAGGGCATAGCTGGAGTCCGTGGGCACGGCCACCACACCGCCGCCATGCAGAATCTGCGCCGCCTGCTTCAGCAGCCGGGGCTGGGGGTTGTCAGGGTGAACCTCGAAGCATTGCGACATGAGGGCATTGTCCTGCGCGCCTGCGGCGAGTGCTTGCGCAAGCGTGCGCCCATGCAGCCGTGCCCGCGCAGGCTGCGCTATGCTGGCCTGCATGAAGCTGATTTTGCGCTGGGGATTGCTGGCTTGTGCGCTGCTGCTGGTGGCCCACCTCTACCCGGGTGTCCAGGTCACCAGTTTTTGGGCCGCGCTGGTGGCCTCGCTGGTGCTGGGGTTGCTGAACACCCTGGTGCGGCCGGTGCTGATCCTGCTGACCCTGCCCGTCACGCTGCTCACGCTGGGCTTGTTCCTGTTCGTCATCAACGCGCTGATGTTCTGGGCGGCGGCCTCCGTGCTGGAGGGCCTGGACGTCACCGGCTTCTGGGCTGCGCTGGTGGGTTCGCTGCTGTACAGCCTGTGTGCGCTGGTGATCGACATGGCGATGGAAGCACTGTTCAACCGCAAGGAAGGCTGATCGATGAGCGTTCTCTTGTCCCCCACGCACGGTTTGAGCCGCCGCTCTGCCCTGGGTTGGGCGCTGGGCGCGGCGGCCGCGCTGGCCGCCGGCAGCCGCGCTGCAGCGGCCGAACCCTTGCCCCTGTTTGATGCACATCTGCACTACAGCCACGATGCCTGGGAGGTGGTGCCACCCAAGCAGGCGGCTGCGCTGCTGCGCGCCGCCGGCCTGCGCACTGCCTTGGTGTCCTCTTCCAACGACGAAGGCACACAGAGGCTGTGGGCTGAGGCGCCCGACATCGTGGTGCCGGTCCTTCGGCCCTACCGCACCCGCTCTGACACCGGCGCCTGGGTGCGCGAGGACGCCATCGTGCGCTACCTGGAAGAACGCCTCAGCCGCTACCGCTACGCCGGCGTAGGTGAATTCCACCTCTTTGGGGCTGACGCCGACCTGCCAGTGCCGCGCCGCATGGTGGCGCTGGCGCGCGAGCGCGGGCTGTTCCTGCACGCCCACAGCGATGCCGAGGCCGTGGAGCGGCTGTTCGCGCAGTGGCCGCAGGCGCGCATCCTGTGGGCGCACTCGGGCTTCGAGCCCCCCGCCCGCGTGCGCGAGGTGCTGCGCCGCCACCCGCAGCTGTGGTGCGACCTCGCCTTTCGCAGCGACCAGGCCAGCGGTGCCCGGGTCGACGCCGCCTGGCGCGAGACCTTCATCGAGTTCCCCGACCGCTTCATGGTCGGCACCGACACCTTCACGCCAGAGCGCTGGCACTACATTGGCCCGCATGCGCGCTGGTCGCGCGAATGGCTGGCCGATCTGCCTGACCCGCTGGCCCAAGCCATCGCCTGGCGCAATGGCCAGGCGCTGCTGCAGGGGCTGTGGAAAGCGTGAACGCCGACGCCGGCTTCTGGGCGGCCGCCGTGATGGCCGTCGTGGCTGGGTTGAGCGTTGCCCCCGCGCTGGCCGCCGACTGCGGGGCTGACCTCCCGGCGCCCCACCGGTTGCTTGCGCAAGGCCAGGGCGCGGCCGCAGGCTTGGCGGTGGCTTTCGTGCCGGAGCCGGCCCCCTGGGCCGTGGGCCGGCACTTCAGCCTGCGCGGCGTGGTGTGCGGCCCGGGCCGCTTGCTGCGGGTGGACGCCGACATGCCGGCGCACCGGCACGGCATGAACTATCGGCCCTCGCTGGATCTGCAGGCAGAGGGCCGCTTCCTGGCTCAGGGCTTGATGTTGCACATGCCCGGACGCTGGCGCATCCGCTTCGAGCTCGAAGCCGACGGTCGGCGTCAGTGGCTGGAGCAGACGGTAGACCTGAAGTGAATGCCCGGCACTGCAGGGGCGAACGCGCAGCGGCCGGTGGGCTGGTGGGGCTCGCCCGGCTCACGGGGCGCTCCGGGCGGGTGGGGCTCTTGACCGCCTGCGGCCTGTTGGCCGGCCTCGCCGCCTTGGCCGCCCAGGCCGCCCAAGCCCAGCCTTCGCGCCTCGTGCCGGGGGGCGAGTCCCGCGCTGCGCCTGCGTTGCTGGCCTTCTCTGCCGACGAGACCGAGCGCATCCTCAGCCACGGCCCCTGGCCGCCAGCGCCGGTGCGCGATGCGGGCAACGCGCTGAGCGGCCGCCCCGAGGCCGTGGCCCTGGGGCAGCGCCTGTTCTTCGACCGGCGCCTGTCGCCGGCGGGCGTGTCGTGCGCGCATTGCCACCGGCCGGCGCGGGACTTTGCCGATGGGCTGGCGCGCTCGCGCGGGGTGGGCACGCTCGATCGCAATGCGCCGTCGCTGTGGAACGCGGTGCACGAGCGCTGGCAGGGCTGGGACGGTGCAGCCGACACCCTGTGGGCGCAGGCCATCCGGCCCTTGCTGGACCCGCGCGAGATGGCCTCCAGCCCGGCTCACCTGCAGGCCGCCCTCGCGCGCCGACCTGCCGATGCCGCGGCCTGGCGCCGGGTGTTCGGGCGTGATCTTGGCGCCGAGGCCCCGCAGGCTGTGCTGGTCGGCACGGCCAAGCTGATCAGCGCTTACGTGGCTACGCTGGTCTCGGCGCGCACGCCTTTCGATGAGTTCCGCGACGCCCTGGCACGGGGCGACCAAGCCGCCGCGCAGCGTTACCCGGTGCAGGCCCAGCGGGGCCTGCAGCTGTTCATCGGCCGCGGCAACTGCCAGCTCTGTCACGGCAGCCCGCGCTTCAGCCACGGCGAGTTCGCCGATACCGGTCTGCGCTTCTTTGTGCGCCCGGGCGTGGTGGACCCCGGCCGCTTTGGGGGCATCGAGGCGCTGAAGGCCAGCCCCTACAACCTGCTGTCGCCATGGGCTGACGCCCCCGGACCGGATCAGCCGGACGAATCCGTGAAGACCCGGCATGTCGAGGCCTCGCACCGCCACTTTGGCGAGTTCAAGGTGCCCGGGCTGCGCCAGGTGGCGCGCACGGCGCCCTACATGCACGATGGGCAACTGGCCACGCTGGAGTCGGTGGTGCGGCATTACTCCACCCTGAACCTGGAGCGCCTGCACGCCGATGGCGAACAGGTGTTGCGGCCCTTGCACCTGAGCTTGCAGGAAGAGCAGGACCTGGTGGCATTCCTTCGCACGCTGACTGCCCGGACGCCGGCTGCGGCCAAGGCCCTCAGTCGGGCGGCATTGCGCTGAGCCGCGCCTGCTGGGCCGAGCGCACGTTCAGCCAGGCGTTGGCGGCGCCGCACGCGGTGATCACCACCATGCCGGCCACCGCCACGGCGTCAGGCCAGGTGCCGAAGACCCCCCAGCTCAAGGCCACGGCCCAGCCGATCTGCGCGTAGGTGAAGGGCGCGAGCATCGACGCCGGCGCCTGACCGTGGGCCATGATCAGCAGCAGGTGGCCGAAGGTGCCAAAGAAGCCGATCATCAACGCCAGGCCCCACTGGGCTGCACTCAACCGCGCCAGCAAGGCTGACACATCGGGCACCGCCCACAGCAGCACGGGCAGGATCAGCGCGGTGCCGGTCAGGCCGGTCCAGAAATGCGTGGTCAGCGGGGGGTCCAGACCCGACAGGCGCCGCGTCAGGATCTGGAAGCTGGCCAGGGCCAGGGCGCCGCCCAGCGGCAGCAGCGCGGCCCAGCCCACCAGCCCGCTGCCGGGGCGGATGACGATCAACGCGCCTGCGAAGCTGCCGACCACCAGCGCCCAGCGCAGCGGAGTGACGTGCTCCTTGAGCACCAGTGCCGCCAGCAGCATCACCAGCACGGGTGTGAGCATGCCGATGGCGGTGAACTCGGGCACTGGCATGTATTTCAGTGCGAAGAAGGCACAGGCGCTGCTGGTCAGCAGCAGGGCGCCGCGCAGGGCCTGGAAGCCGGGATGCCCGGCGCGGAACGACAGGCGGCGGTCTGCACCGATCCACAGCGCCATGGCGCCGGCCTGGAACGCGTAGCGCAGGGTGATGAGCAGCAGCGCAGGGGCGAAGGCGTTGGCATGGCGGATCACCGTGTCCATGCTCGCGAACAGAAGCGTGGCCAGCAGCATCAGCGCCAGACCCAGCAACGGGTGGCTGGGGTGCACCGCCTTCAACTGGCCCCCCGGGCCGTCCGCGGGCGGGCTCCCCGCGTCGTCAAGGCACCCACCAACTGCGCCGTCAAGGTGCCCACCGCTTGCGCCGTGGGTTTGGCGGGCCCTGCTGCGCGAGCCCTCACGCGGGCGCAGCCGCCCGCATCACGCGGGCTGCCAGCGCTTCCCATACGGGGGTGAGCCGCCCGGGCAGGTCGGGCAGGGTGCCCAGATCGGTGTGGCTCTCGTCGGGGGAGTGGAAGTCGCTGCCGCGCGAGGCGTAGAGATGGAATTCCTGCGCCATGTCGGCGTACTTCACCTGCTCGGCGGCGCTGTGGGCACCGGTGATCACCTCCACGCCGCGCCCGCCGTGGGCGATGAACTCGCTGAACAGCGCGTACTCCTCGGTCGGGGTGAATTTGTAGCGCGCCGGGTGGGCGATGACGGCCATGCCACCGGCCTGGGTGATCCAGCGTACGGCGTCGCCCAGGCGGGCCCAGCGATGCGGCACGAAGCCCGGCTTGCCCTCGGTGAGGTAGCGGCGGAAGACCTCGTGGGTTTCGGCGCAGACCCCGGTTTCCACCAGAAAGCGGGCGAAGTGCGTGCGCGAGATCAGGTCCGGGTTGCCCACGTACTTCAAGGCGCCCTCGAAGGCCCCCTTGATGCCCACCTTGGCCAGGGAATCGGCCATCTCGCGCGCCCGCTCGCAGCGCCCGCCGCGCGTGGCGGCCAGCCCCTGGCGCAGCGCCTCGTCGTCGGCGTTGAACCCCAGGCCCACGATATGCACCGTGACGTCCGCGAAGGTGACCGAGATCTCGCAGCCGGTCAGGTAGTCCAGCCCCAAGGCCGCGGCTGCGGCCATGGCACGGTGCTGACCGCTCACCTCGTCGTGGTCGGTCAGCGCCCACAGTTCCACCCCATTGGCCTGGGCGCGCTGCGCAAGGGCTTCGGGCTCGAGCGTGCCGTCAGACACGGTGGAGTGGCAGTGCAGGTCGGCGTTGATGAGGTTCACCACACCATTCTATGGAGGCAGCGCCGGAAGGACTTGAGCCGTTCCTCTGAGCCCAACCCGGGCGCAGCGAGCCCAACCCCTTCGCCTTAAGCCCAACCCGGTCGAGCCGAGCCCAACCGGGTCGAACCGAACCCAACCGGGTCGAACCGAACCCAACCGGGTCGAACCGAACCCAACCGGGTCTAGCCGAACCCAACCCGTTCGCCCTGAGCCTGTCGAAGGGCGTCGACCGGCTCGGCCGTCGTCAGCGTTGCAAGTTCAAGGTGGCGCCGCAGCGTGCGGCCAGCCCCGGGTCGTGCGTGACCACGACGAAAGCCGTGCCCTGCTCGGCGGCCAGGGCCAGCATCAGCGAGAAGATGGTGTCGGCAGTGGCGCGGTCCAGGTTGCCGGTGGGCTCGTCGGCCAGCACGCAGGCCGGGCGCGTGACCAGCGCGCGCGCGATGGCCACGCGCTGGCGCTCCCCGCCCGACAACTGCGACGGATGGTGGCGGCCCCGGTCGGCCAGTCCCACGCGGGCGAGCATGGCCTGCGCCGCCGCGCGCGCCTCTGCCACGCTCTGGCGGCGGATGCGCAGCGGCATGGCCACGTTGTCCAGCGCACTGAACTCGGGCAGCAGGTGGTGGAACTGGTACACAAAGCCCAGGTGCAGGTTGCGCCAGCGCCCCTGCTCGGCCGCGCCCATGGTGGCGAAGTCGCGGCCCATCAGCGCCACGCGGCCGGCGTCAGGCGCCTCCAGCCCGCCCAGCAGGTGCAGCAGCGTGCTCTTGCCCGCCCCGGAAGGACCTACCACCGCCAGGGTCTGGCCGGCGTGCACGGTGACGTCCACGCCGCGCAGCACGGTGACGTCCAGGCCGGCCGTGCCGCCTTCGCGAAAGCGCTTGTGCAGGCCGGTGGCCTGCAGCACGGGTTGCGCTGCGCCCTCACTCATAGCGCAGCGCCTGCGCCGGGTTCACCCGGCTGGCGCGCCAGCTGGGGTACAGCGTGGCGGCAAAGGCCAGTGCCAGCGAGATCAGCGCGATGGGCACGATGTCGCTGGCCAGGGGCTGGCTGGGCATCTTGCTGATGAGGTAGATGCTGCCGGGCAGGAAGGCCACGCCCAGGGCGCGCTCGAGGGCCGGCACCAGGACGTCAATGTTCAGCGCCACCAGCAGCCCCAGCCCCACCCCGGACAGCGTGCCGATGATGCCGGCCAGTGCGCCCTGCACCACGAAGACGCCCATCACCGACATGGGGCTGGCGCCCAGGGTGCGCAGGATGGCGATGTCGGCGCGCTTGTCCGTGACGGTCATCACCAGCGTGCTGACGAGGTTGAACGCCGCCACCGCCACGATCAGCGTCAGGATGATGGTCATCATGCGCTTTTCGATCTGCACCGCGTCATACCAGTGGCGGTTGGTGCGGGTCCAGTCGCGCACCATCAGGCCCCCGGGCAGACGGTCGATCAGCGCGCCGGCAATCTCGCGCGCGGCCTGCACCTGCGCCACCTTCAGCTGCACGCCCGTGGGGCCCTCCAGGCGAAACAGGCGCGCCGCGTCGTCCACGTGCACCAGGGCCAGACCGCTGTCGTATTCGAAATGCCCGGCCTCGAAGGTGCCGGTGAGGGTGAACTGCTTCAGGCGCGGCACCACGCCGGCCGGCGTGACCTGGCCGCTGGGCGCCACCACGGTGACCTTGTCGCCCACCGCCACCCCCAGCGCGCGGGCGAGTTCCACGCCCAGCACGATATTCCACTGCCCCGGCTGCAGGGTGGCGAAGGCGGTGTCCTTCAACTGCGCGCCCAGGGTCGTGACCGTGGCCTCCTCGGCCGGCGAGATGCCGCGCACGATGGCCCCGCGCATCGTCTCGCCGCGCGAGACGAGCACCTGCGTGGCGATGAAGGGCGAGGCGCCCGTGACCGCTGGGTGGCTGCGCGCGGCCTGCGCCACGGCCCGCCAGTCGGGCAAGGCGTTGCCATCGGCGCTGAAAACCTCGATATGCGGGATGACGCTGAGCATGCGGTCGCGCACCTCCTTCTGGAAGCCGTTCATCACCGACAGCACGATGATGAGCGCCGCCACCCCCAGCGCAATGCCCAGCATGGACACGGCGGAGATGAAGGAGATGAATCCGTTGCGGCGGCCCGTGCGGCCCACGCGGGTGTAGCGCCAGCCGATCTGCCATTCAAAGGGAAGGGGGAAGCCCATGGAAGCGGCACTCTACAGGACGCGCCTGGGCCCGGATAATCCTGCGGGATGCATCTCATCGTTCCGTTTGCCAGCGTGATGTCCGAGGCCGGCCGCGCGGCGGGCCGGGCACTGGTGTTGCCGAACCTGGCCCGCGTCCTGGGCGGCATGGACGTGATGCGCCTGGAGCCGCCTGCCGGCTCGGATCGCGAGGCCCCCGAGTTGAGCCTGACCCCGCCGCACGAACATGTGCAGGCGCGTGCCTGGGGCCTGCCCGTGACCGACGGCCAGTGGCCCTGGGCAGCGCTGGAGGCGGCCGAGCGGGGCTTGGCAACCGCCGGCCGGGCCTGGGGGCGGCTGACGCTGGCGCATTGGCAACTCGGCACCGAACAGCTGACCATGCTGGACCCGCGCCTGCTCGCGCTGGACGCGGCGTCTGGCGCCGCCTGCCTGGACGCCATCCGGCCCTTGTTCGAGAGCGAGGGGTTCGAGTTCCACGCCAGTGATGGCCCGCAGGCGCTGGTGGCCCACCCCCGCCTGGCGGGCCTGCCCTGCGCCTCGCTGGACCGGGTGATCGGCCGCAATGTGGACCTCTGGCTGCCCGCCGACTCCCGTGCCCGGTTGGTGCGGCGCTTGCAGAACGAGGCGCAGATGCTGCTGTACCGCCACCCGCTGAATGAGGCCCGCGAGCAGCAGGGCGCCCTGTCTGTCAACTCGTTCTGGCTCGACGGGTGCGGGGTGGCGCCGGCGGGCGCTGCCGCAGCGCCGCTCGGCATCACCCTGGACGAGCGCCTGCGCACCCCCGCGCTGAACGAAGACTGGTTCGCCTGGAGCCGAGCCTTTGCGCAACTCGACGAGGGCCCGCTGGCGCAGGCCGTGCGCGCCGCTCAGGCTACACAGGCCGGGCATGGCGGCCCGCCGCTAAAGCTGAGCCTGTGCGGCGAGCGGTATGCCGTCACCCTGACCAGCCGCCCGCACACCCCTTGGCAGCGCCTGCGTCGCCTGAGCACGGCCTGGCGCCGGCCGCCCATGTCCGCCGTCCACCGCCTGCTGGAGTCCTTGTGAACCCCCCCCGCCTCTTGCCCCGTGATGCCCCGCCGCGCGCCCGCTTCGCGCTCGAGCAGGAGGGCGTGCACCCGCTGATGGCGCGCCTGCTGGCCGCGCGCGGTGTGCGTTCGGCGCAGGAGGTGGACGACGCGCTGGCCCATCTGCTGCCGCCGTCGTCGATGAAGGGCACGGCCGAGGCGGCCCGCCTGCTGGCCGACGTGATCGAGGCCGGTCGGCGCATCGTCATCGTGGCCGATTACGACTGCGACGGCGCCACCGCCTGCGCCGTCGCGTTGCGGGGCTTGCGCCTGCTGGGGGCTGCCCCCGACACCCTGGGCTACGTGGTGCCCGACCGGGCCATCCACGGCTACGGCCTGACCCCGGCCATCGTCGACCTGGCGCTGCAGCGCCGCCCTGATCTGCTGGTGACGGTGGACAACGGCATTGCCAGTCTGGACGGCGTGGCGCACGCGCGGGCGCACGGGCTGGATGTGCTGGTGACCGACCACCACCTGCCGGCCGTGGTGGGCGATGAAGTGGTGTTGCCGCAGGCGCGCGTTATCGTCAACCCGAATCAACCGGGCGACGGCTTCGAGAGCAAGGCGCTGGCCGGCGTGGGCGTGATGTTCTATGTGCTGCTGGCGCTGCGGGCCGAACTGCGCCAGCGCGGCCGTTTCGACGCTGCCAGCCAGCCGCGCATCGACGCCCTGCTGGACCTGGTGGCCCTGGGCACCGTGGCCGACGTGGTGAAGCTGGACGCCAACAACCGGCGCCTGGTGGCACAGGGCCTGCGGCGCATCCGCGCAGGCCGCATGCAGCCCGGCGTGGCGGCCCTGTTCGCCGTGGCCGGCGCTGAGCCGGCGCGCGCTGCGGCGATGGACTTCGGCTTCAAGCTCGGGCCGCGCATCAACGCCGCCGGTCGCCTGTCGGACATGACCTTGGGCATCGAGTGCCTGCTCACCGACGATGCCGCGCGGGCCGCGGACCTGGCGGCGCAACTGGACGCCATCAACCGTGAGCGGCGCGAGGTCGAAGCCGGCATGCGCGAGCAGGCCGAGGCTGCGGTGGCCCGCCTGCTGACCGATCTGACCCTGCCCCCGCCCGCGGTCAGCCTGTTCGACGAGGGCTTCCACGAGGGCGTGGTGGGCATCGTGGCCGGGCGCCTGAAGGACCGGCTGCACCGGCCCACCTTCGTCTTCGCCCGCGCCCAGGACGGCTCGCTCAAGGGCAGCGGGCGCTCGATCCCGGGCTTTCACCTGCGCGACGCGCTGGACCTGGTGAGCAAGCGCCTGCCCGGGGTGCTGCGGCGCTTCGGCGGCCACGCCATGGCCGCCGGCGCGACGGTCGAGCCTGACGGCTTCGGTGACTTCGATGCCGCCTTGCGCCAGGTGGCGCAGGAGTGGCTGGAACCGACCACGCTGCAGCGCACGCTGCCGCACGACGGGCCGCTGGACCT
This sequence comes from Betaproteobacteria bacterium, assembly GCA_037127635.1. Taxonomy (GTDB): domain Bacteria; phylum Pseudomonadota; class Gammaproteobacteria; order Burkholderiales; family Burkholderiaceae_C; genus Rubrivivax. Next base: position 83,249 of record JBAXYD010000004.1, on the reverse strand, counting down.
GCAGTGGTTCAACGCCCAGACGGCGCAGCTGCTGGACGCCCAGGTCTGGGGCTCGGGCTTCGAGGCCCCGTTGTTCTGCGATCAGGTGGACGTTCTGCAGCAGACCCTGCTGAAGGACAAGCACCTCAAGCTGCGCGTACGCCATGCGGGCGAGGTGCGGGATGCGATCTGGTTCCAGCGCACCGAGCCCCTGCCGCAGAGTGCGCGCCTGGCCTTTCGCATTCAGCTGGACGAGTGGAACGGCCGGCAGCGGGTGCAGATGGTGGTGGAGGCGGTGCAGGCCGATTGACCGTCGCGCCGGGCCGCCACGGCCTGCGCCGGGGCTGGGCCCGGGTCCGGGCACGCGTTGATGCCCCTTGCGCTGCGTGGTTGCGCTGCTTGCGGCAGCATCCTGTTCATGAACATTGAGGTTGCTTCTGGAGTGCGCCGGCTGGCGATGTGCACGGCCTTCCTGGTGCTGGGTGCCGCGCTGGCGGCGCAGCCTGCGCTGCCCGCCCAGGCCTTCACGGGGGCCGAGCTCAAGCCCGTCACCGTGGCGCGCGGGCTGGCCCAGCCCTGGGGCCTGGCCTTTCTGCCTGACGGACGCCTGCTCGTGACCGAGCGCGTGGGCCGCATGCGCATCGTGGCACCGGATGGCCGGCTGGGCGAACCCTTGCAGGGCCTGCCGGCGGTGGACGCGAAGGGTCAGTGCGGCCTGCTCGACGTGGTGCTGGACCCGAAGTTCGCCGAGAACCGCTGGGTCTACTGGACTTATGCCGAGGCAGGTGAGGGCGGCAACGGCGTGGCGGTGGCGCGCGGACGCCTGCAGGAGCGCCAGCTCGGCGAGGTGCAGGTGATCTTCCGCCAGTTGCCCAAGGTGGCAAGTCAGCTGCATTGCGGCTCACGGCTGGTCTTTGCCAAGGACGGCCGACTCTTCGTGGGCTTGGGTGACCGCTTTGGCCGCAAGGACGACGCGCAGAACCCGGCCAACCACATCGGCAAGATCGTGCGCATCGAGGCCGATGGGCGGGTGCCGGCGGACAACCCCTTCGTCGGCCGCGCCGGGGTGGCACCCGAGGTCTTCAGCCTGGGTCACCGCAACATCCAGGGCCTGGCGGTGCATCCGGCCACGGGCGAGCTCTGGCAGACCGAACATGGCCCGCAGGGGGGCGATGAGCTCAACGCGCCCGAGGCGGGGCGCAACTACGGCTGGCCGCTGGTGACCTATGGGCGCAATTACGGCATCGGTACGCGCATTGGCGAAGAAGGCCCCAAGCCCGGCTTCGAGCAGCCGCTGCAGTGGTGGGCGCCGGTGTCCATCGCGCCCAGCGGGCTGGCTTTCGTGACCAGCGAGCGTTACCCGGGCTGGCAGGGCAGCCTGGTGCTGGGTGCGCTGCGAGCGCAGGTGCTGGTGCGCCTGAGCCTGGACGGCCGCAAGGTGGTGGCGCATGAACAACTGCTGGCCAACCTGCAGGCGCGCATCCGCGACGTGCGCCAGGGCCCTGACGGCTGGATCTATGTGCTGACCGACGGGGTGGAGGGGCAGATCCTGCGGCTGGAGCGTTGAGGCGGCTGCGCATGCCCTGAACCGTTCGCCCGGCGCCCTTCGAATGGGCTGGCGCGCTGCCGCACCCTCAGCTCACCCGCCCGAACCACCACACGCCCAGGCCCGCGCCCGTGGCTACCAGCACCGCGGCCAGCAGCGCCAGCAGGGCGGTGATCTCGGTCTCCTTGCGCTCGACCACCAGTTTGCTGGACAGCGACTCATAGACCTTCAGCAGGTCTTGCGCGGAGCCGGCGTAGAAGTACTCGGCTTGGGTGAGCACGGCGATGTTCTTCAGCGTCTCCTCGTCCAGCCGCACCCGCATGCTCCAGCCCTCGAAGCCGATGGTCTCGCCCGAGGTGGTGCCCACCCCCACGGTGTACACGCGCACGCCGCGCTGCGCGGCCATCTTGGCGGCGTCCAGCGGGTCGGGCCCGGTGGTGCGCTGGCCGTCGGTGAGCATGATGATGGCCGCGGAGTTGTAGGAGCCCGGCTCCACCGGCTTGAACTCCTTCTTCGGCTTGTTCTCACCCAGGGGCTTGGGCATGTTGCGCTGCCCGGTGATCTGCGAGATCTCGATCTCGTCGTCGGGGAACAGCGTGGCCAGCGACAGCACGATGCCGCTGCCCGTGGCCGTGCCGCGCTGCAACTGGAAGCGGTCGATGGCCGCGATGATGTCTTCGCGGCTCACGGTCGGCGCCTGCACCACGGCCGCGGTGCCGGCAAAGGACACGATGCCCACCTTCACGTCGCGCGGCAGGGCGTTGACGAAGGCCTTGGCCGCCTCTTGCGAGGCCACGATGCGGGTGGGCTTGACGTCGGTGGCGCGCATGGAGCCCGAGACGTCCATGGCCAGCATGATGGTGCGCTGCGACAGCGGCAGCTTGACCACCGCCATGGGGCGTGCGGCGGCGAACAGCAGTGCCATGATGGCCGCCAGCATCAGCGCTGGCGGCACGTGGCGCCGCCAGCCCGGCCCGGCCCCCAGCGCCGCCTTGGCCACGGCAATGCTGGCCAGCCGAACGGTGGAGCGCCGGCGCCTGCGCAGCAGCCACCAGTAGGCGCCCACCAGCGCCGGCACGAGCAGCAGGCTCCACAGCAGGTTGGGCCACTGAAATGTCATGTCCGGGCCTCCGGGGCGTGGGCGCGCTGGAACGCGGCCGGGAAGCGCGTGGGGGTCTTCAGCCGTGCGCGCTGGCGCCGCATGTCGCAGTAGCGCAGCAGGGCGTCGAGCAACTCGTCGTCGGTGGACAGCTCCAGCACATCAGTGCCGCTGCGCGCCAGCGCGTCGCGCAACTGCGCCTCGCGCTCTTGCGCGATCTTGGCGTAGCGTGCGCGAAACGCCGGGTCGGCGCTGTCGATGAAGAGTTGCTCGCCAGTCTCGGCGTCCTCCACCGTCACCAGGCCGATCTCGGGCAGCGTCATCTCCAGCGGGTCCAGCAGCCGCACGGCCACCACCTCGTGGCGCTGCGCCAGGCGTGACAGCGCGGGCTCCCAGCCCGGGGTGCTGATGAAGTCAGACACCACGAACACCAGGCTGCGGCGGCGCAGTGTGCCCTCGGCGGCGTGCAAGAGGTCGGCCAGGGCGGTGGCCGTGCCGCGGGTTGAACCGGCTCGGTCCGCATTGCCAGGCTTCCTGGCGGTGGTTGTGGCCGCGGCTTGGGAGCGCTTCACCGCAGGCCCGCGTCTTGGCGCCCGCATGCGGGCCAGCAGGTTCAGCACGTGCCCGCGGGAACTGCCCGGGGGCAGCACTGTGTCCACCTGCGTGCCGTACAGCAGCGCCCCCACGCGATTGCCGTGGCGGGTGAGCACGCGGGCCAGGGCCGCCACAAAGCCTTCAGACACCCCGAGCTTGGTGACATCCGCAGAACCGAAGTCCACGCTGCCCGACAGGTCCAGCAGAAACCAGGCAGTGAGCTCACGGTCTTCTGTGAACTGGCGCACATGGGGCACCTGCAGCCGGGCCGTGACATTCCAGTCGATATGGCGCACATCGTCGTGCAACTGGTACTCCCGCAGATCCGCCAGGTCCACCCCGTGGCCACGGCGCAGGGTGCGGAAGTCGCCCTGCAGCAGGCCGTCCAGACGCTTGAGCACCGTCCACTCCAGGCGGCGCAGCAGGCCGTCAGGCGTGGCTTGGTCAGGCACTGCCGGCTCCGTTTGGCGCTGCAGCGCCGTCAGCCTCTGCGGCCGCATGCTGCATGGGTTTGTCGGGCATGGCCACGGCGGCCATCACCTCGCGCACCAGGTCGTCCGCGGTGCGGCCCTCGGCCAGCGCCTCGTAGCTCAACACCAACCGGTGACGCATCACGTCGGGCACCAGGTCGGCCATGTCTTCGGGCAGCGCGTAGCGGCGCCCGCGCAGCAGGGCCAGGGCCCGGGCACCCTCGATCAGGCCGATGGTGGCGCGCGGGCTGGCACCGTAGTTGATGAACCTGGCCAGTCCGGGCAAGCCATGGCGCGCGGGTTGGCGCGTGGCACTGACCAGGCGCACGGCGTAGCCGATCAGCGACGGGTCCACGTAGACCTCGCGGCATTGCCGCTGCAGTGCGGCCAGGTCCGCGGTCTCGGCCACGGCCTGCACCTGCACGGCGGGGCCGGTGACGCGCTGGGCGATGACGAACTCTTCTTCCTCGGTGGGGTAGTCCACCAGCACCTTCATCATGAAGCGGTCCACCTGCGCCTCGGGCAGCGGGTAGGTGCCCTCGGTCTCGATGGGGTTCTGCGTGGCCATGACGACGAAGGGCTCGGGCACGCGGTGGCTTTGCCCAGCGATGGTGACCTGGCGCTCCTGCATCACCTCCAGCAGCGCGCTCTGCACCTTGGCCGGCGCCCGGTTGATCTCGTCGGCCAGCAGCAGATTGGCGAATACCGGCCCGAGCGAGGTGCCGAATTCGCCCGTCTTCTGGTTGTACACGCGTGTGCCGATCAGGTCGGCCGGCACCAGGTCGGGCGTGAACTGGATGCGCCCGAAGCTGCCTCGGAAGGTACGTGCCAGGGTCTTGACCGTCAGCGTCTTGGCCAGGCCCGGCACGCCTTCCACCAGGAGGTGGCCCTGCGCGAGCATCGCAATGAGCACACGTTCCAGAAAACGGTCTTGCCCTACGACGACGCGCTTGACCTCGTAGAGGACGCGCTCCATCAGGGTGTCGGGCGCATTGTCCTGTGTCATGGTCCTCGATCCTGCGTCTTGACGAATGGAAATTGGCTTGCGCATTGTCATCTGCATTACCGTGTCTATGCGCATCCTCTGATCGGGAGTTTCCCGGCTCTTCGTGGGTTGGGGAGCATCGACGCGCGCGGCGGGCATTCAGGTTGAGCAGGCGGTAGCGCTGGCCCGGATCGATGCGGCGCCCAAACAGGCGCAAAGACTGAACAGGGGTTGCATGCCCACCGCAGAACTATGACCTGCAGCCGAACCGGGCACCCTGTCCTGAGCGTCGTGATGCCGGCCTTCAACGAGGCCGAAAGCCTGCCTGACACGCTGCAAGGCTTGGTCCACGAACTTCAGCGGCTCGACTTGCGCTGGGAGGTGATCGTGGTCGACGATGGCAGCCGCGACCGGACGACGCAGGCGTTGCGGCCCTGGTTGGCGTCGCCCGGGGTGCGTTGCCTGAAGCTGTCACGCAACTTTGGCAAGGAGGCGGCCCTGACGGCGGGCATCGAGCACGCCCGAGGTGATCTGGTGCTGCTGATGGATGCCGACGGGCAACATCCTGCGGCGCTGATTTCGCAGATGCTGGAGGATTGGCGCCAGGGGGCCGAGATGGTGTGCGCGGTGCGAGCGTGCCGCGACGACGAGTCGCTTTTCAAGCGCGTGGCAGCGCAACTGTTCTACCGCCTGGCCAATGCCGGGTCGGCCGTGTCGATTCCACCCGACGCCAGCGACTTCCGGCTGCTGGACCGCCGTGTGGTGGAGGCGCTGAAGGCGCTGCCGGAACGCAACCGCTTCATGAAGGGGTTGTATGCCTGGGTCGGATTCGAAACCCGCCTCAGGCCGTATGTGCCCAACAAGAGACGCCATGGTCACACCAGCTTTTCTCTGCGCCGGCTGCTGCGTCTGGGTGTCACGGGCATCACGGCCTTCTCGAACCTGCCGCTGCGGATATGGAGCGCCATGGGTGCGCTGGTTGCCCTCTTGGCCTTGACTTACGGCGGCTACATCGTGTTCGAACACTTTGTGCAGGGCCACTCCGTGCCCGGTTGGGCAACGCTTGTGGCCGGTCTGATGTTCTCCAGCGGCGTGCAGCTGTTGTCCATCGGCATCCTGGGGGAGTACGTGGGCCGGATTTTCGACGAGGTCAAGCACCGGCCCGTCTACATCGTCAGCCGGGAACTCGGACAGGGCGGGCTGAGCGCGCCCCGCAGCTCCCGCCATGTCCGCCCCTCGCCGGCATCCAGCCATGTCCGCCCCTCGCAGACAGTGTCCTGAGTGAGTGGCGCCCCTCGCAGCCTGGCGGTGTGCGCCGACGACTTCGGTGGCTCTGTGGCGCTGTCAAGCACCGTGGCAGGGCTTGCCGTCATGGGCCGCCTCACTGCGGTGTCGTGCCTGTCCGGCAGTGCCGCCTGGGCCGAGAGTGCGCGCATGCTCGTTGGCCTTCCACGCCGCGTGCTGCGGGGTCTGCACTTCAACCTGACCTTGCGGCGCCCCCTCAGCATGGACCTGCGCCGGCACTGGCCCGAATTCCCCGGCCTGCCTGCGCTGCTGCTGCAGGCCGGACTGCACACGCTGCCGCTGCAGGCCATCGCAGTGGAATGGCGCGCGCAATGGGACGCCTTCGTCGAGCGGACGGGGCGGCTGCCAGACTTCATTGACGGCCACCAGCATGTCCACCACCTGCCCGGTGTCAGGGAGCTGATCCTGTCGCAACTGCGGCCCGGCGTGGCCGTGCGCAGCACCGGCCGCCTGCTGGGCCCGGGCTTCGCCTTCAAGCGTGCGGTGATCGCCGCCACAGGGGGCCGTTGCCTGGCCACACTGCTGGAGCGCCAGGGACGGGCGCACAACCGGGCGTTGGCGGGCGTGTACGACTTCCGCCAAACCGATTACCGGGCGCTGATGCAAGGCTGGTTGCGCCAGTTGCCCCCCAGGGGCGCGTTGCTGTTCTGCCATCCAGGCGCAGGCGACGACCCGATTGCACCGGCCCGTGCGCGCGAGGCCCTGTACCTGGGCTCCCAGGCCTTCCTGGACGACCTCGACAGCGCCGGTGTCAGCCTGGGCCACGCGTGGCCGCAAAACTCCAGCGCAGGTTGACGGCGTAGGTGGCGAGCATGGCCACGCCGGTGGCCACGCACTGGCCGATCAGGTAGTGCAATCCCGCCGCTTGGGCGACCGCGACCAGCGCCATCGACAACACTGCGCCACCCGCAGCGGTCCATTGAAACCGCCGCCAGGAGACGAGCCAGCCGCCGCGGTGCCTGAAGGTGAACCGGCGGTTGCCCGCATACGCCACCTGCGCGCCCACCACCGCACCAAGCCCACTGGCAGGCCACGCCGGCCAGTGGGTCCATTCCACGGCGGCCACCAACAGCGCCCAATGCGTGACGGTCGCCACCAGACCCACCAAGGCGTAGCGGGCCAGGCGACCGACCTGGGAGCGGTTCAACCGCAGACAGCTCCGCCACGGCCCGGCGCGCGCCAGAGGCTGGCGTGGCGGCCCTTCGTCACGGGCGTGAGCTCTGGCCAATCGGGGGGCGCCTGGAATCCCGCGGTGGAAACGATCCACAACGGCCGCCCGCTGCACAGCAGCCGGGGCAGCTCACGCGTTCGCACCAGCACCCGCGCCGCCTGGGGGTCGAACCGCGCGGCGTCATGGAGTTCCTTGCGCCAGTGGTCGCGCCGCGGAAGTGCCGGATCGTCCCAATCGCTCCAGATGTGCGGGTTCACCTCCAGGCGTGCGTAGAACGGCACGTCGAAAAAGTGGCCGTCGATGAAGAGCACCTCCTCGCCAGGTTGGCGCTGCACCTGCAGCGACCGGCCGATGTCGCGGTGCGAGGTCGGCTGCATCTGTCCGATCCCTGCCACGATCCCCAGGCAGGTCAGTGCCGCGCCACCCAGTACCCAAGGTGCCAGTTGCGGGCGGGTCCGGATACCGGCGGCCATAAGCGCCGCCAGGGGGGGCAGCGCAGGCAGCGCATAGCCCAGGAGCTTGGAGCGCGGCCACGAGAAGAAGGCCACCACCACGGCCAGCCACCACAGGTCGGCGAGGGCATCGCGGTGGTCTTGGCCGCCCTTGCCGCTATTGCCGCCCTTGCCGAAAGGCCAGGCGGCGCGCGCGGCGGGCACAAGCCACAGCGTCCAGGGCAGGGCCAGCAGCGCCAGGGCGGCGGGAAAGAACCAGAACGGCTGGGGGTTGTTGAAGGCCGCCGTGGCATAGCGCCGCAGGTGCTGCTCGACGATGAAATAGTCCACAAAGCCCGGAAACCGCCGCTGCATCTCGATGAACCAGGGCAAGGCGAGGGCTGCGAAGACGAGCCAGCCGGCCGGGTGCAGCAGGCGCAGCACCGCCCGCCCTTCGCGCCGCCACAGCAGCACCGGCAGCACCGCCAGCGCGGGCAGGACGATGCCGATCAGGCCTTTGGCCAGCACGCCGGCGGCCGCTGCGGCCCATGCCCCGACAACCCATCCCAGCGCGCCCGGCTGCCGGGCGGCCTGGCGCGCGCAAACCACGCTCATCGTGATGCAACCCGCCACCAGCATGTCGTGGTTGGCGAATTGCGCGCCCATGAAGAAGAACGGCATCGTCGCCAGGACCGCCACTGCCCATTGGGCCGGCGCGAGCCCCTGCCGGCCGCGCACTTCCCACCAAAGTCCTGCACCCATCAGCCAGCCGCCGAGAGCCGGTGCCACCCGGGCAGCGAATTCATGCGCCCCGAAGAGTTCAAGCGCTGCCAGGTTGATCCAGTAGGTCAACGGCGGCTTGTGGAAGTAGGGCAGACCGTACAGGGTCGGGACCAGCGGATCGCCGCGCAGCATCTCCCAGGCCACTTCGGTGTAGCGGCCTTCATCGGGCAGCATGAGCGGGCGCACCGCCAGGGTGCACAGCAGCCAGACCGCCAGCAGTCCCAGCACCACGCCTGCTGCCAGGCCGGACGATTCACGCGCGATCCGCTGAGGGGGCATGCGGCATTCTGAGGGCCGCTGCCCCACCCATCACCACCCTATGCTCAAGGCGCGGGCGGAAAGCCCAGGCCCCACTCTGACACAGCCGATCAGAACGGCGGCATGCCCACGGCAGTGGCGGCGTTCTCGATGGGCACGGCAAAGCCGATGCCGATGAAGGTACGTGCCTCGGTGGGGTTGAGGATGGCCGTGACGATGCCGACCACATGACCGTCCATGGTCACCAGCGGCCCGCCGGAATTGCCCGGGTTGGCGGCGGCGTCGAACTGGATCAGGTTGGTCAGCATCTTCTTGCCCTCGGGGTCGCGGAACTCGCGCTTGAGCCCCGACACCACCCCGGCGCTGGTGCTGGGCCCGATACCGAAGGGGTGGCCCATGGCGATCACCTGATCACCCGGGCGCAGGTCGGAGGTGGAGCGCATGGTGGCCGCCTCCAGGTCGTCGGGCAGCGACTGCGCCTTGAGCACTGCCAGATCGTTTTCGGGCTGGATGTTGATGAGTTGCGCCTCCGACTCGTGCCCGTTGTGGAAGCGTACCTTGATGCGCCGCGCGCCGTGCACCACATGCAGGTTGGTCAGGATGGTGCCGTTGTCCAGGATCACCACGCCCGTTCCCAGGCTGCGGTTCATGGCCTTCTTCTCGGCGTTGTCTTCGCCGTCGTCCTTCTCGTCCATCAGGCCGATGACGCGCACCACCGAGGGCGCGATGGCCTCGGCCGCCTTGGCGTAGGGCGAGGGCAGGGGTTCCTTCTCCAGCGCGTGGCGCACGGCCGCGTCGATATCGTCCTGGGTGAGCGTGCGGTGGCGACCGTTCAGGCCCAGCACCACCATTATGGCGGCCGTGGCCATCAGCGCGCCACCCAGCGACCACAGCGGCGCGGGGTGGCGGCGGGCCCAGTGGCGCAGACGCGCCAGCCGCGGGGAGTTCGCCGGCGCCGCCGATCGGCTTTGGTCGTCGGCCTGCCCGCCTATGCTCGAACCGCCCGCGCTTGAACCGCCCAACCCTTTCGAGCCGAGCCCCGGGGCCTTGCCCACGGTGGGCCCGTCCAAGCCCCGGGATGGCTCTGCTCTGACCGCTGCCGAAGCTTGCGGCCCCGACGCAGGGGTGACCGCGCGCGGTGACGGGCTGTAGAGGGGTGTCCTGCGTTTCAAGGGCGCTGCCTCGGAGGTATGCAATGACGGTAACACGCTCGCGCCAAACGTGCATCATGGCAACCATGTGGATCGACACCCATTGCCACCTGGACGCCCCCGAGTTCGATGCCGACCGTGACGAGGTGGTGTCGCGCGCCCGCGCCGCGCAGGTGAACCTGCTGGTGGTGCCGGCGGTGGAGGCGGCGCACTTCCACCGCGTCCGGGGATTGGCGCACCGTCACAGTGCGGCCTACGCCCTGGGCATCCACCCGCTGTACACGGATCGGGCAGCCGATGAAGATCTGGGCCTCCTGGCGCAGGCCTTGCGCGAGAGCGCCGATGACCCGCGGCTGGTGGCCGTGGGCGAGATCGGCCTGGACCACTTCGTGCCTGGGCTGGACCGCGCGCGCCAGCAGGCCTTTTACATCGCGCAACTGAAGCTGGCACGCGATGCCGGGCTGCCGGTCATCCTGCACGTGCGCCGCTCGGCCGACGCCCTGCTGGCAGGCCTGCGGCGTGTGCCTGTGGCCGGCGGCATCGCCCACGCCTTCAACGGCAGCGACGTGCAGGCGGCGGAGTTCGTGCGGCGTGGTTTCAAGCTGGGCTTTGGTGGGGCGATGACGCACGAGCGGGCGCTGCAGATCCGGCGCCTGGCGGTGGCGCTGCCCGACAATGCCTTCGTGCTCGAGACAGACGCCCCTGACATCCCACCGCAATGGCTGTACCGCAGCGCACTGCAGCGATCGGCTGGCTTGGCGCAGGCCCGCAACGAGCCGATGGAGCTGCCGCGCATCGCGCAGGCCCTGGCTGCGCTGCGGGGCTGCGGCTTGCAGAGCCTGGCCGCGCAGGCCTGCGCCAACGCCCTGGCTGGGCTGCCGCGGCTGGGCGCGCTGCTGAGCGTGGGCCCGGGGCTCGGCGGTGAAGCACCGGCTGCCGCAGTCAAGGCCTGAACTTGGCATTCACCCGCCGACCCAACGCCCCGCTGCCCCCGGTGGGCATGTCAGAGCACGACGGGGTGCGCTACCTGCACCTGGGCACGCCCTGGGTGCAGGGCGCCATGCGCATTGCCCGGCCCCAGCATGTGGAATTGGAGTACGTGCAGCGCATGCTGGCCTGCCTGCTGTGGTTGCCCACTGAAGACCTGGACGTTGCCGATCAGCGGGCCGTGCAGCTGGGTCTGGGCGCGGGTGCCTTGAGCCGCTTCACCTGCCAGGCCTTGAAGTGGGACACCACGGCAGTGGAACTCAACCCGCAGGTGGTGGCGGCGTGCCGGGCCTGGTTCCGCTTGCCTGAGGACAGTGGGCAGTTCCGTGTGCTGACGGGCGACGCCGCTGCCTGGCTGCAGCAGCCCGAAGTGGCGGGCTGTGCACGCCTGCTGCATGTCGACCTGTATGACGAGGAGGCCGCGGCCCCGGTGCTGGATGACGAGGATTTCTATGCGGCTTGCTGGCGCGTGCTGTGCAATGGCGGGCTGATGGCCGTGAACCTCTTCGGCCGTGACGCCAGCTTTTCGCGCAGCGCTGCCCGCATCGCCCGCGTGTTCGGTGCCCAGCAGGTGTGGCAGCTGCGGCCGACCCGTGAAGGCAACACCGTGGTGGTGGCGGCCCGGGGCGTGGCGGTGCCTGACCGCGCCGCCTTGGAGGCCCGCGCCACCGAGCTCGAGCGGCGCTTCGCACGACAGGGCCTGCCGGCGCGCAAATGGCTGCGCATGGTCAGCCCCTGGCAGCCGGCATGAGGCTTTCAGATTGCAGGTGAGTGCCTGACGGCGCCCGACCGGGCACAGGTCGGGCGCTCCAACCAAGGGTATTCCCTGCCCTTGACGCCAGCCGCTTACGTGGAAACCACAGCCTGCCGCAGGCCTTGCATCCCTAGAATCGCCAATGACACCACGCATCGAGGAGACTGCATTGAAGATCAAGAGCCAGCGGGACTTCTGGTCCGGCCTCATGTTCATCTTGGTCGGCATCGCCTTCGCCTGGGGCGCAGCGGCCAACTACAACTTCGGCTCCTCGGCGCGGCCGGGCCCGGCCTACTTCCCCTTCGGCCTGGGTGTCCTGCTGGCCCTGCTGGGCGCCTTTGTGCTGTTCAAGGCCATCACGGTCGATACCGAGGATGGCGAGCCCGTTGGAGCCTGGGCCTGGCGGCCGCTGCTGTGGATCTGCCTGTCGATTGCGGCCTTCGGGTTTCTCCTGCCCAAGCTCGGCATGATCGTCACCCTGCCGCTGCTGGTCATCGTCTCTGCGATGGCCGGTGACGAGTTCCACTGGAAGGACGCTGCGATCAACGGCGTCATCCTGACGGCAGGCAGCTGGGTCATCTTCAGCTGGGGTCTGAAGCTCACCATCCCGCTGTGGCCTTCGTTCCTGGGCACTTGAGGATTACACGATGGAACTCCTGAACAATCTGGCGCTCGGCTTCACTGTCGCCTTCACTCTCCAGAACCTGCTTTACGCCTTCTTCGGCGCCATGCTGGGCACGCTGATTGGCGTGCTGCCCGGGCTGGGCCCAGTGGCCACCATCGCGATGCTGCTGCCCAGCATCTATGCGTTGGACGCCACTCCGGCGCTGATCATGCTGGCCGGCATCTATTACGGGGCGCAGTACGGCGGCTCCACCACCGCCATCCTGATCAACGTGCCGGGCGAATCGAGCTCGGTGGTCACGGCCATTGATGGATATGCGATGGCCCGCAAGGGCCGGGCAGGTGCGGCGCTGGCCGCTGCGGGTCTCGGCTCGTTCTTCGCAGGCTGCGTGGGTACGGTCATCATTGCGGCCTTCGCCCCGCCCTTGACCGAGCTCGCCTTCAAGTTCGGGCCCGCTGAGTACTTCTCTCTCATGGTGCTGGGCCTGATCGGCGCGGTGGTGCTGGCCTCGGGTTCGCTGATCAAGGCCATCTGCATGATCTTGCTGGGCCTGCTGCTGGGCCAGGTCAACACCGATGTCATCTCCGGGGTGCCACGTTACAGCTTTGACATTCCGGAATTGACGGACGGCATCGGGTTCGTCGCCATCGCCATGGGCGTGTTCGGCTTCGGCGAGATCATCAGCAACCTGAGCCGTCCGGCGGAAAGCCGCGAGGTGTTCACCAAGGACGTCAAGGGTCTGTGGCCCACGATGGCGGATTTCAAGCAGGCCTTCCCTGCCGTGCTGCGTGGCACGGCGCTGGGATCGATCCTGGGCGTGCTGCCCGGTGGGGGCGCGCTCCTGGCTGCCTTTGCCGCCTACACGTTGGAGAAGAAGGTGCCGGCCAAGCCGGGCGAAGTGCCGTTCGGCCAGGGCAACATCCGTGGTGTGGCCGGCCCCGAAAGTGCCAACAACGCCGGCGCCCAGACTTCCTTCATCCCGATGTTGACGCTGGGCATCCCACCCAACGCGGTGATGGCGCTGATGGTGGGGGCGATGACCATCAAGGGCATCCAGCCGGGCCCGCAGGTGATGACCAGCAACCCGCAGCTGTTCTGGGGCCTGATCGCATCGATGTGGGTGGGCAACCTGATGCTGATCATCCTGAACCTGCCGCTGATCGGCATGTGGATCAAGCTGTTGACGGTGCCTTACCGCTTCCTGTTCCCGGCCATCATCGTGTTCTGTTCGATTGGTTTGTACACGTTGAACAACTCACCCTTCGACGTTTACATCGGTGCCCTCTTCGGCGTGGTGGGCTACCTGTTCTGGAAGCTCGGCTGTGAACCGGCGCCGCTGCTGTTGGGGTTCATCCTGGGCCCCATGATGGAAGAGAACCTGCGCCGCGCGCTGCTGTTGTCGCGCGGTGACTGGACGACCTTCGTCACCCGCCCACTCTCGTCGGGGTTGTTGATCGCGGCCGCGCTCATGGTCGTGGTGGTGATGCTGCCCTCGATCAAGAAAAGGCGAGAAGAGGCGTTCCAGGAGGAGTGACTGTGGTCACACGGGCCCGCTTGGCGGGCCCCTGCGCGGCCAGGGCCCTTCGGGGCCCTTTTCGCTGCGGCTTGCTGGCCGGCACGCGGGAGGCCTGCGTTGCCCCTATGCTCCGGACATGAAGCTGCCTGCCGCACTTGAACCCCTGCGCGGCCCGGTGTTCAGGGGCCTGTGGCTGGCCTATCTGGCAGCCAACATGACCATGTGGATGAATGACGTCGCGGCTGCCTGGCTGATGACCACGCTCACCACCAGCCCGGTGATGGTGGCCCTGGTCACGGCTGCCTCCACGCTACCGGTGTTCCTCCTGGGTGTGCCCAGCGGCGCCATGGCCGACATCGTCGACCGACGCCGCTATTTCGCGGTCACGCAGCTGTGGGTGTCGGCGGTGGCGCTGGTCCTGGCGGCGGTGTCGCTGGCGGATCTGCTGACCGCGCCCGTGTTGCTGGCGCTGACCTTTGCCAACGGCATCGGGCTGGCCATGCGCTGGCCGGTGTTCTCTGCCATCGTGCCGCAGGTCGTGCCGCGTGGGCAACTGCCGTCGGCGCTCGCGCTCAACGGCGTGTCCATGAACCTGTCGCGCGTGGTCGGGCCCATGCTGGCCGGCGGCCTGATTGCCGCTGCCAGTCCGGCGGCGGTGTTCGCGCTGAACGCGCTGCTGGCGGTTGCCTCCTTCGTGCTGATCCTGCGCTGGCGCTCCGAGCCCCGCACCAGCACGCTGCCGGGGGAGCGTTTCCTGGGCGCCATGCGCGTGGGCTTGAACTTCGCCGTGCAGTCGCAGCGATTGCAGGCCGTGCTGCTGCGCATCTTCCTGTTCTTCCTGCAAAGTGCGGGGCTTTCGGCCCTGCTGCCTTTGGTGGCGCGCGAACTGCACGGGGGCGGCCCGGCGACCTTCACCCTGATGTTGTCCTGCCTGGGAATCGGGGCCATCGTGGCGGCGATGTACTTCCCGCGCTGGCGGGCGCGCTTTGGCCGGGACGAGTTCGTGCGTGCAGGCGTCATAGGCCACGCGCTACTGTCCTGCCTGATCGTCGCCGTGCAGGAGGTGTGGTTCGCGATTCCCGCCATGGTGGTGCTGGGCATGGCCTGGATCTCGGTGGCCAATTCGCTGGCGGTGGCGGCGCAGACCGCCTTGCCGGACTGGGTGCGCGCGCGCGGCATGTCCATCTACCAGGTGTGTCTGATGGGCGGCGCCGCCGTGGGCTCTTTGTTGTGGGGCCAGGTGGCCGCACTGACCTCGGTGCAGACGGCCATCTTCGTGGCGGCGGCCTTTGGGGTGGTGAGTTGGGCGCTGACGCGGCGGCTGAGCGTGCAGGAGACTTCCGAACTTGACTTCACGCCCGCCTCGCCGGCGGCCATGCCCGAAGCGGCCATTGCCGTGGAGCCCGACGAAGGCCCTGTCATGGTGACCATCGAGTACCAGATCGACCCCGCTCGGGCCGCTGAGTTCGCGGCCGTGATGCAGCGCACGCGCCGCGCCCGCCTGCGGCAGGGGGCGCTGTCCTGGGGGCTGTTCCGCGACACGGCGGTGCCGGGCCGTTACGTCGAGTATTTCGTCGATGAGAACTGGGTCGAACATCAGAGGCGCCTGGAACGCTTCACGGCCTTCGATGCCGAGTTGCGCCTGCAGCGCCTGGCTTTCCACACCGGGAGCGACGCGCCCGTGCTGCGCCGCTATGTGGCCGATGCGATGGTGGAGGAGCCGCACGCGCCAGTGTGAGGGCGCTGGCGCGGTGATGCCTGAGCAGCCTGCTCGGCGGGCGACCGGGGTGAGAATCGGTACATGAACAACCACAACCCCTTCGATTGGAAGGCCGGCTACGCCAGCCAGCGTTCCCCCGTCTTTGCACGCAACGTGGTCTCTACCTCGCATCCGCTGGGCGCGCAGGCGGGCCTGAAGATGCTGCAGCAAGGCGGCAACGCCGTGGACGCCGCCATCGCCGCGGCCGCGATGATGACCATCGTGGAGCCCTGCAGCAACGGCCTGGGCTCGGACATGTTCTGCATCCTGTGGGACGGCAAGTCCCTGCAGGGCCTGAACGCCTCGGGCTGTGCGCCCGCGGCCTGGACGCCCGCCTACTTCCGCGCCAAGTACGGCGCAGACGCCAGGACGCCGCCGAAGCGCGGCTGGGACTCCGTCACCGTGCCCGGTGCCGTGGCCGGCTGGATGGCCTTGCATGAACGCTACGGCAAGCTGCCCTTCGCCGATTTGCTGGCCCCGGCCATCGAGATCGCCGAGCGCGGCTATGGCGTGCCGGTGATCGTGCAGCACAAGTGGACGGCCGCGGCCGAACTGCCCGAGATCACCTCGCAGCCCGGCTTCGCCCAGGCCTTCCTGCCGCACGGCCGCGCGCCGCACGTGGGCGAACGCTTTGCCTTCCCTGACGCCGCCCGCACGCTGCGCCTGATCGCCCAGACCAAAGGTGAGGCCTTCTACCGCGGCGAGGTGGCCGCCGCTGCCGAAGCGCACGCCAAAGCCAGCGGCGCTGCCATGACCGCAGCCGACTTCGCGGCCTACCGGCCCGAATGGGTGACGCCGATCGCCAAGAACTACCGCGGCCACACGGTGCATGAGATTCCGCCCAATGGGCAGGGCATCGCGGCACTGATCGCCCTGGGCATCCTGGACCGATTCGACATCGCGTCGCTGCCGGTGGACAGCGTGGCCTCGCAGCACCTGCAGATCGAGGCGATGAAGCTCGCCTTTGCCGACGTCTACCGCTACGTGGGCGAGCCGCGCACCATGGCCCTGACCCCTGCGCAGATGCTGGACGACGCCTACCTGGACAGCCGCGCCAAGTTGATCGACCCGAAGCGCGCGCAGGACTTCGGCCCCGGCCACGGCCCGCAGGGCGGCACCATCTACATGACCGCCGCTGACGAGAGCGGCATGATGATCAGCTTCATCCAGAGCAACTATATGGGCTTCGGCTCTGGGGTGGTGGTGCCGGGCTACGGCCTGAGCCTGCAGAACCGTGGCCATGGCTTCACGCTGGATGAGAGCCGGGCCAACGTCGTGGGCCCGGGCAAGCGCCCCTTCCACACCATCATCCCTGCGTTTCTGACCCGTGACGGTGCCCCGGTGATGAGCTTTGGCGTCATGGGCGGCGACATGCAGCCGCAGGGCCACCTGCAGACGCTGGTGCGCATGCTGGACTACCGCCAGAACCCGCAGGCGGCCTGCGACGCGCCGCGCTGGCGCTTCAACGCGGGCATCGTCAATGCCGAGCAGGGCCTGGCTGCTGCCGAAGGCCTGCGCGGCCTGGGCCACCGCGTGGAGCCCTTTGCCGACAGCTACCAGGACTACGGCGCCGGCCAGTTCATCTGGCGCCTGGGCGATCCGGCTGTCGAGGGCTATGCCGTGGCCAGCGACCCGCGGCGCGACGGCCTGGCCGCCGGGTTCTGACGCCCTGACCCGACCCATGGCCGATGCTCAGGCCCGCCGTGCCACGGGCCTGATGCTGGCGCTGGCCGGTGCCACGGCCTTCTCCGGCAAGGCGATCATCGTCAAGCTGGCCTACCGCCACGGCGTGGATGCCGTGACGCTGATCATGCTGCGCATGCTGCTGGCCTTGCCGCTGTTCCTGGCACTGGCCTGGTGGGCGGGGCGCGGCCGGCCGCCGCTGACGGCGCGAGATTGGCGCGTGGTGGTGGGCCTGGGTTTCTGCGGCTACTACCTGGCCAGTTTCCTGGACTTCGCCGGGCTGCAGTACATCACCGCCAGCCTGGAGCGACTGATCCTGTACCTGAACCCCACCCTGGTGATGCTGCTGGGTTGGGTGCTGTTCAGGCGCCGGGTCACCCGGGGTCAGCTCGCGGCGTTCGCCCTCAGCTACCTGGGCATCCTGGTGGTCTTCGGCGCGGAGCTCCGCCTGGAAGGGCGCGACGTGCTGCTGGGGTCCGCGCTGGTCTTTGGCTCGGCGCTGAGCTATGCCGTCTACCTGGTCTACAGCGGCCAGGAGGTGCAGCGTCTGGGGTCGCTGCGGCTGACGGGTCTGGCGAGCTCCGTGGCCTGCGTGCTGTGCATCGCGCAATACCTCGTGCTGCGGCCCGTGGGCAGCGCACTGGAGTCGCCCGCTGCAGTGTGGTGGTTGAGCGTGCTGAACGCCGTGGCCTGCACCTTCGCGCCCGTGTTGATGATCATGATGGCCATCGAGCGCGTAGGCGCCTCGGTGGCGTCGCAGGCCGGGATGGTGGGCCCGGTGATCACCATCGCGCTGGGGGCCCTGTTGCTGGGGGAACCTTTCACCGTGTGGGTGGCGCTGGGCACCGTGCTGGTCATGGCCGGTGTGGCCTGGCTGGCGCGCCTGCGCTGAGGGGTACCTGCAAGGGGGGGATCCATGGAGCACAGGAGCTGCGGGTGATGCCGGTGTTCAGCGCGCAGGTCGGTGGCTATCATCGACGCGCAGCGCAGACACACCCAGCGCAAGAAGAAGGAGACAGCGTGAACCACATCAAGCGATCGTTTCTGGCCGGCATCGGTCTCCTGGCCCTGGGGGCTTGGTGCACGCCGCAGGCCCTGGCGCAGACCTGGCCCGAGCGGACGGTGCGGGTGATCATTCCCTTCCCACCTGGGGGCACCCTGGACAAGGTGGGCCGCATGCTGGCCCAGCGCCTGGGTGAGCAGTTCGGCCAGACCTTCGCGGTGGAGAACCGGCCGGGCGGCAACGGCGTGATCGGCGGCGATGCCGTGGCCAAGGCAGCGCCGGATGGCCACACGCTGCTGTTCAACGCCAGCACCTTCGTGACGGCGCCGCTGACCATGAAGTCCGTGCCCTACAGGGCACAAATCGACTTCATCCCCATCAGCCTGGTGGCGCAGGCACCGCTGTCGATTGCGATCAGCAACAAGGTCGGCACCTCCGACCTGAGATCACTGGTCGCCGCGGCCAAGGCGCAGCCTGGGCGGCTGAACTTTGCCGTGGGCTCAGTGGGCTCGGCGGGCCACCTGTGCACCGCGCGTCTGGAACAGGCCGCCGGCATCAGCCTGTCCATCGTGCCCTACAAGGGCACGGCCCCGGCCTTTCAGGATCTCATCGGCGGGCAGATCGAGGGCTTTATCGACCCCGTGCTCGGTTCGGTGCAGTTCCACCGCGCTGGTCAGCTGAAAGTGGTGGCCGTCACTTCCTCCAAGCGCCTGCCCAACCTGCCCGATGTGGCCACCGCGTCCGAGACGCTGCCGGGCTTCGAGTGCGCCAGTTGGTACGGCCTGTGGGCGCCGGCCCGTACCTCGCCGGAGATCGTCAATCGCCTGAATGTGGCCGTGAACAGGGCGCTGGCCGCGGACATGGCCGAGAAGCTAGTGGCCGATGGCCTGGTGCCCGGCGGTGGCAGTCCGGCGGACTTCGCGAGATTTCAGGCCGAAGACATCGCAGCCTCGGCCAAGATCATCGCGGACAAGAAGATCACGGTGGATTGAGAGCCTGTGAAATATTGCCGCACACCCGCTCGTACGCCCCAAACGGCGTCACTCGTCGTTGCAAATGCTCGCCGTAGCCCAAGCTACGGCTGTGCTTTGCGCCTAGATCGACACCATCTGGGACGCCCGCTCGGGCGCGCCGGAATAATTCACAGGCTCTGAGGCTGAAGTGCCGCACACGCACGTGTCGGCTCGGCCTGCGCAGGCCTGGGTCACCGGCAGCAGTTCCGGCATCGGGGCGGCCATCGCGCGCAGGCTGCTGGATAGCGGCTGGGAGGTGCAGGGGCTGGACCGGGCACCTCCGACGATCGTGCATGCGGCGTTCACGCCCCGCCAGGTAGACCTCGGCGAATCGGTGCCCACCGATGCGCTCATCGCCGAGCTGCTGGACCAGGGCCCGCCGGATGCGCTGGTGCACGCTGCCGGCGTCATGCGCACGGCGCCGCTGGGGCGCCTGCGCGAGGGAGATGGCGGCCTGTTGTGGCGCCTGCATGTCGAGGCCGCCACGCGCCTGGCTGACGCCGTGCTGCCGGCGATGGCGCAGCAAGGCGGCGGCCGCTGCGTGCTCATCGGCAGCCGGGTGTCGCGCGGCCTGGCGGGACGCAGCCAGTACGCGGCCACCAAGGCCGCGCTCGTGTCGCTGGCGCGCAGCTGGGCCGCGGAGGTGGTGGCGCGGGGTGTCTCGGTGAACGTGGTCAGCCCGGCAGCGACAGACACGCCCATGCTGGCCGACCGTGCGCGTGCCGACGCGGCGCCGCGCCTGCCGCCTCTGG
Organism: Betaproteobacteria bacterium; assembly: GCA_037127635.1. GTDB lineage: Bacteria > Pseudomonadota > Gammaproteobacteria > Burkholderiales > Burkholderiaceae_C > Rubrivivax. Next base: position 63,385 of record JBAXYD010000004.1, on the reverse strand, counting down.
GTCGCCTGATACGGCCTCAGGAGGTGGCGGCCCTGGTGGCCTTTCTGCTCTCGCCCGAGGCCGCGGCCATCACCGGGCAGGACATCGCGGTGTGTGGTGGCGCCTCGCTGCCCCACTGAAGCACGTTCCTCCATGACCACTCGCGCGCACCCTGCTTCTGCGAATCCCGATGCTGCGAAACAGCCGTTCGACATGGCCGACCCGAACCACCTGAACCACCAGAGCCATCCTGTGGGCCTCTTGGGCTTGGTCGGCCTGGGGCTGGTGGGCACGGCGCTGGCCCAGCGTCTGACCGCGGCCGGCTGCCAACTGCTGGCCTTTGACCGCTGCGATGCGGCCTGTGCGGCCTGGCAGCAGAGGGGGCTAGGGGAGCTGGCTTTGTCGCTGCGGGAGATGGGCCAGCGTTGTGCTGCCGTGGTGCTGGCTGTCTTCGACACCGTGGGCGTGTTGGAGGTGGTGGAAGGCACGGGTGGCCTGCTCGAAGGTGGCGTCACGCAAGTGTTCATCGACTGCTCCACAGGCGACCCCGAAGCCTTGCAGGCGTTGGCCGGTCGGTTGGCGCAGCGCGGCGTGGACTTCATCGAGGCGCCTCTGTCGGGTTCCAGCCAGCAGATTGCACAGGGCCGCGCCACCATGCTGCTGGGCGGCGACGAGGCCGCACTGACGCGTCACCAAGCGCTGCTGGAGGTGCTATCGCCCCAGCGCGTGGTGGTCGGTGGCCCCGGGTTCGGCGCGAGGGCCAAGCTCGCCACGAATCTGGTGCTGGGCCTGAATCGTGCGGCCTTCGCTGAAGGTCTGGTGTTTGCCGAGACCCTGGGGATCCCGCCCCAGGTCTTCCTGGACCTGGTGCTGTCCTCACCCGCCCGCTCCGAGGCCGCCGAAGTCAAGGGCCCGCGCATGGTGCAGGGCGATTTCGCGCCGCAGTCGCGCATCCGGCAGCACCTGAAGGACCTGGATCTCATGCTGGCCGCCGCTGAGGCCTCCGGTCAAGGGTTGCCGCTGACACAGGCGCATGCCGTGCTGCTGCGCACCGCTGTCGAGGCGGGCGATGGCGAGCTCGACAATGCCGCGGTGGTGCGTCAGATCCGCCGGCAGCGGCGCTCCTGACCGCCCACGGCCGGTCCGGGCACGCCGCGCATGCCACTCGGCGCGCACCGGGCAGCCGACTGTCGCATTCACGCATCAACATGAGGGTTTCTCGCGCGGCAGCGTCTTGCACTGCCGGCGCCGCGTGTTGATACTTGAATCACCCGAGGTTTGGACCTCCGGCCAATGGAATAGAGCGTGGGATTGCATCCCGAAAGGGCTGCACGACTCTGGCGCGACATGGACTCCCCGTCCATGCCTCGAGCCCCTCTTCAAGAGTCGCTCAAAAGGAGTCCCGTCCATGAAGTTCCGACATACCCCTGTTTCCTGTGCCGCGCGTGCGGTGTGCGCGGCCTGTCTCGGCGCCTTGGTGGCGCCAGCAGCCTGGGCCCAGACCTCAGCGGGCAGCGCTTCCTCGCCTTCTGCCGAACCGCAGCAGGTCATCGTCACCGCCACCCGGCGTGACGAGGCCGCGCACCGGGTGCCCCTCAACATCAGCTCGCTGTCCGAGGACGAGCTGCGCGACCAGAACATCACCGACGCCAAGAAGCTGATTGCCGCCAGCGACGCCATCAGCGCGCCGGGCAACAGCGCGCGTTTCGCCGACTCGGTCACGGTGCGCGGCCTGAACGTCTCGCCTGTCAGCGCCAACAACCTGGAGCAGTTCATCCGCTCCACACTGGCTTACTACCTGGACGACACGCTGCTGCCGCACCTGGGTTACCGCATCAAGGACATCGCCCGGGTCGAGACCCTGCTGGGCCCGCAGGGCACGCTTTACGGCGCCGGCAGCCTGGGCGGCACCATCCGGTTCGTGTCCAACCAGCCCAAGCTGGGCAAGACCGAAGCGCGCCTCAACACCTCGTTCTACCAGACGCAAAACGGGGGCTTGTCCAACGACACCGATGCCGTGGTGAACCTGCCGCTGGGCCAGAACGTGGCGCTGCGCGCCTCGCTGGCGCGCCTGGACGAGAAGGGTTACACCGACCGCCTGTCCAACCCGCCATGGCGCACCGGCACCTGGGCCTGGTCGACCAAGCCCGATGCCAGCAAGAACCTCTACGAGGACGACGACTGGCAAAAGGTGGACACGGGCCGGGTGGCCCTGCGCTGGCGCCTGAAGCCCGGTGTGGAGCTGACCTTCACGCACGCAGAGCAGAAGCAGCTCGCACATGGCATGAGCGGGGCGAGCGTCACCCCGTTGAACATTGCCAATGCCCGGACACCCGCCGAGATCGACGCCGCCTGGCGCCTGGGCAAGAGTTGCACGGCCCAGGGCATTCCCTGCACCTACACGGTGGCCACGCAGACGCCCTACGTGGTGAACGACCACACCATCGTCTCGCGCTACCCCGAGTACGCCGATCGCCGATTCCGCCTGGACAGCGTGGACCTGGACTGGAACCTGGGGTTCGCCAAGCTGCACTCCAACACCTCGCAGTTCAAGGACAGCCGCGTCGGACAGGCTGACTACGCGCGCCAGGGCAACCTGTTCTACAACTGGTTCACGGCGGGCAACATCCAGAAGTCGAACAACTCGCTGTACATGACCTTCGACAACACCTACGCGGGTACCTCACACGAGACCCGGCTGGTGTCCACCGGCACCGGGCCGCTGAGCTGGTTGGCCGGCGTGTTCTTCCTGGACCAGAAGCGCAATTACAAGTTCGACGAGATGTTCCCCGGGCTGGACACGCTGCCTTCGCAGGGCGACTTCGTCTCGATTACCGCACAGGGGGGCCGCGCGGCCCTGGGCGGTGTCACTGATTCGGGCTACGCCGAGAACCTGGGCAGCCACTACAAGGAGACTGCGGTCTTTGGCGAAGTCAGCTACGCGTTCACGGACCGGCTGCGCGCCACCGTGGGCACCCGGGTCTTCAGCTACGAGGACACCGGATCGGCTTTCGTGTTCGACTATGCGGGCGGGCTGGCCGACAACAACTCGCGTGCCTCCACCAAGGGCAGCAGCAAGGCCATCTACAAGCTCAACATGGTGTACGACCTGAACAAGGACCTGCTGTCCTACCTGACCTTCTCCCAAGGGTTCCGGCGCGGCGGCAACAACGGCTTCAAGGATTTCCCGAAGAAGAACCAGATCGTGGCGCCCGACACCAACGGCTATGGGCCGGACACCACGGACAACCTGGAACTCGGCCTCAAGGGGTTCATGCTGGACAAGCGCCTGCTGTTGCAGGCGAGCCTGTACCGCATCGACTGGAAGAACGTGCAGACCTACTACTCGCAGGGCCTGCCGGACCCCTTCGGCCTGGGCATCGACTTCCCCATCAACGGCACGACCAACGGCCCGAACGCGCGCTCCATGGGTGCGGAGCTGTCGGCGAGGATGCGCCTGAACGAGCGCTGGCAGGCCAGCTTCAGCGCCGCCACCACCGAGGCGGAGTGGACCTCGACCTTGAAGCGTTGCACCTACGTGGCCAACAACCGCCCCGAGGACTGCAAGACCTGGAACAAGGGCGGCAAGCTCTACGGCGCGCCTGAGCTGAAGTACAACCTGGGCCTGCAGTACAACCGCTTGGTGGGTGACGGCTACGAGTTCAGCTCCAGCATCAACCGCCGTTGGGTGGGCAAGATCGGCAACGACCGCACCGACAATCCGGGCGATGCACCTCCTCTGTTCTACCCGGCCTACGCGCTCGTCAACGCCAGCGTTGGCCTGGCCAAGGGTGCATGGAATGCCACGCTGTGGGCCCAGAACCTGACCAACGAGCGGGCGCTGGTGTCGCTGCAGAACGCCAGCGACCAGGTGCTGGGGCCGCGGCTGGTCTACGCCACGCCGCGCACGGTGGGCCTGAACCTGTCGTACCGCTTCCAGTGAAGCACGTGGCCTGTCCTTGGACGGGCCACGGGTGCGCCGCGCGAGGTCTGGCGGGTCTGGTTCTGGCCTGCGTGGCGCTGCCCCTGGGTGTCATGGCCCAGGGGGTTTCTTTCAGTGGGTCGGCTTCACTGATGATGCAGGCTCCTGGCTTGACATCTGCCGGCCCCGCTCCGGCCTTACCGGCAGTCTCGGCCTGGCCTCTGGCTGAGCCGCCATTCACCCGCTCGGTGCCCGAGGTGCGTGGCACCTGGCTGACCACCACCGCCAACGACGCCCTGGCCACGCCGCAACGCACGGCGCAGACCATGCACCGTCTGCGAGAGATCGGCCTGAACACGGTCTACATCGAAGCCTGGAAGAACGGCTTCACGCAGTTCCCGTCCCAGGTGCTGCAGCGCGCCATCGGCATGGACCGCCGGCCGCCCGGGGCCGAGCAGGACCCCTCCGACACCGAGGCCGCGCGCCGTGCTGGCGCACGGGACCTCTTGCACGAGGCCGTGACCGAGGCGCACCGGCAGGGCCTGGTGGCCATCGCCTGGTTCGAGTACGGCTTCATGGCGGCGCACCAGTCCACGCTCAACCCCTTGCGGCGACTGAAGCGCGAGTGGCTCAGCCTGGACCGCCAGGGCCGCGAGGTGGCACCCAACGGCTTTGTCTGGCTCAACCCGCTGCACCCGCAGGCCCGTGAGTTCCTGCTGGATCTCCTGCTGGAGGCGGTGGACCGCTACGACCTGGACGGGGTGCAACTGGACGACCGCATCGTCTGGCCCCATGTGACCATGGGCTACGACGCCTACACCCGGCAGGTCTATGCACGGGAGCATGGCGGGGCCTCACCGCCCGACGACCCGTACGACCCCGCATGGATGCGGTGGCGTGCGGACAAGGTGGACGAGGCGGCGCGCTGGTTCGTGCAGGAGTTGCGCTCCCGTCGCCCGGGGCTTGTGCTGTCGTTGAGCCCGGCCATCCACCCCTGGGCCTGGGAGAACTACCTGCTGGATTGGCCCCGCTGGACCGCCTGGACGGCGGCCGATCGTCTGTCCGGGCCACCCGTGCGGACGGCCGCCGCCCGCGAGGTGGTGCCGGCCTGGGACGAGTTCATTCCCCAGGCCTACCGCTTCAGCCTGCCCGCTTTCGAGTCCACCTGGCAGGCGCAGACGGTTGCAGTGCAGGCCGCTGGCGCCTACCGGCCGGCCCGCCTGGTGGCCGGCGTCCGCCTGGTGGGCGACGGTGCGGACTCCACCTGGGCGCAACTCGAGGGCAGCATTGACCAGGTGCGCCGCCTGGGGCAGGGCGGACATGTGCTGTGGTTCAGCCGCGGCGTGCTGGACCTGTTTGCCCAGGAGTTGAGCGCGCTGTATGCGCGCAGCGGGCCGGCCCATTCCCCGCGCTTTCCGGTCGGCTGGCGCCCGGGCGCAGTGGTGCTGCGTCCGCTGGATGTTGCGGTCGCCCCAACGAGCCCAGAAGGATCGTCAGTCGCAGTTTCTGCGCCGCGACAACTGGCGCAGGCAACCACTGGCTCGCCATCGGTCTGGGTTGCCGACCGCGTGCCCGCTGGCAAGTACAGGGTGCTGGCCTACATTGACGGCGCCTGGCGGGACCAGGCAGGTCTGGCGCATGAGCGGCCGGGCCCGTTGCGCCTTGAGGCCCCTGCCGACCGCGCCACCGCTGTGGAACTGCTGCCCGACCGGCGTGAGGTCATGCGTCAAGTGCCTTCTTGCAGAGAGGTGGACGGATGCTGAGACACCCCCGGGGCAGGACGCTGTCGCGGGCCCGGTGGCCAAGCCTGTGGCTCGCCCTGGGGCTGGTGACCGCCGGGCTGGCTTCCAACGCACAGGATCGTGCGCTGCAGCCGGGCGTCGGAGCGGTCGCGCCCACCGAGGTTCGATCCGCAGCCCCAGCCGCTTCAGCGCCCGCTCCTGCGACGGCACCAACAATCAACCCCGCCTGGCGCCCGCGTTTCCAGGGCGTGGAGCTGACGCAATGGGAGCTCACCGAGCCGCGACAGCTGTCCCTGGTGGCCGCCCGCGTGGATCTGCGTGCGCCGGGCCTGCGCTGGCTGGCCACGCCGCCTGCAGGCCCTGACGCCGGGCCTCTGGCGCCACCGGGCCGCCATGTGGGAGAGACGGTGGGACGCCTGACCAGCAGCTTTCTGCGCGAACACGGCCTGCAGCTGGCGATCAATGCCGCGCCCTTCGGGCCCGTGGTCGAGGAGGAGGGCAGCCTGCTGGACGTGGCCGGCCTGCAGGTCAGCCAGGGCCGCCTCGTGTCCGGGCAGGCCAAGCGCTATCCGGCCCTGATGCTCATGCGCGACGGCAGTGCCCGCATCGTGGAGCCGCCCTTTGACCTGGAGGGCGTGGACAACGCCGTGGGCGGCTTCGACGTGGTCCTGCGCCAGGGCCAGGCCCTGTTCAGCCCAGGTTCTGGTGCTACGGGCGCTCACACCTCGGCGCTGCACCCGCGCACGGCCGTGGGCATCAGTGGCGACGGCCGACATCTGCTGCTGCTGGTGGTCGATGGCCGGCAGCCGGGCTTCAGCCTGGGTGTGAGCCTGGCCGAACTGGCGCAGTTGCTGGCGGGTCTGGGGGCGACCGAGGGAATCAATCTGGACGGCGGTGGCACCAGCACCTTGGTCGTGCAGGGCTCTGAGGGGCAACCTCAGGTGCTGAACCGCCCCATACATCGGGGTCAGCCCGGGCGCGAACGGGTCTCGGCCAGCCACCTGGGTTTGTGGGCCATGCCGCTGCGCCCGGGCGCGCCGCCCGTTCAGCGCTGAGAATCGGGGGCATCGTCAACCGGCCCTTCGGGGCCCGCGGAGAAAAGTCATGGATCTGGGGATTTCAGGCAAATGGGCGCTGGTGTGCGCCGCGAGCAAGGGGCTGGGCAAGGGCTGCGCTCAGGCTTTGGTGTCCGAGGGCGTGAACGTCGTGATCACCGCGCGCGGCCAGGAGGCGCTGGAGGCCACGGCCGCGGAGTTGCGCGCGCTGAACCCAGCCGTGAAGGTGGTGGCCGTGGCGGGCGACATCACCACGCCGGAAGGCCGCGCCGCAACGCTGGCCGCCTGCCCGCAGGTGGACATCCTGGTCAACAACGCCGGTGGCCCGCCGCCGGGGGACTTCCGCGACTGGGACCGCGAGGCCTGGATCAAGGCGGTGGATGCCAACATGCTCACGCCCATCGAGCTCATCAAGACGACGGTGGATGGCATGACTGAGCGCGGGTTCGGCCGCATCGTCAACATCACCTCGGGCGCGGTGAAGGCACCCATCGACATCCTGGGGCTGAGCAACGGCGCGCGCAGCGGGCTGACCGGCTTCATCGCTGGCCTGGCACGGCAGAAGCGCCTGGCCAGCGCCAACGTCACGATCAACAACCTGCTGCCCGGTTACTTCGATACTGACCGCGTGCGCAGCACCTCAGCGGCCACGGCGGCCAAGACGGGCAAGACCACGCAGGAGGTGATCGACGCGCGCCGTACCTCCATCCCGGCCCAGCGCCTGGGCACCTCCGACGAGTTCGGCCGCACCTGCGCTTTCCTGTGCAGCGCGCATGCGGGCTACATCACCGGCCAGAACCTGCTGACCGACGGCGGCGCCTATCCCGGAACGTTCTGATCACGTTCAAGGCAGCGCGAGCGCGCAGCGCTTTCGGCCCTCAAGCTCTCTTCGGCAGCCGCATCCAGACGCACAGCCCCATGATGGTGGCTCCGTGGTCCTGCCTCAGCGCATGGCGGCGCGTCGCGCAGACCTCGAGACCAGCCGAAGTGGCCAGGCTGCGCACATAGGCTTCCGAGTGAGCGTAGCGCAGCGTCGGGCGCAGCACGTAGCCGGGGCTGCCGGCAAGGGCGCTGGCGACGACCCTGTCGGCGTCAGACCCCCCGTCCCAGGCCTCCACCGAGAAGCAGAACACGCCGCCGGGTTGCAGCACCCGCTTCACACCCTCGAATACCGGCTCCAGGGCGCCTACGTAGACAAACACATCTGCGGCGACGATGAGCGCATAACGGCGATCTGTGCTTTGGAGGTGTTCGACCACGTCGCCGTGGGACAACTGGCCGTAGCGACCCAAGGCCCTGGCCTTGTCCAGCATGGCCGCCGAGAGGTCCACCCCGTCGAGCTGACCTGCCCAGGGCGCCAGGGGCTCGGCGCACAGCCCAGTACCGCACCCCAGGTCCAGCGCGTTGGCAAAGGCCGCCACGCCGGTGGTGGCCAGGCCCTCGGCCAGCAGCTCAGGGGTGCGATAGCCCAGGTGCTGCACCAGGTGGCTGTCGAACCCCTCGGCGTAGCCGTCGAACAATTGCTCGACGTAGGCGCGTGGCGGTGCCTCGGGGGTGCGCGCTGCCTCTTGCAGGCCTGCGAGTTGGAAGTGGATCAGGGGGTCGTCTGCGCCCAGGCTCAGCGCCCGCTCTAGGCACTCGCGAGCCCGCCCGGGGCGCCCCAGGTCTCGCATCAGGGAGCCCAGGTCCACCCAGGCGGCGATGAATTCGCGGTCCAGGGTCACGGCCTGTTCCCAGGCCTGTGCCGCCTCTAGCGGCCGCTCCAGGCCCACCAGGGCCAGGCCGCGGCGGTAGTGGGTGGCAGGGGTCTGCAGGCCTAACCGAAGCGAACGGTCCAGGGCCTGCAGCGCCTCCTCGTGCTGTTTCAACTCCACCAGCGCCGCCCCCAGGTGTTGCCAGGACTCAGCATCGGCGGGCTGTGCGGCCAGCGCCTTGCGCAGAGGATCCACCGCTTCGGCTGGGCGGCCCAGCTTGAGCCGCGTGGCCGCCAGGTTCACCAGAGTGGAGGGTCGCCCGGGCAGAGCCTGGAGCGAGGCCAGGAAGTGCGCCTCGGCGTCGGTCAGGCGGCCCGTCTCGAAGGCCGCATTGCCGGCGATGAATTCGCTGCGGGCGCTCTCGAAGGCGTCGTGGCTCATCGGAAGAGCCTTCCAGCCGAGGGCCCCGACGTGAATGTGAGGGTGTCTGTGGTGCTGCTCATGCTGCCCTCTTGGAAGTGCTCACCGTGATGCCGCCAACGATGAGCGCGAAAGCCACCGCGTGATAGGCCTGCGGCGCTTCGCCCAGCACGAGGGCGGACAGCAGGGCCGCCATCAGCGGGGTGAGGTTGCTGAAGAACGAAGCCAGCGCCGGGCCGGCGCCGGCCACTGCCAGGCCGTAGCAGCGGTAGGCCACCAGGGAGGCGCCCAGGGACACGTAGACCAGCGCGGCGGCCACGCCCCAGCCCCATCGGATGGCGGGCGCACCCGCCAGTTGCTCACCCGTGCAGAACAGGGCGGAGCCGACCAGGCCGAACAGCGTCTGGATGAGCAGGATGTCGGCCCAGTCCCACGGGGGCCTGCGCTCACCTTGCATGTGCGCAGGGGGCCGGGCGAGCAGCCAGGTGTAGACGGCCCAGCCGATCACCGCCACCAGGATGTAGAGGTCGCCGGGAACGAAGCGCACTCCGCTCAGGGCCTGCCACGACCCGCGGCTCACCACAAGGGCCACGCCCACCAGCCCCATGAAGCCACCGGCCAGTTCCCGGCGGCTGGGACGAACGCCGTAGAACAAAGCGCCGATGAGCAGCGTCCACACCGGCATGCTGGAGGCCACCAGCGTCACGTTGATGGGCGTGGAGGTGACCAGCGCCAGGTACTGCAGCGAGTTGTACGCGCACACCCCAAGCATCCCGATGGCCAGCAGGTAGAGCCAGCGCTCGCGTATGCGCGACAGCGGCAGCAGCGCCCGCCAGGCCAGGGGCAGCAAGATCAGCATCGTCAGCACCCAACGCAGGAAGTTGAGCGTGAGCGGAGGCACCTGCCCCACCATCAGACGGCCCACCACGGCGTTACCGGCCCACAGCAGTGGGGGCAGTGTCAGCAGCAGCGCCAGGCGGGGGGTGAGGGTCACGGGATGCATGGTGCCATGCCCCCGCGTCCGCGAAGGAGCACCCGAGCGCGCCGCCCGCGCATTGCGCCTTCGGCCTGCGGCGCCCGCGCGCATCGCGTAACCTCGCGGCCTCGTACTTCACACCTTGCACCTTGCAATTTGCACCTGGATCAGCACTGCTTGGAGTGCCCGCTCAGGCGCGCCGAAGTCATGCACAGGCTCTGACCCCTCTCAACCCAAACCCGGAGATTCCATGCCACGCGCCATCCAGATCACCGCCTATGGCGGTCCCGAGCAGATGCAACTCGTCGACCTTCCCGTGGGGGATCCTGGCCCCGGCGAGATCCGCATCCGCCACCACGCCTGCGGCCTGAACTTCATCGACGTCTACCAGCGTACCGGCCTTTACGCCAACCCGCTGCCCCTGGCCCTGGGGATGGAAGGCGCCGGCGTGGTGGAGGCGGTGGGAGAGGGCGTGACACACCTGAAGGTGGGCGACCGCGCCGCTTACGCCAGCAACCCGCCTGGCAGTTACAGCGAAGCGCGCGTGATGCCCGCCAAGACGGTGTGCCGTTTGCCCGATGCCATCAGCTTCGAGACCGGCGCGGCCATGATGCTCAAGGGCCTGACGGCGCAGTACCTGCTCAAGCGCACATTGCCGGTCGAAGGCCTGCAGCCCGGCGACTTCATCCTGTTCCACGCCGCCGCGGGGGGCGTGGGTCTCATCGCCTGCCAGTGGGCCAAGGCCCTGGGCCTGCGCCTGATCGGCACCGCAGGCAGCGCTGCCAAGTGCCAACTGGCGCTGGACCACGGCGCGGACGTGATGATCGATTATTCCAAGGAAGACTTCGCTGCCCGCGTCAAGGACATCACGGGCGGCAAGGGCGTGAAGGTGGTCTACGACTCGGTGGGCAAAGACACCTGGGACAAGAGCCTGGAGTGCCTGCGGCCCTTCGGCCTGATGGCGAGCTTTGGCAACGCGTCCGGGCCGGTGGCGCCGTTCGCGCCGGGCATCCTGGGCAACAAGGGCTCGCTGTACGTCACGCGCCAGACCCTGTTCACCCACATCGCCACGCGTGAGCGCTGCCAGGCCATGGCCGACGACCTCTTCGCCGTGGTGGAAAGCGGCCAGGTCAAGATCCGCATCGACCAGCGCTACCCCCTGGCCGAGGTGGCGCAGGCCCACCGCGATCTGGAATCGCGCAAGACCACGGGCTGCACCATCCTGCTGCCTTGATCTTCTTGGGCTCTCCAACCTGAGCCTTGACCGTTTGCCCCGAACTCCTGCCACTCGATTTGAACTTCTACTGTTCGCTCTGAATTTCGACCGTTCACCCTTTCGACCGTTCGCTCTGAGCTTCGACCGTTCGCTCTGAGCCTGTCGAAGGGCTTCGACGAGCTCAGCCCGAACGGGGGGTGGCTTCGACGAGCTCAGCCCGAACCGGGGGGTGGCTTCGACGAGCTCAGACCGAACGGGGGGTGGTTTCGACGAGCTCAGCCCGAACCGGGGGGTGGCTTCGACGAGCTCAGCCCGAGCGGTCGTTCGGGGCGGGGGTGTCTGCGTTGGGTGTTCAGATGCTCCGCGGCAGCCCCAGCACGTGCTCGGCCACGTAGCTGAGGATCAGGTCGGTGGAGATGAGCGCCACCTGGCACAGCCGGGTCTCGCGAAACCTGCGTTCCACGTCGTGATCGCAGGCAAAGCCGAAGCCGCCGTGGAACTGGATGGCGGCGTTGGCCGCCTCCCAGTTGGCCTCTGCCAAGCCCAGACCGGACCCAGCTGGCGGCACCGCCGCCCCGCCAATACCAGATCGGTGTCAGATGATGTTGCGTTCCACGATCGGCCGGCCCTCACGCAGCCGGCTGGGGTGCAGCAGGTCCAGCGCCGGGGCGCTGCTTTGGCCTCCGGTGATCAGTGCGGCGAGCGCGTTGCCCACGGCAGGCGCCTGCTGCATGCCGTGGCCGGAAAAGCCGCAGGCCGTGAACGCATTGCGCCACCCGGGCAGCGGCCCGGCCAGGCCGTTGTGGTCGAAGGCGTTCATCTCGTAATAGCCGGCCCAGCTGGAGCGCACGCGCAAGGCCTCGAAGCCCGGCACACGCTGCGCCAGCGCGGGCCAGATCACCTCGTCGAACAGGCTGTGATCGATCGCGTCCAGCGGCGGCTCGTCCGGGTCACCGGGCCCGCCGTTCTGGGTGGAACGCGGCGGCGCGCCGGCGATGAAGCCGCGGCCCTCGGGGCGGAACCACACGCCCGAGGGGTCGATCACCAGGGGGCAGCCCGCCAGCGGCGCGGCGGGCGAGTCCAGCACGAAGACGTCGCGCTTCTTGGCTGAGACCGGCAGGTGCACGCCCAGTTGCGCGGCCAGCGGGGCGGTCCAGGCGCCGCCGGCCAGCACCACGGCGCCGGCTTCGATACGGCGGCCGTCGCGGGTGAGCACGGCCCGCACCTGATCCGTGGAGTCCGTCTCGAAGCCCCGGGCGTCGGCTGACACGAAACGCGCGCCGCAGGCGATGGCCTTGCGCCGGAAGGCTTGGTGCAGCGCCGGGCCGTCAAACCAGCCTTCGCCGCGCAGGCCCAGGTTGCCGCCCGCCAGATCGGCTGTGGCCATCCAGGCAAAGCGCGCGCGCAGTTCGTCCGGGTTCAGCCACTGCACTGCAGCACCGGCCTCGCGCTGCACGGCATGGTTGGCGGCGAGCGCGTCCACCGCTTGTGGCGTGGCCAGGTACAGGTATCCGTGCTCGACCAGGCCGATGCCCGGCGTCTCGCCGCCCACCCCCAGCTCATCGCCCACGCGGCGCAGGAAAGCCACGCTCCAGGCCGACAGCGCGATGTTGATGGGTGTGCTGAATTGCTGCCGGATGGAGCTGGCCGACAGCGCGCTGGACGCGCGGGCGTAGCTGGGGTCACGCTCCAGCACCGTGACTGCGCAGCCGTGGTCGCGCGCCAGGAAGCAGGCGGTGGCGGCGCCCATGACGCCGCCGCCCACGATGACGATGTCACGGGTCATGGTGTTGCCCCGCAGGCGTTGGCGTTGGCGTTGGCGTTGGCGTTGGCGCGGGCTGCGGCTTCGCGGGCCCGGTGCGGACGCGCGGGCGCGATCCCAGACCGCCTGACTTCGGGGGGCTCCTGGGGCTGCGGTCCTGTGGCGCCAGGCGCCGTGGTGGGGCTGTCTACACTGCAAGGCATGGTGCGAGTCTATTCACCCGCCGACGTCCACGCTGCATTGCCTTGGGCCGCGCTGGTCGATGCCCTGCACGGCGCCTTCATACGCGGCGCCGAGGTGCCGCTGCGCCACGCCCACGCCCTGTCGCCCAGCGACACGCTGCTGCTGATGCCGGCCTGGGATGAACGGCTGCTGATCACCAAGCTCGTGACCGTGATCCCGGGCGCGCTTTCGACGGTGGAAGCCACCGTGCTGGCGGTAGACCGCGTCACCGGCCACCCGTTGGCCGTGTTGGACGGCGAGGCGTTGACGCTGCGCCGCACCGCCGCCACCTCGGCCCTGGCCGCGCGCCACCTGGCCCTGCCCGATGTGTCGACGATGCTGGTGGTGGGTACCGGCCGGCTGGCCGCCTGGATGGCGCGGGCCCACGCAGCCCTGCGCCCGGGCCTGCAATGCGTGCTTGTGTGGGGTCGGCGACCGGCCGCGGCGCAGGCCCTGGCGGTGACGCTGGCTGCCGAAGGCCTCCCCGTGGTGGCGGCTGAGGATCTGGAGGCCGCCGTGCGCCAGGCCAGGCTCATCACCTGCGCCACCACGTCCACCGAGCCCCTGGTGCGCGGGGCTTGGCTGGCGCCGGGCACCCATCTCGATCTGGTGGGCAGCTTTCGCCGCGACATGCGCGAGGTCGACGATGCGGCTGTGGCCCGCTCGCGCATCGTGGTGGACACCCATGCCGGTGCCGGAGAAGAAGCGGGCGATCTGGTGCAGGCGCTGGAGCGCGGCGCCATCACGCGCGAGGCGGTGGTGGGTGAACTCGCGCAGTTGCTGCGCGGCCAGTGTGCTGGCCGGCGCACTGACCAGGACATCACGCTCTTCAAGTCGGTGGGCACGGCGCTGGAAGACCTGGCCGCGGCCCGGCTGGTGATCGAGACCCTTTCGGGTCGAATCGCACCTGGTTGATGGATGGGTTCTGTCCGGACACTTCCGAGACAATCTGTTGCCGTTCCCTGGAACCTTTCCGCATTTCCCTTCAAGACTGACCCTCAAATTCCACGGAGACACCAAGATGCAAGGCTGGCTGTGCGAAACCCTGACCGGCGCCGACGATCTGCGCTGGGGCCCCCTTCCCAGGACTGAACCCGGCCCCGGCCAGGTGCGGGTGAAGGTCGCCGCCGCGAGTCTGAACTTCCCGGATCTGCTCACCGTCAAGGGCCAGTACCAGTTCAAGCCGGAGATGCCCTTCGTGCCGGGCTCGGAATTCGCCGGCACGGTGGACGCCCTGGGCCCCGAGGTGCAAGGCCTGAAGGCGGGCGATCGCGTGGCCTGTCTGGGTTCGCAGGGCGGCTTCGGCACGCACGCCCTGCTGGAGGCCAGGACCGTGGTGCCCATCCCCGAGGCCATGCCGTGGACCGACGCGGCCGCATTCCTTTTCGCCTACGGCACCTCCTGGCACTCCCTGATGGACCGCGCCGAGCTCAAGTCGGGCGAGACGGTGCTGGTGCTGGGGGCCGCCGGTGGCGTGGGCTCAGCGGCGGTGCAGATCGCCAAGGCTGCGGATGCGCGTGTCATCGCTGCGGCTTCCACGCCTGAGAAGTGCGCCTTCTGCCGGACCCTCGGTGCCGACGAGACCATTGACTACAGCCGCGAAGACCTGCGTGCAGCGCTCAAGACGCTGACGGGAGGCCGTGGCCCGGACGTGATCTACGACCCTGTGGGCGGCGCGCTGGCCGAGCCGGCTTTCCGCAGCATCGGCTGGCGTGGGCGCTACCTCGTCGTCGGCTTTGCCGGTGGTGCCATTCCGGCCCTGCCCTGGAACCTGACCCTGCTCAAGGGTGCGTCCATCGTCGGGATCTTCTGGGGCGACTTCGTCCGCCGCGAGCCCGAGGCCTTTGCGGCCGACCTCAAGGCCATGTACAGCGCCTACGCAGGCGGCCGACTCAAGCCCGCCATCGATACCGTGCTGCCCATGAGTCAGGTGCGCGAAGCCTATGCCCGCATGGGCTCACGCCAGGTGATGGGCAAGGTGGTGTTGGTTAACGAGGGGTAGTCTTCGATCCAGCACAGGAATGCGCCCAGCGGCGGCTCGAGTGCCCGGCTTGTTGGAGCGTCGGGGGGGGGGGCGGTGGTGATGGCCCAGCCTGCCGGGTTTCCCAGGTCAGTCCAGAACCCCCACCTGCTGGTTGCGCAGGCGCTCCAGTCGCTCGTCGTGGTGGGACGGGAGCTCGCTGAAGGGTGCTCGGTTCAACGCCCACAGTCGATGGTCTTCAGGCTTGTGAAAGACCTGCTCCTCGGGCATGGCTGGCCATTCGTGTGCTGACAGCCACATGCGCAACAGGTGCCGGCGCTCCGAGATCTTCTCCGCGTCCCTGTAGTCGGTGCGCCCGTGCACGATGACCCGGTTGTTCAGAAACTGGATGTCTCCTTCCTTGAAGCCCATGTCCAGAAAGAAGTCAGGCGAGGCCGACACCCTGCGCACGTGGTACAGGGCCTCGGATTCCTCTGGTGTGTAAGGGCGCTGGCCGCTCTTCTCGGCCAGCCGGGCATACCCGGTGGGCAGATAGCAGATCGGTTGACCGGCACTGCGGGTGATGAAGGGAACCCGGCCGGCACTGTAGGTGCTGGTCGCATGGCGCCCGTCCTCGTCGGCCCGTTTGAGGTGCAAGCCCTGCTCCAGGATCCGCAGTACGTCAGGGCGCTTCTCGGCGATGTCGTTGAAGACCGCCAGAGCACTGGAGATGCGGCTCTCGCCGCCTGCCAATGCCGTGCGCAGGCACATCAGGCCGATGATGTCGCAGGAGTCGGTGTGCATGAGCTGCCCGCCGCCCTTTCGGTAACCGCGGGACTTGGGCTCCACGTCGCTGACGTCCACCACATGGCCAATGAGGTCACCCAGGTAGGACTGCACCATCGGCCTGCTGACGTAGCTGCCCAGCCCAACGTAGATGCGCAGCATGTCGTCATCGCTGTAGCTTGCCCGGGGCAGGCCGCGCAGCATCAGGAAGCCCACACCCGTGGCCAGGCGGTGCGGCAACCGACGCATGAATTCACTCATGATCCCCAGCGGGAATGTCTGCGGCGTGATGTCGGGCAAGTCGAGTTCGCCCAGCGAATTCAAGTGCTGAAGACCGCGGTCGATGTCGCGCAGTTCTTCGCCGGTCAACTGATGCAGCCCATGGGCTGTCCAGTCGAGCTGAGGGCCCCGCCAGACTGCCGGTGATTGAAGTGGAAAGCCTTCGATGCTCATGATGGTGGGCTCCCTGTCGCTGATGCTGAAGCGGGTGCTGTGTACAAGGGTGTGGCGCGGCTCATTGAAAGACAACATGCCGCCGGGCGTCAAGGGCCTGACGGGGACGTTGAGTCAGGAGCGGCAGGCAGACCGGCGTCTTCGGCCAGGATGCCACGGGTCAGCCAGTCGGCGTAACGCTCGGGACCGAGAACCGGCTCGATGATCTCGCGCGTATGTTCCCCCAGGCGGGGGGCCGGCCGGCGCAAAGAGCCGGGCGTGGCAGTCAGGCGGGGCACCACGTTGTGCATGGGAATGGGGCCGAGCTCGGGGTCGTCCACCAGCACCAGCACCTCGCGCTCTGCGGCGTAGGGGTCGGTGGCCAGGTCGGCGGCGTCATAGACCGGGCCGACCGTGATCTGCTCACGCTCGAAGATCTCCAGGTTGTCCTGCAGAGAACGCTGCCGGATGAAACTGCCCACCGCCTCATCGACCTCCACCACATGCTGCAGCCGAGCCGCGTTGTTGATGAAGCGGGGGTCGCTGTTCATGTCATCGCGGCCGATCACCTTGAACAGGCGTGCAGCCGTGCGCTGCGTGGAGGCCGACAACGCCATCCACTTGCCGTCGGCTGTGGGGTAGACGTTTCGGGGTGAATTGGTGGTGGAGCGGCTGCCGGTGCGGGGTTTGACCTTGCCGGTGAGTTGATAGTTGACCGCCTGCGGACCCAGGATGGACACCATGGAATCGATCAGGGCCAGTTCCACGGCCTGACCCGTTCCGCCGTTGACCTTGACATTCCACAGGGCCACCATGATGGCGTAGGCACCGTACAGCCCGGTGGTCATGTCGGCCAGAAAGATGGCCGGGAGCAAGGGTTCGCGGTCGGCAAATCCACTGATTGCGGCCAGGCCCGAGTAGCCTTCGGCCAGCGTTCCGAAGCCCGGCCGGCTGCGGTGAGGGCCGGTGTGCCCCCAGCCTGAGATGCGGCCGATGACCAATTTCGGGTTCAGGCCCAGCAGCACTTCAGGGCCCAGATCCATGTCTTCCATCACGCCGGGCCGGAAGCTCTCCAGCAGCACATCCGCCTGCTGCACCAGCGTCTTGATGAGTTCGATGGTCTCGGCCCGCTTGAAGTCAACGCACACGCTCTTCTTGTTGCGTGCGTATACCTTCCAATAGGTCTCGACGCCGGACACCTTCACCCCCCGCAGGGTGTCCCCGGTGGGTGGCTCGAACTTCACGACGTCGGCGCCCATATCGGCCAGTTGCAGGCTGAGCATGTTGCCTGCTGCCACACGGGCCAGGTCCAGCACGCGCACGCCGCTGAGAGGGCCGGAGGCTTCGGGTTTCCACGGCTTGGAATGCATCTTCATGAGGGTGTGATCATGGGATCATGGCTGCCTGTCAGAGCTCGCGTCAGCGAGCCAGGCACGGCTCGACAGAGCGGGTAAACCGGGATCGGTCGGCATTCCTGCGATGCCTTTCATCCCGTCACGAGAATCGAGTATCACCCCATGCGCAGCAAGCTCTTCGTCCCCGCCAGCCGCACCGAGTTGTTTGCCAAGGCCTTGAGCGGTGCCGCGGACGCCTTGTCGTTCGACCTCGAGGACGCCGTGGCAGAAGGGCAGAAACCCCGGGCCCGCAGCGCCTTGCAGGACTTCCTGCAATCCCCCGCATGCGGCGCCACGGGCAAGACGATCATCGTCCGGGTGAACGCGTGGAACACGCACCATTGCCGCGATGATGTGCAAGCCATCCTGGGGCCCCGCCTGGACATGATCAACCTGCCCATGGTGGACGACCCGCAGCAGGTTGTCGATTTGTGCGAGTGGTTGCAGGTGCTGGAAACCGAACGAGGTCTGCCGCGGCCCGTGGGCGTGTTGGCCAACATCGAGTCGCCTCGGGGCCTGAGACTGGCCGCCAGCATTGCCGGCGCGCATCCGCGCGTCTGTGGCCTGCAGATCGGCTATGGAGACCTCTTCGGGCCCCTGGGCGCCGACCCCACCGACCCCGAGTTCAGCCAGTGGGTGCGCATGCAGGTGCGCGTGGCCGCAGCCGAGGCCGGGGTGGCGGCCTACGACGGCGCCTACACCAACGTGCGCGACCTGGAAGGCTATGAGCGCAGCGCCCTGGCTGCAGCACGGCTGGGGTTTACCGGCAAGAGCTGCATCCACCCGACGCAGGTCGAGGCCGCCAACCGCTGCTTCTTGCCGAACGAACAGGCCGTGGCCCATGCCCGGCGCGTGGTGGCGCAGGCCCAGCGGCAACTCGAGGCTGGCGTGGGTGCTTTCACCGTCGACGGCCAGCTGATCGATGGGCCGCTGATCGACCGTGCGCGTGAACTCGTGGCCCGGGTTGAGCGCTACAGCCGCATCGGCTGAGGCCACCCTTCGAGCTCTCACTGCGCCACCCTGAACGTTCCTAAACGGAGGCCCCTCGATGAAGTTGGATCCGCGCCGCCGCACCCTGAGTGCAGGCCTTGCAGCGCTTGCCGGCCTGGGAGGCCTGGGCACGGCGGCCTGGGCGCAGGAAGCGGCCGTGCCCAAGCTGATCAAGATCGTGGTGCCCTTCTCGCCCGGTGCGAGCAACGACCTGTTCGCCCGCGCGCTGGCTCAACGCCTGGCGGCCCTGCTCAACACCACCGTCATCGTGGAGAACAAGCCTGGCGCCGGGGGCAGCATTGGCGCGGAATTTGTCTCGCGTGCTGAACCGGACGGCTCGGTGCTGCTGTTCAGCTCCAACTCCTTCACCACCAATGCGGCCATGACGCCCAAGCTGCCCTACGACATGAACAAGTCGTTCGTGCCGGTGGCGTTGATGGCCAAGAGCGCCATGATCTTCGTGGTGGCCAGCAACAGCCCCTTCACCTCCGTGGCCAAGTTCGTTGCCGCGGCGCGCGACCCCAAGTCCAGGCTGTCCTACGGCTCGTCTGGGGTCGGCGGCCTGAACCACATCTCCACCGAGCTGTTTCACTCCATGGCGGGCACCCAGGCCGTGCACATCCCGTACAAGGGCATCAGCGGCGCAGTCTTGGACCTCATCTCCGGCAACATCCAGTTGCTGATCACCACGCCAGCGTCCGTGGGCGAGCAGATCAAGGCCGGCTTGGTGAAGGCCGTGGCCGTGGGCTCCACCGAGCGCTCCAAGTTCTACCCGGACCTGCCCACCATCGCCCAGACCGTGCCGGGCTACCGCGCCGAGGGGTGGTGGGGCGTTTTTGCCCCAGGCGGCACGCCCAAGCCGATGGTGGAGCGTCTGAACGCGGCCATCCGCAGCGCCAACGAGCTGCCGGAGATCCGCAAGCTGCTGTCGCAGGAAGGCGCCGAGCCCGGCACCTACAGCCCCGCCGAATTCGCAGCCTACTATTTCGACGAAATCGCGAAGTGGAAGAAGCTGGTGGTCGAGCGCAACCTGAGCACGAACTGAGGTGCCGCGGGCATCACCGCGGCCGCCTCCCACAACCCCAAAACTGACTCAAGGAAATCTGCCCCATGTTGTCCATGCTGCTCTCACGTCCAGCCCGCTGGGCCTCGTGCCTCTGGGCCGCCTGTGCCCTGACGGGCAGCCCCGTCTGGGCCCAGGGTGCGCCGAAATGGCCGTCCAAGCCCATCGCGTTGATCGTGCCATTCGCCCCGGGTGGCAGCAACGATGTCATCGGTCGCGCCTTGGCGCAGCGGCTGTCCAAGGAGCTGGGCCAACAGGTCATTGTTGAAAACCGGGCCGGCGCCGGCTCAGTGGTGGGTGCCACCCATGTGGCGCGCTCGGCGCCCGATGGCCACACGCTCATGTTCGTGTCGGGCTCGCTGGCCACCACGGCGGCGGTGCAGCAACCACCCTACGATGCGGCGACTGCCTTCGATGGCATTGCGCGTGTGGCTGCCGCTCCGTTCGTGTTCATGGTGCGAGAGGGCTTTCCCGCCAAGAGCGTGACGGAACTGGTGTCTTACGCCAAGGCCAACCCAGACAAGATGAATTACGGCAGCGCGGGGCTGGGCGACAGCACGCAACTGGCCACGGAGTTGTTCAACCTGGTGACCGGCATCAAGATGACGGGCGTGAACTACAAGGGCATCGCCCCCGCCCAACTGGACCTGGCGGCCGGGCGAATCGACCTCGTGGTGACCACGGTGGCCTCCATTCGGGGCACGGTGACCGAGAAGCTGCCCATGCTGGCCATCACCTCGGCCCGGCGCTCCGCCGACATGCCCGCCATGCCGACGGTGAAGGAATCCGGTATCGACTACGTGGTGGACGTGTGGTGGGGCCTCTTCGGCCCCGCAGGCATGCCCACTGACATCCGCAACCGGCTCAACGGTCTGGTGGGTGACGCGCTGAAGGATCCGGAGTTCCTGGCCTTCTTGAAGAACGCCGGGGCCTCGTCCGCCCACTCCACTCCCGAAGAACTTACTGCGCTGCTGCGCCGCGACATCGATTTGTGGCGCAAGACAGTGGACGCCGCAGGGCTGCGGCAGAAGTGAGCGCAGCGGGCACTGCGGGCGGCGGCCCGCTGGCCAAGTCGTTGACTGCGGCAGGGGCGCTGGCTGGACGCACGGGAGTAGCTCATGGACGCGATTGAATCGGCCTCCGCCCGACTGCACAGGGTGCACGGGGTGCACTCGCGCAGCGAGGACGCGTCGATCGAAGCCGAGGTGACCCGGCTGAACGCGACAGTGCGCGACCTCGCGCGCGGCCTGCTCACCGCGCGGGACCAACCTGGCGACTTCGCCCAGGTCGCCCTGCGCCGTGCCGACCGCTACCAGCGGCTCGGCCCTGAGGCGGTGCTGGCGCCGACCGACTCCGGCACCGATCCCCTCGGCTGGACGATCCCCCAGATGGCGGCGGCCCTGCGGGCCAAGGACTTGTCGGTTACCGAGCTGACGCAGCTGGCCGCGGGCAGAGCGCGCGCCGTGCAGGACCTGCACCGGCCCTTCATCGAACTGCAGGCCGAGGCTGCGCTGGTGCGTGCCCACACGCTGGATCAAGAGCTGGCCGGCGGCAGCTGGCGCGGCCTGCTGCACGGGATCCCGCTGGCCCACAAGGACTGTTTTGAGCGTTCGGGGCGCGCACCCACGGTGGGCAGCCGGGCCACTGACTTGCCAGTGCCGACGCAGGACGCGGCGGCACTGGCGCGTCTGGAGCGCGCCGGGACGGTGGACCTGGGGCCCTTGAACCTGAACGAGATGGTGGCCGGGCCTACTGGCCACAACCCGCACTTTGGAGACTGCACCAACGCCCTGGACCCGCAACGCATTGGGGGAGGTTCGTCCAGTGGGTCGGGAGTGGCGGTGGCGTTGGGGGTGGTCGCCGCGTCCCTCGGGTCGGACACCGGGGGTTCGATCCGCATCCCGGCCGCCGTCAACGGTGTCGTGGGGCTCAAACCCACCTATGGACGGGTGAGCCGCGCTGGGTGCTTCCCAAGGGCGTTCTCACTCGATTGCATCGGCCCCCTGGCCCGGGACGTGGACAGCTGCCAGGCGGTCTTCGAGGCCATCGCAGGGCCCGATCAAGCCGACCCCTCCAGTCTGGTGCAGCCTTGGGTCACGGGCCATGCGCACGCCGCGGACACCAGCCCTGACCAGGCCGGTGCCGTACCCACACGCCTGGGCCTGCTGCAGGGCTGGGGGACCTTGGCGCCCGATGTCGGCACCGCCTTCTCTGCCTTTCTGGACCGTTGCGACCGGGCGTTTGGCCCGCTCGCCCTCACCGGTGACGTGGGGATGGAGCCTTTGTATGCCCTGGGCGACACCATCTCCAAGGTGGAGGCTGCCGCCCTGCATGGGCATTGGATGGCGCAACACGCCGAAGACTATTCCCGTGCGGTGTATTCCCGCACCGAGCCGGGCTTTCACCTGCCGGCGGTGCGCTACCTGGAGGCCATTGCCCTGCGCGCCCGCTTGCTCGACCGCTTTCTCACCGCCGCATTCGACAAGGCCGATGTGCTGGTCTATCCCTGCGTCCCGGTGCCCGTGCCCCTGCGCAGCGAGGCCGACATGGAACAGGGCAGCGCGGTGTTTTCGGTGGTGCCCCAACTGACCCGGCTGACCCGGCCCTTCAGCTACTTGGGACTTCCCGTGCTGGTCATCCCTATCGGCCTGGATGGGCATGGCATGCCCGTGGCTGCGCAACTGGTGGGACGGCCCTTCGGTGAAGACCGGCTGTTCGACGTCGCGCGCAGCCTGATGGTCTCGCTCAGGTAGGCGAAGCTGCCGCAGGCAGGAGGCCTCAGGACGGGTCAGCGCGGGCGCCGTAGCGCTGTTCGAGTTGCATGAAGGCGGGATGCTCGAACAGGTCCCACAAGCCGCGATGGTCGAGCATCCGGTCCTTGAGGCCTTGCGTGGAACCGCTGCGGTGCAACTCCTCGAACAACTCCTGGCCGGCCCGGGCAAAGAGACGGGTCACGGAGTTCGGGTAAATGGCCATCCGGTAGCCCAGCGCCTCGAGTTGCGGCGCCGGCAGCAACGGGGTGCGCCCGCCTTCCACCTGGTTGGACAGCGTGGGCGCCTGCACCTCGCGCGCCACCCGCTGCATCTCCTCCACAGACTCCGGTGACTCGACGAACAGGACATCGGCGCCGGCCTCGGCGTAGAGGTTGGCGCGCTCGATGGCAGCGTCGATGCCCTCGCTGGAGCGCGCATCGGTGCGCGCCACGATCAGCACGTCGGGGTCTCGCCGGGCATCGACCGCGGCATGGAGACGCCCGACCATCTCGGCGATGGGAACCACACGCCGGCCCGGCTCATGGCCGCAGCGCTTGGGCCAGTCCTGGTCCTCGATCTGCAGGGCACTGATGCCTGCCCGCTCCATCTCGCGCACGGTGCGGATCACGTTCAGCGGCCCGCCGTAGCCGGTGTCCACGTCTGCCAGAACGGGCAAGGCCGTGACATCGGCGATGCGCTTGGCCTGGTCCAGGATCTCGGCGAAGGACAGCAGCGCCACATCCGGCGCGCCCAGCCGCGTGATGGACACGCCCGAGCCCGTCATGTAGAGCATCCTGAAGCCGGCGAGTTCGGCCAGGCGTGCGGTCAGGCAGTCGAACACGCCAGGCGCCATCAGCATGCCGCCGCTGTTGAGGGCTGCGCGCAACTGGGCGTGTCGCCCGGCCTTCGGTTCGAGCGCCAAGGGCATGGCGGGTCGACCGGGCTTGGAAGCATCTTGAGAGCTCATGCGTCAGTTCCTGCGGTGCGCGCGCGCTCGATCGCTTCGAGGACGCGTGCGCTGTGGTGGGTGGGGTAGCGCGCATGGAACAGGCGCAGCGACCCCTCATGCAGTTCGGCATTCGGGCTCGCGACCGCATCCTCGACGACCACGACGTAATAGTCACGGTAGGAGGCGCTGCGCACCGTCGATTCGACGCAGCCCTCGGTCGTCGCGCCGATGATGATCAGGCTCTGGATCGCCTGTGAGCGCAGCACCTGGTCCAGGTGGGTACCCAGAAAGCTGTCGGGCCTGAATTTCTCGATCACCCAATGCCCCGGGGCCACGCTGAGACCGTCGACGAACTGCCAGCCCCAGGTTCCCGGCAGGGCGTAGTCAGGCGTCTTGCCGTCGCGCGTCTTGAAGCGCAGCCAGGCTGGCGAGTCCATCCGGCCCTCGGGCAGCGAGGCCTGGCGCATGAAGATCGTGCGCATGCCCAGCGCCTGCGCGCGGCCAACGAACTCCACCATGCGCGACACCGCCGGCGCCATGCTCGCGACATCCTTGCCATGGCGCCCAAAGTGACCGCCCGGGGTGCAGAAGTCGTTCTGGATGTCGATGGCCAGCACCGCCGTCCAGCGTGGATCGACGAGCTCCTCTAGGGTGTCCAGCACGTCTCGGCCCAGGATCGATTTCACGGTTGTTCTCCTAACGGGGGGTGTCAGGCGCAGGCTGTCCACCCCCATCGCGCCAGCAACGGCTGATGAGCGACGGGCAGGCCTGCCAGAAGGCCTGGGCTTCGCAGCTCTCGAGGGCCCGGCGCAAGGCCGCCGTGCGGTGCGCGGCGCCGGCCACCCAGGCGTGCAGGGGCAGGATGAAGACGGTGCCGCTCGCCGCGCTGCTGCGCCAGTGCCCCAGCGCCTCCGCCACCGCGGCACCCCAACGCCGAGCCAGCAGTTTGCGCACGAGGATGGCCTGCGCGTCGTCCAGATCCGCCGCCGGGGGCAGCACCACGAGCTGCCGGCGCGGGCCGAATGTGTAGGGCTGCTCGTCGTTGGGCCAGTCCACCACATGGTCGAAGCCCAGCGCCTCCAGCAGCCGGGCGCTGTGCAGCGAGTAGCCGTAATCCTGGCTCGCATAGCCAGTCGCGCGGACGCCGACGGCTTGGGCCAGCGCGTCAGCGGACTGCGCCAGCATCTGGCGTTCGTCATCTTCTGCCAGCTGGCTGGTGACCATGCGCGAGGCTGACCAGCCGCTGGCCAGCAGCTCGACACCGCGCGTCTGCAGTTGCCGCAGCAGCGACGGGCGCGCCTGCGCGATGCAGCCGTTGACCGCCACAGCCACGCTCCAGCCCAGCGGCTGAAGCAGGTCGAGCAGGCGGTGCACGCCGATGCGCGAGCCGTACTCGAACAGCGAGTGGCTGCGGTAGTCCGGGAAGAAACTGCCAAAGTCGCCCCGCAGGCCCGGATCGCGGTGCGCGTTGGCCGGCGCGTCGATTTCGAACGCCTCCAGATGGATCAGTACGCAGGCGGCCACCCGGCCGTCCGGCCAGGGCCGCCCCGGCGTCAGCCACGACGCGCGCGGCTCGTACAGCGCGTGGTCGAGGCGGCCAGGCTCAGGGGCGCGCGGTATCACCCTACTCCCCGGTCCACTGGCGGACCGCGCCCAGGTGGTGCTGGCGGTACCAGGCCGCGATCTCGCTGCCGGTGGCGCACCACACGTCGTCGTGCGAGGCGATATGCCGCAGCGCGCGCTCCAGCGCGCCGATCCAGTGGGGCTGTCCGCTGACATAGGGGTGGCAGGCGATGCACATCACCCGGGCGCTGTCCTGCGACTCGGCGTGCAGCGTCTCGAACTCGTCAGCAATCACGTCGGCAAAGTCCGCGCCCGTGGCGCCAGACAGGTGCAGCACCACATCGTTGACCTGCATCGTGTAGGGCAGGCTGATCAGGGAGCCGCTGGCCGTGCGTACCGGGAATGGCTGGTCGTCGTGGTAAAGATCGCAGTAGTAGCCGATGCCGGCCTCGGCCACGAGGTCCGCCGTGCGCGGGGTGTGCGAGCACGCGGGCGAAAACCAGCCCGCGATGGGATGTCCGGTGGCGTGCTGCATGCGGCGTTGGCAGTCGGCGATGAAGGCGCGCTCCTCATGTTCGGGCGCATCCCACAGGTAGTGTGTGTTGTACAGGCCGTGGCACATGAAATCCCAGCCGGCCCGCTGCATCAGCTCGAACTGTTGCGGGAACATCTCCGGCACGGCCATGCCCAGCGAGGCCGTGAACCGCATGCCCAGGCGCGAACTGAGGTCTAGCAGGCGGCCCAGGCCAACGCGGTTGCCATACTCCTTGCGCGGGTAGTTCAGCGCGTCCGGCGGTGCGCAGCGGGGCCACGGCGCCCGGACACTTTGCGTCGAAGGCTCCAGTTCATAGTGCTCGACGTTGGGCACCACCCAGAGCGCCAGGCGACGCCCATCGGGCCAGGTCAGGCGTGGCCGCCCCTGGATCGTCGCGAACGCGAAACGCTCGAGCACCACGGGCGCTGGCAAAGGGCTCAACGCATCTGGATGTTGTTGGCCTGCACGAGGTCTGCCCACTTCTTCAGCTCGCCATCGATGAAGCGCTTGGCAGCGTCGGGGCCGATGTCGATCACTGGCTCGACGGCGGCCTGACGCAGATCAGCCTGGAATTCCGGCGAAGCCAGCACCCGGCGCAGGGCGCTGTCCAGAGTGGCCACCACGCCAGCCGGCGTCTTGGCGGGCGCCAGCAGCACGAAGACGCTGTTGGCCACCAGTGCCGGGAAACCCGCGTCAGCAGCGGTCGGGATCTCCGGCGCCGTGGAGGAACGCTCGCGATCCGTCACCGCCAGCACGAACAGCTTGCCCTGCTTGTGCTGCTCGTACATCGTGCCCAGGCCCGCCGTCAGCACGCCCACGTGGCCAGCCAGGACGTCCTGCATGGCGGGCGCGGCACCCTTGTAGGGCACATGCGTCAGGTCGGTGCCGGCGAGTTTGTTGAACATCTCGCCCGTCAGGTGGCCGATGTTGCCCGTGCCGGAGCTTGCAAAACTGATCTTGCCCGGGTTGGCCTTGGCCAACGCCGCCAACTCGCGCAGCGAGCGGGCACGCACTGAAGGGTGTACGGCAATGGCAAAGCGCTCGGCGGCGATCAGGCCCACCGGTACCAGGTCACGGGAGACATCGAAGCTCAGGCTGGGGATGGACAGCGGTGTGATCGTCAAGGCCGCAGATCCCGTGAGATAGAGCGTGTGGCCGTCAGGCTGTGCCCGGACCACCTCTGCAGTGGCGATCGTGGTCGCGGCGCCTGGCTTGTTGTCGACGATGACCGTCTGGCCCAGCAGGGGCTCCAGCCGCTGAGCAAGCTTGCGTGCGACGACGTCGGTGGGTCCCCCCGCGGCGAAACCGATCACCATACGGATCGGCTTGGTGGGGTAGCGCTCCTGGCCATGGGCCAGCGGGGCCAGGCCGGCCAGCAACACCGTCAGTGCCGCCAGGGGCGCGGCGAGCAGTGGGCGACGGGTGGGCATGCGAATGGACTTCATGGTCATCTCCTTGGCGAGGGCGTGTCAGACGGTCAGGGAAGGGGTCAGCGAAACGGTCGGGGAAGCGGGATGTTGGGACTGCCAGTGCCGGGCGATGTCGATGCGCCGGCAGAACCAAACTTGGTCGTGTCCGCGCGCGTAGTCGACAAAGCGGGCCAGGCCGAGGGCGCGCGCCGGACGCCCGGACATGCGGGGGTGCAGACCCACCGACATGATGCGCGGGGCCGTGTCGCCCTCTGCATACAGCATGTCGAAGGTTTCCTTGAGGTAGCTGAAGAAGTCCTCGCCGGTGGCAAAGCTCGCTGGGGGCGCGAACTTGGCATCGTTGGCGTCCATCGAATAGGGCACCACCAGGTGCTGCCGACCAGCGACGGTGGTCCAGTAAGGCAACTCATCGTTGTAGGCGTCGGCGTCGTAAAGGAAGCCGCCTTCCTCGACCAGAAGCCGCCGCGTGTGCTCGCTGGGGCCGAAGCGGCTGTACCAGCCCAAGGGCCGCTGGCCTGTCGTGCGCTCAAAGGACTGCACGGCGCGCGCAATGTGCTCGCGCTCCTCTGCCTCGCTGAGCCGGAACGGCTCGATCCAGCGCCACCCATGGCAACACACGTCGTATCCAGCATCACGCACTGCAACGGCCACCGCGGGATTACGCTCGAAAGCCAACGCGCAGCCGAACATCGTCACCGGGATCGAGCGCTGGCGGAACAGGTCCAACAAGCGCCAGATGCCCACACGGCTGCCGTACTCGTAGAGCGACTCAAATGCGAGGTCGCGCTGGCCGGCAGGCACGCGGCCGCCGATCGCCTCGGTCAACCCGACCTCGTTGCGAGGGTCACCATCTGCCACGCTGCACTCGGCACCTTCCTCGTAGTTGATGGCGAACTGCAACGCGATGCGGGCCTCACCCGGCCAGCGCGCATGTGGAGGGTTTTGGCCGTAGCCGACGAAATCTCGCACCTGGTTTTTCACTCTCGTTGCCCGCTCGGACCGGGATGGCGGCTTATTCAGATACTGAGGCAGCGTGCTGAGCCGATGCCTCGCCAGCCTGCCGCGGCAAGTCGGCAAACAACGGACGCTCAAGCACTCACCATCATACTGTATACAATTTACGGTTCCAATATACAACCTCGGGCTTGCTGCTACGAGCGAATCGATGGTTGATTGGCATTATCTGAACGCTGACCAGGGTGTTTTGTTGACAATTCTGGATGACACGAACGCGCGCCAGACCAAGTCCTCGCGCCTGATGCTGCAGATCCGCAACGGGATCATGGACGGCCGGCACCCTCTTGGCTCGCCCCTCAGGGAAGAAGCGCTGGAGCACGTCTATGGCACCAGTCGGGGGCCCGTACGTGAGGCCTTGCGTGTGCTCGAACTGCGAGGGCTTGTCACGCATCGCGAACGACGCGGGTTCAGGGTCAGGGGTTACACGCGCAAGTCGGTGGGCGACCTGTACCGATTGCGCAGCGTCCTGGAGCGTATGAGCGTCGAAGCGTTGGTCGGGCTCGAGACCGGGCCGCTTCAGGCGTTGATCCAGAATCTCAACGCCTCGAATCGGCACATGCAGGCCCACTTGGCTGAAGGTTGCACGGGCCTGTACTTGCAGGAAAACGTGGTGTTCCACCAGCACATCGTGCGCGCCTGCAACAACGAAATGCTCGAGCGATCCCTGATGGTGCTCAACGAGACCGCGGAGCCGCTGCGCCACGCCCTGCTGCGCAAGAAGGGTTCACTGGCCACTGCGCACCTGGAGCACCAGAAGATCACCGACCACATTGCCTCGAGGAACTTTCACGCGGCGGCCGCGGTGACAGAGTCCCACGTTCTGGAGAACCTGCCCAAGGTGCTGGAGGTGTTGGACGATCTGATCACGCGGCGGTCCTCCAGCGAAGAGCTTGATGATTGATCTGTCCCCACCCAAGAGAGGACTCGCCGTGCGCTCCCCATTGCGACACGCCGCACCCACGGCAGCCGCGCTGGGGTTCCAGGCGTGAGAGCCACCGAAATGACTACACCCGCAACGCCAGCTTCGCGCGAAGAACCCATGGCAGCGGGGGAGCCGCTGGCCGGCGTGCGAGTGCTGGACCTGAGTGGGTATATCGCCGCGCCTTACGGGTGCACCCTGCTGGCTGACCAGGGCGCGGACGTGATCAAGATCGAACCGCCGCAGGGTGACAACCTGCGCAAGTACCCGTCGACGCTCCCGAGCGAGGGTCGAGCCTTCATCGGCGTCAACCGTGGCAAGCGCGGCTTGGCGCTCGATCTGAAACGTCCCCAGGGACTTGCGGTGCTGCTGCGTCTGGTGCGCGAAGCCGACGTGCTGGTCCACAACTTTCGGCCGTCTGTGCCCGGGCGGTTGGGGATCGACTACGAGACCTTGCGCGGCTTCCAGCCGCGCCTGATCTACTGCGCGATCAGCGGCTACGGTGAAGAGGGTCCGATGAGAGACCGTGCGGGCTACGACCAGGTGATGCAATCCATGACGGGGATCTGCGCGCTGCAGGGCAGCCCCGAAGAGCCGGAGATCGTGTACGGCTCGGTGGTTGACTACTACGCCGCAGCCATGATGGCTGCACGCGTGGGATCTGCCCTTTACCAGCGGGAAAGGACAGGTATCGGCCAATATGTTGCCATCTCTTTGCTGCGCAGCGCGCTGGCGATGCAATCCAGCCGCATGGTGTGGGCGCAGGACGAGGGCCGCGCCACCTACCGCGACATGCGCTCAGGCGGGGTCACGGGACTGCACCCCACCCAGGCGGGCAGCCTCTACATCTCCGCCAATACCCCGCACTTCTGGACTGCGCTGTGCGAACTGATCGGATGGCCCGAACTCGCCAGCGACACGCGTTATGACAGCGTGCGCAAGCGGGCACAGCTTGCGCAGGAGATCGTGCCGCGAATTCGCGCTGCGCTGCTCGCGCATACCGCGCTGGAGTGGGAGCAGATTTTTGGCGAGCAGGTCCCCTGCGCTGCAGTACGGCAGGTCGAGGACATGTTCGATGATCCTCAGGTCGAGGCTGAAGGGATCATCACCCGATTCACCCATCCGCTGGTGGGCAGCTACCGCGGACTGTCGGGCGCGTTCCACCTCGAAGGTGACCCGACGCCAGCGCGCAGGGCTGCCCCGGTCTTCGGGCAGCATTCGAACGAGATCCTGGCGCAGCACGGCTACACCGCCGAGGACATTGCAGGCCTGCGTGCAGACGGGGTGATCGCATGACGGCCGACGGTGCGCCTGCGTACGACACCTTCAATGGGTGAGCCCCTGTTCGACATCCTTGACGGGAAAGAGCCATCACCATGACACCTTGGCAAACCTATCTGAGTGAGCAGGATCTGCAGGTCATTGCGCGAGGCAAGTTCGGCCGACGCATGGGGTTCGGACAGCGCCCGGCCGTGGTCGTCATCGATGCCCAGAACTACATGGTCGGCGAACCCGGCAACGACGCCGCCTGGCCGTCCTCCTGCGGCGAAGTCGGGCGGGCCGCCGTGGCGGCGATCGCACAGTTGGTCGGCAAGGCGCAGGCCCGAGGCGTGCCTTGCTTCTTCACCCGTTTCGAACTGGACCCAAAGGGTTCGGACATGGGGGTGTACCGCCGCAAGCGGGACCTGCTGCAGTCTGAACACTGGTGCCTGGCAGGGACCATCGGGGCAAAGCTGGTACCGCAACTCGTCCCCGGCCCGGCTGACATCGAGTTCGTGAAGAAGAAGCCCAGTGGTTTTCACGGCACCCCTTTGCTGGGCTACCTGGTCGAGCGCAGCATCGACACGGTGATCGTCGCTGGCGGGGCCACCAGCAATTGCATCCGTGCCACAGTGTTTGACGCCTCCTCCTGGAACTTCCGCACCATCGTCGCGCAGGAGGCGGTGTTTGACCGCATCCCGATTTCGCATGCGATCTCGCTGTTCGACATGGACCGGCAGTTTGCCGACGTCATGCCGCTGGCGCAGGTGTTGGACTACCTTGACGGCCTCGACATGGGTCCGCGGGCTGGCCAGCTGCCTGATCCAGGTAGCAGCCTCATGGCGAAATGAGTCCGTAAGGGGGTGCTGTAGCAGCCCCCTCAACTCTCGATGTTCATCTCCTTGATGACGGGCCTGAACTGGTCCATCTGGCGCTTGTAGATCTCGTCCTGCGCTGCGGCGCTGGAGCCCACGGGCTCGGCGCCGAGTTCGATCAGGCGGCGCGAGACCTCCGGGTGGCGCACGGCGGCGGCGGCTTCGCGTTGCAGGCGTTCGACGATGTCGCGCGGTGTCTTGCCCGGAACGAACAAGCCGTTCCAGCCTTCGAGTTCCAGGCTGGGGAAGCCCAGTTCGCGCACCGTGGGGACGTCGGGCAGGCCGGCCACGCGCCTGGAGGCCGTGGTGGCCAGCGCCTTCAAGGTACCGGCCTTGATCTCGGCGAGCGACGTGGACAGCTGGTCGCCGCCGACCTGGATGCGCCCGGCCAGCAGGTCCTGCTTCAGCGGTGCGGCGCCCCGGAAGGGCACGTGCTGCATCTCCACCCCTGCCGCCTTCTTGAAGGCTTCGCCTTGCACGTGCATGGCCGAGCCGGGCCCCGTGGAGCCGTAGTTGTAGGGCAGCTTCTGCGCCCGCAGCAGTTGCCCCAATTCGCGCAGGTCCTTGGCCGGCACGCTGGGGTGGGCGGTCCACATGAAGGGCACGTAGACCGAGATCGACACGCCGATCAGGTCGCTGTCGACATTGAAAGGCGAACGCCCGGCCAGGGTCTGCGCCACCGAGGTCATGGGAAAGGTCAGGTTGTGCATCAGCAGCGTGTGGCCGTCCGGGGCGGCCTTGGCCACCGCATCGGCACCGATCGCCCCACCCGCGCCGCCGCGGTTTTCCACCACCACCGGCTGGCCCATGCTCTCGCTCATGCGCTGGGCCACCAGGCGCGCCACGACGTCGGTGGTGCCGCCAGCCGGGAACGGCACAATGATCTTCAGCGGTTTGGACGGGAAGGACTGGGCCCAGGACAGATGAGTGCCCACCCCCAGGCTTGCGCCGGCAAGACCCAGGGTAAGGCGACGGCGAGAAATGCGCATGTGGTCTCCGCTTCAGTTGGAAGACCATCATGCACAAGACCCGCGGAGCGGGTCAATGGTGAAAACCTGAGGGCCTGACCTCGCAGCCCGAGTCTGTCCACCCAGGGGCCGACGGCAGCGGCTTGCCTGGTGGCCCCGCCTACTTCGCCCCGCGCACCCTCAGGATCTCGTCGAGGATGACGCAGATCGCGCCCAGCGTGATGGCGCTGTCGGCGATGTTGAAACTGGGGAAGTAGCCGCCGGGAAAGAGGGGCTCCAGGAAACTGAAGCGGAACTGCAGGAAATCCACCACGTAGCCGTGCAGCAGGCGATCGATGACGTTGCCCAGCGCCCCGCCCATGATCATGGCTACGGCAAAGCAGAAGAGCTTTTGCGTGGGATGGCTGCGGATCATCCAGATGATGAAGGCCGAGGCCACGAATCCCAGGCCGACGAAGAACCAGCGCTGCCAGCCCGAGGCGCCTGCCAGGAACGAGAACGCCGCACCCGTGTTGTGCACCCGCACCAGGTTGAAGAAGCTCCACACCGGCTGGGTGTCGCCCAGCCTGAAGGTGCCGATGATCAGCGTCTTGGTGATCTGGTCCAGCAGGATCACCAGCACGGCCAAGGCGAGCCAAAGTGCCAGGCTGGGGCCGGGGGAGGGGGACTTGCCTTTGGTGGCCATATGGTGGGTGCCTCGTCTTGGTGCTTGCCGTTCAGTCGCGCATCAAGCGGCCCTCAGGCCACCGTCCGCACCTCTCCCGCGCCGTGCAGGTTGCTGACGCAGCGGCCACATATCGTCGGGAGGGTGGCATCCTGGCCCACATCGTCTCGCCAGTGCCAGCAGCGCTCGCACTTGGGCGCGCTGGACGGCGTGACCTCGACACGCAGCGCCCCGTCGGCTGACGGGGCGACGCCCGCCACAGAGGTGATGAAGACGAACTTCAGGTCGTCGCCAAGGCGCCGCAGCAGCGCGTGGTCCTCGGCGTTCGCGCGCACCAGCACCTGGGCCTGCAGAGAAGAGCCCACACCGCCTGCGGTGCGCACGGCCTCGATCTCCTTGTTGACCACGTCCCGGATCGCGCGGATGCGCGCCCAGCTGGCCAGCAGGGCCTGCTCGGCGTCGGTCTGGGCCCCCGCGCCGGCCGCAAGGCCCTGCGCGGTTCCCGCATTCCCGCGTGCGGTCAGACCCTGGGCCGCCTGGCCGCCGAAGTCCCAGAAAGTCTCGGTGAAGATGGTGCGGGCTGCGTCCTGCGGGGCGCTGCCTGACGCGGGTGCCGGGGCGAACACCGCCCAGGCCTCCTCGGCCGTGAAGCTCAGGAAGGGCGCCATCCAGCGCAGCATGGCGTGCGTCAGGTGCCAGAGAGCCGTCTGCGCACTGCGGCGTGCCAGGGACTTCGGCGCCGTGGTGTAGAGGCGGTCCTTCAGCACGTCGAGGTAGAAGGCCCCCAGGTCTTCCGAGCAGAAGACCTGCAGCTTGGCCACCACCGGGTGGAACTCGTAGACATCGAAGTGGGCGCGGATCTCGTCTTGCATCTGCGCCGTGCGGGCCAGGGCCCAGCGGTCCACCTCCAGCAACTGGTCCAGCGGCACGGCATCCGTGGCCGCGTCGAAGTCAGACGTGTTGGCCAGCAGGAAGCGCAGCGTGTTGCGGATGCGCCGGTAGGCGTCCACCACGCGGGCCAGGATCTTGTCGTCGATGTTGAGGTCGCCCGAGTAGTCGGTCGAGGCGCACCACAGCCTTACGATCTCGGCGCCGAGCTTGCTGGTCACGCTCTGCGGCTCCACCACGTTGCCCAGGCTCTTGCTCATCTTGCGGCCCTGGCCGTCGGTGGCGAAGCCGTGGGTGAGCAGGCCGCGGTAGGGCGCGCGGCCTTCCACCGCGCAGGCGATCAAGAGCGAGGAGTGGAACCAGCCGCGGTGCTGGTCGTGGCCTTCCAGGTACAGGTCGGCCTCGGGGCCGTCCACGTGATGGCCTGCATCGGCTCCAGCCGGCGCAGAGTCACTCGCATGCGAGCCCTTGAGCACGTGCGAAAAGGTGGAGCCCGAGTCGAACCACACGTCCAGGATGTCGTGGCTCTTGGTCCAGTGCGCGGCGTCATCGCCCAGCCAGGCGGGGTCGGCAGGGTCCAACTGACTCCAGGCTTCGATGCCGCCGCGCTCCACCAGATCGGCCGCGCGGTCCATCAGCGCCAGGGTGTCGGGGTGCAGTTCGCCCGTCACCTTGTGCAGGAAGAAGGGCAGGGGCACGCCCCAGCTGCGCTGGCGGCTGATGCACCAATCGGGCCGGTTGGCGATCATGTCGCGCAGCCGGGCACGGCCGTTCTCGGGGTAGAAGCTCGTGGCGTCGATGGCTTCCAGCGCGGTCTGGCGCAGCGTCTTCGCCGCCTTGTCCACGGTGAACACACCCTGGCCTTCGTCCATGCGCACGAACCACTGGGCCGCGGCGCGGTAGATCACCGGGCTCTTGTGGCGCCAGCAGTGCGGGTAGCTGTGCTGCAGCTTGGCGGTGGCCATCAAACGGTCCGCCGCGCGCAGGGTCTCGATGATCTGCGGGTTGGCCTTCCAGATGTCCAGCCCGCCGAACAGGGGCAGGGCTTCCTCATAGCGCCCGTGACCCTGCACCGGATTCAGGATCTGGTCGTGCTTCAGCCCGTGGCTGATGCAGGAGTTGAAGTCCTCCACGCCGTAGGCCGGTGCCGAGTGCACGATGCCGGTGCCGTCGTCGGCGGTGGCGTAGTCGGCCAGGTACACCGGCGAGGTGCGGCGGTAGCCCTCATGCACATGGGCCAGGGGGTGGTGGAAGTGCAGGCCGCCCAGGGCCTCGCCCAGCGTGGTGGCGAGCACCGTGCCCTGCAGGCCGTAGCGCTCCAGGCATTTCTCCACCAAGGCCGAGGCCAGGATCAGCAGGCCGCGTTCGGTCTGCACCAGGGCGTATTCGAGCGCCGGGTTCAGGTTCAGCGCCTGGTTGGCCGGCAGCGTCCAGGGCGTGGTGGTCCAGATGACGGCGTAGGCGTCCTGCGACAGCGCGCTCAAGCCGAAGGCCTTCGCCACGGCAGCAAGGTCCTGCGCCAGGAAGGCCACGTCCACCGTGGGCGAGGTCTTGTCCGCATACTCGATCTCGAACTCGGCCAGCGAGGAGCCGCAGTCAAAGCACCAGTACACCGGCTTGCTGCCGCGGTAGACGAAGCCGCGCTCCATCAGGCGCTTGAGCACCCGCATCTCGCCGGCCTCGTTGCCCGGGTCCATGGTGCGGTAGGGGTGCGCCCAGTCGCCCAGCACGCCCAGGCGCTGGAAGTCCTGCATCTGCTGCGCGATCTGCTCGGTGGCGAAGGCCCGGCTTTTCGCCTGCACCACGTCGCGCGGCAGGCCGCGGCCGTGCAGCTTCTCGATGGCGTTCTCGATCGGCAGGCCGTGGCAGTCCCAGCCCGGCACGTAGCGCGCGTCATAGCCCGCCAGCTGGCGCGACTTGACGATCATGTCCTTGAGCACCTTGTTCAGCGCATGGCCGATGTGCAGCTTGCCGTTGGCATACGGTGGGCCGTCATGCAGCACGAACAGCGGCGCGCCGTGGCGCGCCACGCGCAGGCGCTGGTACAGGCCGCCTTCATTCCACTCCTTCACCCAGCCCGGCTCGCGCTTGGGCAGGTCGCCGCGCATGGGGAAGGGCGTGTCGGGCAGGTTCAGGGTGGCGCGGTAGTCCGCCGCGCTGGATGAGGTTCCCGCGTCAGCCGGGTCTGTGGGATGGGGGGTGCTCATGGCATTGGGGAGCGCCTGAAAACGACGCTGATCGCGGTGTACGGAAACCCGTCCTGCTGCTGCAGGGCTGGCGGCGCAGTGGAGGGGCGCACGGCGCCCGAGCGGTCAGCCCCGAATTCGGTCCCGCGTTGTCTGGCGGCGCGTGCGGGCGTGCCAGCCTGAGGGGAAGCAAGGCATGGGCAGGGTGGACATGTCATTATTTTAGAGGGTCAGGCTCGTGGGCGCCGCGCCGGCATCACGGGATTGCGGGACAGGCCAGAATCCGGGCCTCCCGAGCATCGAGAGGCAATTGATGAAAAGGACGGATGGCCTGCAAGGCCGACAGGGCACGGTCACCAGGCATCTTGTCGGGGGGGCCACAGCGTGGCAGCCCGGCAGGCGCTCGGGCCTGCCCGTTGTGCCTTTGGACAAGGCCATCCTGATGGGTTTCTTGCTGGCCAGTGCCAGCGGGGCGGTACTGGCGCAATCAGAGCCAGCGCCAACCCGCTTCGAGGGTGCTGTGGGCTTGACATTGCGTCACGGCCCGGCTTTTCTGGGCTCATCGGACCTGGGTTTTCACCTGACGCCGGCCGGATTCCTGCGCTATGGCCGCATCACCTTGACCGGTTCGGGCGGGTTCACCACCCGCACGTCCGATGACGTGGAACGGGGGTTGGCGGCGGAGTTGGCCCGCCGAGGCAAGTTCCGCATCAGCCTGGGGCTGCGTTTCGACCCGGGCCGCAGTGCCTCCGACAGTCCGGAACTGGCCGGAATGGGCGACATTCGCAGCACGGTGCGCGCGCGCTGGGTTGCCCGCTGGGATCCGGACCCGCAGTGGCGCATGACCGCTGGGGTCAGCACCGATCTGCTGGGGCGTGGCGGTGGGGTTGTGGGCGATCTGGGTGTGACGCGCCGCTGGGATTTGGGCCATGGTGAGAGTCTTGCGCTCGGCGTGGGCCTGAGTGCTGCTGGGCAGCGCTACTTGCAGAATTGGCACGGGGTCTCGGCCGTCCAGTCCGGTGCTTCGGGCCTGCCTGCCTTCGAGGCGTCTTCCGGACTGCGCGACCTGCAACTGTCGGGCGTCTGGCGTACGGAGTTCCAGGCCTGGGGCCAGCCGTTTGGGGCTTCGCTGGGCGTGGGGCACACCCGGCTGTTGGGGTCTGCCGCGGAGAGCCCCTTGACCCGCAAGCGCGAGTTCAGCACGGCCTCGGGCGCGGTGGTCTGGAGGTTCTGAGCACCCCCAAGGCCCGGTCAGTGACCGGCCCGGCCCTGCGTTTTCTTGTCAGGCTCTCAGCCTGGGCGGGCGGCAAACCAAGCCCTTGCATCCGTGACGTCCTGCGCGATGCCCTGCTGCAGCGCCTCAAGTGATTCATACCGGCGTTCGTCGTGCAGCTTGTGCAGCAGTTCCACCCGCAGGCAGCGGCCATAGCCGCCTTCCAGGCCGAGGGACTCGGGCCAGGTCAGGGCGTGGGTCTCCAGCAGCACCCGCCCGGCGTCTTCCACCGTCGGGCGCACACCCAGGCTCGCCACGCCTGGCAGGGCGGCCGCGCCCAGGCCGTGGATGCGCGCCACGAAGATGCCCATCGTGGCGGGCCGGGGGTGCACGAAGCGCAGGTTGAGCGTGCGAAAGCCCAGCTCGCGTCCGAGCTTGCGGCCGTGGACGGTGCGCCCGCTGATGGCGTAGCGGCGCCCCAGCAGGCTGGCCGCGCCATCCATGTCGCCTTCGGCCAGTGCCTGACGCACGGCGGAGCTGGACACCCGCAAGCCGTGCACCTCGAAGCTGCGCATGCGCGCGACATCGAACCCCAGCCGCCCGCCAGCCTGGTCCAGCATCGCGTAATCACCGGCACGCCGCGCTCCGAAGCGGAAGTCGTCGCCCACCATCACCAGGCGCGCGCCCAGGGCGTCCACCAGGACGCGGGTGATGAAGTCCTGCGGCGCCAGCCCTGCCAGGGCCTCGTCGAAACGCAGCACCACCAGCCGGTCCACGCCGCAGTTGGCCAGGGCGGACACGGTATCGCGCAGCGTGGAGATCCGCGTGGGGGCCGCCTCGGGCCGGCCGCTGCGCTGAGCGAAGAAGTCCCGCGGGTGGGGCTCGAACGTCACCACGCAGCTGGGCAGGCCGCGCTGGCGCGCCTCGTGCGTCAGCATGGCCAGCATGGCCTGGTGGCCGCGGTGC
The DNA here is from genome assembly GCA_037127635.1 of Betaproteobacteria bacterium. Lineage (GTDB taxonomy): Bacteria > Pseudomonadota > Gammaproteobacteria > Burkholderiales > Burkholderiaceae_C > Rubrivivax. The sequence continues at coordinate 25,586 of JBAXYD010000004.1, read as the reverse complement.
ACGCCGTCGAAGTTGCCGATGGTCAGTGCGCAGGCTGCGCGCGCATGGAAGGGCGGAGGCCCGCGAAAAACCTGCATGCGCCGATTATCGTGAGGGCTGTGAGAGGCCGGATTCGGGCGCGGCCCCGGCCATGGACGCGGTGTCGGGGCCGACAGCGCCGGCAGGGGCGGGGTACAGCGCTGCCGGCTCCAGCCAGCGCCACTGCCCGGGCGCCAGGTCGGCCGGCAGCGTGAAGCGGCCGATGGCGCTGCGGTGCAGGGCGTCCACGCGGTTGCCCACCGCGGCCACCATGCGCTTGACCTGGTGGTACCGGCCCTCGGTCAGGGTCATGCGCAGCGTGTGCTCGCCGGTGGCCTGCACCTCCAGGGCCGCGACCGGCGCCGGGTCGTCGTCCAGCACCACGCCCGTACGCAGCGCCTTCAACTGCCGCTCGTCGATGGGGTGGCGGGCCGTCACCTCGTAGACCTTGGGCATGTGCTTCTTGGGCGAGGTCAGGCGGTGGATGAGGGCACCGTCGTCGGTCAGCAGCAGCAGCCCGGTGGTGTCCTCGTCCAACCGGCCCACGGGCTGCAGACCGCGCGTGCGCAGCGGGGCCGGCAGCAGGCTCATCACGCTGGGGTGGTGGCGAGGCTTCATCGAGCACTCGTAGTTCGCGGGCTTGTGCAGCACCACCAGGGCCTTCTCCCGGTAGGGCCAGTCACGGCCGTCCACGCTGAAGACCAGACCGGCCGGGTTCAGGTCTTCGTCCGGGTCGTCGCAGATCTGCCCGGCAATCGACACGTGGCCGTCCAGGACGCGGCCCACGCACTCGCGGCGTGTGCCGAAGCCCTGGCTGTAGAGGATGGCGGACAGGCGCATGGGGTCAGGGGGCGGTTGGCGGGCCGATAAGGTCCCGTGAGGCAGGCAGGCCGTAGGCGGGCAGGCCTTCAGCAGCGCGCACGGCCCGGCGAATCGCCCGCGCGGTGAGTTCGGCCGCCACGGCGCCCAGCCCGCTCAGCTCGGTCACCGGCCCGGCGCGGCCGGTGGCCAGGGCGAAGAGGGTGTCGCCGTCGTGCGTGGTGATGGGGTCGATGGCGCGTGACAGACCGTGGTGCGCCAGCGAAGCCAGCTTGTTGGCCTGCGCCTTGGTCAGCGTGGCGTCGGTGGCCACCAGCCCGATGGTGGTGGCCGCGCCGGGCAGCAGGCGCTGCGGGCCTTCGCCGCGCAGCAGGGCCTCGGTGGTGCGCGCCAGTTGCAGTCCGTCCGCCGTGCGGGCGCCGGCCAGCACCTGCCCGTCCTCGGCCAGCACGTCGCCCACAGCGTTCACCGCCACCAGCGCGGCCACCGTCACCCCGCCCAGCCGAGCGGACGCGGTGCCGATGCCGCCCTTCATCGCGCGGCGAATGCCAAAGAGCTTGCCCACCGCTGCACCCGTGCCTGCGCCCACGTTGCCCTCGGCCACCGGGCCGGTGGTGGCGGCGTCGCAGGCGGAGATGCCGGCGGCCGCGTCTGGGCGGATGCGGTGGTCGCCCACCCACAGGTCGAACAACACGGCGCTGGGCACCAGCGGCACCTTCGCGGGGCCCACTTGCAGGCCATGGCCCCGCTCTTCCAGCCACTGCACCACCCCCGTGGCCGCTGCCAGCCCGAAGGCGCTGCCGCCCGTCAGCAGCACGGCGTGCACATGCTCCACGGTGTTTTCGGACTTCAACAGATCGGTCTCGCGCGTGCCGGGCGCCCCCCCGCGCACGTCCACACCGCACACGGCGCCGTCCTCGCACAGCACCACCGTGCAGCCGGTCGGCCGGCGTGGGTCGGTGAAGTGGCCGACCCTGAGGCCGGCCACATCCGTGAGGCTGCCTGCGGCCTGTGCGCCTGGATCAGGCGAAGACACCGGCCGTGTCCTGCATGCGCCCGCTCACCTCGCCGAGGTGGTGCAGGGTGTCACCCCAGGTCATCTCCAGCAGGGTCAGGCGCTTGAAGCAGTGGCTGGCGATGTACTCGTCGGTCACGCCGATGCCGCCGTGCAATTGGATGCATTCCTGCCCCACCTGCCGCATGCTGCGGCCGAGTTGCACCTTGGCCTGGGACAGGGCGCGGCGCCGCGCCGGTGCCAGCTCGCCCAGCTTCATGCTGGCGAAGTAGCTCATGGAGCGGCCCAGCTCCAACTGCATCTTCACGTCGGCCATGCGGTGGCGCAGCGCCTGGAAGCTGGCGATCGGCACGCCGAACTGCTTGCGGGTGTTCATGTACTCGGCGGTGAGGGCCACCAGGCGCTCCATCAGACCCGTTCCCTCGGCGCAGGTGGCCGCCAGGCCCACGTCCGCCGCCAGGCACAGCGTCTCGTAACCCTCTGCGCAGATCAGCGTGGCCGGCGCTGCCGCCAGCGTGAGCTCGGCGGCGCGACCACCGTCCTGGGTGGGGTAGCCGCGCGCACTCACGCCCGCGCCGCCCCGCTCCACCAGGAACAGGCCGATGCCGGCCGTGTCGTCATCGGCGCCAGACAGACGTGCCGGCACGATGAAGGCATCGGCTTCGTCGCCGGCGGGCACCACGCTCTTGGCGCCGCTGAGCACGTGGCCCGCGCCGGTGGCGGTGGCACGCGTCGTGACGTGCTGCAGCCGGTAGCGCGCGGCGCGTTCCTGGTGCGCCAGCACCACCAGCGCCTGGCCCGTGGCGATGCGCGGCAGCCACTGCTCCTGGACCGCCTCGGATGCGGCGCCCAGCAGACTGGGGGTCACCAGCGCGGCCGCGGCGTAGGGCGCATGCACCAGGCCGCGGCCCAGTTCCTCCATCACCACCATGGCCTCCACGGCGCCAAAGCCCATGCCGCCATGGGCCTCGGGCACGGCCAGGCCCATCAGGCCCAGTTCGGCCAGTTCGTTCAGTACCTCGCGCGAGGCGCCCCCGGCCTTGGCCAGTGCGTGCCGGCGCTCGAAGCCGAAGCCCTTGTCCACCCAGCGGGCCACCGCATCGCGCAGCGAGGCCTGATCGTCTGAAAACTCGAAGTCCATCGTCGTCTCCTGCCTGCTCAGCCCAGCACCGTCTGCGCGACGATGTTGCGTTGTACCTCGTTGGACCCACCGTAGATGGAGGTCTTGCGGTAATTGAAGTAGGCGCCGGCCAGCGGTGCGGCCTGCGCCACTTCGCCGGGCCACAGGGCAGCCAGGGCCTCATCGCCCTGCCAGCCGGCCTCCATGGCCTCGCGCACCAGCGGCAAGCTGGCGGGCCCGGCGGCCAGCATCATCAGCTCGGCGTAGCGCTGCTGGATCTCGCTGCCGCGGATCTTCAGCAACCCGGCCACGTCCAGGCTCTGCTTGCCGCTCTTCTCCGCGGACAGCACGCGCAGCACCATCATCTCCAGCGCCACGATGTCCACCTCCAGCAAGGCGATCTGGTCGCGAAAGCGCGCGTCGTCCCACACGCCCTCGGCCTTGGCGATGCGCTTGAGGCGCTCGAGCTCGCGCTTGGCGCGGTTCACATCGGCGATGTTGGTGCGCTCGTGGCTGAGCAGGTGCTTGGCATACGTCCAGCCCTTGTTCTCCTCGCCGATGAGGTTCTCCACCGGCACCTCGACGTTGTCGAACCAGACTTCGTTGACCTCGGGCTCGCCGTCCAGCAGCACGATGGGGCGCACGGTGATGCCGGGGCTCTTCATGTCGATCAACAGGAAGCTGATGCCGGTCTGCGGCTTGCCATCGTTGCTGGTGCGCACCAGGCAGAAGATCCACTCGCCGTACTGCCCGAGCGTGGTCCAGGTCTTCTGGCCGTTGACGATGTAGACCTTGCCGCGGCGCTCGGCGCGCGTCTTCAGCGATGCCAGGTCCGAGCCCGAACCCGGCTCGCTGTAGCCCTGGCTCCACCACACCTCGCCGCTGGCGATGCCGGGCAGGAAGCGTTGCTGCTGTTCGGTGTTGCCGAAGGCCATGATCACCGGGGCCACCATCACCGGCCCGAAGGGCACCACGCGCGGTGCGCCGGCCAGCGCGCATTCCTCCTCGAAGAGATGGCGCTGCACGGCGTTCCAGCCGGGGCCGCCGAACTCCACCGGCCAGTTCCAGCCCAGCCAGCCCTTGGCGCCCAGGATCCTGGCCCAGCGCTGCATGTCCTCGCGGCTCAGGCGCAGTGCGTGGTGCACCTTGTGTGAAATGTCCTGGGGCAGGTGGTCTGCCACCCATTGGCGGATGTCGGCGCGGAAGGCCAGTTCCTCGGCCGTGAAGTGAAGGTCCATCGGGGGTCGTCTCCTGTGTCAGGGCGGTGGGCGGCCGGGTGGCCATGGGCAAGGGCGGCTCACGGGGACGCGTTTTTAGCACGACCGTTCGAAAATACGGGGCGCGCCGGCGCGAAGCCCCGCGCCGGCCCTCTCGCCTTGCCGCCTGCTGGTGCTTCAGTCGCGGAAGTTGATGAACGACAGCGGCAGATCGGTCACGCCGGCCTTCAGCTGCTGGATCGCGCCTTGCAGGTCGTCGCGCTTGCCACCACTGACGCGCACCACGTCGCCCTGGATCTGGGCTTGCACCTTCAGCTTGCCCTGCTTGATCAGGCCCTGGATCTTCTTGGCGTTGTCGCTGTCGATGCCGGTGCGCACGGCCACGCTCTGGCGGACCTTGTCGCCGCCGATCTTCTCGATCTTGGCGCTCAAGTCCAGGAAGCGGATGTCCACGCCGCGTTTGGACAGCTTGGCCAGCAGCACGTCACGCACCTGGGCGATCTGGAAGTCGCTGTCACCGTACAGCATCAACTCGCGCGTCGCGCCTTTTTCGGTGAGCTCCACCTTGGCGCTCGACCCCTTGAAGTCGAAGCGCGTGCCGATCTCCTTGCCTGTCTGATCGACGGCGTTTTTCAGTTCCACCAGATTGGGTTCCAGGACGGCGTCGAAGCTGGGCATGGCAAGTCTCTTGAAGCAGGAGAAAATTCTGCGTCATGTTGCCTCCTTTTGCCACTCTCCGGGAAACCCTGCGCCTTTCATGTCTGCTCCATTGAACGAGTTGCCTGTGGAGCCGGGGGTCAGCCTGCGTGCGCTCCACACCTTTGGCTTGCCGGCGTTGGCAGCGCATCTGCTGCGCGTGCGCAGCGAGGCCGATCTGCATCGGTTGGTGGATCACCCGCTGTGGGGCCTGACCCCGAAATTCATCCTCGGTGGTGGCAGCAACGTGCTGTTCACGCGCGACGTGCAGGCCCTGGTGGTGAAGGTGGAGGTGCCGGGGCGGCACCTGCTGCACACCACGGACCAGGCCTGGATCGTGGAGGCCGGGGCGGGCGAGTCCTGGCACGGCTTCGTGCAGTGGACGCTGGAGCAGGGCTTGCCCGGCCTGGAGAACCTGGCGCTGATTCCCGGCACCGTGGGGGCCGCGCCGGTGCAGAACATCGGCGCCTACGGCGTGGAGTTGAAGGACCGGTTCGAATCTCTGGACGCGGTGGACCTGGTGACCGGCCGCACCGTGACGCTGGACGCCGCAGCATGCCGCTTCGGCTACCGCGACAGCGTCTTCAAGCAACACCTGGCGGGCAAGAGCGTCATCACCCGGGTGCGCTTTCGCCTGCCGCGCCCCTGGGCGCCCGTGCTGGGCTACCTAGACCTGGAGCGCAAGCGCGCCGAGACCGGCATCCCCCACCCCGATGCGCGCACCATCTTTGACTGGGTGTGCGCCATCCGCCGCGCCAAGCTGCCCGACCCGGCCGTCATCGGCAACGCCGGCAGCTTCTTCAAGAACCCGGTGGTGAGCGCCGAGCAGTGCCGCGACATCATCGACCGCGACCCCGAGGTGGTGCACTACCCGCTGCCCGACGGCAGCGCCAAGCTCGCCGCCGGCTGGCTGATCGACGCCTGCGGCTGGAAGGGCAAGGCCGTGGGGGGCGCCGCCGTCTACGACAAGCAGGCCCTGGTGCTGGTCAACCGCGGCGGCGCCACGGGCGGCGAAGTGCTGACCCTGGCGCGCGCCATCCAGGAGAGCGTGTACGGCCGCTTCGGCATCCGGCTGGAGCCGGAGCCGGTGGTGGTGTGATCGCGGGGCTCCCAGGGTTTCGCTGAATGGCGGTTTCGATCGGAACCGATTTAATCGAACGGGTTTATCGATGCCCCCACTTACCCTCTGGCCATGCGCAGGAGCCACCCCTTGAGCCCACGCCCCCATCTCGCCCATTGGCCCGCCCGGCTTCCCCAGGAACTGGAGGTTCCTGAGACCTCCTTGTGGTTCAACCTGGAGGTGGCGGCCCGGCGCTACCCGCACAAGAGCGCCTACCTGTACCTGGGCCAGCCGCTGACCTGGGGTGAACTGCACCGCCAGGCCGAGGCGCTGGCCGGCTGGCTGCAGGCGCGCGGCGTGCAAAGCGGCGACCGGGTGCTGCTGTTCATGCAGAACTGCCCGCAGTACGTGGTGGCGGCCTTCGCGGTGCTGCGCGCCAATGCGGTGATCGTGCCCGTCAACCCCATGAACCGGGCCGACGAGTTCGGCCACTACATCACCGATCCCGAAGCCCGCGTGGCCATCGTCAGTGCGGACCTGGCCGCCGTCGTGGCCGAGGCCGATGCGCGCCTGCCCGCCGAGCAGCGGCTGCAGCACGTGCTGGTGACGCGCTACGCCGAGGCCATGCCGGCCGAGGCCGAGCTGGACCCGGCCGAGGCGCCGGCCGAGCCCGTGCTGGCCTGGCTGCGGGCCGATCCGCCGCTGCCCGACCCACGCTTCGAGCGCTGGCTGGACGCCCTTGCCGCTGGCCATCAGCCCGGCCCCCACACCGCCGGCCCGGACGACCTGGCCTTGCTGCCCTACACCTCCGGCACCACCGGCTTGCCCAAAGGCTGCCTGCACACGCACCGCACGCTGATGCACAACGTGGTGGGCGGCGGGCTGTGGGGCCATGCCAGTGCCGAGACCATCAGCCTGGCCGTGGTGCCGATGTTCCATATCACCGGCTTCATGTACGGCGTGATGGCGCCGGCCTTCACGGGCAGCACGGTGGTGATCCTGCCGCGCTGGGATCGGGAGCTGGCCGGGCGCATCATCTCGCGCCACCGGGTGACGCACTGGACCTGCATCCCTACCATGATCATCGACCTGTTCGGCAGCCCGAACTACCGGCAGTTCGACCTGTCCAGCCTGCGCTATCTGTCGGGTGGCGGCGCGGCCATGCCGCAGGCGGTGGCGCAGCGCCTGCAGGACGAGTTCGGCATCACCTTTGCCGAGGGCTACGGCCTGACCGAGACCGCCGCGCCCAGCCATGCCAACCCGCCCGAGCGCGCCAAGCTGCAGTGCTTGGGCATGCCGATCTTTGGCGTGGACTCGCGCGTGGTGGACCCGCAGACGCTGCAGGAACTGCCCCCGGGAGAGGCAGGCGAGATCGTGACCCACGGGCCCATGGTCTTCAAGGGTTACTGGAAGCATCCGCAGGCCACCGAGGAGGCCTTCTTCGAGCTGGAAGGCAAGCGCTTCTTCCGCACCGGGGACCTGGGGCGCATGGACGAGGAGGGCTACTTCTTCATCACCGACCGCCTGAAGCGCATGATCAACGCCAGCGGCTTCAAGGTCTGGCCCACCGAGGTGGAACTGCTGCTGTTCAAGTGCCCGCTGGTGCTGGAGGCCTGCGTCATCGGTGCGCAGGACGCCTATCGCGGCGAGACGGTCAAGGCGCTGGTCGTGGTGCGGCCCGAGGCGCGCGCCACGGCGCGCGAGCAGGACGTGATCGACTGGGCGCGCGAGCACATGGCGGCCTACAAGGTGCCACGCATCGTGGAATTCGTCGACGCCCTGCCCAAGAGCGGCTCAGGCAAGGTGATGTGGCGGCTGCTGCAGGAGCAGCAGCGGGAGCGGGAGGCTTCGCGTTAGTGAGGATCTGCTGGGCGACACCTCGCGAGCCTCTGCCGAAGTCCGACTGCCTCCGGCAGAGGCCTGCCGCCCATGGTTCTTTGGATCGCGTGCCGCCTTGGCTGCAGGCACCAGGCACAGGCCGACCGTCGCAGCGAAGTAAAGGAGGAGCCATTGGCCAAAGGCCGATGGCGGGGGACATGAGCGGAGGCGGTTGGACTGGGCGTGGTGCTCGCGACGGGCAACCCTGAAATAGGACGCTACCGCAACGCCTCGCCCTTCGGCTTCTCCGGCAGCTTCATGCGCGGCGCCAGCCGTTGCCACAGGAAGGCGAATTCCAGCGCCTGGAGGTCGGCGCGCTGGGCGTTGTCGGCGGCGCCGCCGTGGCCGCCTTCGATGTTCTCGTAGTAGGTGGCGTCGTGGCCCTGCTCCAACATGCGGGCGGCCATCTTGCGAGCGTGGCCGGGGTGCACGCGGTCGTCGCGGGTGCTGGTGGTGAACAGCACGGGCGGCAGCTTCATGCCGGGCTTGACGTTCTGATAGGGGCTGTAGCGCGAGATCCAGGCCCACTGCTCGGGCTGGTCGGGGTCACCGTACTCGGCCATCCAGCTCGCGCCGGCCAGCAGCTGGTGGTAACGCTTCATGTCCAGCAGCGGCACCGAACACACCACCGCGCCGAAGAGTTCGGGGCGCTGCAGCGTCACGGCGCCCACCAGCAGGCCGCCGTTGCTGCCGCCTTCCATGCCCAGATGCGCGGGGCTGGTGATGCGCCGGCGGATCAGGTCTTCGGCCACGGCGGCGAAGTCGTCATAACTGCGCTGCTTGTTCGCCTGCGTGGCGGCCTGGTGCCAGGCCGGGCCGAACTCGCCGCCCCCGCGGATGTTGGCCACCACCATCACGCCGCCGCGCGTGTACCAGGCTTGGCCGAAGACGGCCGAGTACCAGGGCTGCAGGCTGACCTCGAAGCCGCCGTAGCCGTACAGCAGCGTGGGGTTGCGGCCGTCGGCCTGCGCGCCCTTGGGCCAGACCACGAAGTAGGGCACCCGGGTGCCGTCCTGGGAGGTGGCAAAGAGCTGCTCCACGCGCATGCCGGCGGCGTCGAAGAAGGCGGGGCGGGCCTTCAGCGGCTCGAAGGTGTCTGTCCCCGTCTGGGCCAGTGACAAGGTGTCGGGCGTGAGGAAGTCGGTGTAGCTCAGCAGCCAGGCCTCGGCCAGCGGGTCCTGGGGCTTGGCAGGCAGCAGCGGGTCGTGCAGCGCCTGCACGCCCAGCGTGCCGGGGAAGGGCGCGGCCACGCTGCGGCGCTGCCAGGTGCTGCCGCTGCGCCACACCTCTTCCACCCGGCCGGCCACGTTGTCCAGCACGCTCAGCAGCAGGCGGCTTTGCGTGAGCTCGAAGCCCTGCAGCGAGCGCGTGGCCGTGGGGGTGAAGAGCGCGCTCAAGAGCGGTTTGCCGGCCATCAGGTCCTTCGTCTCGCACACCAGCAGCGAGCCCGCGGGCCAGGTGCGGCCGTCCACCTGCCAGGGGCTGCGCAGCGTCACCAGCGCCCAATCGCGCCAGAACGCGAGTTCCGCGTCCGCGGGCTTGGGCACGGGCTGCAGGCGGCCCGCGTTCAGCAGGAAGGCTTCGTTGCGGTAGAAATCGATCGAGCGGCCGAACAGCGTGCGCTCGAAGCCGGGCGTGCGGTCCACCGAGGCCCAGGCCGCCACATCGGTCTGTTGGCCTTCGAACACGGTCACCGCGTCTTGCCAGCGCTGCCTGCGCTGCCAGCGCTTGATCACCCGCGGGTAGCCCGAATCGGTCATGGTGCCGGGGCCGAAGTCGGTGCCGATGTAGGCGGCATCGGCGTCGATCCAGTCGAAGCTGGACTTGGCCTCGGGCAGTTCGAAGCCGCCGTCAGCGGCCGGAACGAAGCGCTTGGTGACGGTGTCGAACTCGCGCTGCACGCCGGCGTCGGCGCCGCCCTTGGACAGCTTGAGCATGCAGCGCCGGTACGCCGGGCCGAAGCCGTGGGCGCCGCCCCAGACCCAGTTCACGCCCTCGGTCTTGCCCAGGGCATCCACGTCCAGCACGGTCTCCCAGGCCGGCTGGGCCTTGCGGTACTCGGCCAGCGTGGTGCGGCGCCACAGGCCGCGCGGGTTGGCTGCGTCCTGCCAGAGGTTGTAGAGAAACGCGCCCTTGCGGGTCACCTGCGGTATGCGGTCGCGCGAGTCCAGCACCTCGCGGATGCGTTGGCGCAGGCTCGCGAAGTCGGGCCAGGCCTGCAGCCGTTCACGCGCCTGCGCGTTGCGCTCGCGCACCCAGGTCAGGGCGCGCTCGCTCTGCACCTCTTCCAGCCAGAGGTAGGGGTCGTCGCCGGGGGCCGGGGCGGCAGGCGCGGCAGCGGGTGTGGACGGGGCAGGGGGCGGGGTCTGGGCGTCAGCGTTCATGGCGTTCAGGAGAGCGGCGGCAGGCAGCAGTGCCGGCCACAGGGTGGGCAGGGCGGCAGATGCCGGGGCGGACAGCGCGCGCAGCAGGCTTCGGCGTTGCATGGAGTGCCAGGCCTCAGCGGGTGGCGGTCTTCAGGGCCTGCGGCGTCAGTTCCACCGACGCCTGGCCGTCACTGACCCAGATGCTGCCGTCCTGCACCGTCACCTGCCAATGCATGGAGCGTTGCGCCAGCGCGGCCAGGGCCTGGGCCTGTTCGGAGGGAATCTGCCAGACGTTCAGGTTGGACAGGCGCGTGAGCTTGTTCTCGATGCCGCCCCACCAGATGGGTACCGACGGCCCGTAGGTGAAGAGCGACACGCGCTCGGCCCGGCCGCAGGCCTTGGCCAGCCGTCTGTCCTCGGGCTGGCCTACCTCGACCCAGTGCACCAACTGGCCGGTCAGGTCATGCTGCCAGAGGTCGGGCTCGTCGGCGTCGGACAAGCCCTTGGCGAACTGCAGCGCGCCGCGGTGGGTGTCATGCGGCACCAGCAGCGCAAAGGCCAGCAGGCGCACTAGCAGGCGCTCTTCGGTCTCGGACGGGTGCAGCGCCAGGGTCAGCGCGTGGTCCGCGTACAGCGCGCGGTCCATGTCGGCTATTTGCAGTTGGGCCTTGTAGATGGTGGCTTTGAGGGCCAAGGGGTGCTCCTGGTGATCGCGGTGGCCTGGCCCGTCGACCTGTCGCGAGGTCAGGCCGCGGTAACGGGCTCGAAGCGCTGGATCCGAGCGATGGCATCGGCACTGGCGCGCCGGGCCAGGGCCATGTCGTGGTCGGCTTGAAGGCCCATCCAGAACTCGGCGCTCGTACCAAAGAACTTGGCCAGCCGCAAGGCGGTGTCAGCCGTTACCGCACGGCGCTCACGCACGATGTCGTTGATACGAGGCGCGGACACCTGCAGTGCGGCGGCCAGCGCGTGCGCCGTCAGTCCCATGGGAACAACAAACTCCTCGCGCAGGATCTCGCCAGGGTGGATGGGTCGCATGCCGTTGATGATGTCACTCATGAAAGGCCTCCTCTTGCCGTGGTCAGTGGTAATCGACGATCTCCACCTCGCTCGCACCGTCGTTGTCGAAGCGGAAGCAGATGCGCCATTGATCGTTAATGCGGATGCTGAACTGCCCCTTGCGCTCGCCTCGCAATGCCTCGAGCCGGTTGTTGGGTGGGATTCGCAGATCGTCAAGGCAAGCGGCCCGATGCACCATCGCCAACTTGCGCTCTGCCACGGTGCGGATGTTGGCAAATCGCGGAACCGGCTTGCCGGCGAAAAGGTCGCGGGTGGCACGGCACTTGAACGAACGAATCACAAGCCGATGATATATCGCCCCTCGTTAAATCAGACCGTGCGCCTTCGCAGTGGCATCATGTTGCGGCCCTTCCTGGTGCCCAAAATGTTTCATCGCATCACCACATGACCAAGCCCATTCCCGTATCGGCTTCTGACAACCCCCTGCTCCAGCCTTGGGACACCCCCCACGGCCTGCCGCCTTTCAGCTGCTTTGAGCCGGCGCATTTCCAGCCTGCTTTCCAGGCCGCGATGCAGGCGCACCGCGACGAGCTTGACGCCATTGCGGGTCAGCCCGCGGAGCCGAACTTTGACAACACGGTGGCGGCGTTTGACCGCACGGGCCGGCTGCTCGGCCGCATCGAGTCGGTGTTCCACAACCTCACCGCCTCCGAGACCTCACCTGCGCTGCAGGCCGTGCAGCGCGAGATGGCCGGCCCCCTGGCCGCGCACGCCAACAGCGTCTACATGAACGCCGCGCTCTTCGCGCGCATCGACGCCCTGCACGAGGCCCGCAGCACGCTGGGCCTGACGCCTGAGCAACTGCGCCTGCTGGAGCGCATCCACTTCGACTTCGTCAGCTCGGGCGCCCGCCTGCAGGGTGCGGAACAGGCCCGCTACGCCGCCGTGATGGAGGAACTGGCGCGCCTGACCACCCTCTTTGGCCAGAACGTGCTGCACGACGAAGCCTCGTACCAGCTCGTGCTGCGCACCGAGGACGAACTGGCCGGGCTGCCGGGCTTTGTGCGCGACGCCGCGCGCCAGGCCGCCGTCGACCGCGGCCTGCAGGACGACGCCCAGGCCCATGTCATCACCCTCAGCCGCTCGCTGATCGTGCCCTTCCTGACCTTCTCGGCCCGGCGCGACCTGCGTGAGCAGGCCTGGCGCGCCTGGACCAGCCGCGGCGAACAGGTGGGCGAGCATGACAACCGCGAGGTGGCGCGCGCCATCTTGAAGCTGCGCCGCGAGCAGGCCCGGCTGCACGGCCATGCCAGCTACGCCGACTACGCGCTGGTGGACCGCATGGCCGGCACGCAGCAGGCGGTCAAGCAGTTGCTGGATGAGGTGTGGCCCCGCGCCCTGGCCGCGGTGGAGCGCGAGCGGCAGATGCTGCGTGCGGCCATGGTGGACGCCGGGCAGGGCGCGGATGCCGTGATCGAGCCCTGGGACTGGCGCGTCTGGGCCGAGAAGGTGCGCGTGGCGCGCTACGCGGTGGACGACGCCGAGGTCAAGCCCTACTTTCGCCTGGACCGCATGGTGCAGGCCGCCTTCGACTGCGCCGGGCGCCTGTTCGGCCTGCAGTTCACGCACCGGCCCGACCTCCCCGTCTACCACCCCGACGTCAAGGCCTACGAGGCGCGCAACGCTGCCGGCCAGGTGTGCGGCATCTTTCTGCAGGACAACTTCGCCCGGCCCACCAAGCGCAGCGGCGCGTGGATGAGCTCGCTGCGCTGGCAGAACCGCAACGTGCCTCAAGGTGCGGCTCTGGCGGCGCAAGAAGGCGCAGCCGAGATCCCCGTGATCTTGAACAACAACAACTTCGCCAAGGGCGCGCCGGGCGCGCCCACGCTGCTGTCCATGGACGATGTGCGCACGCTGTTCCACGAGTTCGGCCACGGCTTGCACGGGTTGCTCAGCAACGTGACCTACGAGCGCTTGTCGGGCACGCAGGTGCTGCGCGACTTTGTCGAGCTGCCCTCGCAGATGTTCGAGCACTGGACGAGTGAGCCCGCGGTGCTCAAGCAGCATGCCCGCCATTGGCAGACAGACGAGCCCATTCCTGACGAGTTGCTGGCGCGCATTCAGCGCGCGCGGCGCTTCAACCAGGGCTACGAGACCGTGCGCTACACCGCCAGCGCGCTGGTGGACATGGCCGTGCATTCGCTCACCGACGAGGAGCCGCCGGCCGACCTGTGCGCCTTTGAGGCGCAGGAGCTGCAGCGTCTGGGCCTGCCGCACGGCGTGGGCCTGAACCACCGGCTGGTGCACTTCCAGCACCTGTTCTCCAGCTCGGGCTATGCGGCCGGCTACTACGTCTACCTGTGGGCCGAGGTGCTGGACGCCGATGCCTTCGACGCCTTCGTCGAGGCGGGCGACCCCTTCGACGCGCAGGTGGCGCAGGCGTTGCAGCGCTTCATCTACGGCAGCGGCAACAGCCTGGAGCCGCGCGCCGCCTTCGCCGCCTTCCGTGGCCGCGCCGCGCAGGTGGAGCCCATGCTGCGCAAGAAGGGCCTGATCACGGATTCGGAGGCCATCTGATGGCAAGCCCCTGGGGCCAGGAGGTTTGTGGATGAACGTCACGGGGCAGCAGCCGGCGCAAGCGGGCCCCCGGCGCGAACTGCGGGCGCCCGTGCGGGGCACGGTGGTGGCCGTCGAGGTGGTGCCCGGCCAGGTCTGCCGCGCCGAAATGGCGCTGCTGGTGCTGGAGTCCATGAAGATGGAGGTGCCCCTGGCCTGCCCGGGTGACGCCGAGATCCTGGACGTGCTGTGCTGCATGGGCGAGGTGGTGGAAGAAGGCGCCGTGCTGGTGCACTGGCGCCTGGCGGCGGCTGGGCCAGGCCTGGGTGCCGCGCTTTCTGAGCGCCCCCAAGATCAGGGCGGTGGCCATCCCGGCCTCCCGGAGGCGCACGAGAACACTTGGGGCCGAACCGCGTCTTCCCTGGTCCCTGGCGCCACGGCTGCTGCGCCAGACCCTGCGCCACCCTTGCGTGCCGATCTCGAGCGCCTGCAGGCGCGCCGCGCGCTGCTGCTGGACCAGGCCCGGCCCGAGGCCATGGCCCGTCGCGAAGCTGGCGGGCTGCGCAGTGCGCGCGCGAACGTGGCCGACCTGCTGGATGCAGGCAGCTTCAGCGAGTTCGGCGCCTTCGCGGTGGCAGCGCAGCGCAGCCGCCGCACGGAAGAGGACCTGCAGCGCAACACCCCGGCCGACGGCCTGATCACCGGCACGGGCACGGTCCAAGGCCGGCCCTGCGCCGTCATGGCCTACGACTACACCGTGCTGGCGGGCACCCAAGGGGTGTGGAACCACGCCAAGAGCGACCGCCTGCTGGAGGTGGCGCGGCGCTCGCGTCTGCCGCTGGTGCTGTTTGCCGAAGGCGGCGGGGGACGGCCGGGCGATGTGGACTGGCCTGGTGTGGCCGGACTGGACTGCACCACCTTCGCCTCGCTGGCCGCGTTGTCGGGCCGGGTGCCGCTGGTGGGCATCGTGGCCGGGCGTTGCTTTGCCGGCAACGCCGCGCTTCTGGGTTGCTGTGACCTGATCATCGCGGTGGAGGGCGCCAGCATCGGCCTCGGTGGCCCGGCCATGATCGAAGGCGGTGGCCTGGGGCGCGTGGAGCCTGATGCGGTGGGCCCGGTGGACGTGCACTGGGCCAACGGCGTGGTGGATGTGCGCGTGCCTCATGAGGCCGCCGCGGTGGCGGTGGCGAAACGGTGGTTGGGACTGGTGGCGGATGCCGCAGTGGCGTACGCGAAGTCCGTGTCCGTCAAATCGTCACCCGGCAGGGTGGAAGGCAGCGCCGAGGGCCCCGCCTCAGCCCTTGACTCACGAGATGGCCTGGACGTCGTCAAGGCTGCCTCTTCTGGTTTGCAGCGGGCACCGCGGCCCGGTGGCGACCCCGCGACCTTGCGCCACGCCTTGCCCACCCAGCGCAACACCGCCTTCGACCCCCGGCCCATTCTGCGCACCGTCTTTGACGAGCACTCACTGCTGGAGTTGCGCCAAGGCTTCGGCCCGGGTGTGGTGACGGCGGTGGCCCGGCTGGACGGGCGCCCGGTGGCGCTGGCAGCCAGCGACTGCCGGCATCTGGGCGGCGCGCTGGACGGCCCGGCCTGCGACAAGCTGGTGCGCTTCCTGCGCCTGGCTGACGGCCAAGGCTGGCCGGTCATCACCTTTGTGGACACCCCCGGCTTCATGGTCGGCCCGGACAGCGAGCGGACCGGCCTGGTGCGCCGGGCCGGCGAACTCTTCATCGCTGCGGCGCGCCTGCGCGTGCCCTTGTTCAGCGTGATGCTGCGGCGCGGCTTTGGCCTGGGGGCGATGGCGTTGGCGGGCGGGCACTTCCATGCGCCGCGCGCCACCTGCGCCTGGCCAGGGGCGGAGTTCGGGCCCATGGGCCTGGAGGGCGCCGTGCGCCTGGGTTTCCGCAAGGAACTGCAGGCCCAGCCCGAAGGGCCGCTGCGCGAGGCCTTGTTCAAGCGCCTGCTGGACGAGGCCGTGGAGCGCGGCCAGGCCCTGAACATGGCCAGCCACCTGGAGATCGACGACGTGATCGACCCCGCCGAGACCCGGGACTGGCTGCTGCGTCAGTTGGCGGTGGCGGGATGAGGCTTCACGCGCCTTCCGGGACAGGCGCCGGCGGCCTTGCGCGTACCACCCGCACCGGCTTCACCGACTCCCGAGCCCGCAGCTGGCCGCAGCCGCCCTCCACGTCCTGTCCGGCGGAGTGGCGCAGGCGCGTCAGCACCCCCTCGCGGTTGAGCGCACGCGCCATCTCGGCGGCGCGCTCGATAGCCGGACGTTCATAGGGCAGACCGTCCACCGCGTTGTACAGGATCAGGTTCATCATCATCCGCCGGCCCTTGAGCAGCGCCACGATGCCCGCCACCTCGTCGTCGCCGTCGTTCACCCCGGCCAGCAGCGTCCACTGCACCTGCACCGGGTAGCCGCTGGCGTGGGCGTAGTCGTCGGCGGCCTGCACCAGCGCGGCCGGCGCGATGCGGGGTGCGCGCGGCAGCAGGTGCTCACGCAGGGCCGGCTGGGTGCTGTGCAGCGACAGCGCCAGCGCGGGCTTGACGCGGCCTTGAGTCAGTGCCGAAAAGGCCCGCTCATCGCCCACGGTGGAGAACACCAAATTCTTGTGGCCGATGCCGCCTGCGGTGCCCAGCAGTTCGATGGACTGCAGCACCGCCTCCAGGTTGTGCGAAGGCTCTCCCATGCCCATGAACACCACTTTGGTCACGGCGCGCAGCGAGCGCGCCTGCGCCACCTGCGCCACGATCTCGGCGCTGCCCACCTGCCGGAGCAAACCCTCCGTTCCGGTCATGCAAAAGCGGCAGCCCACTGCGCAGCCCACCTGGGTGGAGACGCACAGCCCGCCGCGCGGCAGCAGCACGGTTTCCACCGTCTGTCCGTCATGCAGCGCCACCAGCAGCCGCTCGGAGCCGTCGGCGGCGGGGTGGCGGGATTTGAGCTGCGCCAAACCGGCGAGGCTCTGCGCCATGTCGGGCCAGGCAGCTTGCAAGGCCTTGGGCAGAAACGTCGCCATCCGCCGACGGGGCCGCTCCGCCGGCAGGGCCTGCGCCCAGCTGCGCAGCAGGTGCGCCTCGTGCTTCGGCCCCGCGCCCAGCGCGCGAAGCTGGGCGCGAAGGGCAGAGAGATCGACGATGGGTGGTTGAGTGACGTTGTGCATGTTCTGGGTGTCGCGCCTGCGCATTCTCACTTCGTAGGTGCATGCCTATACTTTGCTGACCATGCGTCTTTCGCTGAAGCACCAGTCCGTCATCCGCCAGGCTGCCCATGAACTCGTGGGCGATGAGGCGCGCGTCCTGCTGTTCGGTTCTCGCACCGACGACGCCGAGCGCGGTGGTGACGTGGATGTGCTGGTGCAGAGCCCGGAAGTCTTGCCAAGCCGCTTGGAGCTGGAGCTTCGGCTCGGCGCCCGCTTGGAGCGCGCGCTCGGCGGCCGCAAGGTGGATGTGCTGCTGGTCGATCCGTCCACTCCCCTGCAACCGGTACACCGCATCGCCCTTTCACAGGGGGTACCGCTGTGAGGGTCGCCGAGCCTGGAGAGCTGGACCGCCTCTGGGCCTTGGCTCGCGTGGTGCGCCGGGAGGCCGAGTACCTGGCGCAGACGGACGGGCGCCTGTTTGGTCAGGTCTTTGACGCTGAACGGGCGCGAACCCTGCCGCTGACTCCAGAACTTGCCGAGCGGGTGGATGCTTTCGTCGCGCGCTTCGGGCGCTTGCAGGACACGCTGGCCGACAAGCTGCTGCCCGCCTTGCTGTGCCAGCTGGCGGAGCCCGTGCGCAGCGCTGTGGAAAACCTGGATCGTGCCGAGAAGCTTGGGCTGTTGCAGAGCGCCGACGACTGGCTTGCCATGCGCCGGCTGCACAACCGCATGATCCACGAGTACGTGGACGACCCTGGGCAACTGGCCGAAGGCCTGATGGCTGGTCACCTCAGGGTGCCGGTGCTGTTTCGCGCTGCGCAGGCGTTTTGCGAACAGGTGGAAGCGTTGCAGAAGCCGGGCGGGTAGAAGCCCGCCGCTCACTTCAGAACCCAAACTCCCGCACCAGCACCGCCGAGGCCTGGCGGACGTAGCGCCAGCCTGGAGCTTCGGCGCGGGCGTGGATGTTGATGTGGCCGCGCAGGGTTTGGTGTGTCAGGGCGGCGGGCAGTGCGCGGCCCTCCTGCAGCTCCAGCGTCACCCGGTAGACCGCGCGCTCGGGTACCAACTGGCCGTGTTTTTCTCGGACCATCAGGTGGCCGCCGGCTTGGGCGGCCAACTCGGGGCGGGCCAGCACGCGCGAAGCGTCGCGGTCCACGGCCTGCACACGCAGCAGCAGGGGCGCGGCGTCAGCGCCGTCGTTGATGAACATCGCGCGGTCGCCCTGGCGGATGCGCTGCACATCCTGCTCGTCCAGCCAGGTCTCCACCAACCAGGGCGTGCCCTCCTTGACCAGCAGCCCCAGGCGTTCCTTGCGGGAGATCCACTGGCCTTCGTGCAGGTCCGGGTCCATGTCGCGCAGGGTGCCGGCATAAGGCGCCTTGGGCGCGAAGTTGCGCAACTCGGTGTCCACGCTGGCGAGTTCGGCCTGCGCGGTGGCCAGCGTGTCTTCGGCAACCAGCAGCTTCTGCCGCGTCTGTTCGTCGAAGCCGGAGGAGGCGGCCTGCCAGCGCAATTGGTCCACGCGCGCGGTCAGGGCTTGGCGCCGGGTGTTGAGGTCAGGCACGTGCAGACGTGCGATCAGCGCGCCCGCTGGCACGCGATCACCCTCGCGGAACTTCAGTTCGTCCAGCCGCGCGCCTGAGGGGGCATATACCGGCCAGGACTCCGCCGGGCGCAGCAGGGCGCTGGCCGTCACGCGCCCTGGCCAGGGCACGAAGGCCAGGGCGACGAGGGCCATCAGCACCATGGCGCTCAACGCCGTGCGTCCGCGCTGCAGGATGGACTTGCGCCGCTCGCCCCAGGCTTTCAGCTCCATGCGCACAGGGCGCCAGATGAACCACGCAATCTCCACCAGGAACAGAAACACGCCCAGCACCTTGAAGAACAGGTGGTACACCAGCAGTGCAATGCCGATGAACAGCACCAGCCGGTACAGCCATGTGCCGAACGCAAAGGCGATCATCCAGCGCTGCTGACGTGCGGGTACCCGCTCGGGCACCTCCTCTCCCAGCGCGAAGAGCCACTCGCGCAGCCGCCAGCGCGCCAGCGCAAAGCAGCGTTCGTGCAGGTTGGGCATGTCCAGCGAGTCCGACAGGATGAAGTACCCGTCAAAGCGCATGAAGGGGCTGGCATTGATGGCCAGCGTCGCCACCCAGCTGGTGGTGGCCAGCACGAAGGCGGCCGAACGCGCCGGCCCGTCAGGCAGCAGCCCCCAGGCCAGTGTGGCCCAGGCGGCGATCAGCAGCTCGGTGGCGATGCCGGCGCTGGCCACCTGCAGGCGGTGGCGCGGGTCGGTCAGGCGCCAGGTTTCGTTGGTGTCGGTGTAGGCCATGGGCCACAGCACCATGAAGGCCACGCCCATGGTGGGCACCCGGCATCCCAGGCGCTTGGCGGTGAAAGCGTGGCCCAGTTCGTGCAGGGTCTTCACGCACAGCAGGGCCACGGCGTAGCTGGCCAGACCTTCCAGGCTGAAGGTGTCCACCAGCTGCGCGGTGAAGCCCTCCCACTGCCGCACCACCTGAAAGAGGCCCAACAGCAGCGCCAGGAACGTCAGGCCGAAGAAGGCAGGCGAGTAGCACCAGCCCACCCAGCCCTTCCACCGCCCCAGCCAGGCATCGGGCTTGACCAGGGGCACGCGGAAGAACAGATAGTGGTGCAGCAGCCAGTTCCATGGGCTGCCCTGGATCTGCGCCAGGCGTTCTGCCAGCTTGCGCGAGGTGGCGGCGTCACGCGCAGGTTGCGTCAGCTGGTTGCCCACCAGAAACTGAGCCACGCCCTTCACAGCCTCTTCATCCAACCGCAGCGTGGTGGTCTCGCACACGTCCTGCGCCATCTCGGCCGGGCTTCCCAGGCCCCAGCGCTGCAGCAGCTCGAAGGTGGGCCAGTCGATGCGGAAGAACAGGTTGCGCACGGGGTCGTGCAGTGTCCAGCTCGGCTGCCCGTCCGGCAGCACCGGGCCGGGCAGCAGGGCCAGTTCCTCCCGCAGGGCGGGCAGTGTGGGGGCGGCGCCCAGCATGCTCACAAACCCAAGGTCGTGCGCACCGTGGCCACGGGGCGGCGCATCATCCACCAGATGGCCGGCACCCAGTCGCCTTGCAGCTTGGCAGTGCCCTTCAGGCCCACGCGGTGGACTGTGGCGGCGTCCAGCGTGGCGCGGACGCGGTAGGCGTAGGTGCCGTCGGGGCGCTGCACCGCGCTGTGCGCCATGTAGCGCAGGCGGGCGGTCACCGGTTCCAGTGGGCGGGCGTTGAGGTACAGGTTCAGAGGGGCGCCGGGCTCCAGCGCGATGGCGTCCGCGATCGGCAACCAGGCCTCCACCTCCACGTCGCCAGTGGCGGCGATGCGCAGGATGCGCTCACCCACGGACACCGGCTTGCCGATCCACTCCGTGGGGTCGTCGAACAGGGCCACGCCGTCCTGCGGCGCCAGCACCCGGGCGCGGGTGAGTTGCTCGCGCAGGTAGCCCACCTCAGCGCGCTTTTCCTGTATGCGGCCGGTCAGCGTGGCCAACTGCGGCCGCACGCGCGGGTCCGACAAGGCCTGTTGCATGGTCTGACGGTACTCGGTGGCGGCCGTGGCCAGCGCCTGGTTCGCCACGTCCAGCCGGCTCTGGATCAAGGCCTCGTCAAACCCGAAAAGCGGCTGGCCCTTCTTCACCAGTTGGTTGGGCTGAACGTGAAAGACATCCAGCACGCCGTCCAGCGGCGCGCGCACGATCACCGGGTTGACTGGCACCAACTCGCCCGGTGCCAGCACGGAAAGGCGCACGGGTACGAAGGAGGCTGCGACCAGGGTCAGCAGGGTGATGAGGAAGGGCCGGTTCCACCATGCGCGGCGGTGGCTGATGGCCCCGTAAGTGTCCCGGCCCCAGGGGCGCCACCAGGGGCGCTTCTGCGAGCGGCGCAACGCGATCAGGGCGTGCCACCAGCTGCCGACCCACTCACCCAGCAGGCCGATCTCGGCCTCAGACCAGGGATCGTCCCGTGCCAGCAGCAGGGCGGCGGCGCTCTCTGGGCCGGGCCCAGACATGGGCAGCCACAGCCCGTGGGCCGGCCACCACTCGACCCACTCGCGCGCCAGGGGGGCGGGCAGGTCCAGGGCAGTGAAGGGGCGGCAAGCGTCCTGACCGGGCGCCGCCTGTGGCCCTGTCGGCGGTGAGGCCGGTTCCATGACCTGACGTCCGGCAGGGTCCGAGTCCAGCGGTGGCGCAAGAGGTGGCCCCTGACCTGTCGTCGGTTGGGGTGACGGAAACGACCCGGGCCCCGGCATCCGCTGCGCCATGGACTGGGCCGCCAGATGCGCCGCCACGCCTTTCAGCCACTGCGCATAGGGTGCGTTGGCCTCGGGCTGTACCAGCCCTGAGAGCGCTCGCAAGCCACGGTCGGTATGCCACAACGCGGCTTGTCGGTAGGGGGCGAGCCGCAGCGTGTCGTTGACCAGCAGGAACCCCAGCTCCGCCTCGCTGCGGGCCTGGCGTCCGTCGCGCGACAGGTCCAGCAGCGCGGCGAGCGCTCGGGTCAGGCGGACGTCTTCGACAAGGTCTCCGGGTTCCATCAGGCTCCTGGCCGCGGTGCGGCCGCAGGTTGCACACGCTCAGCCGACACGTGAGGCGCCAGTGTGACATGGCGTTGTGTCGTACCGGCCTGGGTGTTCACCTCTTGCCTCTCGCGCAAGTTGGGTCTCTCGGCCGCCATCAAGCCTTGGGTGCGCTCTTGCAACCGCTCCTGCACAGCCCGCGAGTTCATCAGCCGGTCCAACAAGCCATTCTGGCGGCCTGCCAAGCGGATCTGGTCGGAGATGCCCAGGCGGCCTACGGGGCGTGGTGTTGTCGGCGCCTCCGAAGCAGGCTCGGCGGGGACTTGCGGCCCGGAGCCCACGTTGAACTTGAAGTTCGCGGTGGCTTCGCGGCCGTCGGTGTCCCGCACAATGACCTGTACTTCCAGTGCGCCGGTGAACCCTGGCGGCGGGTTCACGATGAAGGTGCCTGCCTGTGCGTTGAACAGTACCCAACTGGGAAGGGGTTGCCCGTTGGCCTGCTGTGTGGCCACTGTCAGCACCGCCTCGGGCCGGGTATGGGCGAACGCATCGGCTGGCAGGCTGAATGTGGTGGTGCGGTTGGGCTCTACGAACTGGTCGGTGATGCCCTTGTCCCGCATCAGGGCCGGCACCTCTGACTGGACTACCTGGACGCGGAATCCGGATGCGCTGGTCAGGACCTCGCCAATCGCTGGCCGGTCCGGCAAGGGCAGAGTGCTCGGGTTGGTGATGACCACCGCCGAGTTGAATGTCTGCACGGGTGCCGGTGCTGGTGCCGCAGGGGGTGGGGGCGGTGCCGGTTCAGGCGCTGGAACCGGTGCGGTTTGCACCGGCGCGGGCGCGGGCGCGGGCGGTGGTGGCGTGTCGTCGTCCGCAACGCCACGCGTGGCGACGCCGGTCGTGTTATCCGGCTCAAAGACGTTGCCGCTGGTGCCGTCATCAAGGAGCGTCCCCGTGCCCTGGGCGGCCAGCCCGCCGGTGTTGGTGGCCACGAGCCTGAAGGTTTCCGGCCCCTCCAGAAGCGTGTCGTTGATGACGGCCATCCGCACCAGCAACGTGGTGCGGCCCGCAGGCACCGCCACCAGGCTGCCTGGTGTGTAGTCGCGCCAGGCGGTGCCGTCGAAGAACTGCAGGCCCGTACCGGTGTCCGTGCCCACTGTGGCGGTGCCGGACTCGAGTGCCAACTGCACCAGTTGCCCCGGTTGCCCAGTCACTGTGAACACGGCAAAGGGTGAAGACTCGCTTGCCGAGATGTTGTTGACGGCGAGCGGGCGGTCGTCCGTAACCAGTGCTGCGGGTACCACCACGCCGTTGTCGTCGTAGACCTTGCCGGAGCCATCGTCGACGATCGTGGCCGAGCCGGTGTCGGAAATGCCCTCAGCAAGGGTGACCGTCAAGGTGAAGGCTTCGGGCCCCTCGAAAGGCAAATCGTCGACCGTCTGCACACTGACAAAGAAGTCGATCACCTTGGCCGGCAGGGTCACGTTTCCGTTGCTGACAGGCAGGTTCTGCTTCACGCCGGCGGCGTCAAAGTAGTGGGCGGTGAAGCTGGCGTTGTAGTCCAGCGGCACGCCGTTTTGCGAGTCAGTGCCTCCCGGCACGTCGGCCAGGGTCAGCCTGACCTGTGTGGGCAGGGACTTGGGCACGTTGAGCTTGACGCTGAACAGTGCGTTGGAGCCCTCGGCGACGTTCTGCGGGCCCATCACGTCGACCGAGCGTACGAAGAACACGGGCATGCCGGGGTCGGTGATGTAACCGGGCCGCAGGTCCATGTCGCCGAAGGCGTTGTCGGTGATGGTGTAGTCCAGCGTCAGCACGTTGCCGTCGCCCACGCCAATGGAGACCCCGTCGCCCCCTGGCGCCACCCGGGTGAAGTCCACCCAGCCCGGTTTGGTGATCGGGTCACCCGCCAGGTCCACCAGCGGCAGGTTGGCCGCCTTGTAGGCATCGATCGTGGGCTGATCCACCCACTTGACGAACCCCATGAAGGTGTCGGTGGTCTCTCCCGTACGCGAGACGTCCACGGTGAAGCGCCACTGGAAACCAGGCCGCGAGGGGTCCTGGTCGATGTTGGTCACACCGGCCGGCGCGTCACTGCGGATCTCCGCCGAGAAGCCCATGGGGCTCCAGTTCGGGGTCAAGCGGAACAAGGACTGCAGCTGATCGCGCTGCTCCAGCGTCAACGGGTCCACCTCAATATTGCGCATCTGGATGTTCGGATCTGGCACGCGGTTGCTGGTGGCGCTGTCCTCCGCCACCAGGCTCACGACCGCCTTCACATCGCTGGCGTAGGGGTTTTGGTTGGCCGCGTCGAAGAAGGTCGAGTTGATCCACGAGAAGGTGGTCACCGCGTTCTGGAAGCCATCGCCGATCGATTGCGGGCGGTCGATATTCAGGTCGCCGTCGAAGCCCGCCCCGATCATGGCAATCGATTCACCAGAGGTGCTGGAGCCGATCAGGTTGTTCGAGTTCAGAACGTAGGGCTGAAGCTGTATGCCGGGCAGCCCACGGGCCCTGTTGGCCAGCACCGACTCCACCTCGGTGACGATACCGTCGACGTCGGCATCGCGGGGCGGTGCAATCGGCGTCTTGAATTGGTCTACGGCTTCGCCCTCCACCGTGTACGTCACCGTGCCGGTGTCAGTGGCGCCGCTGGCGTTGGTCAGGGTGTAGCTGAAGCCATCGCTTCGCCAGTCGAGCTCGACCAGACGCGCAACCGCCGCCTCGGGCTGGCCCAGGTCAGTGCTGCCACTGTTGGGGGTATAGCGGAGCTTGCCCGCCTCGATGTCCTCCAGCGTCATCACAACGGACTGGTTCAGCGCAACCGTGACCCAGTCTTCCCCACCACTGCCCGCCCGGTTGTACTGCAGCGTGCCGCTCGGGCTCGCCGCGATGACTTCAAACCGACGACCAGCGTGTTGGTACAAGGTCTCGCCATTGGCACTGATGAACAAGGTGCCGTCAGCCAACTCCACTTGCTTGGTGAAGCCTGCGCGCGACGAGTCCATCAGACTTCCAAACGTCCTGGTGACGATTGCACCGCCGTTGTCGACGAAGGTGATCGCCTGCACGCTCAGTTGCGTCGCGGGCGCAGGCATGTCGTTGCGCTGGATGATGTTCTCGGAGATGGAGTCCTTCAGGGTGAGGGTCAAGTTGTCATCCACCGCGACCAGCCGGTCGTCGTCCTTGGGCGAGAGGTCGTCGATAGTGGGCGTTCCGTCCGGCCGCGCAGGCGCATCGGGGAAATTGGCGCCCGAGCCATCGTCGACGATGGACCCGGTTCCATTGGCCGACGAGCCACCGGTGTTGGTGGCGCTCAGCGTGAGGGTCTCTGCGCCTTCGAAGACGTTGTCCTGCTGGATAGGCGTGCGCACCAAGGCCTTGCCCAAGGCGTCCAGGGTGACGTTGCCGCCGGTGTATGCCACCCAGGCGCTGCCGTTCCAGACCTCCAGGCCGGGGCCGAAGTCGGCGCCCGGGGTGGCGCTGCCTGCACCCAGGCTCAGACTGACGAGCTGGCCAGCCGCACCAGAAACGGTGAACACGCCGTAGGCCGAACCCTCGTTGACGGTGATGGAGTTCACGGTCAGTGGCCGGTCATCGTTGGTGCCGTTGATGGTGACGGTGACGAGCTGGGTGGAGCCGTCGGTGGCGGTGAAGGTGTAGGAGTCGGTGACGGACTGGCCGGCATCCAGGCTCTGGACGGAGGCGTTGTTCAGCGAGTAGGTCCAGGCGCCGTTGGTCAGGCTGAAGGAGCCGTAGGTGCTGGGCGTGGCGCTGACGTTGGCAAAGCTGACCGGGTTGTCGGTGGTGTCGGCGTCGGAGATGGTCAGGGTGCCGGAGGCGGTCAGGGTGCCGTCCTCGGTCACGGTGCCCACGACCGTGCCGCCGAGCACGGGCGCGTCCTCGGCGCCCGTGACGTTGACGGTGTAGGTCTGGGTGACCAGGGCGTTGTCGCCGTCGGTGACGGTGAAGGTGAAGGAGTCGGTGCCGGACTCGGTGGCGTCCAGCGCCTCGATGGTGGCGGTGTTCTTGGCGTAGCTGTAGGCGCCGGTGGCGGTGTCGAGCGTGAGCGTGCCGAAGGTGCCGACCTGGGTGACCACGCCCTGGACGGCGGTCTGGCCCTGGAGGCCGTA